>CAZECF010000154.1:0-1719 GCA_964510335.1 uncultured Bryobacter sp. | reverse complement strand
ATGGCGCTGATGGAGAAAGTCTGGAAGCCCGCCGTTGCCACCGCGAAAAAGGAAACAGAAGCCCTTACCGCTGCCATGCGGAAGGACGGCATCGAAGGTCCACTTGAGCCTTGGGACTGGCGCTACTACTCGGAAAAAGTGCGCCTGGCCGAGTACGATCTGAATGAAGAGCAGATCAAGCCCTACTTTGTGCTCGACCGCATGATTGAAGCAGCCTTCTACTCTGCCAAGCAACTCTTTGGGGTCGAGTTTGTCCGCCGCACGGACCTGCCAGTTTACGAGCCGGACGTGCGCACCTGGGAAGTGAAGGACAAGTCCGGCAAGATCATTGGTATCTTTTATGGCGACTACTACGCCAAGCCCAACAAGCAGTCGGGCGCCTGGATGAACTCCTTCCGCGAACAGCAAATGCTGGGCGGCGAAGTCCTGCCCATCATCATCAACAACCTCAACTTCAACAAGCCCGCTGCGGGCGAGGCTTGCCTGCTGAGCTACGACGACGCCAAGACGCTCTTCCATGAGTTTGGCCACGGCTTGCATGGCCTTCTGTCAAAGGTCCACTACCCCTACTTCAGCGGTACCAATGTGGCTCGTGATTTCGTCGAATTGCCCAGCCAGCTCTTTGAATACTGGGCCGGGGAAAAGCAGGTGCTCTCCCGCTTCGCCAAGCACTACCAGACAGGCGAAACGATTCCGGATGCACTGATCGCCAAGATTGAAAAGGCCAAGAACTTCAACCAGGGCTTTGCCATGGTGGAATTCCTGTCAAGCGGCATTGTCGACATGAAGTGGCATTTGCTGACGGAAGTGAAGAACCTCGACATCCGCGAACAGGAAGAAGCCTGGCTCAAGGAAATCGGCATGCCGCGAGAGATCATCATGCGCCACCGCTCCACGCATTTTACGCACATCTTCTCGAACGATTATGCGGCGGGTTACTACAGCTATCTCTGGGCGCAGGTGCTCGACGCCGACGCCTTTGAAGCCTTCAAGGAAGCCGGCAATCCCTTTGACCCTGCCACGGCGGAACGTCTCTACAAGTTCATCTACTCCGCCGGCGGCAGCCGCGAGCCGATGGCCCTCTATCAGGACTTCCGGGGCCGTCAACCGGACCCGCAAGCCCTCATGCGCAAACTCGGTTTCGCAAATTGATAGGATGGCGGGCATGCCAACTCGCCGCTCATTACTGGAAGCCACAGCCCTGGGGACTGTGGCTTTCTCTTTGCAACAACGCATCGCCGCCGCCCAGCAGGCTGCTCCACTGAAAGGCAACATCCAGCATTCGGTCTGCAAATGGTGCTACCCGAAAGTCTCTCTCGAAGATCTCTGTATCGCCGGAAAGCGTATCGGCCTCGGTTCCATAGAGTTGCTCGCTCCGGAAGATTGGCCGACTCTTGCCAAGCACGGCCTCACCTGCGCAATGACTACGGCTCCCAATATCGACGGTCTCGGCGGCATTCCCAAGTCCTTCAATCGCGTGGAACACCACGACAAGCTAGTCCGCATTTATTCCGAGTGGATTCCTCTTGCAGCCAAAGCCGGCATCAAGAACCTGATTTGCTTTTCCGGCAATCGCGACGGCATGGATAATGAAACCGGCTTGGCCAACTGCGCCATCGGCCTCAAGCGACTGATGCCACTTGCCGAGCAGCACAAGGTAACTCTCGTCATGGAGTTGCTAAACTCGAAGGTCAACCACAAAGACTATATGTGCGACCA
>CAZECF010000153.1:0-2522 GCA_964510335.1 uncultured Bryobacter sp. | reverse complement strand
AGGCAAACCTGTCAATGGATCAGTACGGGCTTTAAGCTGTTCTTCTTCAATCCGGTAGCGAACGTGTCCGTCCTTGGCGAGGTGCAGCGAATCGAGTTCCACGACATCGACCAGCAGCACCGCGAAATTTTCGTAGCCCGCCTCGCTTTCCTCAACGGTAGGCCGTCTTTTCTCAAGACCTGGCGGGAAGACCGGGTCGTCCTCCCCAATCTCTGCTCCCGGCGCAAACTTCGTCAGGTAAGTTCGTCTGCTCATCGGAGAATTGCCTTCCCACGCCTCACGGGCGATCGGATTGTCAACATGCAAATCGGCCACTCCCTTAACTCGGACCTGCCATTTTTCGGGCGCATCGTAGAAAACCGCTGCTACCACCGGTTGCCTCATCCACTGGGCGAATTTTGGGCTTCTGCGGTCGACATGAAAACGCAAGGTGTGCAGGTGTGGGTCGGCATGGCGCAGCGTTAGCACCCGGCCGGTAGGGTAACCCTCCTCATCGACACTCATCACGACCGGCTGGCGGAAGGCATGCCGGCGGTCCTGGCTGGCTCGTTTGAATTCAGCCCAGATCTGGGCGCGTTCTTCTTGGTTCATGGCTTGATGGCAACCCCGGCAATGTGCGGTGAGGCAAGGGATAGCGGCAAATGGAAGCGCTCCAATTGATTGATATCAAAGCCAGCCGCCGCGATCAAGCCTGCCGTGTCCTGATTCGGGCGGCACCCGCCCGCGCAGCGGCTCCAGAGCGGTTGCCAGCGGTCCTGGGAATTCCTTAAAGCAGATCCGCTTTCCGCTGCGACATGCTCAACAAATACCAGGCGCCCTCCTGGACGCAACGCAGCGTAGAGCTTTGCTAGGGTTTCGGCCGCGTCCGGTACGCTGCACAGAACCAGTGTCGAGACCACGGCGTCGTATTGGCCCGGCTGGCCGGTATAGGGTTCAATGTGCAGTCGCGCCGTGGCTCGAGGCGGGATTCGCCCGGCCAGCCAGCGATTCGGCTCATAGCCCGTCCAGTCCAAGTCGGGCGGGTAGTAGCGGAAATTCACTCCATCGCCGGGGCCGATCTCCAGCACTTTCCCGGAAAGCGGACTGAGCAGTTGCCGCTTGCGATCCGCCACCATTGGCTCATGCCAGCGGCTCGCCAGACGCATCAGAATCGCAAAGAGCATTTAACGCAATTCGATTGTCAGCGTACGATACGGCTTGGTGCCCTTGTTGATCAGCTGCGGAGCAGATTCGCCTTTGTCATGCCAGATCACTTCGCCGGCCTTTCGTTGCCGCACGGTCACTTCGCCGGTCGCCGAATCTTTGCGCTCATAGGTGGAATCATCCAGAAAGACAATCACCTGATCCGTTTGGCGCGTGTAGGGTTGCCGGGGCTCGCCGGGCAAGTAGGTGGTTTCCAGTACCCGCACCCGGGGCTTTTCGAGAACCGTCCTGACCGGCAATGCGGCCGTCAGCAATCCACCGGCCAGAAAAGCGGCCACCAGTGCAATCCGTGAGTTTTCCATAACGATTGCGTTTATGCTAACCTGTTTTTGAACAAATAGTTGATTAAGGAACGAAGAGGAGTACCCCCCTTAAAATGGCATTGGCAGTTGAAGCGAAGAATGAAATTGTGGCCGCTCATGCGCGTCACAAAAAAGATGTTGGTTCGACGGAAGTGCAAGTGGCTCTGCTCACTGCGCGGATCACGTATCTGACCGAACACTTTCAGACACATAAGAAAGATCACAGCTCTCGCCGTGGTCTGTTGTTGCTGGTCGCCCAGCGGCGTAAGTTGCTCGATTATCTCAAGGGGCGCAGTCCCCAACAGTATCAGGCACTGATCGCCAAGCTCGGGATTCGCAAGTAAACTAAGAATCGAACCAAACAGCCGGAAGTCGCTTCTCCGGCTGTTGCTGTTTTTGGGGTATTGCCTGATCTCTGTCCCGGAGGACAGAGTACACAATCAGTATTCATATCGTCGTCTCCTTGATCTTTGTCAAGATCACCGCGTCTGCTTTCACAGCCGCGTTCAGGAGGAATCACAGGATGATTCATGCAGTAGAAATCGATCTCGATGGTCGCAAGATTACGATCGAGACCGGCAGAATGGCCAAGCAGGCCGATGGTTCAGTAACAGTGCGTTGTGGAGATTCAGTCGTGTTGTCGACTGCCTGTTCCAACCGCAAACCGCGCGAAGGCGCTTCTTTCTTCCCCCTCACTTGCGATTATCGCGAGTATACCTACGCCGCCGGCAAATTCCCCGGTGGCTACATCAAGCGTGAAGGCCGCATGAGCGAAAAAGAAACGCTCAACGCCCGCTTGATGGATCGCCCCATTCGCCCGCTCTTCCCGGAAGGCTACCGCCACGATACACAAATCGTTGGCTTCGTGATTTCGGCTGACCCGGAACGCGACCCCGGCATTCTCGCCCTCACTGGCGCCGGAGCCGCTCTGGCCATCAGCGATCTCCCCTTCCATCACTACATTGCCGCGGTGCGCGTTGCAATGCTCGATGACAAGCTCATCGTCATGCCGACCTA
>CAZECF010000152.1:0-2532 GCA_964510335.1 uncultured Bryobacter sp. | reverse complement strand
TGATAAAGTTCTCATCGGCCGGACGGGCCACCCCTGCGGGGGGATGGGCATGGTTGTCCTTTCGTCGGGGTGATGAGAACGTGCGTTGAGCTAAGCCGCAAAGAGGTGCTGAGGGCTATGGGGATTGGAACTCGGCTTGATGCGGCGTACGAGGCAGGTTGGAGCGCATTCTGCCTCGATTCGAGCTCTTGAGCGGAGGCAAGTCTCGGGATGAAGCTCGCAGACTGTCTTCCATGGTGTGGCACCCACGAGTTTTCCCCGCGAGCACTGGAGTGTGGGCGTGGTCCGGCCTGCTCCCGGACGGGAGTTCTCTGGCGCGCCGGGATCTTGGATCGTGTTCTGCATATCAGGGTGGTCTGGCTGGCCAGCGGATGGGATATAGCTTCATCTCGCGCAACATCATCCCCAGCTTGCAGTTGGGGCAGCGCGATGCCGCCTCGATGATCCCGGCTACAGGCTCGCCGGGCGAAGGGAGCGGAGAGGGCGCTGGTGCCAGGAGCAGTTCGCAGCAGAGCTTCAGATTGGCTTCCCGGTTGCGGTTGGCATAAAGCCCGTAGTGGCGGATGCGCTGGAAGCCAGCCGGGATGGTGTGCAGCAGGAAGCGGCGGATGAACTCATCCGTATCGAGCGTCATCACCCGTTGCCGCTGCGGGTCGGCCGAGTTGTAGTCTTTGTAGCGAAAGCTCACCTTCGCGCAGCTGTCGCTGATTAACCGGTGGTTGGTGATCGCTACCTTGTGCGTGTAACGGCCCAGATACTCGATCGCTTTCTCTGGCCCCCCGAAGGGTGCCTTGGCGTAGACCACCCAGTCCTGCTTGCGGGTTTTGGCGATGTGGTGCTTGAGTTCCGCCCTGTTGTTGAGGGGAGCAAGTTGGCCGTGGAAGCTCAGGTCTGCTTCGGCGAGTTGAGCGAGGAAGAGCCTGCGGAAGAGGCGCGACAGGACACGCACGCTGAGGAAGAAGTTCTTGCGGCATTGGACCCAGCGCTGTTGGTCCGGGCTGGTGCCGCCACCGGTGACGACGCAGTGTACATGCGGATGATGCAGCAGGTTCTGCCCCCAGGTGTGCAGGATCGAGAAGAAGCCGATGTTGGCTCCAAGGTGTCTGGGATCACGGGCGATGGTGAGCAGCGCCCCGGCACTGGCGTTGAACAGGATGTTGTAGACCGCCTTCTTGTTCTGCAGTGCCAGTTGTGCGATGGCTGGCGGCAGCGTGAAGACGAGGTGATAGTAAGTGGTTGGTAACAGTTCGCCCTTCCGCCGCTCAAGCCACTGCTCGCGGGCCAGGGTCTGGCACTTCGGGCAGTGGCGGTTGCGGCAGGAGTTATAGGCAATGCGTTGATGGGCACAATGGCCGCATCTTTCGACATGACCGCCGAGGGCGGCCGTGCGGCAGGTCTCGATGGCGCGCATCGGCTTGAGTTGCTCGAGCGAGAGCGCGTGATTGTGGCGGTAAGACTCGCCGTGTTGGCGGAAGATATCGGCCAGCTCGAGGCTGGGCCGGGACACGCCTCAGGCTTTGAGCTTGCGGGGGCGGCTTGGCTTGCGCTGTTCGACCAACGGCGTGTTGGGGTTGAGGATCTGGTCGAGCGGCGAAGCAGTCGAAGCGATCTTTGCCGCACTGACATGCGTATATCGAGCCGTCGTATCGATGCGGGAATGCCCGAGCAGGACCTGGATCACGCGCAAGTCTTCTCCGTTTTCAAGCAAGTGCGTGGCGAAGCTGTGACGCAGTGTATGCGCCGTAACCCGTTTGCCGATCCCGGCCAGCCAGGCCGCGTCACGGCAAATTTGTTGCACGGTCTCCGGCCGCATGTGCGTCTTGTCCTTGCGCCCCGGAAACAGATACTCCATTGGCTTCTGTTGCTTCCAGTACACTCGCAATACTTCCAACAGCCGCTGGCTCAGTACACTGTAGCGGTCTTTGGCTCCCTTGCCGCGCTCGACCCGGATCACCATGCGGCCGGAGTCGATGTCGCTCACCTTCAGCCTGACGGCTTCCGAGATCCTCAAGCCTCCGCCGTAGCAGACCATCAGTGCGGCGCGGTGCCTCAAGATCCCGATCTTGGCGAAAAACCGTTCGACTTCCTCCCGGCTCAGCACCACGGGCAGACTGTTGGGCGTGCGCTGGCGCGGGAAGTGCGCGTTGCTCCAGGGCAGTTCCAGCGTTGTTTGATAAAGAAACTTCGCCGCTGCGGTGAAGCAGTTGACGCTCTGCGGCGACATCAGCCGGACTTCGCTCAGATAAAGCTGGTACTCGCGGATCGCCTCCACGTCGAGCACGCTCGGGCACTGATCGAAATACTTCGCATAATCCTTCAGATAATGGATATAACTACGTTGTGTCTCCGGCGAGAAGTTGCGCAGGCGCATGTCTTCCAGCATTCGCTGGCGTAAGGGGGTCATAGGTTTGGCTCCTATTTTTGAAGTAGGCTGTTGTCGCAGCCGACTTCTATTGGACCCGGACGGATCGCCGGAGTCACCCCTCTGCTCAGCGCGCCACAGGCGCGCCTGCCGCTTCGCGGCTTAGTTCA
>CAZECF010000151.1:0-2773 GCA_964510335.1 uncultured Bryobacter sp. | reverse complement strand
AGCGTGGTGATCTACCCGCCGGTGGATACCGAGTTTTACACGCCTGCCGAGGTGAGCCGGGTGATCGCGAAGGTGATCGGCATTGCGCCCGAGAACACGAAGGCATCGACGACGGCTTATGACCCCACTTGCGGGTCGGGTTCGCTGCTACTGAAGGTGGCGGCGCAGGCGGGGAAACGTATCACGCTCGAAGGGCAAGAGAAGGACGTGACCACGGCTGGTTTGGCCCGCATGAACATGATCCTGCATGACTTTCCGACCGCCAACATTCTTTCGGGCAACACTCTGGCGGCACCCAAGTTTGTAGACGGGAACGCGCTTCGCACTTATGACTATGTCGTCGCCAATCCGCCGTTTTCTGACAAAACCTGGTCCACCGGCCTTACGCCCGGTGATGATTTGTTTGAGCGCTTCGCCTGGGGTGAGCCACCGGCCAAGCAGGGCGACTACGCTTATCTGCTGCACATCATCCGCTCAATGAAATCGACCGGTAAAGGGGCCTGCATCCTGCCGCATGGAGTTCTATTTCGGGGCAATGCCGAGGCTGTGATTCGCGAGCAACTGGTTCGCTCGGGCTATCTCAAGGGCATTATCGGTTTGCCGGCCAATCTGTTTTACGGCACCGGGATTCCGGCTTGCATCGTGGTGCTGGACAAGGAGAATGCAACGGCCCGCAAGGGTGTGTTCATGATCGATGCCTCCAAGGGCTTTATCAAGGATGGCAACAAGAATCGACTGCGGGAGCAGGACATCCACCGCATTGTCGATGTCTTTAGCAAACAAACGGACAGCCCGCGTTATGCACGGATGGTGCCATTTGCTGAAATTGCGGACCCCAAGAACGACTTCAACCTCAATCTGCCGCGCTATATCGACAGCGCCGAGCCGGAAGACCTTCAGGACATTGATGGCCACCTGCGGGGCGGCATCCCGGAACGGGATCTGGACGCACTATCGGAATACTGGAAAGTGATGCCAGCGGTGCGTAGCGCTTTGTTTGAATCGGCGGGGCGGCCGGGGTATGCGCGGCTCACGTTGCCTCTGAGTGAAGTGAAGCCCGCCATTCTGGGGCACCCCGAGTTCAGCGCGTTTCAGCAGCAGGCAAGCGCAGTGTTTACCGAATGGCGCAAGGCGACCACTCCGAGACTCACGGGCTTTGGTATCGATGGGCACCCCAAAGAGTTGATTGAGGGGATTGCCGAGGATTTGCTCGGGATGTTCCGGCAGGCACCGCTGCTCGATGCCTATGACATCTACCAGCACTTGATGGATTACTGGGCTGAGACGATGCAGGATGACGCTTACCTGATCGCCGCCGACGGCTGGGTGGCGGTGCCAGCGCGAATTGTCGAGACTGACAAGAAGGGCAAGCTGCGGGATAAGGGCTGGGCCTGCGATCTGATCCCCAAGCCGCTGATTGTGGCTCGTTACTTTGCCCAGGAGCAGGCCGCCATTGAGGCTGGGCAAGCAACACTGGAAGGGACGACGGCAAGCCTGGCAGAACTGGAAGAGGAGCATGGGGGTGAGGAAGGTTTCCTGGGTGCGCTCGAAAAGATTGCTAAAGCCGAAATCACTGCGCGGCTGAAGCAGATCAAGAGTGACAAAGACGCCAAGGACGAGATCGCCGTACTGAAGAAATGGCTGGAGCTTTCAGAGAGTGAGACCACGCTCAAGCGGACGGTGCGGGAGCAGGAGGCCGCGCTCGACACGATGGCCTTGGAACATTACCCCAAGCTGAGCGAGGCGGAGATCCAAACGCTGGTGGTGGACGACAAGTGGATGACGCATCTTGCGGCTGCGGTGCAGGGCGAGCTGGATCGGGTATCGCAGACTCTCACTGGACGCATTCGCGAGTTGGCGGAGCGCTACGCCACGCCCCTGCCGAAGCTGACGGAGGAAGTGGCCGAGCTGGCCGCCCGGGTGGATGAGCACCTCAAGAAAATGGGGGCTGTATGGAACTGACGGGGACTGACAGCTACCGGCAACTACTGGAACAGATCTCGGGAACGTATACGGAAGGCCGGGTTCGGGCGGTGCAGGCGGTAAACACTTACCTCATCGAAACCTATTGGCAGGTGGGGCGGCGTATGTTGTTCAAAAGGTGAGACGCCGTCTCACCTTTTGAACTGGCCTTGTTGTTTGGAGCTTCTTAAGGCTGATGATGATCCGGAGGGGTGCTGGTGATTCGTGGCGGACACCTTGATATTCAAGTATTGTGAAAAGAAGGAGCACAGCGAAATGGAAGTTCAATTTACGCAAGAGCAGGAAGCGCAATTGGCGCAAATTGCCCACCGCGACGGAAAGGCTGATGCGGGCGAGTTGTTGAAGGACGCTGCCCTGCGGATGCTGGAAGAAGACGCCCGTTTTCGCGCTGCCGTGCTGGAAGGTAAAGCTTATGCTGACCGGGAGGAGTTCATCGAAGAAGAAGAGATGGATGCCCGATTTGAGGCAATGCTTCGTTCGTAGATGCGGATCCGCTGGACAGAACTGGCGGCTGCGGACCTGCAAAGCATCAGCGATTATTTGAACGCGCATTACCCGCAGTATCGCCAGCCGACTTTGCGCAAGCTGTACGCAGGAGTTCGTGCCTTAAAAGATGCCGCGTTTCGCGGCAGGCCGGGGCGGATCGAAGGGACGAGAGAGTTTTTCTTTACGCCGCTGCCTTATGTTGTTGTCTATAAAGTGAGCGGCGATTGGATTGAAATCTGGCGTATTTATCACACATCGCAGGATCGGGGTTAGGAATGGCTGGATTGCTATTTAGGACAAAGTG
>CAZECF010000150.1:0-3040 GCA_964510335.1 uncultured Bryobacter sp. | reverse complement strand
TTAGGGGGTATCGTAGGTACGGCGGCATATGAGTTTACGATCCGGAAGGCGGTCTGATGGCAAACAATGAGATCTGGTTGGTGCGGCATGGGGAAACGGCTTGGAGCCAAAGCGGGCAGCATACAGGGTGGACGGATTTGGACCTGTTGCCTGAGGGAGAAGAACAGGCGCGAGGACTGGGGAAGCTACTGGGCGGAAGAGACTTTGAACTGGTGCTGACAAGCCCGTTACTGCGGGCCAAGCGAACCTGTGAGCTGGCCGGGTATGGCGAAAAAGCCATTGAAGACCCGAATCTGCGGGAATGGAATTACGGCAGCCTTGAAGGCAAGACGGCGAATGAAATGCGCGAAACCTGGGCCGACTGGACCGTTTGGCGCAATGGTGCTCCGAACGGGGAAACAATTGAGCAAGTCTACCAGCGCGCGGGAAGAGTATTGGATAAGGCGCTGGCCGTTGATGGCGATGTGGCGATCTTTGCGCATGGACACTTCCTGCGGATACTGGCCTGCTGTTACCTGGGACTGGTGGCACGGGATGCGCGGATGCTGGCGTTGAATACGGCATCGCTGAGCATACTGGGCTGGGAGCGGGAGCAGCGCGTTATTCGGAAGTGGAACCTGACGGCTACGGATTAGCGGGGAAAGGGCACGATGCGCTTCCAGACACCGGCATCGAAGTAATAGTCCATGGGGGTGGCAAGTTCAATGGCCCGTTCGGCGTCGCCAGCCGCAGCGGCTTCGAGTGCCCGGCCTCGATTGCCATAGTAAGCGGCGAGGGGATTGTGGGAAGCGCGAGCGCGGCTCAGCATGCGAGTGAAGCCCTGGTTTTCCGAGCAGAAATTGGCGATGAGGTGGTAGACGCGGGTTCCCTGGCGAAAGTAATCGAATGAGGAAGCGAGCTCTTTGTCGAGTGAGAGGTGGCCGTAGTTGTGGGCTCGTAGGCCAGACTTCTGGGGATTGGAGCGGTCGGAGATAAAGATGTTGGTGGCGAGTATGGCGTAGAATTCTTCGCGAGTCCGGTACTGCGACAGTGTGCCGCCAAGAGGCACGTAACGGATTTTGCCGCTGATTCGGCGCAAGGCATGCACGAGTTCGTGAAAGAGAATCTCGTGCGGGAGCGAGGCATTGCGGTGATTGTGCGGCCGACTGGCGCAAGGACCGGAACGGAGTTTTTCCGGCGAGAAGAGGACAACCGAATGGTTGGAATCCTTTGAGGCTGCATCCTCAAGCGCATTGCAGCCCTCGTCTTCATAGGGCATGAGTGTGATTGAACTTTGGTGGTATCGGAGAGATGCTGCAAGAGCGCGCCCCACCTCGGAGCGCAAGATCTTGCCTAGCTCTTTGCGGACATCGGCTTCAAAAACTTGAGGCGGCGGCGAAGGGCTGGAGCGGAAGATAGCGGAAATATGGATTCCAAACTTCTGCTCGATCATTTTGCTCTGGTTGACGCTAGATATATCAGAGACCTGGCCGAAGGGAAAGCCGAGTGGTCCATTTTGCATCGGATCTGCGCGACGCAAGTAGAGGAAATTCTGAAATGAGCAACAACACTCCAATCAAGGCATCAAAGAAAAACCATGCTGCGGTAATGTGGGCAGTGCAAAAAGTGAATCAGGGCTCCGGCTATCTGATCCTGAAGATGGGGGGAGTGATTGCGGTCACGGAGTTTGTGCTGCAAGCCGTAAAAGCCTTCGCATACACCACCATCGGCAAAGCCATGAATTGGATTGAAGGCAAGCTGGCCGCGGGAATTCCGTTGGTGATTGGCTTCATTGCCAACCTGGTGGGTCTGCCCGAGAAGAACGTGTTGCGCAAGGTGCTGGAACAGCTTACCTGACGACGTCAGGCTTGATTTTGAGCATCTTCAGCAGCCAGGCTTCCACTTCAGCAACCTGCTCCGGAACATTATTGTGGCCCGTTTCAAGAGCCAGCATTAAGCGCTTGGGAGCCGCTATCAGGTTGTAAGCCGAGTACATGGAAGTGGGCGGGCAGGTTTCATCGTTAAAGCCCCAGGTATAGAGACCGGGCACCTTGATGCGCCGGGCGAAATTGACAACATCGTAGTAGCGGGTGGTTTCAATTTTGTCCTGGGTTCGATGGGCGGCGGGTCCGGCTGTGTCGCGGAACATGTGAGGCCAGCCGCCGGCACGGTTCTGAAGATAGCCGGTGACATCCGCCAAGGCCGGGTAATAAGCAGCCAGCCCCTTTACTCGCGGGTCGAGCGCGGCAGTAACGATTGACAGTGCGCCACCCTGGCTGCCGCCTGTTACGCCCAGGTTCTCGCCATCCCATTTGGGATGAGCGGTGAGAAAGTCATTGGCGCGAACGCAACCGAGATAGACACGCCGGTAGTAATAGCGGTCGCGGCTATCCAGGCCGAAGGTGTTGTAGTTGGCAAGAGCGCCGGCACCGAGGGAATCATAAACGGCCTGATCCATCGTGACGGGGATGCCGTGGATGCCAATTTGGAGAGTGATCATGCCGCGCGCCGCCATGGCGGCGAGACCGCGGTAAGGCCGAACACCGGCTCCGGGCACACTAAGGAGAGCAGGATATTTGCCGGCGGCTTTGGGTTCGCAAAGGATTCCGTACAAGCGCGAGGGTGCAGCGCCCATTCCGACGTTCTGCAGATTGAGATGGAAGCAGTCGACAGTCGAGTTTCCGTAGTCTGGCAAAGGAGTGAGTTTGGGGTCGATGGGGAGTTTGGCGAGGGCTTCCTTGCCGGCCGCCCAGAAAGTGTCAAAGTCAGCAGGATCGGTTTGCGTGGGCTGGATCGCCTCGGGTTGGAAGGCGGCGGTGGCGAGTCCACGATAAGTACGTCCGTTTTTCTGGATTGTCACGATGCAGCGGAGGAAGCCGGGTTGATTGAGCGTACCGGCATCGACGGTGAGTTCCCCGTCCGTGAGGGTGACGGATTTCTCCAGTCGAGGCGGCATCTTTTCAAGGCCAATGCTGTAGGTGGCCTGAAGGCCGGAAACCGGATGTCCGTCCTGGATGGCAAGGATGCGAAAACGGACGGGTTGGCCGGGTTGATAGCGCCA
>CAZECF010000149.1:0-3507 GCA_964510335.1 uncultured Bryobacter sp. | reverse complement strand
CATGTGTTAGGCGCGCCGCCAGCGTTGATTCTGAGCCGGGATCAAACTCTCGTTTAATCTCGGTTTGTTGTTTTGGATGAACCGACTTGCGTCGATTCGGTCGCAACTACTTGAACTCAATACTTGACGAATTAACTGTTTATATTAACTGTTTCTTTTAGACTTGCGTCCAACCAGATTGTCAAAGATCTGCCCACGCGCCTGTACACATCATTGCTGATTGCATCAGTGCTGCCGTGGCGGCCTCGAAGGGCTTTCAGGCAACTACTCGGAGAATCTCATCTCCGGAGTCATCCTGGAACTTGTAAAAAACTAAAGAACTTGAAGGTAACTACTGAGGGAGTCTGATTCCAGCTTGGCTGGGACTCTACCCGATGACCGGTTGAACTCGTGTCTGCGTTCTCGGCTGCTGTCGTCTTCAGACTGTCGCTTGCCTTACCGCTCTGTCGTTCACTACCTTTTGTTTCCGGCCATTTGTTAGTCTACCGAAGTAGACTGCGTTTTGCAAGATCTTTTTTACTTTTTCTTGCCTGCTTTGCTTTGGCGCTTGTCGCGGCCACCGCATCGCATGAGTTATTTGTAACATTGCTCTTTGGGGTCTGGCAAGGGCGAATCCTGGCGGTTTTGCCTAAGCTATTGATTTATAACGCTAATAGAGTTGCAGAATTCTTTTCGAGACCCCTTCGCAATGCATCATTTGGCGGTTTGTTTGCTGTAGAATTGTGAATAGAAGCTCACAGATGGACACGCAAAGCCAATTTCTTCCGCAGGGCAAGAAGCGCTTTATCCTGAATTCGATCGTTGAGGCTTACCTGGAGACAGGTGAGGCAGTCTCCTCGACTGCTATTGCGCAGCGGCGATTTACCGGCCCGGCTCCTTCTTCGGCAACGATTCGCAATGTGATGGCGGAAATGACGGAACTGGGATTGCTGAAGCAGCCCCACACTTCGGCTGGGCGCATTCCTACCCCGATGGCAATTCAGATCTACGTGTCTTCCCTGGGAGCAATCCGGCCCAATTCCGCGGAAGTTTCCAAGCTGCAAGCGCAACTGAAGGCCATTCCTTCGCTTCCAGATCGAGTGGAAGAGTCTTCGCATGTCTTGACAGGCATGGCCCAGAATGTCGGCATTACCGCGGCATTGCCGGAATCTATACCTGTTTTGCGGCAGGTGGAGCTGGTTCCGCTGGCGGAGAGGCAATATCTGATGGTGGTCGTTACTTCAGATCATGCGATTCGCAATCAGGTGGTGAGCACGCAACAGAGCCTCAAGCCAGAGGAGCTAACCGAGATCCGCAACTACCTCAACAGCGAGTTTGGCGGCTGGCCGCTTGCAGAGGCGCGGGCCGCATTGGAGGATCGTCTCCGCGATGAGCGCAATGAGTATCATTCGCTGCTCAGGCGCCTGGAAGTTTTTCACTCGCATGGGCTGTTCTGGGCGACCGGTGGACCCCGTATATTTTTGGACGGAGCGGCTTACCTGGTAGGACTGGACCTTCATTTGACGCGTGAGCGGATGCGGGAGTTGTTTCAGGCGCTGGAACAGAAGCAGCAATTGCTGCAGATGCTGGATCAATTTCTGCAAGGCTCAACCGACCGGCCTGCCATTCAGGTTGGCCTCGGAGACGCGCACCCGGCTTTGAGCGATTTTGCCTTGATTGGCTTGCAAGTCCGCCTGGGAGAGGGCATGGCGGCCCGAGTCGCCGTGCTCGGCCCGCTAAGATTGAATTATCTGCGCACAATCGCGGCGGTGATGGAAGTGGGGCAAGCCCTCACGGAATCCGAATCCTGACCGCCGCCACAATTATCCAAAAGCAAGAGGAATCGAAAATGACGGAGTCGATGCACGACGCTGCCCACAATGAAGGTCATTCTGAAGAATCGAGCGCTGCGGCACTGGAACCGCTGGCGAGGATTGAGTTTCTGGAACAGGAACTCACCAAGCTCGAAGCCGAGAAACAGGAAATGATGCGTCTGGCTCAGACGCGGCAAGCCGAATTTGAAAACTTCCGGCGTCGAAGCGAGCGGGAGCGTCAGGAAACGGTGGACTTCGCCGCGGCTGAGACCGTGCGCGCCTTATTGGGAATCCTGGACGACTTTGAGCGCGCCATCAAGGTGGAAACCGCCGATGAGAATTATGCCAAGGGCGTTGAGCTGATCCATGCCCGCCTGAAGGAGAATCTTGAAAAGTTGGGGCTGGAGCCGATCCAGACCGAAGGTCAGTATTTTGACCCGAATCTGCATCAGGGAATCGATCGGGTGGAGAGCCCGGATGCAGATGACCAGGCAATCCTGGGCGAATTTCAAAAGGGATATCACTTCCGCGGCAAGTTGCTGCGCCCCTCCATGGTGCGCGTAGCCGTGAAGATTTAGGCAATGGCGGTGAGTAAACGCGATTACTACGAAGTGCTCGGCGTCGACCGGGGGGCAGACGAGCAGGCGCTGAAGGGCGCCTACCGAAAGCTGGCAATGAAGTATCATCCGGACCGGAATCCCGATGATGCCAAGGCCGAGGAATTGTTTAAGGAAGCCGCCGAGGCTTATGGGGTATTGAGCGATGCCCAAAAGCGCGCCGCTTATGATCGCTATGGACACCAGGGCGTAAGTGCGGCAGGCGGGCCAGCCGGATTTGACGGCACTCAGTTCACCGACCTGAATGACATTTTCGGCGATTTCTTTGGTGATTTTTTCGGCGGTGGGCGCGGCGGACGGGGAGGCACCCGGCAGCGGCGTGGAGAAGATCTCCGCTACGACCTTGAGATCGAGTTTGAAGATGCCGTGCGCGGGACTTCTGTTGACATCCAGATTCCAAAGCTGGAACTTTGCCCCCGCTGCGAAGGCGCGGGCGCGGAGAAAGAAGACGGGCTCACCACTTGCCCCACCTGCCGCGGACGTGGCGAGCAACTCTTCCAGCAGGGCTTTATGACCATTCGCCGTACCTGCACCACTTGCGGCGGACGCGGCCAGATTATCCGGCGCCCCTGCACCCAATGCAAGGGCGAAGGCCGGTTGCGCAGCGAGCGCAAATTGAAGGTCAACATTCCGGCCGGCGTTGATACCGGCACGCAGCTACGTCTCAACGGTGAAGGTCAAGCCAGTCCAAACGGCGGACCGATGGGGGACCTCTACGTCGTCATTGCCGTGAAGGACCATCCTGTCTTTGACCGTCAGGACTATGACCTCCATTGCACCGTGCCAGTAAATATCGTCCAGGCGACGCTTGGTACGGAAGTGGAGATTCCTACTTTTGAAGGTATGGAAACAGTAAAGATCCCGGAAGGAACCCAACCCGGGGCACAACTACGGCTCAAATCCCGCGGGGTTCCCCGAGTAAACGCCAGCGGCCGGGGAGATCTTTACATTCACGTGGAAGTTCACATCCCGACAAAGTTGACGAAAGACCAGCGGCGGGCCTTTGAAACACTGATGGCTTCCCTGCCCACGCCGGGGGAAGAGAACGACAGCGGCGGCTTCTTCGGCAAAGTCAAGAAGCTGTTTCAGTAAATGAG
>CAZECF010000148.1:0-3940 GCA_964510335.1 uncultured Bryobacter sp. | reverse complement strand
TTGCCATCAATGCACCCAATCAAGTCGCCTTTCGGAGTGTATCGCAGCCCGGGGGGCTTTCGAGTGGGTGACAAACACCCCCCAGGATGAACTTCACTTACTCCAATGAGAAGCTTCCTCGGTGTTCATCCGACGCGCTTTCAGTTCCACAACTCGCGCCATCGACGTGGACACCTCTCCGCGCAAAGTGAGCCTCGGAATTGTCGGTGGTCGCTTCGGTCTCAGACCTCCCTCTGGAACGCCGTGAAGTCCTCGCCAGGACCGGCCTGCTGCCCGATCCCCCCGCAGAAACAGCGGCCAAGACGGTTTGTGCAGGTTCATCATTCAGTCTGACCGCAAAACCTGCTGCGGGTCCAGGGCAGCGGCGCGGCGGGCTGGAATCGCTGCTGCCATCAGTGCCGCGCCCAGGAGTATTGCCGCCGATACACCCCATATCACCGGGTTGCCTGGCTCAACCTCAAAAAGAAACGCGCTCAACCCCTGACGCATCGTGTAGCTCAAAAGCGCGCCCAGAACGATACCCGGCAACGCCAAACCGAGCGCAAATTGCAGAATCTGCAATTGGATATGCTTGCCCGTCGCGCCGAGCGCCAAACGAATGCCGATCTCCTTGCGGCGCAGTTGAACTGTATAGCCCAAAAGACCTGCCACCCCAGTCGCTGAAATTGCCAATGCAAAAGCGGCAAAGCAAGACAGCAGGATCGTCAGCGTTCGGTCCGTGGCCAGAAGGGATTGAATAATTTCATCCTGATTGCTCACCTTTAGATAGGGACGTCGGCCCGCTTCCCTAACGATACTGGCAAGGACAAATTCTCGTATGGGTGCTGATGCCCCCCTGAAGTGAACGATCAGCGACATGCCGCGGGCGGTTTGAGAGTCCCAGTAGTTCGTATAGATCGTGGGCGGGGCGGCGTCCCGGATATGCGTGTATTTCGAGTCAGCGCAGACGCCCGCGATCATCAGCCAATCGCTCTTGTTCACTCTCAGGCGTTGCTCGAGTGCCGCCTGTGGCGTCTTAAAGTAGCGGCGGGCGAAGTTCTCCGTAACGATCACCAGCTTTTGCCCACGAACCGCGCGAGATGAAAAATCCTGCCCGGCGATCAGGGGGATGCCCATCGCGGCGAAGTACCCGTCGGTGATGTGGTGTACCGTGGTCATCGATTCGTTGGGGCTCAGATTGGGGTGCGTCGGCATCTCGATCGGACTTCTCTGCATGCTGCCGGCCAGCGGGATGTTCATGCTCCATGCCGCCGCTACGACGCCTTGTTGCCGGCGAAGCTGGTCCAGCAGATTCGCCTGGATTTGCGGAATGCGCTCGCGTGGAACTTGGGCATTGATAAAGTCAGGTGAGAAATAGAGTGTTTGATCCCGATTCAGGCCCGTTGGCGTTTCAAGCAACGAGCGCAAGGAAATCAACATCAAGGAAGCAGCGCCTAACAGCGTGAGCGTGAGGGCGAATTGCAGCAGGATGAGTCCCGAACGCAGCCGCATCTGCGCCCTTGGTGCCGTGCGTTGTTGGGAGGCTTGCGCACTGGCCGAGTTCGCCGGCAACCAGCCCGCAATCAACATCACCGTGGTCAGAAGCAGGCAAATAAATCCGATGGCTGGCCAGTTGAGGTCTGTGTTCAAGGTGATGCTTGTGTTGTCCCTGGCAACACTGACCAGCAGTGCCTGACTTGCCCAACCCGCAAAAGCTATTCCCAGGGCCGCCCCGGTCGTGGCCAGTAGCAAAGTTTCTGCAAGTAGCTGGATGCGCAAGCGTGCTGGCGATGCGCCAACTGCCAGGCGTATGGCGATCTCCGGCTTTCGGGCGCTTGCCCGTGCCAGCATTAGATTCGTCAGGTTGAGTACCGCCAACAGAAACACCACTCCGGCCGCGCCCAATAACAGCCAGAGCACCGGGCTGTAGCTGGTTACGATACTGGAAAACCCGGAGCGCGCCGCGACCGGCTCCAACCGGATGGCAAGGTGGTGCTCGAGGTCGACGCCCGAAAGCTGCGGTTCTCTGACCTGATCGAAAAGCGCTGGTGAAAGCCTGCTCAGCTCACCCCGCGTTTGTTCGAGCGTCACGCCGACCCTGAGGCGCGCAAAGGGCAGGGTGGTCCATTGCCCAGGATTGCTGCGCCAATTCCATTCGGGGAACAAGGCCTCAAAACTCGCCGCTGGAAGCCAGATTTCCGTCCGGATACCAGGGTGGATTCCATCGAAAGTTTCCGGCGTAACCCCCACGATGCGAAAAGGCATCCGCTCCACTGTGATCACATCTCCAATCGCCGTTGGGCTCTGGTTGAAGATGCGCATCCAAATGCGATGGCTGATCACCACTCCCCAACCTTCCGGCGGCCCACCCCGTATGTCATCCGATGGACTCAGCAACCTGCCCGCGGCAGGCTTTATGCCGAGCACCGGAAAGTAACTGCCCGTAACGACAGACGCCGTCAGGCGGTGCGGATTTCTTTCGACTTCCACCGCGAACGTGCCCTGCCCAAGAATGCCCGCGATTCCCGAAAACAGGTCTTTTCGCTTGCCGAGTTCTTCATACAGTGGATACGGGATCTGCAGGCGCTCGATGGGCTTCACGGATTTTCCGCTTTGCCAGGCTCGCTCGCCCGGTGGCAGGTTGATGGCCCGGATTCGTACGAGCTGTTCAGGCTGATCGACAGGCAGCGAGTTCCACACTAGCCCATTGAGGAGCTGGAATATGGCGACATTGGCGCCAATGCCAAGCATCAGCGTGACTACAATCACTCCCGTGAACCCGCTGTCTTTGCGAAGGATGCGCAGTCCGAAGGCCAAGTCCTGAAGGAGAGCCTCAAGTCCGGGGAAAATCCAGTGCCGACGCGTGGATTCTTCCCATCTCGTCTGGTTTCCCAGCGCGAGCCGGGCCTGCCGGGCCGCTTCGATGGGCGGCAGCCCCTGCCGCTCAAAATGAAGTTGCTTGAGGGCGAGATGGGATTCCAGCTCGTCCGTGAGGTCCTGATCCAACTCGTGGCGGCGGAAAAGCTTTCTGAGAAGTGCGAGCATGCCCTAGGATTCAGTCGGTCGCAGGATGCGGCTCATGCCCGTCGTGATGCGATCCCAATTGGCGAGCTCGGCGGCAAGCCGGGCTGCCCCATCTTTGGTGAGACTGTAGAACTTCGCGCGGCGGTTGGCCTCCGACAATCCCCAATCCGAGCCGAGAAAACCCTTAACCTCAAGGCGGTGCAGTGCGGGGTAAATCGCCCCCTCCTCAACGCGGAACAGTTCGCCGGATTGTGACCAGATGGCTTCCATGATTGCGTAGCCGTGGGCCGGGCCGGTCTCCAGCGTCGACAGGATCAGCAGCTCTAGCGTCCCTGGCAGGAGTTCATTGCGGCTTTCTTCCATAAGGTACTTAGGGAAAGATTAGTGCGATTCCGTTTAAGAGTCAAGGCGAGAATTCGAACCGGCTGGCCAAGTACCTGTTCTTCGAGTGGGGTGCGAAGCCATTCCCGCTTAAGTTATACTCATACTGGAAAATTGAAATTGAAGGAGACGGATGAGTAAGGAAGATTCGATTGAAGTAAATGGGGTTGTCATTGAAAAACTCCCCGACGGAAAGTTTAGCGTCCAGTTGGACCAGGAACGGATGGTGCTGGCCCACTTGGCGGGGAAACTTCGACAGAATCGCATCCGTGTTCTTGCCGGTGACCGGGTCACTTTGGAACTCTCCCCCTACGACCTCACAAAAGGCCGCATTACCTACCGCCACAAATAAAGCGTTCACACCAGTTTGGATTTTTTTATAAGGGCTCCGCGGAGCCCTTATCCTATTGATTCCAATTATGTTGGCGTCATTGAAACCTCTCCCTCGGCCCGGTTTCTCCCTCGTTTCGGTCAAAGCGCTTGCCTAGGCTTTCCTCTGAGGTGAAACCACATGCCAAGCTTTGGTTCGGGTAATAATAACAACCGCCGTACCACT
>CAZECF010000147.1:0-3993 GCA_964510335.1 uncultured Bryobacter sp. | reverse complement strand
AGGTAACAGTCAGTTTGGCTGAAATGGTCACTTCCATGCTTGCCGACGCTTACTTTGATTACGACAAGTCGGATATCCGCGACGACGCCCGCGCCGTTCTCAACAAGAATGCCGAGGCCCTGCGCCAGATTTTTGCCGCCCATCCGAACGGCATCGTTACGATCGAAGGTCATTGCGACGAGCGCGGCTCGGCGGAATACAATCTCGGTCTCGGTGACCGCCGCTCCTCTTCGACCAAGGACTACCTGGTAAACCTGGGTCTCCCGGCCGATAAACTAAAGGTGATCAGCTATGGCAATGAAAAGCCCACGTGCAGCGACGCTAACGAATCCTGTTGGCAGCGCAACCGCCGGGCCCACTTCAGCGCCAACTAAGCTGCAGAAAGGCTGACTATGCGTTCCATCGGGCTCTTCACGCTCCTGAGTATTCTGGCGATCCCGGGCTTTGCCCAAAAGGATAAGATTCTCGAAATCCAGCGCGACGTGGCGCTGCTCCAGAATGAAGTTCGCAGCATGAAGAGCTCGATGGACGAAAAGTTCGCCGCTCTGAATGTGATGGCCCAGCAGGCGCTGGATACTTCCATCAAATCCAATACGGCTCTGGCCATTCTGGATAAGACCATGACGGACAAACTCCGGGAGCAACAAAGCGCGTTGAACGCGCCCGTTGCCGGGGTGAACACCAAGATCGATCAGATGACCACCGAGTTTGCCTTGATGAAGGAATCGGTGGCCGAGCTTTCCGAATTGATCAAGCGCTTGCAAGGCCAATTGGGTGACATGAATAATGCAATCCGCACCTTGTCTGCCCCGCCGCCCGCTCCGGCACCGCCTACGGCCAGCGGTCCGCCCCCCGGAGTCACCAGTGAAAGCCTTTACACTACGGCGCTCCAGGCACGCAATGCCGGCCAACTGGATTTTGCCGCCAAGCAGTTTGAAGATTACCTCCGCTTTTACCCCACCGAAAGCTACACCCCCAATGCGCAGTTCAATCTGGGGCTGGTCTACATCAGCCTGAACCGCTTTGACGACGCGGTTGCCGCGCTCGATGTGGTGCTGGAAAAATATCCTGACTATCCCAAGGCCAACGATGCCCAACTGGAAAAAGGCCGGGCGTTGGCCAAGTCCGGCCAGCGTACTGCGGCAGTGAACGAGTTTCGGAATCTGATCCGCAAAGCACCTACTTCGCCGCAAGCCACTCTGGCGAAAGATGAACTCAAGGGCCTCGGTATGCCCTACACTGCTCCACCCGCCGCGGCCCGCAAGAAACGATGACCCGCCTGAGTCTAGCCCTCGCTCTCCTCGCCGGCCTGCTGGCCGCGCAGCCCAGGCCGAGCCTGGAAGCCTATCCGGGCAAGACTCCCAAAATTGATGGCAAGCTGTCTCCCGGCGAATGGTCTGACGCGACCCCCATCAGCGGTGTCCTCAACTGGACCCACACCTTCTCCCCCACCACCGATCCCAAGGACCTCAATTTGCGTGGTTGGGTGAAGCACGACGGCAAGCGGCTCTACTTTGCCTTTGACGTCGACGATGATCTTTTGTACGGAATCGATACGCCCCGCTGGCTCCCCCAAGAGAATCCCAAGGCGCACGAATTTATCGATGGCAAGCCGTCGCGGAATGCCTTCCCCTGGTTTGGCGACGAGATGGAAATTCTGCTCAACGCAACCAATACCTGGAAGGGCGACGAATCCGTGGAAGGGAATGGCCGTTCTTGGCAAATGGTAGTGAATCTTACCAAGAGCCGGCTCTATGGCTTGAAGCAGGGCGGGCTGCTCGAAGGGGAACCGCGCCGCGACCCAAAGGCCTTCGCGACGTACTCAAGCTGGATTGATCGTGGTGCCATGGTGGCGGCCACCAGTGTGAAGCCCAACCGGAAGGGCTACTTCATCGAGTGGTCCATTGCCTTTGATCCCTGTGTGGAAGTGGAAGCAGGCAAGTTCTGGTCGCCCTCGCTCGGTGACCGTCAGGTGGGCATCAACATTGCCCTTGGGGATCTGGACACGCCAGAAGCCGGGGAAGGAAATTTCGGAAATTTCCATCACGAAGACTGGTTCGCCGGCGGACCCAAGAC
Source organism: uncultured Bryobacter sp. (assembly GCA_964510335.1). Taxonomy (GTDB): domain Bacteria; phylum Acidobacteriota; class Terriglobia; order Bryobacterales; family Bryobacteraceae; genus Bryobacter. Next base: position 1,917 of record CAZECF010000147.1, on the reverse strand, counting down.
CCGGACCCAACTCAACAACTTCGGCACGCTGGTCCTTCGCGCACAGCCAAAGCGTTAAGATGAAGGCGCCATGCACCCGCGCCGTGTTGCACTACTCCAACTGAAAGACATCTTTGACCGGATAGCAGGCAAGTCCGCAACTGGAGACAAGAATGCCAACGGCATCCGCGAAGCGCTGCAAATTGGCCTGACAAACGCGGTGCAAATTGCAGCAAAGCCGGACGGCTACTTTGCGAATGCGCTGATCAAGATTTTGCTGCCGGAAAAATTGAGGTCGGCCGAGAAAGCCTTGCGCATGGTGGGGGGAGCCAGGCTGATCGATGAACTGGTGCTGGGGATGAACCGTGCCGCGGAAAAGGCAGCGCCGGTGGCCAAAGACATTTTTCTGAAGTCGATGAAGCAGATGACGATCACGGATGCACTGCAACTGATCCGGGGCGGCGATACGGCGGCAACCGATTACTTTCGCAAGTCAACAGCGGATGATTTGGTCCGCGCCTTCCGGCCGCCGATTGAGACTTCGATGCAGGAAGTCGGAGCGATTACGGCTTATCAGAACTTCACCAAACGTTTCCTGTCCCTGCCCTTTGTGAAGGCTGAATCGATGGATATCAACGGGTACGTCACCACCAAGGCGGTGGACGGCCTTTTTCTGTTGGTGGGCGAGGAAGAAAAGAGGATCCGCAAGAACCCTGCGGCCCGGGTCACACCGCTGCTTCGGGAAGTCTTTGGGCAGCGCTGAGGCACACTGCAATTCGAAACTTCCTCCTTGGACAGTTGACCAGTTTTCCAATATACAGTCAATGGCTCTGCTGCGCATTCTTATTTTTCAGTTTCTGGTTTCTGGTGGTTTCCGGTTTCCGGGACGTTTCCGGGACAGCCTGACCGCAACCCTGCAAAAGCCTCAATAAGACCAGGCCTCCGACGAAGTGCTAACTCCGATCTGAAGCCAAAACGAAAAATTTCGGCGACCCGCAAAAACAGCCTAACTCTTTGCGCCAAAACAGCTTATCCACAGGCGGGAGAGATTTCACAAATGAGCAATTTGAGCAAATTTTCGCCTGGGACAGGTCACTACCAATTGGACATCGCCCGGCAGGAACCCGTAGGAACCTCGCAACCATCATCCTGGAAGCGGTAGCATGTCGTCCTCTCGAAGCCATCTATCGCTACTACAGTGGATCAACGAAAGATTCGCCTCTATTGCCACTACCGGTCATCGCCACCCGCAAAGGCTCGAGCTTGGGATACGGCAGGGGCCTCATACGCGCTCCCATCGCGCCCAGCGAAATAATGTAGCGAGTGCCGAGGAGATCCCAAAGGCGCAGGAGTGACGGGTCATTCGACGGAACATGCTCACGCCGCACGCAGGCTCGCGAGGTGTATTCATCCAGGGAAAACTCGTTGGGAGAAAGCAGGGACATGAGGACATAGGCGAAGTCATCTACGATCAGTTGCGTGCGGTGGGGGCTTTGGGATACCAGCGAGGCACCCATCGAGTCCGGGCGGAATAGAAATAAAGCGTTGAACGCGAGCGAGGCAGTCAGCGCGACGATTAAAAACAGCGGGGCATTGCGGCGATTGGAAGTTTCGCGCGGTAGCTCCGGTATCGTCCGTGGTGCGGGCAACTCACGGTGGCGAAGCACCGCGACATCAGGACCCATGGGAATCTCTACCGTCCAAGGGTCCGTTTGCCCTTCGGTCTCATAATACTCCTTCAGCTTTATTCGTAGCTGGCGGATGTTGAAGCAAGCCCTCCGGCCCGAATTGTGGATGCTTTGACGTGTCCGGGATAGCGACGTACGGCTCGCACCTCCACCTCGCGCGAAGCTCTTCCTGATCAATCGCCCCAGGGAAGTGTTCCAATTGATTCAGGCGGGAGAAAAAGACAGAGTCCAGCTTCAGCCCTACTTCAGT
>CAZECF010000146.1:0-4116 GCA_964510335.1 uncultured Bryobacter sp. | reverse complement strand
ACTTCCGGCTCAGCCGCCCACAATCCCTGTTCGATCCCCATCGCTGATAGTGCCATTGCCACCTGCCGTCGCGTCATCTTCCCGCCTTTCGTTCGCGGCTCCACCACCACCAGTTCCGCTGCTCGGCGGGGAGTTGCGGGTCCCGCGCCTGCGCTACGGCGCACCGGAAGGTATCGAGCACACAAGGGTCTTGCCGCTGGCCGCTTGCCTGCTCCAGTTGACGATAAAGCAGATCCGGATCTCTGCGCGCAAGATCGTCCACACTGCTAACGCCAAGCAGCTCAAAATCCAGCAACATGGCCCTTCCAATGCCGGCCAGATCGCGTAGCTCCCTCATGCAATCGCATCATAGCGCTGATAAGATACAAATGCAGCGGCGACAGCCATGACACCATTGATTTTCCTTTTGTTGGCTCAAGCCGACCCGGTGCAACCCTTCCTTGCCAAAAACTGCAATGCCTGTCACCAGGGCCAAGCTGCGCCGATGGGTCTGGATTTCACCAAGCTGGACCAGAACCTTCGCAACAAAGAAAGCCTCTCCCGTTGGACCCGCATTCATGATGCCGTGCAGACTGGCTCGATGCCTCCCAAGGCACCCAAATCTCTCGATAAGGCCCCATTTCTCAGTTCTGTCGCCAAATCGCTCACTGACTTCGAACGGCAACAGAACCAGACCGAAGGCCGGGCCGTACTTCGCCGGATGAATCGCTACGAGTACGAAAACACCGTGCGGGATTTGCTTGGTGCACCCTGGCTCAGACTGCGCGACAGCCTGCCGGAAGATGGCATCCTGCACCGCTTCAACAAGTCTGGCGATGCGCTCGACATTTCGCACGTGCAGATGGCCCGCTATCTCGATACAGCCGAGAAGGCGCTGCGCGATGTCTTGCGGGCCCAATCCGCCAACGCCACCACCACCCGCTACCATGCCCGCGACCAGCGCCGCATGTGGAATCGGATGCGCTTCAGCCCCTTCAATACCAGCCCTGAGCGGGGCATGATTCCCATATTCGGTTTTGAAGCCCAAAAAGATGTGCTCTCTGACACCGTGCCCATCACCATGGGTCCGGAGCATCCGGAGCTGCGGGATCTGGAAGGCTTCGCTACACCCGCCGGCACCTTCAATGGCAATGACTATTCCTGGGACCAGTTCAAGGCCCAGGCCGGCGGACGTTACAAGCTGCGGCTGAATGCCTTCAGCATCTGGATCGGCACCGAGTGGGGACCCTTGAACAACCCCAACCGCCCTCCCTACTGGCGTCCCAACCGCAAACATACCGAAAAGGGCCGGAACAATGAGCCGCTGAGCCTCTATGCCTTGCGCCCCGGCGGCGAGAAGCGATACCTCACCACGATTGATCTCACGCCTGAGCCGACGGTGCATGAAATTGAAGTGGAGTTGCTCGAAGGCGATTCCATTTCTCCGGACGCCGCGCGGCTGGTCCGCACGCGCCCCGGCTGGGTAGGCAGTGCCCATGCCTCAAAGGAAGGCACTCCCGGTGTGGCCTACCGCTGGCTGGAAGTAGAAGGCCCGGTTCCCGCACGCTATACCCAACTGATTCCGAAAGAGCGCGCCGAAGCCCCCCGCTACCTGAAAGCCTTTCTGGATCACGCGCTGCGCCGGACGGCTACCGCGGCGGAGCTGCAAGCAGCCCTGAAGATCGTGGATCGATCACGCGGAGATTTCGAGCAGGCCATGATTGATGGCTACACGGCAATCCTTTGCTCGCCCGCTTTCTTGTATCTGGATGAAAAACCGGGCCGCCTTGACGATCGTGCGCTCGCCTCCCGGCTGTCTTACTTTTTGTGGAATACCGCCCCCGATGCCGAATTGCGGCGGCTGGCTGAAGCAGGCCGCCTGAAGGATCCGGCAACCCTGCGCGCCCAGGCCGAGCGGCTGCTCAACCACCCACGCTCGCGCAGCTTTACTAACGCCTTTCTCGACTACTGGCTCGATTTGCGCAAGCTGAACGACAACACTCCCGACCAGATTCTGTATCCGGAGTATTACATCGACGATCTCCTGACAGAGTCGGCGGAGTGGCAGACGCGCCGCTTCTTCGCCCACCTCATTGAGCAGGACCGGCCCGTGGCCGAGGTGGCCAAGTCGAGCTACACCTTCCTGAACGATCACCTGGCGCGCCATTACGGGCTGCCTCCCGTGCCGGGCAGCGCCATACGACGCGTGGACCTGCCAGCGGGAAGCCCGCGCGGTGGTCTCTTGACGCACGCAAGCATTCTGAAGATCACCGCCAACGGCACCACCACTTCTCCCGTCCTGCGCGGAGCGTGGATCATGGAACGCATCGTGGGCATGCCGCCTCCTCCCCCACCGCCCGGCGTTGGCGCGGTGGAACCCGACACCCGGGGCGCGACGACAATCCGGGAACAACTCGATCTCCATCGCAGCAACGCGGCCTGCGCCGGTTGCCACCGCAAAATCGACCCGCCCGGCTTTGCGCTCGAAGCTTTCGATGTCGCCGGCGGCTGGCGCACCCAATACCGGTCCACGGAAGAAGGCACTCCGGTAAAAGGGCTTGGCAAGAATGGCCACGCCTTTACCTTCCGCTTGGGAAAACCGGTGGATGCCAGCGGAGAATTCTTTGGCAAACCCTTCCAGGGGATTGAAGACTTCCAAACCCTCCTGGCTCACGACGACCGGCAACTGGCCCGCAACCTGGCCAGCCAATTTATTGTTTACGCAACCGGCGCGCCCGTCAGCTTTTCCACAAGGCCGCAACTGGAAGCCATCCTCGATCAGGCGCAGCAGAAGAAATACGGCTTGCGCACGCTCATCCACCACATCATCCAGAGTGATTTTTTCACTCACAAGTGAGGTTTAACTTATGCGCCTGACCCGCCGCCGTCTACTCCGCTCCGCTGGAATCGCCTTTGCCCTGCCCCTCTTCGGCGCAGAATCGGCGACGCCTCCACGGCGTCTCTTTGCCATCTGCAACAACCTGGGGCTCTTGTCGGACGGCTTCTTTCCCAAGACTCCCGGCCGGGATTACGAACTGACTCCCTACCTGAGTCACCTCAAACCCTACCGCGATGACTTGACCGTCTTCTCGGGTGTCTCGCTGCCTGACGTCGACGGCAGCCACAACTCAGAAGTCTGCTTTCTCACCGGTGCCCCGCATCCTTCCAATGGCGGCTTCCGGAACACGATCTCGCTCGATCAATATCTGGCCGAGCATGTCGGTGTCGAGACGCGCTTTCCTTCGCTCACCTTGGGCGTCAATGTGGTCAAGAGCAAAGCCAGCTTGTCCTGGACCGGCTCTGGCGTCATGATCCCTTGTGAAGATTCCGCCGCCACGATTTACCGCCGGCTCTTTCTGCAAGGCAGCGCCGCCGAGATTGAACGGCAAATCGAACGCCTGCGTCTCGGCCAGAGCATCATGGATTCCGTCGCGACCGAGGCCAAGTCCCTGAGTGGCGGCCTGGCTGCCAGAGACCGGGAACGCCTGGACCAATACATGACCGGAGTGCGCGAACTCGAGCGCCGCCTGGTGCTGGCTCAGGCCTGGGAAAAGCGGCCCAAGCCCCAAACCGAAGCCAAAGAGCCCATTGATCCGGCCGACCCGCGCGCCTATATGGCCAAAGTCAGGCTGATGTACGACATCGCCCGGCTGGCCTTTGAAACCGATTCGACGCGCCTCATCACGCTCTTCCTCGATAGCGCCAACTCCCCGGCCATTGATGTCGAAGGAATCGCGATCACTGACGGTTATCACAACCTCTCCCACCATGGCCGGAACGAGAGCAAGCTCAAGCAACTCGCGGCCATCGATCACTGGCACATGCGCCTCCTGGCTGATTTGATCGGCGACCTCAAGAAAAGATCAGACCACGGCGGCAGCCTGCTTGATCACACGATGGTGCTCTACGGTTCCAACTTTGGCGACGCCAACAAGCACACCACCAACGACATGCCCGTGGTCTTTGCCGGGGGTGGCTTCAAGCACGGCCAGCACCTCGCCTTCCCGGGCGACCGCAACTATCCGTTGAGCAATCTCTTTGTGAGCATCGTCCAACGGATGGGGATTGAAGCAGACCGATTTGCCAGCGGTAACGGCACCTTCCGGGGCCTTGAACTGAAGTCGTGACCCGGCGGAC
>CAZECF010000145.1:0-4675 GCA_964510335.1 uncultured Bryobacter sp. | reverse complement strand
AGTTCGAGGATGCGGCTTTCGGCAAAGCCGCCCAAGGCTGAGACGTGAGAGAGGCTCCCCGTTTTGGCCCGGATACGCTTGCCCTGCGGGGAGTTGCTGAAGCGGTTGCGGAGTGTGCCGTCCTGCGCGCCGACGGGGAGCAGGTCGCGAAAGAGATCGAGATGACCCTGCTGGTCGAGAAAGCGGAGCAGTTGTACGACGGCCTTGGGGGTGACGAGAGTGAGGCGGGAGAGGCCGGAGCCGTCTTCAAAATTGGCGTCTTTGGGATCAATGCCTGCGAGCTTGAGGAAGTCTTCGAAGGGCATTTTCTCGCGGGCGGCGCGGACCATCAGTTCGGCGTGAAGATTCTGGCTGACCTTGTTGACGACCTGGAGGAGTTGGGGCAAGGGGCGGGAATCGCGGCGCGCGAGTTCGCAAGTTTCCGGCGAAGAGGGCGCGAGATGGCGGGCGGCGGCTGGGCCATCGACGCGGATGCCTTCTTCCAGCAGGACCTGGCGGAAGGCGAAGGCGGCAAAGACAGCGGGGTCGTCGACCGCAAGCTCATTGACATAGTTGCGAGCCTGGGGCGGGAGGTTGCCGGAGAGGACAACGGTGCGAGATCCGGGCTGGCGGTCTACGCGGACGCGGCGGGCTTCATCCGGGCGGTGGGTGACCTGGTTGAGAAAGGCGAAGTACTCGACCGGCGGGCTGAGGGTGATGCCTTGCTGGCTGAGCGTAATGCCGAGAATGTTGTCGTTGAAGGTAAGCGCGGAAACGGGTGCCCCGTACTCGAAGAGGCCATCGCCGGAGGACCAGCCATTGGGGATGGGGTCGAATTCCTGTCGTGTGTCATCGCCGATGATGCGGCCCTCAATGTGGCGGAGTCCGCGGGCGTAAAGCTGGCGGGCCAGTTCGCGCAGGGGGCCGAGGCGGTCTTCCCCAAAGGGCTTGTCGCGGTCATAGGGATAGTTGCGGGCTGAAAGTGAAGGGTCGCCACCGCCCAAAAGGACGAGGTCGTGGTGGAGGATGCCGTTCGAGTCCGGCTCTGCGGCGGCGAGGACGCGAGTGCTGAAGCGGTGTTCCGGGCCGAGGGCCGTCAGGGCGTAGGCGCTTGAGAAGAGTTTGGTGTTGCTGGCGGGGATGAAGAACTGGTCGGCGTTGAGGCTGGCGATTACGCGGCCGGTCTTCAATTGAACGGCGTGGACACCCCAGTGGACGCGTTGGTGGTGGGCGACTACCTGGCGAACGGCCGATGTTAGCGGCGGCTGGGCCTGGCCGCTGGTGGTGGCGAGGAGTAGGATGAGAGGCAGCATGCGGAAACTATTTATTGTGACGGCTTTCGCGGTGGCTTGGGGGCAGATGCCGGCCATGCGCGGGTTGACGCCCAAGAATACGGTGGCTGAATACGAACATACGGGGAAGGCCGGGCAGATTGAGATCGGGGCCACCTATATGGGGAGAAGTTTTGCTGACCCGGAAGGCAAGCTCCACGATGCCGGGGAATTTCTGGTGATTGAGGTCGGTGTATTTGTCGAGAAGAAGTTTGATGGGGTGATCCGGGCCGGGGACTTTCAATTGCGGCTGGAAGACAAGAAGGTGACGTTGCTGACGACGCCGCCGGGCTTGGTGGCGAACACGTTGCGGAACCGGGATATGGACCCGCAGCGGCGGAGGCTGGTGATGGCTGGCGGGATGGGCAATGGGCAGGTGGTGATGGGCGCACCCCGGCCACAGCAACGCTTTCCGGGCGATCCGCGGCCGGGGCAGACGCGGCCCGCAGGGGCCTCAAGCACGACAGAGGGAGAAGGCCGCGACTGGGACGCGGCGGTAGAAAGCGGGCTGGTGGAAGTGGTGGGAGGCAGTGCGCGGGCGGGGAATCTCTACTTTGCGTACGGGGGAAAAATGACAAAAGTAAAGAAGATTGTTTTGGACTATGAAGGCGACGCCGGTAAAGTGAGCCTCAAGCTGCGCTAAAGTATAATGAAAGTTTGGCTTAATGGCGTCATTTTCCTTCCGAGTCCAGCGGCGAATCACCGCCAATAAGAGATTGCTACGAGAGCTTGGCCTCGTAGCGAAAGGCCTGTTATCCACTGATCATGTCGTGCAGGCGCATATTGTGCCGATCCGGCGATGCAATCTGGATTGTGGGTACTGCAACGAGTATGACGATTACTCAAAAGAAGTTCCGCTCGACACGATGCTCGAACGGGTGCGGCATCTGGGAAGGCTGGGCGCAACCCTGATCACCATCAGCGGCGGGGAACCGCTCTTGCATACCGGGATTACGAAGATCATTGCAGAGATCAAGAAAACCGGCGCAATCGCGGGGATGATTACGAATGGGTTTTTGCTCTCGAAAGACGTTATCCAGAAGTTGAACGAAGCGGGGCTGGATCACCTGCAAATCTCGATCGACAATGTGCTGCCGGATGAGGTGTCGAAGAAGAGTTTGAAGACGCTCGATCAACGTTTGCAGTGGCTGGCTGAGTATGCGCTCTTTCACGTGAATATCAACAGCGTGGTGGGGGCCGGGACAAAGAATCCGGAAGACGCTTACCGGATTGCCACGCGGGCGCATGAATTGGGGCTGAGCTCAACGGTAGGGATTATTCACGACGGCAGCGGACAGTTGAAGCCGCTGGGGCCGGTGGAACGCGATGTGTTCCATCGGATTCGAGCCTTGTCAAAAAAGAGCTATGCGCGGCTGAACCAGTTTCAGGACAAGATTGCCGATGGGCAGCCGAATGACTGGAAGTGCCGGGCGGGGGCGCGGTACCTGTATGTGTGCGAGGACGGGCTGGTGCACTATTGCTCCCAGCAGCGGGGATATCCGGGAGTGCCGATCGGCGAGTATACGATTACCGACATCCGGCGGGAGTATCAGACCAAGAAGGGTTGCGCGCCCAACTGCACGGTGAATTGCGTACACCAGACTTCCATGATGGACTTCTGGCGGGACCCGCAAACGATTGAATCCGTCGAGCTGCCGAAGAAGGAAGCGGAGCTCGTCCAGATCCAGACTTCCGGCCGATAAATTTTTTTTGCTGAGTTGAGCTGATTCCGCCCACTGCTGACGCGTAGTTCCGTGAGAAGCATCCCCATATAAACCTGTGAGGGAGGGTGGTTTGAGAGAGCCAGCCTCCCCATTTTTTATTTAGACGAAGGCAGTGGTCTTGACGCCGGAGATTTCAAAGGGCCGGCGGCAGCGCTGATTCTTGCAGGTTACCTTGTCATCGAGCAGCACCATATAGCTGAGGGACTTCTGGAATTTGGCGCGATCTCGCTCATCGGCGTGGCCGGGCAAGCGGTCGCGTTTCGTGCGAACCAGCCAGCGGAGGCCGTAGCTTTCCACTTCGCGGCAATAGGGGCAGTTGAGGTTGGCGGGCTTTGTCGTCTGACTTTCGACAAAGAATTGTTTTTCATCCATGGTCTATAAGTATTTTTGCAGTTGTTCGCGGTAACGGGTGTAAGCCCACGACGCACCGATCAGCAGAAGGCCGAGAACGATGAAGCTGAAGATGCGCGGGAGGGTGTCGAGTTCACTGAGATCGTAGACAAAAACTTTGGCGATGCTGAAGAGAAAAAGGGCGATACCGCCCAGACGGATGGGACGCCGGGAGAGGTAAAGGCCGATGGCGATGGCGGCGATTGCTTCAAGGGAAAGGACGATCGTGCCGAGGGTCTTGGGAAGCGTTACCAGGGTGACGAGTGCGACGCCAAAGAGGGCGGCCCAACTGGGCCAGGCGGTGCGGGTAAAGAGGCGTCCGGCGGCGAAGAGGCTCACGATCAAGGTCAGAGTTTGCGGCAGGGCGAGGCGAACGCGGAAGGGGGAAGTCGCGGTGAGTTTGGATTCGTCAAAGGTCACATAAGTGGCGAAAGTAACGATGGCGAGCATGCCTTCCGCAGCAACGGTGAGGGCGATGGTGGGGGAGAGGCGATTGATGGCCAGAGCACCCATGGTGAGGGCGAGGACCAGCATCAAGAGCAGCAGGGGGTTGTGGGGGGAGTAGTGGATCATGAGCGCGGTTGCGGCACAGACCAGCGTTAGAGCTTCCGACAGTGCTTCGTGCCTGACGCCGTAAAGGTAACGGGCGACAGAGGAGGCGATGCCGGCAGCGGCAAGCAAGGTGAGGACGGAGGAGTTGTGGAGGGTGGTGTAGAAGCGGGCGTCGAGGAAGGTGACGATGAGGAAGAGCGTGGCGTTGGTGGCGATCCAGAGCGGGTTGCGCCAGGTCCAGCCGAGGCGGCGGTCGCGGATTTCATAGGCGGCAAAGAGAATCAGATTGAGCCAGGCGATGGGGCGGCCGCGGAATTCATATTGCCAATCGGAGCTGCCCTGGCTGAGTTCGCATATCCAGGTGTAGAAGAGGATGGTCCAGGGCAAGTCGCGCCAACCCATGCGATGGCTTAACCAAAGTCCGGTGATGGCAAGCGGGTAGAGGCCACCGTAGACGATAGGCAGGTCGGGTGCTGCGCCGAGGCCGATGAAGGCACCGAGATAAGCCAGGGCGGCTGCTTTCTCATTGCCCAGCAGGGTGGCTTGCCAGACGGCGGCCAGCGCGATGGCGGTTTGGAGGGCGAGGCCGATGTAGAGGTTGTCAAAAACGCGAGAGGCTTCTACTGCGTGTGAAGCGTAGGCGGTGGCATAAAGAATGGAAAAGCCGCCGGCAAGAAGACCCAGGCTGAAGGGACGGAA
>CAZECF010000144.1:0-4924 GCA_964510335.1 uncultured Bryobacter sp. | reverse complement strand
CGGGGTAGAGGTCTTCGAGCATTTCGAGGATTTCGAGGCCGAGGCGGTCGAGGGTTTTGGGGCCGATGCCGCGGATGCGGGCGAGCGAGTCGAGGTCGCGTGGTTGGCGGGAGGCCAGTTCGAGGAGGACTGAGTCGGGAAAGACCTGGAAGGGCTTGATGCCGAGGCGGTCGGCTTGTTGTTTGCGCCACTGGCGCATGGATTGATCGACCTTCGAGGCGGGGCGTGCTTTGGGAGCTTTGGGGGCTTTGTCGCGAAGCCAGTCGGGGTCACCAGCGCAGAGATCGCATTTGCCGCAACCTTCCCACTTGGGTTCCTCGCCAAAGTGCTGGCAGATGACGCGGGCGCGGCATTGTCCGCCGGCGGCGTAGGTTTTGACTTCGCGGTAGCGCTGCCAGGCGCGGCGGATTTCGCCCTCGTCGCTGAGTTGCTCGATGAAATGAATGAGGACGGGGAGGTCGCGGCTGCGCCAGAGAAGGATGCAATCGGCGTCGAGACCGTCGCGGCCCGCGCGGCCGGCCTCCTGGTAGTACTGTTCGATGCTTTTGGGCAGGGCGAGGTGGACGACGGCGCGGGTGGAGGGTTTGTTGATGCCGAGGCCGAAGGCGAGAGTGCCGACCATGACGGGAGCTTCGTCGCTCATCCAGAGTTCCTGATTTTTCTGGCGGCGGGCCGGGTCCATTTTGCCGTGGTAGGAGACGGCGCCGATACCCTGGGCCTTGAGGGAAAGAGTAGTTTCTTCGACGCCCTTGATGGTGCTGTCGTAGACGATTACGCTTTGGCCTTCGTGCTGGCGGAGGACAGAGAGAAGGAGTCGGAACTGATCGCGGCGGCTCGAGTCGACGGAGACATAGCGGAGATTGGGGCGGTGGAAGCTAACGATGAATTTGCCGGGGTCGCGGAGCTTGAGTTGGGTGAGGATGTCCTGGCGGACGCGCGGGGTAGCGCTGGCGGTGAAGGCGGCGATGGTGGTGTCGGGGAAGTGGTCGCGGATCTGGCCGAGGAGGCGGTATTCGGGGCGGAACTCGTGGCCCCACTCGCTGATGCAATGGGCTTCGTCGATGGCGAACCAGCGGACGCGCACCTTCTGGAGCATTTGGACGGTGTCTTCCTTGGCCATGCGTTCGGGGGAGAGGTAGAGGAGGCGGAGTTCTCCGCGGAGGGCGCGACGCCAGATGTTTTTTTGGGTTTCCCAGTCGATGTTGCTGTGCAGACATGCGGCGGGGATGCCTTTGGTGGCCAGTTGGGCAGCCTGGTCTTCCATGAGGGAGATGAGGGGCGAGATGACGACGCAGGTTTGACCGGCGACGACGGGCGGCAACTGATAGCACAGGCTTTTGCCGCCGCCGGTGGGCATGACGGCGGCCACGTCGCGGCCATCGAGCAGGCAACGGATGATGGCTTCCTGCTTGGGGCGGAAACCGGTATGGCCCCAATAACGCTGAAGCTGAGCGGCGAGGTCATCCATCCCTATCAATGTAGCGGGAGAACTATAATCGAGGCATGAAAGACCGCAAAGAAAGCCGCCGAGAATGGATGGAGCGCATGTTGGCGCTGGGAGCGATTGCCCCGATTTTTCCCTATCAGGCGGCGCTGGCGTCGTCGACATCGAGCGCGACACCGCGCACGAAGTGGTCTATTCCTGGCCTTTTCCCGGGGCGGGTGGTGGAAGTCGAGCATGGTGGCTCGATTGTGAACGGGGCCTTTCAGCGGGAGCCGGTACGGGATATGCTGCGGCGCGGCATGGTGGAGTTGACGGGTGCGCCGGATTGGGTGGCGGCGTGGCGGATGTTTGTCGAGCCGGGGGAAGTGATCGGGCTCAAGCTGAATCCGGTATCGCGGCCGTATGTGATTTCGTCGGCGGAGACGGTGCAGGAAATCATTGTTTGTCTGGAGGCGGCGGGTATCAAGCGCAAGGACATTGTGGTTTATGACCGGTACAAGCAGGAGTTTTACCAGGCCGGTTTTGACAAGTGGCTGCCGGAGGGCGTGCGGGTGTCCTGGGCGGCTGACTATTACGACAATACGCAGCAGAAAATTGACGGCTACGATTTGAACCACTACATGGACATGCAGTTGACCTTGCCGGGCTACGATTTTTCGAACGATACGGCGAGGCGGAGTTATGCGGCGAATTTTATTACCAAGCAGGTGGACAAGCTGATCAATCTGCCGCTGCTGAAGCATCATCAGTCGGCGGGGCTGACGATTGCGCTCAAGAACCTTTCGCACGGACTGGTGAACAATGTGAACCGGAGCCATTCTTCGCCGGAGCTGAATTCGTGCGGGCAATTCATTCCGACATCGGTGTCGATTCCGGTGATCCGGAACAAGACAGTGCTGAATATTTGTGATGCGGTGAAGGCGCTGTATCATGGCGGGCCGGGACTCAATCCGAAGAAGGTGAAATACGTTTGGGAGCACAAGCGGATGCTCTTTTCGACAGACCCGGTGGCGATGGACCGGATTGGCTGGGATCAACTGGATGCCAAGCGGGTGGCGATGGGAATGGATCCGCTGGCGATTGCGCGGCGCGATGCGGACTCAAATTTTGTGCGGATGCAGCCGGAGCATGTTGACATTGCCGGGGCGCTGGGTTTGGGCGTGGCGGACCGGAAGAAAATCGAGCACAAGATTGTGAAGCTGGCCTAGGAGCTTGTTTAAAAGAGCCCCTCTGCCATTACAGCGCCGTTTCAGGGGGGTCCTCCTCAACCGAAGGTCCCCAATCGGATTGTTCAGCGCCATTTAGCCTGATGCGGAGGAAGACGCTCGCGCCGTGCGGACTGGAACCATAGTAAGGCTTGAGGGTGCTTGCTATTGAGTAAGCGGTGACATTGAAGCCCACCGCTACCTGCACCGGACCCGCAAAGCCGACTTCGCGCGTGTATCCAACGGTGTATGCCGCGACGTTGTGTGCACGCTTTCCGGTCTCGTTGAAGATCCGGTGTGCCAGATCATGATCATACGCGAAGAGCTCGTCACGTTGGGACCATTCAATTCGCGCAGTGATCAAGTTCTTGCGGCTGAGTGGGACCACCGTCTCTGCCAGAACGGCGTTGGAGGCATAGCGTCCAATTGTCTTGTAGTTCCGAGCCCAGATCAGACTGCTTGACCAGCCCAGTGTGCCGCGGACCGGCTTCGTGTAATGAACGGATGCGGTGCTGCGGACCACGTCATCCTCATGGGTCGTTTCCGGCCGGCGGATCCGGCCAGCGGATACCTGCGCCACCCAGTTGCGGCCCGGCTGCCAGGTGAGACGGCTCGACCAGGAGTCGATCGGCCCCATGTCGATATTCCAGCGGTTCTCGTTCGGCTCCTTGCCGCGGAATCCGCTGGCTTCCAAGCGGAACCTGCTATAGGTCACGCCGGCGGTTACCACGTTGTTGGCGATATGCGTGGCGTCCTGCCAATGGTGGCCGAGGGTCGCCTGCGGCAGTTCCATAGCCGAAGCGCGGTGGGGGAAGGCAATCGGCCCCAGTGCCGCGTCTCCGACAGGTGCGTAGTAGAAGTTCAGCATCGCCTTCTCAGCGATCGGGCGGGCGTAGTGGATGCTTAACTCCATCAAGAGATCGTGCGGGTGCTGTCCATCGACGATCGGTTTGCCATTAGCGGTCTCACCGCTTTGAAACAGAAGCGGGTATTGCTTACCAGTGACAGTCAGCGGATCCAGCGAGACCATGCCCCGAAGCATCAGACTCCCGCGCCCCAGGTTCCGGGCAGCTGCCAGCATGCCCCAGTTTGAGGAATAGACTTTGTCTCCGCCGCGAGGACCGGACTGCTGAGTGCCCAACAGGAAGGCCTGCCCCATCCACATCAGGTTCCAGTTCCCCTTCGTTTGCATCACCATGGGCATGGGCCAAGAAGCCGGATTCAGGCTGGTGCCAGAACCGAATCCAAACAGGAAACCGGTACTGCGGTTGGCACTGGCCGCGTTCCCTGTCTCTTGCCCATGATGGTGATGGTGTTCATCTGGCTCTGCCCTCTTGGGCTCCATAACGGTCGGCGGCGGCTCATGGACGTGCTGAGCGCGTCCTGTGGGTGCTAGCGTCAGCAAAAGGAAAAAGCCAGTGGGTATAAAGCTGGCAGGAATTAAGTGGTTCATCGGTTCGTTGCTCCTTACACAGGTGCTGACGAACGCCCACCCGAACCTTACACCCAGTTCGTTAAGACTTTAGGCGCAACCGGATCCGCTCTTCGGCTTACAGTGGCACTCAATGCAGCCGTGCGTGGCGCAGATGCCGCATGCCGCCACCACCTGCTTTCGCAAGGCCTCACGCGCTCGATGAACACGTACCGCTGCATTGTTCGCCGTGATACCCGCCCGCGTAGCGAGGTCCGCCAAGCTGCCATCCTGCAGATCAACGGCCTGGATCGCGTCGCGGTACTCCGGCTTCACGGTTTCGAGCAACGCCGTGACACACTGGCAAATCTCACCCTTGAACAGCTCATCGGGTTCCTGGTGGCTCTGCAAATGGGCGACGAGTTGTTCGGAAACGCGCTCCGCTGACCCGCGGTGGCGGTAAAAATCGATGATGGCGTTACGAAGCACGCGATAGAACCAAGCCACCACGCTCTCCTCGTCGCGGACCGATTCACCCTTTTCGAGACTACGCACGAAGGCCGCCTGCAGAATGTCTTCTGCGGCGGCCTTGGATTGGATCCTCTTCTCAAGGAAAGACAGAAACTGCTGACGTCCTTCGATGAGCCGTTTGATTGCCTCCGGAGTAAGCCTGTTGTTCTGCGCGGAACTACTGGTCATCCCCGGAGCCTACCATGCTGTTGTTTCGCTGACATTGCATTCTCACCGGCGGAGCCGGAGGCTGTTGCTCACAACGCTGAACGAAGACAGCGCCATTGCGACGCTGGCCAGGACGGGGGTCAGCAGCAGATCGAACGCTGCGTAGAGCGCGCCGGCGGCGACCGG
>CAZECF010000143.1:0-5272 GCA_964510335.1 uncultured Bryobacter sp. | reverse complement strand
CCCGGCGGGTTGGCTGCATCTTCCTTGGGTAAGATCCGCGAATAGATCGCCCCCAGGGAATGACCGCTCAAAGGCTGCCCGTGCGTGTCCTGAATTTGAACTTCATAACGCCCGCGCAGCCCGATGCCCGAATTCGAGCCTTTCTCATAGCGGAACTCGGCCACCAGCTCAAAATTCCAGAACTTCTCTTTGGTCCGAATGTCACTGGCCTTGGAGGCGTTCTTCAAAATCCCGCCGCTGACAGACCATTCCAGTTGCCGCCCGGGAAAAGTCGTTTCCCAGCCGCTTAGGCTTTCCATCAGATTGATGGGCGCACCAGGCTTCCACTGTTCGCCTTCCCGGTCACGAATCACCGGTGATCGCACCCCGCGAAAGGTCAATGCCGGACTCCCGTCCACGATCTGGCGTCCCGTGAGCGCACCCTTTTCGAGCGAAGCCACGTAATCGAGCTTTTTCCCTCCCCGCTCAAAGGACCACTTCAATTGCTTGCCGTCCACCTGGATCACCGGGATCTTGTCCATCTGGCCTCCTGGCGCACCCACAAATCGACCCGCGATCGCCGGGCTCCCCGCTCCCGTTACTTCGAGCCACCAAACTCTGCCACGCGGTTCCTTGTCAACACTCAGATTCCAGCGTCCATTGAAATCCTTATCCGCCGCGATCAGACCCATGCTCATTAGTGCAATTAGCAAAAACTTGTTCACGTTCGTTATTATCTAAGAAGTAGTGCCTCGCTTGCGTTCCATTTCGGCGTTCTTTGTTTTGCTGCTCCTGGTGAGTGTGCAGTGCCGCGCGAAATGTATCGCCATCCCGCACGAAAAATCGAAGCCGGCACCAGAATGCCCTTTGCACAAGCAGCAAGCTCCAGAGGCTCCCAAGTGCACTCACGCCCCGCAATGGGACGTGGATGACTCCCGGCAACTTGCGACAATCACCGAGGCCTCAATTAACGTCATTGGGTTCACTCTTGTTGCGGGTGTGATGGTTCCTGCGCCGGTCCTGCTTGCCCCGCAAGCACCCGCGCCGCCTCTCGTACTTCGCGTCTGATCCTGTTTTCCTGATTCCCCACCCCACAACTTAACCTCTTTCAGGAGATCGATCATGATTCGTGTCCTATTTCTGCTTCTGGGTCTGGCCCAATCGGCCCAGTTTGGTAAATACCAAGTGTCCCTGCGTCTTCCCGCCGACGGCCTTTTTTCCGGCGAAGAGATGCAAATTGAGTACAGTGTTGTCGACAAGTCCCGCGAAGATCCCCTGGTGGGCTTCGAGCCCGTCATCCGGGCCAAAATTGAAAGCGTCATTGACATGCCGTCCATGGCTGGCATGCCGGTAATCCGGGAAACCAATCACCCGGAAGGCGTCCCCGGCGAGTACGGCCTCCACCCCAGCTTCGTCCACGGTGGCGAATACCGGCTCAGGCTGAACATTGCCCCGCCCGGCGACGAGCCGTTTACGGCGGAATTCCTCTTGAATGTCGGAGACCCCCGGCCGGATCGTCCCAAACAGGCGAGCCCTTATACGCTTCGCCTCGATGGCAACAAGCTCCGCATCGAGAGCTCTGCTGGCCTGGTGAAGGACTTCGACACCGTGCACGAAAAGCTTCTGCACCTGATCGTCGTGTCCACCGACCTCAAGTATTTTGCTCATTTGCACCCGGAACCCAAAGGCAATGGCGTCTTTGAGGTCAAGGAGAAGCTGCCCCCGGGCGATCTCCGGCTCTTCGCCGACTTCGCCCCGAAGGGCAAGGGCGGCCAGGTGGTGATGCTTCCGCGGAAGCAATCCGGCCAGGCTCCTCTCTCCCTCGATACGATGAAGGCCGCCGCCAGCCTGACCGGCGATCTTATCGCCGGCAAAACGACGCAATTGCGCTTTTCCAGCGAAATCCCCCTCTCCGAGCTGGAGCCTTACCTTGGCGCCATGGGCCACCTCATCATGATCCATGAAGACGCCGGGACATTCGTACACTCCCATCCGATTGACGATCCAAGCCAGCTCACCTTTCTGGCTCGCCCGCCAAAGCCCGGCCGCTACAAAGGCTGGGTCGAGATCCAGCACAAGGGAAAGGTGCTGCGGGAGTCCTTCCTGCTGGAGGCTGCCAGTGCGAAGCCTTAGCGTACTCATGGTCACGGCGCTGCTGATGGCCCACGAAGGAAAAGAAGTGAACCGCAAGCCGAGCGCCGCCGATCCGCAAATCAAGCAAGCGCGTAAGCGCCTGAATGCAATCAAGCGTGGCCGCTACGCTTGCTGCTCACGGAAAAGCTGTGATCTCTGCGCCATGCGCTATGGCAAATGCGACTGCGCGAACTCGCTCGCCTCCAACAAGCAGGTTTGCGGCCAGTGTCTGCCCCAGCACAAATCCAAAGGAGTCACACTGCGCAAGCCCACTCCGGCTCAACCGCAGAGCCCGGAAACGCAAGCTGTCGCCAAATTGCTGCTCGAAGCCAAGCGCACGCTCGTCAAGGAAGGCCGTTACGCCTGCTGTAAGCGCGGTGGCTGCGATGAGTGTACCTTTGAAGCTGACTGCCCTTGCGGCAAGGATCTTGCCAACAACCAGGGCGAGAAGGGCGTTTGTGGCTCCTGCTATGACGGCTGGCATGCCGGGGCAGGGAGCTTCCGGGGTATCGACCTGGCCGAGGTCAAGCTTGCTGACATGCCTCCCATGACGATGCCCTACGTCTCTGGCACGGCACAGATTCCCTCTCAAGCTCCCATGTACATGACCAGCGTCCGCCGCGGCGACTGGACATTCATGACGATGGGCCAGCTCAACGTGGTTTCAAGCCAGCAGTCGGGCCCGCGGGGCGGTGACAAGGTCTTCGCCGGCAACTGGTTCATGCCCATGGCGAGCCGCCGCATCGGACTGGGAACACTCACCGTCCGATCGATGATTTCCCTTGAACCCGCTACCGTAACCAAGGGCCGCTACCCGCTGCTTTTCCAGGAAGGGGAAACCTATCTTGGACAACCCATCCGTGACGGCCAGCACCCGCACAACGCCATCATGGAACTCGGGCTGCTCTACCAGATCCCCGTCTCCGATTCGGTCAGCGTTTACTTCTATGGCGGTCCGCGCGGGGAACCCTCGATCGGCCCGGTCCCTTATCCGCACCGGCTCTCTGCCAGTGAAAACCCCATGGCTGCCCTTGGGCACCACTTTCAGGATTCCACCCACATCGCCAACAACGTGATTACCGGGGGGATTACCCTGGGCCGGCTGACGCTCGAGGCAAGTGGCTTCTCCGGTCGTGAACCGGGCGAAGCGCGTTGGAGCCTGGAAAAAGGCCGTCCGGATTCCATTTCCGGTCGCGCCATGTACAAACTGACCGGCCGCTCACTCGTTCAGTATTCCCAAGCCACCATCACCGGCGTTGCCGAAAGGCAGTCGGGCAGCTACACGTACGTGAGGCCGCACGCAGGTGGTTATTGGGCCAGCAGCCTCATCTATGGGCGCAATGTCGAGCCGCATCACACGGCGAATTCCTTTCTGGCCGAATCCACTGCTTTCCTGAAACAGAAGCATTGGGTTTGGGGGCGTGTTGAAGTGACCGATCGCGACTCTTTCCATGGCAAAGTAGGAGCATTCACGGCCGGCTATGGTCATGAACTCCCCAGTCCTGCCCCCTGGCTTTCGCTGGCCTTAGGTGGACAGTTTAACTGGTACCGGGTGCCGCAAGGGGTCCAGTCTCTCTACGGACGGTCTCCTGTCGGGGCGCAAGTCAACTTGCGTCTCCGGCTAAAGAGCGGTCGCATGACGTTTTAGAATTTGCGGCAGGTTCATCGAAAACGCACTGCGCGCCACCACGCTGTCGCAGCCAGCCGTAATCGCCGCCTGCCGCTTTTCTCCGTCCACGTGCGAGATGAAACCAAGCAAGCTCAACTTCTTCAGGTCTTCATCCGCTTTGAGGCTACGAATCAATTCGCAAACGTCCAGACGGTTGTGGTTGATGTCGATCAGCACGAGGGAGGGCCCTCCCCGGGCCTTCTCCATCGCCTCTTCTGCGCTCTTGGCGTAATCCACCGCCACCCCACTCTGCCGAGCGGCTGCGTCGATCTTTACTGCAAAGAGCAAATCGTCCACAACTGCCAGAACTTTTCGCGAAACTGTTGATGCCATAATCCTCTTGAACCCATGATGCTAGCATCCACCCTCCTGCTCGTTCTGGCGCAAGCGCCCTGGGTCCGGCATACGATCGACAATTCGCTCACAGGCGCCGATGGTGTGCGGCTCAAGGACACCAACGGGGATGGACTTCCTGATCTAGCCACCGGCTGGGAAGAAGGGCGCTCGGCGCGCATCTATACCCATCCGCCAAGGAACCAGGTGCGCAGGCTCAAGGCCTGGCCGGCACAAACCGTCGGGCAGGTTTGCGCGCCGGAAGATGCCGTCTTTGCCGATCTCGATGGCGATGGCCGCGACGACGTCATTAGTGCCTGTGAGGATGGCCAGCCCACAGGCGTTTATGTTCATTGGGCGCCAGACTGGAAAACGGAAGCCATCCCCGCTGCCAGTCAGGACCTGCGCTGGATCTATACTTTGCCTCTGCCCTTGCCCGGAGGCAAAGGCTTCCAGTTGATCGCCGGGGGCAAACTGCCCATGGGGGAAATCAAGCTGCTCCAGCCGGGTGCAAATGCGCGCGACCTGAGCCAATGGACCCACACCACGCTCGATCTCGTCGGCTGGACGATGAGCCTCATTGCCGCCGATATGGATGGCGACAACGTGACCGACGTCCTGGTCAGCGACCGCCGCGGCCCCACCAGTGGCATCTTCTTCCTGAAGGGCCCAAATTTTACCCGCAACCAGATCGGAGCCAGGGGCGAGGAGGTCATGTTCCTCGACTATGGCGATATCGATGGCGATGGGCTGGATGATATCGCCGCTGCCATTCGACCCGAAAAGATCGTATGGTTCCGCCGCCTGGATCGCAGCGGCCTGAAATGGGAGCGGAACGAGGTGCCTTATCCCTCGGGCGCAGGTACCGCCAAAGCAGTTGCGATTGGCGATCTCAACGGCGATGGCCGCGCTGATTTGGCATTCACTTGTGAGAATGCAGGCGGAGACAAACAGGGTGTCTGGTGGGTGGAACAACTGGAAGGCGGAAAATGGCGGCCCCACTCGGTCTCGGGTACGGAGGGCATCAAGTTTGACCGCATTGAGCTGCTCGACATCGACGGCGACGGCGACCTGGATCTGATCACTACAGAAGAGCGAAGCCCGCTCGGTGTCGTCTGGTATGAAAACCCCTCCCGCAAATAACGAAAAGGCCAGCCC
>CAZECF010000142.1:0-5444 GCA_964510335.1 uncultured Bryobacter sp. | reverse complement strand
TGCGCATGGTCATTGAATTGCACGATGAGGCAGAGCACTTCCAAGGGTGCACACATAGCTACGGAGATTCGATTTGCAACCTGCTATTTTGATCGTGTTGGCCATCCTGGCGGCCACTGTTGTCCTGCTGGTGACAGAGTGGGTGCGGATCGACGTGGCAGCAATCCTGTGCCTGCTGGCGCTGGCCTGGTCGGGCATCCTCGCACCACAAGAGGCTCTTTCCGGCTTTTCGAGCAACGCCGTGATCGCCATGCTGGCAGTCATGATTATGGGGCAAGGAATAGCCAGAACAGGACTCATGGACCGGTTCAGCCAGGCTGTCGTCAAGCTGGCAGGGACGAAGCCGACAGGAATCGTTGCGACCCTTTCCGTGCCGGTTGGCATCTTGTCGGGCCTGATCCAGAATATCGGTGCGGTGGCCCTCTTTCTGCCGGGCGTGCTCGACATTGCTCGACGACACAAAATCGCAGCCTCGTCCTTGATTCTGCCCATCGGGTTTGCAGCCATCCTGGGCGGCACACTCACCATGGTGGGTTCGGGACCACTCATCCTGACAAACGATTTGCTAATCGGAGCAGGGCTTGAGCCGTACAGCCTTTTTAGCGTGACACCTGTAGGCCTTGCGCTGCTTGCCTTAGGGATCGGCTATTTCGCAGTGGCCGGGCGGCTTGTACTGCCGGGCGAAGCGCCGCAAGTCAAAGGCAGGTCTGATCAGGAACAGCTCATTGACGCACTCCGGCTCCCACACCATGTCCACTACTACGAAATCCCCCAAGGCAGCCCGTTGCAGGGCCAAACGCCTGAGCAGGCCGGCGTCTGGGGAAAGTTCCGGCTGAACATTGTCGGATTGTCCTCGGGGGGAACTATTGAGTACGCGCCCGGGCGAGACACCAGATTTGCCAGCGGCCAGGTTCTGGCTCTCATCGGTGACGAGGACATGATCACCCGGTTCGGCGCTGCGTATGGGCTTCAGAGCGCTACACAGGGAGCGGGATTCGGCAAGCTTGAAAATCCTGAGCTTGCGGGCTTCGCAGAGGTTGTGATCCCGCCACGCTCGGGGCTGGCAGGTCAGTCAATCAAAAGCTATGGCCTGCGGCACCGCCATGCGGTGGAACCGGTCATGGTCTTGAGTAAGGGACAGGAACTCCGGGGAGATTTCTCAGAACACAAGATCTTGCCTGGCGACACCTTCATCGTTTTTGGAATGTGGGAGCAAATTGATTCCCTGAAGCACAGCAAAGACTTCGTGGTGACGACACCCTTTGTTGTGAAGCGGTACAAACGGGCGAAAGCCGGAACAGCGAGCATCTGCTTTGTCCTTGCCATTGGCCTTACTTTTGCCGGCGCGCCCATCCCGATTGCCTTTTTGACGGGCGCAATCGCGATGGTTCTAACAGGCGTAATGAGCATCGAGGATGCCTATGAAGCAATTGAATGGAAAGTGGTTTTCCTCCTTGCCGGGCTCATTCCCCTGGGGCTTGCGATGGAGAAAACCGGAACGGCTGCGTTTCTGGCAGGCAAAGCCATGATCTTGCTGAAGGACGCTCATCCTGTATTCCTGACAATCACTGTGGCAGCTCTATCAACCGTCTTCTCGCTGCTGATCTCCAATGTGGGAGCCATCGTAGTGCTCGTGCCGCTGGTGGTCAATATGGCGACCAGCAGCGGGCTGGACCCACGTCCGCTAGCCTTGATGGCTGCAGTCTGTGCGGCGAATTCCTTTATCCTGCCGACGCACCAGGTGAACGCAATGCTCATGTCCGCAGGGCAGTACCGCACCGCAGACTATCTGAAGGCAGGAGGCGGGCTGACCGTGCTGTTTTTGCTGGTGGTCGTGACCTTGTTCTATAACTTCTATCTGTAGTGCTAGCGGATGGTGAAGCGATGCATGGCCAAAAGAATTACTGTTAACAAGGGCAGCCAGAGCATGAGGAATGTTGTGCGCTTCATGCCGAAGAGCTCCGGGAGTGTCAGCTTACCGCGAGCACCCCATTTGTGGATAGTCCGGTCGAAAGTGGCGGAGAACTCCGCATAGAGGTAAGAGCCAAGCAATAGGCCAACCATGCCTCCAAGAACGTCCCAGTTTCCCTGACCCAATGCAGCCGCGGCGGTGCCGGGACAATAGCCAAGCAACCCGAAGCCGACGCCAAAGAGCAGCCCCCCAATGATGTTTGACGCATAGCGGGTTGGCTTGATTTCAAGCTCGACCAGGCCGAGCGCATGCAAGCTGAAGATGCCGGCGCCACCCAGAATGATGGCGGTTAGCATGACCTTCATTACCGTGAAGTCCTCCAGCAGCAGCGCACCGATCAGCACGTGGTATTTCCCCACGCCTCCCTTTTGCAACAGGAATCCAAAGATCAGACCAAAGAGGCCGCCCGCCACCAGTTGCTGGATTGCGCCTGCGCTTCTGGACTCTGTTTGATTCGTCTTGTAAGCAGTTTTCATTGAAGGATCTCCTGTTAAGCGCGAAAGAGCAGCCTGGCCGTGACCATTCCACCGAGGAAGAAGCAAAAGACGGCAATCCAGGAACCGACCGACAACTGGAGGGTGCCGCTGATCCCATGACCACTCGTGCAGCCGCCAGCAATGCGGGCTCCGAAAGCCATAAAGATGCCCCCTGTTACAGCAACGATGGTGCGCAACATGTCGGTGCCCTCACCAAATCGCGCGGTCCACATGGGGGGCGACCACTCCCCGGTAAGTTCCCCGCCCTGCCACGCCGCCAGGAAGGCGCCAGCGGTAATGCCGAAAAGGAGCATGACTCCCCAGTCGACCTCTGGTTTCTTTTCCTGAAAATACGGCAACGTTTTGATGTGCCTGGGCGCGACAAGACTCCCGATCATGCCCGCGAGCCGCGCATAAGCGGTGGACGCGCCAAGTGGCTTACTGGAGAAATAGAAGGTCAGCATGCTCAGCACGCCAATCAACGTACCGACAAGGTAAGGTGACCATGCGGGTCCGGCATAGGCCAATGGGTCTGTCCCTGTCTGCTGGGCATTCAAAATACCTGCGTCGAAAGCGGCCAGAACTGCGGCAATGGAGGTGATCGTCTTCATGATGCCGCTACCGGTTCCGGCTCCTTCTCGACGGGAAAGCCCGCACTGACCCAAGCCTGCCAACTTCCTGGCACGTTTCTCACGTCAAAACCTTTCGCCTTCAAAAGGCTGGCGGCAATACTGGCCCGGTATCCGCTATTGCAGTAGACTGCGACTGGCTTTTGCTGGTCAATCTCGTCCCATTTGCTCTTCAGTTCAGGCAGGAAAAAGTGTTTGGCTCCTGGAATCCGGCCCTCCTTCCATTCAGAGGGCGAGCGGACATCGAGAATCACCAAATCATCAGCCTGTTGCTCCAATTCGTGGACGTCCATCTGTTCAATTGCGGCCAGCTCGAATCCCGCTTTGACCCATGCTGCCATGCCGCCTAGCAGGTAGCCTGCGAAGTTGGTGAATCCAATGCGCAAGAGCAACGACACCACCTCGGGACCGTCTTCATCGCTATCCAGTACAAGCAAGGCTGGCTTGCCGGGGTCCAGCAGCCACCCGGCCCAAATGGAAAGCTCGGGCGAACCGCCGATATTGAGTGCGCCCGCAATGTGGCCACCACCGAAGGCCAGCATGGAGCGGGTATCCACCACAACAACGTCGTTTGCGGCAGCGGAGTCCTGGAAGGCGGCAGGCGGAAGACCACGAAGGATGGGAAGGCTTCCCAAAACCTTGGGTCCGGCGGCATTGATCTTTTTCATCCGCTGGTAATAGGTTGGCTCAGGCGGAGCAGTGGATAGGACGTATTCCTTGAACGCCACTCGATCCGGGTACTGAAGAAAAGGGTTAAAACGCCGCTCATAGCCGATGGTGCTCGTCAGGCGGTCCCCGATTTCAGCCCCGCAGGGTGATCCCTGTCCGTGCCCCGGGTAGAGGATCACGCCATCGTCAAGCGTTAGAAAGTACGAGTAGAGTGTGCGGTGCAGTTCTTCCGCCAGGAAATCCACCTGATCGTCACTCATCAGATCGGGCCGGCCTGCCGAGTTGACGAAGAGCGAATCCCCGGTGAACACGCCCCAGGGTATGGGGGCCCGCTTCGTCTCGCAAGCCACATACGACATGTGCTCAGGCGTGTGCCCGGGCGTGTGCCGGGCGGTCAGCGTCACCTGCCCGAATTTGAAGCGGGCCCCGTCCCGGATTGGCTCATGCTCGAAGTCATATTTCGCTTCTCCTTCAACACTGACGTAAATCTTTGCGGTTTTCACTCGCTCGGCAAGTTCCTTCGAACCGCTCACCAGGTCGGCATGGATGTGCGTTTCAAAGATGTGGGTGATGGCCAGGCCTCTCTTCTTTGCCAGTTCGACATAGACCTCGACATCGGGCCGAGGATCGATCACTGCGGCTGTGCCGGGCCCATCGTCGCCGATCAGATAGGAAAGCTGGGCAATTCCTTCCGTTTGAATGGTTTCAAGTATGAGTGACATAAGTCTCCTTTCAAATGACTCTTTTTATCTTAACTTTCCATCCCATCCTGGATCGATTGCGCGGATACGTTCCACAAGTGGTGGGTGGGTGGCCATGACGCCAAGAAATGGCTTGGTCAGGCCGTTGCCGAAAAACATGTGGCTGGCTTCAGCGGCATGGGGAGATTCAAGTTGCGAACCGGCCCGGCCAATTCTCTGCAGCGCCCCGGAGAGCCCCGCGGGATTGCGGGTGAATTGAACCGCGGAGGCATCGGCGAGAAACTCGCGTTGGCGGCTGAGTGCGGCCTGGATGAGGCGACCGAAGAATACGCCAATGGCCCCGATGACAACCAAGGCAAGCCCCAGAAGCATCAGAGGATTTCTGTCCCTGCTGCGGCCGCGCGAATAGAGCAGGATGCGGCCAATCACGGCCAGGCAAAGGATGCCGAAAATAGCTCCCATGAGACGCAGGTTCAATTTCATATCGCCGTTGAGGATATGGCTAAACTCGTGGCCGATGACACCCTGCAACTCATCGCGGCTGAGCATGGTAATGCAACCGCGAGTAACACCGATGGCGGCGTCACTGGGCGAGTGGCCGGCAGCAAAGGCATTGATGCCTTCTTCGTTGTCCAGCACGTAAATCTTGGGGACAGCTACTCCGGAGGCGATTGCCATCTCTTCGATGACGTTGCGCAGCTTGACCTCATCGGGATGCGTCGTGTGGGCGTCCACCAGCCGTCCGCCGAGGGATTCGGCAACGGCGCTGCCACCCTTGCCGAGGGCTGCGGTTTTGTAAAGACTCCCGATGATGACGACGCTAAGCGTGCCCAGCACAACCTTCAAGAAAAGCTCCGGATCCCAGAGAACGAGTTCGCCAACCGGCTCGCCCCCCTGCTGTTGGGAGTGGGCCCCGTAAAAGATCACCAGGCTGGCGATATAAACCGACGCGATGATGCACACGACGGCAATCACGAAGTAGATCACTAACAGTGTT
>CAZECF010000141.1:0-5799 GCA_964510335.1 uncultured Bryobacter sp. | reverse complement strand
GGGGATTGGTGGACCTGAAGGGATTCGAACCCTTGACCTCTTCCATGCCATGGAAGCGCGCTCCCAACTGCGCCACAGGCCCACTTGTGGGACATTTCTGATTATACAACAGGACTTTGTTTAGTCCAATACGACGGCGCCGCTGCCGCGAATTTGGTAACGGGTAACCGGGCCACTAATGCTCTTCGGGTCGAATTTGCGGCCCATCTCATCGGCTTCGTGCTTGGCCTCGGCAATCGCCCGTTCTTTGCTCAATTCAATCTTCATCAGCGTTCCCTCAGCGATCGCCATGCGGCCCGCACCATTCTTGGGAAACTCGATCTCGCCATCATTCACCTTGATACGAATGGATTTGCCGCTCGCTGAATCCACCAGATTCATCCAGCAACCCATCATCTGGCAGACTTCCGTAATTTTGCCTTTCACGGCAACCGTCTTGCCAAGGAAGTTCTCCGGCTTGGCGTAGACAGCCTCAATACTCACCGGATCTTTGATCGTGAGGGGCTTGCCGAGCTTCACTTCGCCAGCCAGCATCAGGCTGGCAGCGAGGGCGCTGGAAATGAGGAATCGATGCATGGCTTGAGTATCTCCTAATTCTTCTTGCGGCTGCCGCTTTCCTTCGCCAGGCGGACCTTGGCGCTGTCCAGCTTCTTCTGGACTTTGGCAACTTCGTTGTCATCCTTGTCGCTGGGAGCGGTAGCGCCCCATTCGGTGAGGCTGCGCTCCCAGGAAGCAATCGCCTCTTTCAAATTGCCCTGCTTGAAATAGACATCGCCCAAGTGGTCATGGACCGTGGGGTCCTTGCTGGTTTTCTCCACGGCCAGTTGTAGATACTTTGCCGCTTCCTCGAGCTTGTCCAGTCGATAGTAGGCCCAGCCCAGGCTGTCCAGATAAGCGCCATTGTGTGGGTCCTGATCGAGGGCCTTCTGAATCATGGCCAGGCCCTCCGGCACGCGCACGTTTCGGTCAACCAGCATGTAGCCCAGGTAGTTCAATGCACCGGCATTGGTGGGATCCGCTTCGAGAACCCGCTTGAACTCGGCTTCGGCAGCGTCAAACTTCTTCTGCTTTTCATACATGGCCCCGCGCATGAAGTAGATGGTTTCCTTATCTTCAGGCGAAACTGAGAGCTTTTCGGCTGCGGCAAGGGACTTCTCCATCTCGGTGTAGTTCTTGCCCTTTTCCCAGATATTGGCCAGCACCAGATGGATCTCCCGGTCATCGGTGCCATCAAGCAGCTTGGCTACCGCTTCGGCCCCCTGCTGGGCCCGGCCCATTTCGGCCAGCATCATTCCCTTGACTCGCAGCATCGTGCGGTCATCCGGTTGCTTCAGGAGGTATTCGCTGGCAAGGGCTTCTGCCTTTTCATAATTCTTGGCTTGCCGGTAGGTTTCAACGATTTGCGCCTGCACCTTGGACGCGGAAGCAATGTCAATCGACTGAATCTCCTCAAAGCTCTTCACGGCCTCGTCAAAGCGCTCATAGTTGCGCTGCATCTGGCCATAACGTTCGAGCAAAGAAATGCGGACCGTCTTCTCGGAAGGCAAATAAGTGCGCCGGGCGGTGCTGTCGAGAATCTCTTTCATCATCGCGAGGGCTTCGTTTACCTTGCCTTCCGACTCAAGCAGGATGACGTCATTGAAGCGGACATCGAGGTTGGTGGCGTCCAGTTCGCGGGCCTTGCCTGAAAATTCGCGAGCCTTTTCAAAATTACGCTTCTGGCGGTAGATTTGCGAAAGGCGCAGCAGGCTGCCCAGGTCCTTGGGCTCGTCTGCGACGAGTTCTTCGTAAACGCGAATAGCCTCATCGAGCTGGTCGCTCATCACCAGGTTGTTGGCGAGTTGCCGCTTGATTTCCGGATTGCCGCCACTCAGGTCAAGGGCTTTCTGCCAGGCCTTGGCGGCGTTAGGGTAGTCGCGCATTTGCTCGTACATTTCGCCGAGCTGGGCCATGGCGCGGGGATTGGGGTTCTTGGCGCTGGCCTTTTCGAGCATGCTGGCGGCGGTAGTCATGTCACCGGATTCAGCGGCGGCCATCGCCAGGCCCGTGAGCGCGTCTTCGTTATCAGGGTCGAGTTCGAGAACCTTGCGATAGGCCTTTTCGCTGCCGGCGTTGTCCTGGCCGACTTTGCCCAAGCGTCCGAGCATCACCCAGGCCTCGACATCAGTGGGCTCAAGATCTACCACCTTCTGGTATTGATCGAGAGCTTTCCGGACCATATCTTCCCGGATGCGATTCGCCTGAGGGTCACCAATGAGGCGGGCATAAATGCGGCCGAGAATGCGGCGGGCGCTAAGGTCATTCGGATTGGCTTTAAGAGCTGCTTCGGCCTCCGTAACGGCGCGATTGCCGAGACCCGCCTGGACGTAAAGGTCGCTGAGCTCGGTGCTCATGAAGCCGGCTTTGGGGTCGGCCTTGATGGCGTTCTTGTAGTATTCGATGGCGGGGTTGAGATACTCCGCGCGGTTGCCGTTGGCAGCGGCAAGGTCAGCGAAGATGTGGGCCATGGAGTAGTTGAAGTAGGCGGCACCCTTGTCTGGTTTCGCTCCATCCGAGGCTGGCTTTGGGGTGGACGTTTGAGCCATCGCTGCACTGGTGCACAATACGACTAGGCTCAATGCCACTATGGAGTGAATTGACTTCTGCATTTGGTTGGTCCTTCGCTGGAGGCGGTCCCCGATTTGTCTAACAGTATATCCCCGCTGCTGGTCATCGCCGGGCCGACGGCGAGCGGGAAATCGGCCCTGGCACTCGGTTTGGCAAAAAAGTTTGGGGGCGAAATCGTCAATTGCGACTCGCTTCAGGTTTACCGGGGGATGGACATTGGTACGGCCAAGCCCGATCGGGAAGAGCGTCAATCCTTACCTCACTTCCTGTTTGACGCACGTGACCCCGATCAGGTTTTCACCGCCGGGGAATACTCACGGCTGGCCCGGCCCCTCTTGCGGGAGATCGCCGGGCGAGGCCATTTGCCCATCATCATTGGTGGTGCGGGATTTTATTTGAAGGCACTCCTTGAAGGCTTGTTTCCAGGGCCGCAGCGCTCAACAGAACTGCGTGACCGCTTGATTGCAATCGAAGGCCGCCGAACCGGAAGCCTGCACCGCATTCTCAATTGTTGGGATGCCGACAGTGCTGCCCGGATTCACTCGAATGACACAAATAAGCTGATCCGGGCGCTCGAAATCATCTGGCTCGAAAAGCAGCCACTCGTCGAAGCACACCGGAGGGAGCGGTTGCGGCTGGAGGGCTTCCGCATATTGAAACTGGGGCTGAACCCGCCCCGGGAAGCATTGCGGGAGCGGATCGCGGTGCGAGCGAGGGGCATGTTTGAGAGCGGGCTGCTCGATGAGGTGCGCCGCCTCGAAGCGCTTGGCTATGGGCGGGATGCCAAGGCAATGGAGGCGGTGGGATACCGGCAGGCACATGCCGTACTGGCCGGAGAAATGACGCAAGAGGAAGCCATTGCCAGCACGGCATTGCGGTCTTCCCAATACGCAAAGCGGCAGATGACCTGGTTCCGGAGAGATAAGGAGATGGTTTGGCTCGACAGCTTTGGAGACAATGCTGCCGTCCTGGCCCAGGCTGAATCCCTCTTAGTCAATTTTCTTTCGGAATCGATCAATTTTTCTTCTCGGTAACGGAACGACTCTGACATTTCCGCGTACTAGTCATTGAGCGCCACAAGAAACGGCTCAATAGAAGCTAACCCGGTGGCGTGATGACCTGGGGACAGATCAGAACAAGGAGTATTTTGACCATGATGAAGAAATTTTTGATGAGCTTTGCCGCCGCCGCACTGATGGTGGCAAGCGCTGCCGAAAGGCATAACGTAACGCTTTTCCAGCCTTCGGAAGTCAACGGAACTGTGTTGACGCCGGGAGACTACCGCATGGAAGTGGATGGCGACAAGATTACGCTATCCAAAGGAAAGCAGAAGGTAGAGGCTTCGATCAAAACCGAAACGGCGGACAGCAAATTCAATTCCACCTCCATCCGCTACATGAGCGCGAATGGCAAGTACAAGATTCAGGAAATTCGCCTGGGCGGCACCAACCGCAAGCTTGTGCTGGGTGACACAGAAAAAGGAATCTAGACCTGTTTTCCTCCGGGGAAAGGGGCCGGCATGGGCGCTTTGCTACGCTGATAGCGATGCGCCACATACCGGCCCTTTTCCTTTTGGTGGCCGCTTTCCCCTGGCCCTCTCGGGCCGACACGTGGCTGGTGATGCCTCTGGCGAATCAGACCAACAAGCCGAATTTGGATTGGATCGGGGAATCAGTAGGGGAATCGATCTCGGAAGCTCTCCTGCGGCAGGGCTTGCTGGTGGTGGATCGCGCGGCCCGGCAGGAAGGCGAAAATCGACTGGCCCTGCGATCCAATTCCCTGCTCACGCTGGCCAGCATGTTGAAGCTGGCCGAGACGCTGGATGCGGATCATCTGGTCTATGGGGAGATTCAGTTGAAGCCGGTGGCAAGCGGAATGGGCACCCTGCAACTGAAAGTGGAGATGGTGAACGTAAGGCATTTGCGTCCGGGCGGTCGCTTTACCGAAACGGGACCCTTGGAAGATCTGGCCTCGCTGCAATCGCATCTGGCGTGGCAGGTGTTGAGCAAGACCTTGCCCAAGTCCGCCCCGACAGAAGTGCAGTTCCGGCAGGCCCGGACCAATATCCGCGTCGACGCAGTCGAGAACTATGTGCGCGGGTTGCTGGCATCGACGCCGGAGACACGGGAGAAATTTTTTCAACAGGCCTTGCGGCTGGACAGCCGCTACAGTCAGGCGGCTTTCCAATACGGGCGATTGCTCTTTGAGCGGGACAATCTGCCGAGCGCAGTCCTGCAGTTGGACAAAGTGCAGATTTGGGACCCGCACTACCGCGAAGCGCAGTTCTTGTTGGGGCTGGGGCGCTTTCAGTTGAATGAGTTCCGGTTGGCGGCCGTGGCGTTCGACAAGGTGCGGCAGGAAGTTCCGCTCAACGAAGTACTGAATAATTTGGGGCTGGCCCAGTTGCGATTGGGATTGCCGGAAGCCGTAGAGACACTGCGGCGGGCACTGGAAGGGGACCCGAATGATGCAACATATCACTACAACTTGGGCCTCGCCTTGCTGATGCGGGGGGCTTACAGCGAGGCTGCGACACAGTTTCGTGCGTCCCTCGACCGCAATCCCGAAGACCCGGAAGCTACCAGGCTGCTGGGTCGTTGTCTCAGAGTGACGGCGATCCCGCCAGGCCGGGACGAGTTTGCCGGGGCGGAGCGGTTGAAGTACGAGTACGAAGAGGCAGCGTATTTGCAGTTGAAGGCCATCATCGCGCCCAAAAACAA
This sequence comes from uncultured Bryobacter sp., assembly GCA_964510335.1. Taxonomy (GTDB): domain Bacteria; phylum Acidobacteriota; class Terriglobia; order Bryobacterales; family Bryobacteraceae; genus Bryobacter. The sequence continues at coordinate 472 of CAZECF010000141.1, read as the reverse complement.
TTGAGCCGGACCCTTGGGAGGATCCGGCTCAATTGGCTTGGCTGACTAAAGCTTAGTAGCGGTAGTGTTCGGGCTTGTAGGGACCCTCGGCATTTACACCGAGGTATTCGGCCTGAGCCTTGGTGAGAGTGGTGAGCTTGACGCCAATCTTTTCGAGGTGGAGACGGGCGACTTCTTCGTCGAGGGCCTTCGGCAGAATGTAGACGCCGATAGCGTATTCATCCTTCTTCTTCCAGAGGTCGAGCTGGGCCAGAGTCTGGTTGGAGAAGCTGGCGGACATCACGAAGCTGGGGTGGCCGGTGGCGCATCCAAGATTCACGAGGCGGCCTTCGGCAAGCATGAAGATGGAGTTCCCTTCAGGGAAGGTGTACTTGTCCACTTGCGGCTTGATGTTCAGACGCGTGATGCCTTCGGCTTCGTTGAGCTTGTCGACCTGGATCTCGTTGTCGAAGTGGCCGATGTTGCAGACGAT
>CAZECF010000140.1:0-5831 GCA_964510335.1 uncultured Bryobacter sp. | reverse complement strand
TCATTCCAAATACGGCCAGGGAGTTGTCGATCGATGCAGCGATTTCAAATTCCTTCGCCTTCGGGGGATTGAATGCCGTTGTCGCGTTTCGTAGACATTAAAATGGCACAAATTGTTTAAGATGAATATCCCGTAACCTTCAGAGCGTCGATATAATCAAGCCAACTATGGCTGAACCAGACCAGATTGCCCGACGCGGGTTCATGAGCAGGGCCACCGAAGTACTGGGAGGATTGATTGCCGCTGGACTCGTGATTCCGGCAATCGCATACATCCTGAAACCCGTCCGCACAGTCGCCCCAGGCGGCTTTGTAGATGCAGTGGACCTGGGACAGCTCAAACCAAGAATACCGGAAGAAGTTAGTTTTCAACGGATTCGCAAGGATGGGTGGAAGTTGATTACGGAGAAGGCAACGGCCTGGGTCGTGAAATTGTCCGATCAGGAAGTTGTAGCCTATTCGCCACAGTGCACGCATCTGGGATGTGCGTACCATTTCAATGAATCAAAGGGTGAATTCGTTTGCCCTTGCCACACGACAAACTTTTCGATTGACGGCAAGGTACTCGGTGGGCCGGCACCCCGCGATCTGGACCGTTATCCGGTCAAAGTGCAAGGTTCAAGATTGTTGATCGGCACGATCGAGAGTGCAAAATCGAATGAGATGACGAAGGGAGCCTGAAGTATGCGGCCGCTTCTGAATTGGGTGGAGGACAGGACAGGACTTGTCTCCACGGTCAAGCATTTCCTGGACGAAGACGTGCCAGCCAGCGCAGGCTGGCATCAGGTATTTGGCTCAGTGGCTTTGTTTTGCTTTCTGGTGCAAGCCTTTACGGGCATTCTGCTGGGTTTGAACTACGGGGCCACGCCCAGCGAGGCGCACCAAAGCATCCGCTTCATTATGAACGAGTTGACGGGCGGAGCCTTGATTCGCGGGCTGCACCATTGGGGTGCATCAGCCATGGTGATCGTGGTTGTACTGCACATGATACAGGTCTTCGTTTGGGGCGCCTACAAAAAGCCCCGCGAGGCAACCTGGCTGGCGGGTGTGATTCTGCTTCTCTTTACACTGGCCTTTGCGCTGACCGGTTACCTGCTGCCTTGGGATAACCGGGCCTATTGGGGTACGGTGGTGACGACCCAGATCGCGGCAACGGTGCCGATGATGGGTCCCTATGTGCTGCGCCTGATGGGGGCTGAAGATGGGGTCGGCGTCGTAACCTTCGCCCGATTCTATGCCGCGCACGTCCTTGTCCTGCCGGCTGCAACCTTTCTGATGATGGTGTTTCACGTCTATCTGGTTCGCCGGCATGGAGTGGCACCTGTGCCAGGCGACGAAGTCCTGCCGAAGCAGAAGTTCTACCCACGACAGGTGTTTAAGGACACCGTCGCGATCTTCGTCACCTTCGCCACGCTTTTTGTTCTGGCTGTGGCCGCAAAAGCACCGCTCGGGCGGCTGGCCGACCCAACCGACACCACCTACATCCCACGGCCGGAATGGTATTTCAACTTCCTGTTCCAGATGCTGAAGTACTTTGAAGGCCCCCTTGAAGTGCTGGCGACGGCCGTCCTGCCCGGCCTTGCTGTGGTGGGGCTCTTTGCGGTACCGTTTCTCGACCGGACGCCGCTTGTGCGAGTGGCAAAGCGATCAACGGCAATGGCCGTGGTGGCGCTGGCCGCAATTGGCTGGACCGGACTGACGGTAGCGGCAATTCTTGAAACTCCCCCGGAGGCGGCCATTGCCGAAGCAATGGGACCAATGGACTGGGTGGAGCTCACGCCCCTGGAGTTGGCCGGAGTAGGTTATTACCAGAAAGAGAATTGTGCCCAATGTCACACCCTCGGGCTAGCCGATGAGGGCAAGCCGGGGCCCAACCTCGGCACGGGTGGTGTGTCCCGCGACGCCGCCTGGATGATTGCCCACTTCAAAAAGCCCGGCTTGCCGATGTCGAATATCTCGCTCAAGGCCCGGGAGATGACGGCGCTAGCGTCCTTTCTCGTGAAGCTTACGCCCCAGAACGCGGTGAAGATGACAGAAGTGCCGCGCTTTGCCTGGGAAGGGGCCATGCTCTATCAACAGCACCAGTGCAGCGTCTGCCATGTTGTGAACGGTCACGGCATGAACAATGGCCCACCTCTGAATGGTTTGGCCAAGCGGCGGAAACTGGATTGGGTGAAGGCACACTTCCTCGACCCGCAGAAATTCGATGAAGACTCGACCATGCCCTCTTACAAGTTCAAAGAGGAAGAGAACGAGGCAATTTCACGTTATTTGCTAGCGCTGCCCTAAAAGCTGGATACCGTTAGAACTCAAGAACCGCGTCCATTTGACAAAGTGGTGTGGTTTGCGGGTAAGCTGGGGACTCAAGGCCGTTGAGTTTTGAGGAGGTGACGCGTGGAAAACAGCAAATTACTGGGATTTCTGCTGACGATTCTGATGCTCATGACACCAGTGCAGGGGCAAACGCCATTTACGTTAATGGATGGAACACCGCTGAAGTTGAGGCTGGGTCGAAACCTTTCTTCCGAGACAGCACGCGTGGGGGATTCCGTGGATTTCGAAGTACTGGAAGACATCCAGGTGAACGGGTTAGTGGTGATTCAACAAGGTAGTTCAGCGATGGCTACCGTGACCGAGGCGAGAGCCAAGCGGCGAATGGGCAAAGCCGGCGCACTGGACGTAAACATCGATTTTGTGCGGTTGGTGACTGGCGAGAAGGTACCTCTCAGGGCCGTTCAGGAGCGGCAGGGGGATTCGAAGACTGGCGCAATGACGGCAGGAATTGTGGCAACTTCGATTGTGTTTTTCCCGGCAGCGCCCTTCTTCCTGTTTATGAAGGGCAAAGAAGTGACGATTCCGAAGGGGACGGAAATTACGGCTTATGTACAAAGTGATGTGCGGCTGGATGAAGGAAAACTGCGGGCGGCCACAGTGAATGGAAGCGGATCGACGCCAGCAGCGGCACCGGTTGCGGCTACTGCCGCTGCTGCTCCTGTGGCACCTCCTGTGGCACCTCCTGTGGCAGCACCGGTAGCGCCAGTGGCAGCAGCGGCAGTAGCCACTCCCGCGCCGGCCGCACCCAAAGGGGCAATGACCAACCAGGATGTATTGGAATTGAAGAAAGCGGGATTCTCCGAGGATTTGATCATTTCCAAGATCAAGTCTTCCCCGGCAGCGTTCCGGATCGAAACTTCGGATATGATCGAGTTGAAGAAGGCCGGGCTGACCGATAAGGTCATCGGGGCCATGATGTCGAAGATGAATTAGGCATAGCGCATGACAGCGCAAGGAATGCCTGAATTTATAGGGCCATATCGGATTCTGGGGGAGCTGGGCCGGGGCGCGATGGGGGTGGTGTACCGGGCGGAGGATCCGCATATCGGGCGCCCCGTGGCGGTTAAGGTGGTGCGGATGGATTCATACGGGTCCGCGGAGGAGCGAGCCCAACTGCGGTTGCGGCTGATGAGGGAGGCGAGTGCGGCCGGGAAACTGAACCATCCGGGCATTGTGACGGTGTACCAGTTGGGCGAACACGAGAACATCGTTTTTATCGCGATGGAACTCGTGGAGGGGGAGCCGCTGGAGACGCTGCTGAAGGCGGGAAGGCCGCTGGGCATCGAACGAATCATTCGCATCTTGCAGCAGACCGCGGAGGCGCTGGACTATGCGCATGAGCGCGGAGTCATTCACCGGGATGTCAAACCAGCGAACTTACTGGTGGACGCGGCGGGGCGGGTCAAAATCACCGATTTTGGAATTGCGAAGATTGTTTCGCAAGAACATACTCAGACGGGGATGGTGCTGGGGACACCTTTGTACATGGCTCCGGAACAATTGTTGGCGGCGAGAATCGACGGGAGAGCAGACCAGTTTTCGCTAGCGGTGATGGCGTTCCTGATGCTGTCGGGGCGGCGGCCTTTTGAAGCGGATTCCATGGCGGCGCTGGTGCACCAGATTGTGGAGGTGGAGCCGCCAGCGCTGCACAAGATTGCAAAACAGTATCCGGCAGAAGTATCGCAGGTGATGCGGCGAGCCCTGGCAAAACAGGCAGGAGAACGCTACGAATCGTGCCACGAGTTTATTGGGGCACTGGCCACGGCGCTGGCAAGCGGGCAGGCACGTGCGGCGGGGGAAGTTCGGGTGCCAGGACCGGCTGCGCGCTCGAAGCAAGGACTGATTTGGACCGGAGTGGGCGTGGCGGTGATAGCAGCATTGCTCGGGGGCGGCGGATTCTTGTTGCGAGAAAAGGAAGAGAAGCCCCAGTCCACGGTGGAAGCACCGAAGAAGGTGCAGGCGGCAGCAAATCTGCCAGCAGCGCCAGTGAAACGCAAAGAGTTGGAATTGGATCGATTGAACCCGCGGGATGGCCTTGTGTACCGGCTGGTGCTGCCAGGTAGATTCTTGATGGGTTGCGGAGCAGGGGACGGGCGATGCCGGGCTGACAGCTTACCCGTGCGGGAGGTGGCGATCAGCCAGGCGTTTTACCTGACTCGGACGGAGGTGACAGAGGGGGCGCTGGCTCGCTTTCGGGGTTTGCTTGAAGGAGGGGACTTGCCCGCAACGGAGGTGGACTGGGCAGAAGCACAACGGTATTGTGATTGGGCCGGGGGGCGCTTGCCGACAGAAGCGGAGTGGGAATATGCAGCGCGAGGCGGCAGGCCCGCAGGGCCGGGCCCGGAAGTGGATGAGGAGGCTTGGAGCCAGAACAACAGTGCAGGCAAGCTTCATTCCGTGGGGACGCGCAAGGGAAACGGGTTTGGTTTGCTGGACATGCTTGGCAACGCTTGGGAATGGGTGGGGGATTACTATGGGGCAGGCTACTACCGGGTGAGGGAGGAAGTGGATCCGATTGGGCCGGAAAAGGGCCGGGAAAGGGTGGTGCGGGGAGGGTCCGCGACAACGGATCGAGGGTATTTGAGTTACTCGGCACGATATTCGTTTGGGCCGGAGACGCGGGACAAATGGATTGGCTTCCGTTGTGTGCTGGCGACCGATTAAGAACTACGCAGGCATCTGGTTTCCGCCGTGTTCCAGATTTGTTCCGTGAGGAAAATGTCTGTCGGAGATTAGGATTTGGCTCCCCGCCAGGTTTCTCTCCCCTGACCTTTTAGCTGAACCTTTTGACTTTGGGCTCTGATCGTATACCGGCAACTGGATTGGGTGAAGGCACACTTCCTCGACCCGCAGAAATTCGACGAAGACTCAACCATGCCCTCTTACAAGTTCAAAGAGGAAGAGAACGAAGCCATTTCGCGGTACATGCTAGCGCTGCCCTAGCGGGCATACACCGCGATAATGTCGCTGGCAGTTGAGGAGGCGAGCTTCCCAAGCAGGTTCTTGAGTGCAGGCTGATGGCTGTGGTGATAGACCCAACGTCCTTCCTCTCATTCCAGATTGTTGAATAGATCCCGGAGGATCGTCTCTTTGGCTGCGTATTGAATTCCAGCCGAGGCAAGGGCCTGGACTGCTTCTGGTTTCAGGTTCTGACCTGGGGACGGAACGCGATAATTGCTGAACACAAAACGCGAGAGCCAAGGATCATGCCGTTCCAAAAAATCCAGAATGCGATCCGGCCAGAAGGGGTGGGACATTCACAACGCCCGCTTGTGGCAGTACACGGTCGGCTGGCTCAGGCACCCGAGAGGCAGGCAAGGAATTAAAGAGACCAGCGAATGTGCCGAGAAGCTCATTCTTTCGATCGGCCAACTCATCCCGAAGCGAGCCTGCTCGAAGCCTGTCAATAGCCAATGTGGATCGAGTGCGATACCGAAATCGCAAGAAGGCGGCACAGAAGTCGGGAGAGCAAAACGCCTGGACTTAAAAAGAGTTTAC
>CAZECF010000139.1:0-5868 GCA_964510335.1 uncultured Bryobacter sp. | reverse complement strand
AGCTTCCAGGCCGCTTCAAATTGTTCGCCAGCCTGTCGCTGGGCTTCGTCAAAAAGGGAGTTCCATTCCGCCATAGCAATTCCTTCCTTACAACCATCGCCGGATTCGGCAAATCGCGGGATGAGGTTAATACCTTAGATGCGCTGAGAGGTACCCTGACAGCGCTAGTCTTTATTCTGCTTTTCGAGGAAAGTCTTCAGGCGGTAGCTGCGGCTGGGGTGGCGCAATTTCCGTAAGGCCTTGGCCTCAATTTGCCGAATGCGTTCCCTGGTAACGGCGAAGTACTGGCCGACTTCCTCAAGCGTATGCTCGCTGCCATCCTGCAAACCAAAGCGCATTTTCACAATTTTCTCTTCCCGCGGGCTCAGCGTCTTGAGCACCTCGGCCGTCTGCTCGCGCAAGTTCAAGTTGATGACGGCATCGGAAGGTGAGCCGACGCGTTTGTCGACGAGGAAGTCACCGAGATGGGATTCATCCTCTTCGCCTACCGGTGTTTCGAGCGAGATGGGCTCCTGGGCGATCCGCATGACCTTGCGGACCTTCTGAAGCGGTAACTCGAGGCGCTTGGCCAGCTCTTCAGTCGAAGGCTCGCGGCCCAGCTCCTGCTGCATTGCCCGCTGAGTGCGGATCAACTTATTGATCGTCTCGATCATGTGAACGGGTACGCGGATCGTTCGCGCCTGATCGGCGATGGCGCGGGTGATGGCCTGCCGGACCCACCAGGTGGCATAAGTGGAGAACTTGAAGCCACGGCGGTGATCGAACTTCTCGACCGCCCGCATCAGCCCGATATTGCCTTCCTGGATCAGATCCAGGAACTGCAAGCCGCGGTTGGTGTAACGCTTGGCGATGGAGACGACGAGTCGCAAATTGGCCTCGATCAACTTCTTTTTGGCGATGACGGCTTCGGCTTCGCTGCGCTCGACGACTTGCAGCGTCCGCTTCAGATCGGAGGAAGCGGCACCGGAGTCTTCCTCAATTTGCTGGACCCTCGCCATCAGGGTCTTCAGATCTTTGCGGAAATCCGGCCCGCGGTTCCCGGCCTCTTCGGTGCGCCGCTGCAGGCGCGCGATCTCCCATTCGAAGGCTTTGAGATGTTCGACAGTCTTGCGCAAGCGAGTCACCAGCCGGGTGAGCAGCCAGGGGCTCAGGCTGTGCTTGCGGATTTCGAGGGAGGCCTCGATGACCGTTCTGGCCAGCAGGAAGCGAAGCTTGCGGTGTTCTTTGGGCTTCATGCCGCGTGAGATAGAACTCAGCTTCTGGCGGGTCTGTTGGGCCTTGCGGATCAGTTTGGCCAAGTCAAGCATGCTCGCCTCAAAGGCTTCTTCTTCGGGCCTGGCGGTATTTTCTTCAATTTCTTCAAGCGTGATGTCGGCCTCGATACCGGCGCCATCGCTCAGGCTGAGGATGTCGTAAATGGAGACGGTACCCGCTTCCAGTTCCAGACCCACCGCGAGCATCTCGTTCATGACCAAAGGCGATCGAGAAAGGGCCTTCAGCACGGCGCGCTGCCCACGCTCGATCTTGCGGGCAAGAGTGATTTCGCCCTCACGGGTGAGAAGTGCAACAGTGCCCATTTCGCGCAGATACATGCGAACGGGATCGTTGGTCTTTTCAATCAGCTCAATGGAGTCTTCGCCGTCGAGTAAATCGGCTGAGCCATTTTCGAGGGTCGCTTCGTCAGTCTCGGCGTCGACGTCAGAGAGGCCTTCTACTGGCTCGAGCTCCCCGAGCTCGTCCATGCGACGGAGAACTTTCTCCGCCACGTCTTCGGTCATTTCGTCGCCGGTTCTAAAGTCCTCTTCCATGTTTTGACACCCTCGAGATGCCACGGGCTCCCCGGCCCATGTTTCGCCACTCTAGCAGAATTTTCAGCGCGATTCCTGCATCAGCCTCATGGCCTCGGCCAAGTCTCCTCTGGCTTCGGCCTCCCGCACTAACTGGCGGAGCTGCTTTTTCTGGACTTCGCGAAAGTCGCGCTCCAGTTTGTCGAGGCAAGCTCGCAGTTGTGCTGCCGGGTCGTCATGCGTTCTTTCTACATCTTCCGTATCGGCTGCCAGCAGGGCAGCCAATAGGTGCGAGTCCTCTTCATTGAGCCTTGCCTCCAAAGCTGAGTAGTCCAGTTTGCCGTCCATTTCGAGGCAGTGGAGAGCGGCTTGGAGAATTTTGTGGCTGGCCAGATTCTCAAAGCCACCATGGCTGAGGATGGTATCGGCGTAGCCGGCCACGACACCGGGATGGTGGATGACAAGGCGGAGCAGGACGCGTTCGAGGTCTGGCAGTTGGCGCTGGGGGTTCACCTCAATGGCCCGCGGGGGGGTGCGATCTCCGGCGGCTTTGCGGAACTGTTCGAGCATCTCGCCGGGCTCGACGCGGAGGTAGCTGGCCATATCGTTGACGACAGCGAGGCGCTCGAGCTTGTCGGGCAGTTTCTGGATGGCGGGGAGCAAAAAGCGGAAAGCCTCCATGCGGCCCTCGGCGGCGCGCATGTCGAAGCGGGAGCGGGCGCGCTCGGCAAGCCAGTGGAAGTAGCCGGGACTGCGATCGAGTTGCTCCAGATAAGCTTCCGCACCGTTGGCCTTGACGTACTCGTCGGGGTCGAGATCACCGGGAAGCGAACAGATGCGAATTTGGAGGCTTTCTTCGAGCAGGATCTGGATACTGCGTTCGGCGGCATTGGCACCGGCATTGTCGGGGTCAAAGTTGACGACGATGCGGTCGGTATGACGCTTGATGGCGCGCACCTGCTGGCTGGTCAGGGCGGTACCGCAACTGGCGACAACTTCCTTGACGCCAGCGGCGTGGACGCCCACGACGTCCATGTATCCTTCGACGAGCACCATGCGTCCGGACTTGCGGGCCCCTTCGCGGGCGCGATGGAGGTTATAGAGCACGTGGCTCTTGCGGTAGATCGGCGTCTCGGGTGAGTTGAGATATTTGGGTTGGTCTTCACCCAGGGTGCGGCCGCCGAAGGCGATCACCTTGCCGCTTTCGTTCCAGATGGGGAACATGAGGCGGTTGCGGAAGCGGTCAAAGTAGCCGGGGCCTTCATTGCGTTTCAGGCAGAGGCCGGATTCTTCGAGCAATGCTTCCTCGACACCCTGGCGCTGCAAGAGGCGAGTGAGTGAACCCGACGGGTCACTGAAACCGAGGCCAAACTCTTCGGCCAGCCTTTGGCCGACTCCCCGGCGCTTGAGATAGTCGCGGGCAGCCTCGCCAGCAGGCTGATACAAAAGTTCCCGGAAATGTTTTGCCGCAATTTCGTGCAGATCCTGCAGGTCGGCCTTTTTGCGGCTGGCGGGATCGAAGTCGGGCTTGGGGGCGGGCATCGCCAGCCCATTCTTTTCGGCCAGCAGCTTCATGGCTTCAAAAAAGCCGAGGCCCTCAATCTCCATGACGAAGCTGAAGACATCGCCGCCCTTGGAACAGCCAAAACATTTGTAGAACTGTTTGTCGGCGTGGACGTAGAAGCTGGGGGTCTTTTCGTTGTGGAAGGGACATAGCCCCCGGTAGCGCGCACTGCCACCGAGCTTTTGGAGGCGGATATAGTCGCCGATGACGCGCACGATATCGACGGAGTTTTTTAGCGTGTCCTTGAAGTCGAAGCTGCTCACCGCGCCCCCAACCGTTGCCAGTAGCGGGCCATGGCGAGAATGCCACGCTCGATGTTCGGCAAGTAGACCTTTTCGTTGGGTGCATGGAGATTGTCATCGGGCAGACCGAAGCCCATGAGCACGCTGGGTACGCCGAGGGTGTCCTCAAAGAGGCCCACGATGGGGATGGAACCGCCACTGCGGGTAAAGACCGTGGGAGAGCCGAAGACTTCCTGCATGGCTGCGGCTGCTTCGTGGACGAAGGGATTGGCCGGGTCGACGACGCTGGCGCGGGCGCCGTGCAGGACGCGGAGCTTGGCTTTTACGCCAGCCGGGAGTGCGGCCGCCACGGCGGCGCTGAGGCGTTGGGCGGCGAGGTTGGGGTCCTGACCGGGGGCCAGCCGGCAGCTCAATTTGACTTTGGCAAAGCAAGGGATCACGGTCTTGGCACCGTCGCCGGTAAAGCCGCCTTGGATGCCATGAATCTCGAGAGTGGGCCGGGCCCAGAGACGTTCGAGCAAGCCATATTCGGGTTCGCCCCAGATCGCGTAGACTTTGGCTTCGTTCCGTTGGTAGGCATCGAGGTCAAAGGGAAGGCTGCGCCAGCTTTGCAATTCTGCTTCGGTGGGGGGGATCACGTCAGAGTCAAACTCTTCGACCCGGATGCGCCCATCGTCATCCTTGAGGGCGGCGATGATGCGGGCAGCCTCTTCGACGGCATTGCGGACAGCGCCGCCGTAGACGCCGGAGTGCAGGTCGGTTTGGCCGGTTTCGACTTCGAGCTCGGCGTAGACGATGCCCCGCAACCCGACACAGATGGTTGGCAGTTCGGGAGCGAACATTTCGGTGTCACAGATCACGACGGCATCCGAAGCCAGGCTTGAGGAGTGGTCGCGGAGGAATTGGGAGACATGGTCGCCGCCCGATTCTTCTTCTCCTTCAAAGAGGAAGCGCAGATTGACGGGAAGAGGTTTGCCTTGAGCCAGGAACCCGGCGACGGCTTCGATCAGGATAAAGGCGAGGCCTTTGTCATCGGCTGCGCCGCGAGCGTAGAGGTTGTCGCCCAACTCGACAGGCTCGAAGGGGGGAGTATTCCAAAGTTCGAGCGGCTCGGCAGGCTGGACATCGTAATGTCCGTAGCAGAGGAGAGTGGGTTTGTTTGGGGCATGCAGCCAATCGCCTACAACGAGGGGGTGGCCATTGCCTTCGATCAGACTCACGTTTTCGAGGCCTGCGCCCCGGAAGAGGTCGGCAGTGTATTCGGCTGCCTGGCGCACGGCACCAGACATTTGCGGGTCCGCACTGACACTGGGGATGCGCAGCCAGTCCTTGAGTCGGTTCAGCCGAGCTGCTTCCATGCCGCCTCCACTGCTTTGACGGCGTCGGCGCAGAGCACGGCGGCGTGTTTGGATTCGGGAATCAGCCCACCTACGGCGGCCTCAATTTCTTTGGCGCGCAGGGAGGAAAGTTCATCGCGCTGTTTGCCGGTGAGCAATTCCGTAAGGGCACTCGCGCAGGCGATGGAAGCAGTACAACCTCTGGCGAGGAACTTCACCTCGACCAGCTGGTTTGCTTCACAGCGCAGGGTCAGCCGCAACTGGTCTCCACAGACGGGATTTTCACAGGCCACACGCAAGGTTGGCGCAGTGATTTCTCCGGCATTGCGAGGGTTCGCAAAGTGATCCAACAACTGGGGGCTGTACACGGTCTTTTCATTTTCGCCGATTCGCTGAATTTCGGTGTAAGCTAGCGTGTCATGGCGAAAGCAGTTTCCGTAGTGGCCGGTGTCGTCACCCACGGCGGAAGAATCCTGATTGGCCAGCGTAAGCGCAACGACTGGCATGGCGGCAAGTGGGAATTTCCCGGTGGCAAAATTGAACCGGGCGAGGAGCCGGAACAGGCCCTGGCGCGGGAGTTGCGGGAAGAGTTGGGGATTGAAGCGATAGTGGGGGAGATCCTGCAGCGGTACCAGTTCAGCTACAACGAGCGTCCACCGGTTGAGCTGGTTTTTTATAGCGTGACGCAGTTCAGCGGCGTGCCTGTAAATTATGAGTTTGAACAGATTCTCTGGGCAGAGGCGCATGAATTGCCGGGCTTCGACTTTTTGGATGGGGATCTTGAATTTATCGCCTGGCTGGCGGCTAGCGACCGATGGAGCGGAAGAATTCTTCCTTCTCCTGCTGAGTGATCGGTTTCATTTCAGGCGGGGGGACTTCGCCCTTGAGGATGGCCTGGATGTCGGGCTGCGCGGAGCCGACCATCATGGCCATGTTGA
>CAZECF010000138.1:0-6125 GCA_964510335.1 uncultured Bryobacter sp. | reverse complement strand
CGCGACGTGAGCTACTTGGACAAGATTCTTCGCTAGATAGAATGTGAGAGTTCTGCTTGCTGGAGCCAGCGGTCAGGTTGGTCGCCGTGTGCTCGCCTTGCTGCGCGAGGCGGGTCATGACGTGCGCGCTATCTCCGGCCTGGACCTCACTCGCCCCGGTGCTGCTCACGGCCTGGCCGAAGGCTGCGAGGTTGTCATGTCCTGCGCCGGCGCAAGCGTCTCTCTGGCTGCCAAAGAACGGCGCAGCTATCTACAGGTGGACCCGGTACTCCACCGCCACTTGATCAATGAAGCGTTACGAGCCGGTGCCTATCGTTTTGTCTACCTCGGCGTCCATGTCGAAGAAGCCTATTTGCAGACCGCTTATGTTCGAGCTCATGAGCAGGTGGTGGTGATGCTGCGCGAAACTTCTCTCGAGTCCACCGTGCTTCGCCCCACGGGAATCTTCAGCGCCTTTGAAGACTTGCTGCCGCTGGCCCGCAAAGGTGTCCTACCCCGGATCGGCAACGGTCTGGCGCGAACCAATCCCATCGATCCGCAGGATGTTGCGGAGTTGATGGTTGCGCATCTCAGCGCCGGACCAGCCGATCTCCCATGCGGCGGCCCGCATATTCTTACCCGGACCGCCATCAACCAGATCATCGGCGGCACCACACCCTGGATGCCCAAAATCCCCGCAGCCTTGCTTCGCGCGGAGGCCCGCGCCCTAGGTCTCTTTCATCGGCGAATGGCCGACCTCATCGACTTCTTTAGCCTCGTCGCCACTGTCGACGCAATCGCTCCCGCTCGCGGCCACCGCACCCTCCAGGATTACTTCCACAAGGCTTCCTGCTAGACTGGCAATTCAAGCCAGCCCCGTGTTATTTCCTGTCCGTTTTTTGATTCTTGCCAGTTCGAGCGCCGGCAATTCCGCCTACGTCAGCGACGGAGTGACACACCTTCTCATCGATTGTGGACTCTCCCGCCGCGAAACCTTCGCCCGGCTCGAAGCACACGGCATCAACCCGCACCAGATCAACGCCATCCTCATCTCACACGAACATAGCGACCACGTCTGCGGTCTCCCCCCCATCGCCAAAAAGCTTGCCTGTCCCGTCTATCTCACCGCCGGCACCGCCGCCGGCCTCGAACCCGGCAAAGAGGCGGAATACTTCCAGCACTTCCCCGCTGGCTCCAGGTTTTCTATCGGTTCCTTCGATATCCAAAGTTTTTCTCTGCCCCACGATGCCGCGGACCCCGTTGGCTTCATCCTTCGCTCCAATGGCCGTAGCGTCGGGCTTTGTACGGACCTCGGCTACATGCCGGACTCGATCCGTTTCCACCTCAAGGACTGCGACCTGATCCTGCTCGAATCCAACCACGATCTTGAAATGCTCAAAGTCGGCCCCTACCCTTGGAGCCTCAAGCAGCGTGTGATGTCCCGCCGCGGCCACCTCTCCAACGACGGCGTCAGCCAGTTCATCCTCGACGACTTGACCCCGCGCACCCGCCACCTGCTTCTGGGACACTTAAGCGAGCAGAACAATTTGCCCGCTTTGGCCCACATGGTTGCGGCCCAAGCACTGGACCGGCGTGGCCTTCACTCCCTCGAACTCACCGTGAGCGTGCCCCGGCTAGCCTCCGCAATTTTTGAAATTTAGGTTTACAACATGATTGAACGTTACACACGCCCGGAAATGGGCAAGATCTGGTCCGAACAGAACAAGTACCAATGCTGGCTCGACGTGGAGCTTGCCGCCTCGGAAGCTCTCGCACACCTGGGGCTGGTCCCTCCCGAGGCAGCCGCCTCCCTGCGCCAGAACGCCGACTTCCGCGTCGAACGAATCGCCGAGATCGAACGTGAAGTCAAGCATGATGTCATCGCCTTCACCACCGCAGTAGCCGAGACCATGAAGGAAAAAGGCTTCGCCGAGGATTCCCGCTGGCTCCACTACGGCCTGACCTCCAACGACGTTGTCGACACCGCCCAGGCCCTGCAGATCAAACAAGCCAGTGCCATCATCGCCAGGGGCATCGACGGTCTCCTCCAGGCGCTCAAGCGCCGCGCTTTCGAACATCGCGACACCATCCAGATCGGCCGCACCCACGGCGTCCACGCCGAACCCATCACCTTCGGCCTCAAGCTCGCCAATTTCTACGATGAACTCCGCCGCAATGCCGACCGCTTTGCCCGCGCCGCCGAAGAAATCCGCGTCGGCAAGACCTCTGGCGCAGTAGGCGCCTTTGCCCATCTCTCCCCGCAATCAGAGGAATTGATCTGCGAAGGATTGGGCCTCAAGGCCGCCCCCGTGTCAAGCCAGGTCCTGTCTCGCGACCTCCACGCCAACTACATCGCTGCCCTCGCTCTTGTTTGCGCCACCCTCGAAAAAATTGCCCTCGAAGTCCGCCACCTCCAGCGCACCGAAGTTCGCGAAGCCGAAGAACCCTTCGCCGTCGGCCAAAAAGGGTCGAGTGCCATGCCGCACAAAAAGAACCCCATCGTTTGCGAACAGATCTGCGGTCTGGCGCGCATTGTCCGCTCCAATCTCCAGGCTGCTTTTGAAAACATCGCCCTCTGGCACGAACGGGACATTTCGCACAGTTCCGTCGAGCGCGTAATCCTGCCAGACTCCACCATCCTGACGGACTATCTGCTCGCCAAAACCACTTGGCTGGTCGATGGAATGCGCGTAAACGTGGATCGCATGACCGCCAATTTCAACGCCACCCTCGGCATCGTCTTCAGCGGCCAGTTACTCCTCGACTTGGCCGAAGCGGGCATGTTACGCGAAAACGCCTATCGCCTCGTCCAATCGCACGCCATGCAATGTTGGGAAAACGGCACCAGTTTCAAAACCGCCGTCAGCGCGGACCCGGAAATTACCCAATACCTCAGCACCGCCAAGCTCGAAGAAACCTTCTCGGCCCAGCGCCAGCTCCGTAACATCAATCGACTTTTTGAAAGAGTCTTCGGCAGCGCCGCTTAAGGCGCCATCCGGTTCAAGTCCCGCACATCAAACCCGAAACGCCGGTCGGAGATAAGCTGCTTCACGGAAACAGCCTCCTTTGCCAGCGAGCCGTCCTGATTGTGCTCATGGGTCTTGCCAAGGATGTGATAGAGCTCATGCGCCAGCACGCGTCCCAGCGCCCGGCCAAGAAACCGGTCGGCCTGCTTGCGCTCTGCACCCCAAAGGACACTGGCCACAGAACTGGCAATCCGGTCACAGGCCACTTCAGCAAAGGGCAGAATCTGGCCATCCGTCGTACGGGTCCACGCCAGTGGCCCACGCTCGTCCATGAACGGGATGAAGCGCTCTATCTTGCAATTGCCGCGCAACTTCACTAACACAACATCTTCAAAGGTTTCAGTGGGCGCTGCTTCTTGCCGGAGTCGTATGTCGAGCTTTCGACCCGTATCAACCATGATGTCGTTGAGTTCGGATTTCAGCTCCTTCAAAGCAGCAGCGGAAGCTTTTCCGTCCACACTAAGTAGAACGGTGAGCTGGGGTAGGGAGTCAGCGCGGAGCGCCGGAAGGATAAACGCACTTATAGCTAGGGTAGCGGTCAACAGAGAACGCATAGGGCAAACTGGGCCTCGTATAAAAGATACGCGCAAACCGGGGCGCGTTGCAATCTTTTTTATCGGCTACAAACAAATTTTCTATTAGGGAACTTTTTCCGCGTGCTCCGTATTGTTTGCAACAAGATGCCGGTAGTATCCAAGATCTACATTTAAGTACAGTTTTGTCAGGAGCTGAATTTGGCCTCCATGATGGTAAAAGTGCTCCGTAATGTGCGTCACTACCTCCATCACAGGAAGGGTATAGCCCTGCGGACTCACCGGTTGTAACAATCGGTGCGCCGGTACTCTCTCCAAAACCCCCACCACTTCCTCCACCCGCACCTTCAACATCCCCGACAACTCCGCCACACTCATCCCGCCCTGCGTCGCAAATTCTCTATCCCGGTCCCGACCGTCCGGCTGCCCGTCCAGCCCGGCCAGCACCCACTGCCCCAGATTCCCGCACAAGTGCAAAATCAGATTGCCAATCGAGTTCGAGTTCTCATTCCCGCGGCTCCAGACCTGATCCGCCGTCAGTCGCGCCAGGCAATCCTGTATGCGAGATTCCTGCTGGCGTAACCGGGCAATAGCCGCCCCTGTAAATGCGGCATGAACGTCCTCAATTAGTGGCAATCCGGGTGAACTCATAGTGATAGCATAGGCCCAAAGGAAAGTATCTGGAATGAGTACACGCAGGATCTTCATGATGGGCGCGCTTGCCGCCCCCCTGGCTCAGGCGGCTAAGTCGCCCAACGACAAAGTGCGCGTGGTTACGCTCGGCGTCAATGGCCGTGGCAAAGACCACATCGCCGGTTTTATGGGTCTCAAGGACGCCGAAATCGTCGGCATCTGCGACCCCGACGGAGACCTGCTCGCCAAGCGGGCCGACGAATTCCAGTCCAAATACGGCAAGAAAATCAAGACCTACCGCGACCTGCGCAAGGTCTATGAAGACCAGGACGTCGATGCTGTCTCCATCGCCACCCCCAACCATTGGCACTCGCTGGCCGCCATCTGGGCCTGCCAGGCAGGCAAAGACGTCTACGTCGAAAAGCCCGGCAGCCACAACGTCTGGGAAGGCCGCAAGATGGTCGAAGCAGCCAAGAAGTACAACCGCATCGTGCAGCACGGTGTCCAGCTTCGCTCGAGCGAAGCCCTGCAGGAAGCCGTCGCCCTCATGCGCAAAGGCGTCATCGGCAACGTCTATATGTCCCGCGGCCTTGTCTTCCGCTGGCGTCCCTCCATCGGCAACAAACAGCCGGAACCCATACCCGCCAACTTCGATTACGACCTCTGGCAAGGCCCGGCGCAAAATACTCCCTTCAGCCGCCGCCACGTTCACTACAACTGGCACTGGCATTGGGAATGGGGCAACGGTGACGTCGGCAACCAGGGCATCCACGAAACCGACATGTGCATGTGGGGCCTCGGCGTCGATTCCTTCCCCGAAAAAATCACGTCCATGGGCGGCAAGTTCACCTGGGACGATGACAAGGAAACGCCCGAAGTCCAGACCTCTCTCTATCACTACCCCAAAGAAAAGAAGATGATCCAGTTTGAGGTCCGCCACTGGATGACCAACGACGAGGGCGGCGCCAGCGTCGGCAACATCTTCTACGGAACCGAAGGCTATCTGGTCGTCAAGGGTTACGACACCTTTGAAACCTACCTCGGCCAGAAGAAAGATAAGGGCCCCGCCCGCAAAGCCGGCGGCAACCACTATCAGAACTTCATCAAGGCCGTCTACAGCCGCAAGACCAGCGACCAGAATGGCCCCGTCGAAACGGCCCACCTCGCCAGCGGACTCGCCCACCTCGGCAACATCTCCTACCGTCTCGGCCGCCAACTGACCTTCGATCCCGCGAAGGAAAAATTTGTCAGCGACACCGAAGCCGACAAGATGCTCAAGCGGAATTACCGCAAGCCCTACGTCGTGCCGGAAAAAGTCTAGCCTCACCAGTTAGCAATCAAAAAAAGCGCGCAATGAGCCATTCGACCGGTTCCATTGCGCGTTTTTTGTTGATGAAATTCTTCCTACCCACCTTCCTCTCAGCCATGTCGCTGCTCAGCGGTGCCGACTTCTTTCCCCTGGGTTTTGGCAATTCCTGGACGCTGCAGGCCGCCAACGGCTCCCGGCTCGAAATCAACACCGCCTACAACTTCCTGCAATCCGGCGGCGAAGCCTACTACCGCGTCAACGGCTTCAATCCGGAGCGGGCCTGGATTCGTACAAATGACCAGGGCGACCTGATCCTCCTCGATCTGGAAAATGAATCGACTGTCCTGCTGCGCAGCTTCAACCGCGAACGTGGCACTTACCGGGTCCGCATCGGCACCTGCGACCACTACGCCGAAGTCAGCGAAAAGCGCGTTGAATGGGGGGAACAAGGTCGCACCCTGCCCGCTTTGCACATCATCTATGAAGGCCTCTGCCCGGATAACTCTCTTGCTGAAGAACTCTACGTCGCCAACATCGGGCTGGTGCGCCGTGTCGTCAACACCATCGCCGGTCCGGTCACTTACAACCTGACCGAGGCAAAGGTCGGCAACCTCATCTATGTCAGCCAGCAGGGAGCCCTTTTCG
>CAZECF010000137.1:0-6615 GCA_964510335.1 uncultured Bryobacter sp. | reverse complement strand
AGACCGCCTTCCGGATCGTAAACTCATATGCCGCCGTACCTACGATACCCCCTAAGAAGGGAGCAAAGAAGGGAATCAGCCACACGCCGCTGCCATCCGTAAGCCCGTTGTTCTTAAATCCTGCCGCAACGGTGAGCAGGCGGGGCCCCAGATCCCGCGCCGGATTGATGGCATAACCATGCAATGCACCAAAACTGATGCCGATGGCCACAACGATCAAGCCCACCAGAATCGGCACGAGCCACGAGGGTGCCGCCAGGTTGCGCTCATCCGTCACCGCCATCACCAGAAACAGCAGCAGCGCTGTGCCCACTACCTGGTCAATGAACCCCGCGAAAGGTACATCCGGGAAGGCTGGAAACGTGCAAAAGACCCCCGCTGTGGTTTCAAGCCCGGGGTCATGCTTGAGGAAGGCCGGCCGGTAATTGAAGAAGACGATCGCCGCACCGAAAAAGGCGCCGGCCACCTGTGCGGTCATATAAGGCACCACTTTTCCCCATGGGAATCCGCGGAAAACCGCCACCGATAGAGTGACGGCCGGATTCAGATGCGCCCCGCTAACCTTTGCCGTTACCGCTACCGCTAGCATCACGCCAAGTCCCCATCCCAGCGTGATGTTTGTGTAGCCTCCGTTGACTACCTCCCCGGGCGCGCCGGTGCTGAATAACACCACCATTGCGACAACCCCCGCACCGAACAAAAGAATAATCATGGTGCCGAGAAATTCGGCAATAAGTTCTGAGATCAGGCCTTTGGGCATTCAGCGATTCTATAATGAGCCTCATGCGCTTGGTGTTCTTTCTTTTCGCCCTCAGTGTCTCGTGCCTCGCCCAGCCGATGACGCCACAAGTTTTGGCCGACTACGTCAAGGCGAATTACACCAAGTATGAGTACCGCATTCCCATGCGTGACGGCAAACGCCTCTTCACCAGTGTCTATACCCCCAAGGATTCAACCAGGACTTACCCCTTTCTGCTCAGCCGCACTCCCTACAGCGTCGCGCCCTATGGTTCCGACAAGTATCGACCCAGCCTCGGCCCAAACGAACAGTTCGTCAAGAGCGGTTACATCTTCGTTTACCAGGACGTTCGTGGCCGCTACATGAGTGAGGGAGTTTATGTGGAAATGACGCCGCATCTTGCTACCAAGCGGGGGCCGCAGGACATCGACGAAGCTTCTGATACTTACGACACGATCGACTGGTTGCTCAAGAATGTCCGTGGCAACAATGGCAAAGCCGGCATCGTCGGCATTTCCTACCCCGGTTTTTATGCCGCTGCCGGCATGATCGATGCCCACCCCGCCCTCAAAGCCGCTAGCCCGCAGGCACCCCTCATCAACCTCTTCAGCGGCGATGACGCCTACCACAACGGCGCTTTCTACCTGACTGCCAACTTCGGCTTTTATGCCTTCTTCGGCAAGAAGAAAACCGAACCGGAACTGCCCGACCCGAACGCCCGCCGCTTCGACTTCGGTACTCGCGATGGCTACGATTTCTACCAGCGTCTTGGTCCTTTAGCCAACGCTGACGAAAAATACCTCAAGCGCGAAAGTCCCTACTGGTCAGACCTTCTCGCTCACACCACCTACGATGATTTCTGGAAGGCCCGTGACCTGGCTCCGCACATTCGCAACATCGCCCCGGCCGTGCTCACCGTCGGCGGCTGGTACGATGCCGAAGATCTGCAGGGTCCTTTCTCGCTCGACGCTTCACTGCAAAAACACAGTTCCAAAACAAAAACGACTCTCGTCCTCGGTCCTTGGGTACACGGCGGCTGGGCCCGGGGTGACGGCGACAAACTCGGTAAAGTCAGCTTCAATCAAAAGACTTCACCCTGGTTCCGCGAAAAGGTAGAGTTTCCTTTCTTCGAGCACCACCTCAAGGATCAGCCCGACCCGAAACTGAGCCGCGCCATCGTTTTTGAAACCGGATCGAATCGCTGGCGCAACCTCGATCAATGGCCCCCGCAAGGCGAAGCTCAAACCTTATTCTTACACCCCAATGGCAAGCTCAGCCTGAGTGCGCCGCCCGCCTCCGGAGGCTTTACCGATTACACTGCGGATCCCGCCAAGCCTGTTCCTTTCGTCGGCTACACCACGCTCGGCATGGCCCAGGAGTACATGGTTTCTGACCAGCGCTTCGCCTCCACTCGCCCCGATGTGCTCACCTTCGTGAGCGATGTGCTCGAGCAGGACCTCATCGTCAGCGGGCCACTCAAGCCGCATCTCTTTCTCGAATCGACTGCCACGGACGCTGACTACATCGTCAAGCTCATCGATGTTTATCCCGACGATTTCCCCGAACAGGGCGGCACGCAACAGTTGCTCCGTGGCGAACCCTTCCGTGCCAAGTTCCGCGATAGCTTCACCACCCCCACTCCGCTTAGCCCGGGCCGCCTCTTTGAAATCAACTTTGCCATGCCGGGCATCTGCCATAACTTCCGTTCCGGCCACCGAGTGATGGTTCAAATCCAGTCGTCCTGGTTTCCGCTGATCGACCTCCACCCCCAGAAGTTTGGCGACATCCCCAACATGAAAGCCACCGACTTTGTACGGGCCACTCATAAACTCTTCCACAACGCGCAACGGCCCAGCGGGATCTCCTTCACGCGTCTTCCATGAAAAAAGACCAGCCTTTCGACTGGTCTTTCTTACTTCTTTGATTTGTCGGTGGAAGTGGTTAGGCGCGGCTGACGTTTTCGGCCATCAGTCCCTTCGGGCCCTGCTTCACCTCGAACTCTACATCGACCCCTTCATCGAGGGAACGATAGCCGTTCATGGTTATTGCCGAGAAGTGTACAAACACATCCTCGCCCGTTGAACGCTGAATGAAGCCGAAGCCCTTCGCGTTATTGAACCACTTCACTTTACCTTTTTCTTTCACCACTATTCTCCTGACTCTACCGGCCCTGTCTAACAGGGTCCGTCTAAAACTTCGCTTGATTCTCTCAAACTGTTTTTTTCGATGCAATAAAAAAATGAATCGAAATTTTGAAAATCGTCATCGTTCATGTACTTTGATGGCGATGAAATAGCGAAACGAGGGAAAATGCCACTCAATGCGGCTTGATTCCCAGCAGCCAGCGCTCTGGAGCAGGGCTTCGATTTCAGATTTACGCCAGCCCGCTGCGACACTTTTCATCCCGTCAGACACGGTAATGTCTTCCCACCGGAGCAGCAGCCTGGTCATGGGCAAAAAATAATAGGACACCGGATGGCGGTGCAGATCCTGAACCAAGACCAGCCTTTTGGCGACTCGTCTCATCTCCCGCAGAATGCTCACGCATTCCTCTTCGCTGAAGTGATGCAGAAAGAGAGAACAATGTAGAACATCGACGCTGGAATCGCGAAAGGGCAGTTGAAATACATTTCCCTGCAGCTTGGGAGCGGGTGCCCGGTTCAGGTTGCGTCCCATCAGGTCAAGACAAATGGTACGCGACTGGGGAAATCGTCGTTGCACCGCCCGCGCCAGATCTCCTGAGGCACAACCTACATCGAGAAATGAAAACGAATCCTGCTTCCTAAAGGTGCGCCCCCGTTGGCGGCACATCTCCCCGGCCGCCCCCGTCCAACTGTTGATACGGGTAATATCGGCAAGATTCCGTTCCGCAATTTCGTCGCTGGCCTGGTCGAGAATCTCTTCTTCCCGCACCCGCTCTTTGGTACTCGTCATGTCACACTATCCCGTATGGACTTTTTGGCAGGCAACATGGGCTGGATTGAAGTGGTTTGTGGTCCCATGTTCTCCGGCAAGAGCGAGGAGCTGATTCGCCGGTTGCGCCGGGCCATGATTGCCCGCCGCCGCGTACAAGTCTTTAAGCCTATCATTGACACTAGATATTCCCGGGATGAAATTGTTAGCCACAGCGAGCAGCGTATTTCCTCCACCGTGGTCAGCAGTGCGGCGGAAATCCTCAGCCTTCTCGATTGGCGCACCCAGGTCATCGGGATTGACGAAGCCAATTTCATTGGCCCCGGCCTGGTTGAGGTTTGCAACCAACTGGCCGACTCAGGCAAGCGCGTCATTGTCGCCGGCCTCGATACCGACTACATGGGGCGGCCCTTTCCGCCCATTCCTGATTTACTTGCCCTCGCCGAAAGCATCACCAAGACTCTCGCCATCTGCATGCGCTGCGGAAATCCCGCAAAACAAACGCAACGCCTTTTCGAGAGTGGGGATCTAATTGTCGTAGGAGCCGCTGGGATGTACGAGGCGCGTTGCCGGGCGTGCTTCGAGGCCGGTGTGCCGCGTCAGGACTATCTACCTTTTGTTACCCCACCCGGCCATCCAGGCTGAATCTGATACATTGATCAATCAAGAGGAGATACTGAAAAATGTCTGAACCGAATTATGCGCCGCCCCAGGGCGACGGCGGTGGGATCAAGATCCCGATCCTGTTTGGGGCAGTCATAGCACTGCTTGCCGCCAATGTCTGGCTTTTCCTGCAACTGGACCGTCTGCGCGGCGAAATGGACAACGTTCAGGTTCAGTTGGAGGAAAAGCTCAGCGATGTCCGCCAGACGGCTCAAGCTTCCAATCAGACCAGCCGGCGCAATCTCGAAGCGATGCAGGAACAACTGGAGACCGCCCGCCGCCAGGCCGCCATGGCCGTGGGACAGGCCAAAGTCGAGGCTGACCAGAAAGTGACCCAAATGGCCACCCGTCTTGAGTCAGAGCAGCGCAAGACCAAGGAACAACTCTCCACCGAAATCACTCAAAAAGTGAGTGAGGCTTCCGCTGCGGCTGACACCAAAGTTGCCGAAGTCAAGACCGAGGTTTCCAACGTCCTGACCGAAGTCAACACCACCAAGTCCGAACTCGAAAAGACGATCACCGACTTGCGTAAGGTCGCCGGCGACTTGGGAATCCAGAGCGGCTACATCGCCACCAACGGCAAAGAGCTCGAAGCGTTGAAGCGTCTCGGCGAACGCAACTACTATGAATTCAATCTGGGCAAGACCAAAACTCCTACCCGCGTTGGCGACATCATGGTGCAACTGAAGAAGACCGATCAGAAGAAAAACCGCTACACCATCGA
Source organism: uncultured Bryobacter sp. (assembly GCA_964510335.1). Classification (GTDB taxonomy): domain Bacteria; phylum Acidobacteriota; class Terriglobia; order Bryobacterales; family Bryobacteraceae; genus Bryobacter. The sequence continues at coordinate 1,576 of CAZECF010000137.1, read as the reverse complement.
AGTGACCGTTGACGACAAGCGGGTCGAGAAGAAGGACAAAACCGTGAATGAACCCGTCCAGTTCCTCACCTCCAAGGCTCGCCAGCCCTACGAACTCGTCGTCAATGAAGTCCGTAAGGACGTCATCGTCGGCTACCTCGCCACCCCCAAGGTGATGGAACCCCGCAAGTAAAACTTTCTCAATCTGAATTCGCCCGGGCCGCACTCTGATATCGTGAGATTAAGGAATGCGTTACCCGGGCGGTTCATCTTACGTGACATCCTCCATGTCGGTCCCACCAGGGGTCAAGTGGCTGCTGATCGCTAACACCGCTGTCTTCATCGTTTATTTCCTTTCCCGAATTGCCGGTCTTGAAGGCCTCTTCGCCCCATTCCGCCTGACTCCCGAAAAAACGGTTGAGTCGCTCCAATTCTGGCAGCCCGTCACTTACCTCTTCCTGCATGATCCTGGCGGCTTTGGGCACATTCTGCTCAACATGCTCTCGCTTTTCATGTTCGGCAAAACGCTGGAAGAAACTTGGGGCACCCGAATCTTCCTCCGCTTTTACTTCATTTGCGGCGTCGGTGCCGCATTCTGTGTCATCCTCGCTGGCTACGCCACCGGTACGCAATTCGTTGCCACCATTGGCGCCAGTGGCGCTATTTTCGGCCTCCTGCTTGCTTTTGGCATGCTATTTCCCGATGCCATCGTCCTGTTCAGCTTCCTGTTCCCCATCAAAGCCAAGTACATGGTCATGATCATCGGCGCCATTACCTTCCTCAGCTCACTGCAGGTAAACACCGGCGTCAGTCATATCGCCCATCTCGGCGGGATGCTTTTTGCCTTCCTCTTGCTCAAAACCGCTCAGGGCAAACGTGCGATGTACAACAAGCGGGGTCCCTCGCTCATCAGTCGCATCGACCAGGCCTACAGTGATTACAAGCTCCGCAAGGCCCGGAAAAAATTTCAGGTTTATATGTCCAAACAGAACCGTGGAGGCGGGCCGCGCGTCAATTGAGATAGAGTGAATCTCATGAAGTGCAAGGCTTTGTTTACCCACCCCTTTGCCGCCATCCTGATGGTGGCTGGCCTGTCGATCGTTGCCCTGAGCTGGATTTCCCCCGTTCAAGCCCAAAGCGGTCCCAAAAAGGAAAGTGGTGAAACTGTCGCCCGTCCCCGCAAGAAGGACGCGCCGCCTGAGCCGGAACAGGAAAAAATCCCTTCCAAGCTCAATCGCAAGGGCCAGCAGGAACTCCCCGAAGGCATTCCCACCTTCCGCACCGATTCCGTCAGCGTGAACGTCGATGTCGCGGTGCTCGACAACAAGGGCCGCTTCATCCCGAACATTCCTCCTGGTAACTTCCGTGTTCTCGAAGACAACGTTCCCCAAAAGCTAACCAACTTCAGCATGGGCGAAGCTCCGATGACGGTCTGTATGGTCATCGAGTTCTCCAATCTCTACCAGCAGTACTGGTCCAGCGGCTGGTACGAAACCCTCCAGGCTTCTTATGGCTTCCTCGAAACCCTGAAGCCCGAAGATTACGTAGCAGTTGTCGCCTACGATCTGCGACCGGAAATCCTGAGCGATTTTTCCAC
>CAZECF010000136.1:0-6789 GCA_964510335.1 uncultured Bryobacter sp. | reverse complement strand
AAGAGATCTACCGCGCCTTCCGCCCCCTCGCCCCACCAGACGTCCCCGGCCTGCCGGACGAGCTCGATGACAGCCACTTTGAATAATGCAAATCAAAGCCATCCGGGCTAGGCCAGCAGACCCTTGCAGTAGTCGAAGCAGCGCTTTACTTCAACGAAAGAGTCGGCTCCCTTGTATTCGTATTCAATGTTGGCCGGGAACTTGTATTTCTTCTTCGACATGAGCTGCAGCACTTCCTTGATGGGAGTGTCGCCTTCTCCAAAGGGCATGTTCGGGCCCTGATTTTTCTTGCGGTCCTTCAGATGAATACAGACTTGCCGGTCGGCTGTCTTTTCCAGATAGGCAATGGGGTCGAAATTGGCGGCCCAGAAGTGGCCGATATCGAGGTTGATGCCAATGTACTTGCTGGTGCCGCGCATGGCTTCCGCGAAATCATCGGGAGTCGCGAACTCATTCGGCTTGATGTTTGAGTGGTTGTGCATGCCCACGTAAACCTTGGCCTTTTCGGCGAAGGGGCTGATGCGCTTGGCGGTGGAAACATTGGAAGAAGCCGTGAGCCGGTTTACACCCAGTGCCTTGGCAAACTCAAAGCCACGTTCGACTTCCCGGTCAGAAAAATCATCGCGGAAGCTGTAGTTGTAGGCCCACAACTCGATCCCGGCATCATCGAGCTTCTTGCGGACGGCGGTGAAGTGATCGAGACCCACTGTTTCGCGCCACTTTCGCAGTTCGGCACGATCCCGGATTTTCGGCTCGACATGCCCGCTGAAGAGCTCAACCGATCCAATGCCAATCTCTTTCATGGCCTGGATTGCGGCGTCGAAGTCGCGGTCACGAAAGCTATAACTTTGAAGACCGATGGTGACGCCCCGGAAGGTCGAATTGACCTTGGCGGCGGGCAACAGGGTAGCGGAAGCAGCGGCAAGCGAGGCCGCGCCGAAGGATCTGCGGGTGAGCATGACGCTATTGTATGTTGATCCGGGCGCCTGCGCTCTCCGTTTCGCCAACTTTCACGACAACACGCTGCGAGCCAACCGGAGTATTGGGGGCCACAGTGAAGTTGATCTGCATGACGCCCACCAGCCCCGGAGGGATCCCCGCAAAGGCGATCTGTGCCGGAGTGTCGCCAATGGTCATCCCAACCGGCTGGACAGGGCGCGGCAGATCTTCAATCAGGCTGGTCAAGGCAGGCGCCTCTCCCGTCTGAATCGCGGGCGACAAGCCCCCCTGTCCGGTGAGAAAGAGGATGCAGGTCTCACCGCGGCGGCAACTTGTCTGCGGCACCGTAAACAGGTCGGCATTGGTAAAGATTCCCGGCGCAACCGGTGACACCGTAAAGCTCACGCTCGAAGAACCCTGCTGCGGAAAACTCATCGTCAGCGTCGCCGGGCCGGGCTGGACTTCATAGGGAATTTGCAGGTTCACCTGGTTCGGTGAGACGTAATAGAAACGCGCGGTCTGGCCGTTGATCGATGCCCTGATTCCCTGGCTGAAGCGAGTTAAGGGGAGCGCCCCGGCCACTTGCGTACCCTGCGCCAGATTGGTGCCGAAGACCGACAAAATCCCGCCTGGCGCGAAGCTTTGTGCGAAGGAAGCCCCGTTGGCGAGTCCGGTGATGCGGGGTGCCGATGCGGTGCCCAGATAGGAAAGAAAGAGCGTCCGGGCCCAGCTTTGTCCGCTTGCGTCGCGGCCGGCAATGGCGATGGTGCGGGCCAGCGGAGTGGTCAGATTGCGAAACGTGACGGACAAGGACTGGATTCCGTTTGCTCTCAGGCTGAGCGTCCCCAAGGCACCCTCGATCTCGCGGATCTGCTCAATGTCATCCACGCGGAAGCTTGTGAGCGTGGTTTCCACACCAGCCTGCTCTTTCATGGTCAGCGTAGTAACCCAGGATGGCCCGGTTTCCGTAGCGGTGGCGTAAATCGGATTGCGGCTGGAAGAGATCGTAACCAGCGATTGCGTGGCATTCCCGCGCGGCCAGGCATCCAGCAGGCGCGCAAAGTTGACGCTTCCCAGGCCTGTCGCAAGGTCATAGCGCGGCCCCGCGGCAAAGCCAAAGCTACCCTCACCGCAATCCCGGCTACCCGGCACGCAGGGGACCCGCGTATCGCCGACGGTGATGTCGCGAAAGGCATCGGGCTGCGCTTCCGCGAGGGGATAGAGAATCCGGTTGAGGTTGCCGTAGCCGTTCGGTCGGTTCGTTGCTTCCAGAATCAGCGCCAGCATGCTGGCAAAGGCCGGCGTGCCTGCGCTGGTGCCGCCGACGATTGTCGGCCGCCCCCGATGAATGACGGAATAGCCGTTGTAAGTGGAGGCCGCCAGGGACAAATCCGGCACCATGCGAAATCTGTCGTCTCCCAAGCCGGGACCGCTTTGCCACAGAGGCCGGGGGTAGAAAATACTGACGCCACTGCCACCTGCCGCGATGGAAGTCCCCCGACGGCTTTGATTCCATGTCGTCTCGGGGATATAGCCCAGCGCCGAAGCGCCGCTCGCGTCATTGCTGGCTGCCCAGTAAACGCCCTCGCGGTCATTGAGCTCCGTACCACCGATCGAGGTAATCTCTGGCACGGAATTGGGAGTCTCGACGCCAAAGCCATTCTGCGCAATGAACGAGCGGTTGCCGTCGCAACCAGCCGGGCCGGCATCCCCGCTCGAATTGATCCATGTAATGCCTTGTGCCGCCGCTCGCTGGGCCAAGTTGCGGAAGGCCGCCAGCGTCGATTGCGGCAACTCTGCCTCACAGCCGGCCGTGAAACTCACGCTCAAAATCGGGGCCAGATTCTCATCAATCACATGGGCTGCCGCCAGCAACGCACTGGAGCCATAGACGTAGAAGAGCCTCGACCGGCTAGCCAGTGCACCCGCCCACTGCAAGTCGAGATTGGCTTCAAGCTGGTCGTCATTGAAACCGGGGTCGGCCGAGCCGGGAACCAGAATCACTTCCGGGTCAAGCGCCGGCAGGTTGTAGCGCCGCCGGAAAGCGCGCATATCTTCGAGGTTGATGGCAGATTGCCCAACGATTGCGATCCGCTGACCGGGCGCTTCCATTTCGGCCGGCACGTTATAGATGGTCCGGTAATCTCCCGGTGCCAGCAGATGGCTGCCATCGGGAGCATTCGCAGTCCGGCCGATTGCCTGCGGCTTCGGCCTCGGGTCATCCAAACCGCCGAGGTGCAGAATTTCGGGGGGAAGCTTGGGATTCTCCAACCTTGCAAAGCGGCGGCGCGATCCTTGCGGCTCTTTTGCAAGCCTTGCCCCGATGGCACGCTCCACCTGTCCCACATTCCCACTGATCACCCAGTGCGTCCCGCCAGCATAATCCAGCTTGAGCCCGTTCTCGCTCAGCCATTGCCGCACTCGCGCTTGCGCTGCTTCTGTGGGTCCAAATCGTGCCTTGAATTCCTTGGGCTCGAGCCAGCGGTGATAGCTGGCCGACCCCGGCTGGTAGAGGTCTTCGAGCAAGTCCTCCAGTTGCTGCTGCTGGGCCGGCGTGCGGGCAAAGTGCACCACGATGCTGTCAATCGAATCCTGCGCGAGCACCACACCGGCCATCAACAAAATCAGAAAGCGCATCTTCAATTAGCTTTGTGCAATTGCCTCGGCGATCTTCTCGCCATGAAAGCGGCCATTCTCAATGAAGATTTCATTGGTATGCACGCCCGCCACGAGCACGCCCGCCAGATAAATTCCCTTGCGGTGAGTTTCATAGGTGTTTGGATCGAGATCCGGCCTTTGCGTTTCCGGATTCAGGTGAATTCCATGGTGAGCCAGAAACTCAAAATCCGGATGGTAGCCCGTCATCGCGAACACGAAATCGTTCTTGAGCGTGACCGGCCCATCCGGCGTCATCAGCTCCACTTCCTTATCCCGAATCGCCACTACGTTCGAGTGAAAGTAGGCCGGAATCTCGCCATTCTTGATGCGGTTCTCGATATTGGGCTTGATCCAGTATTTGACGTGGCGATGCACTTCGCCGCCGCGATGCACCAGCGTGACGCGCGCCCCGGTCCACCAGAGTTCCAGCGCTGCCAAGGCCGCTGAATTCTTGGCGCCAATCACCAGCACATCGGCGTTGTAATAGGGGTGCGCTTCCTTGTAGTAGTGAATGACCTTGGGGAGATCCTCACCGGGGATGCCGAGGTGATTGGGCAGATCGTAATAGCCCGTTGAGAAGATCACTTTGCGGCAGCCGTAGTTCCCCTTGTCGGTGCGGACCACGAAGTTGCCGTCCTCCCCGGTCACCTCCAGGACTCGTTCGTATTGGTGGATATCGAGCTTGAAATGATCGGCCACGCGCCGGTAGTACTTGAGCGACTCATTACGCGTGGGCTTCTCGTTGATCGCGGTCATCGGGATACCGCCGATCTCGAGCAGCTCCGGCGTCGTGAAGAAGACCAGGTTGGTCGGATAGTTATAGAGCGAATTTACGACACAGCCTTTGTCGAAAAGCTTGGTCTTCATGCCCCGCTTGCCGAGTTCGATTCCGCAAGCGAGGCCCGTCGGCCCTGCTCCTATGACAATGGCGTCCAGCATCTTAAACCAGCTCCGCCACTTTGGCCAGAGCAGCATCCAGTTGGGTGGCGTCTTTGCCTCCGCCTTCAGCCCGGTCCGGACGTCCGCCGCCCTTACCCCCCACGATTTCGCTGATCACCTTGATGATGTTTCCAGCGTGTACTTTTGGGGTCAGATCTTTCCGGACGGCGGAGATGAATTCGACCGTCCCCGCGCTGGTTGCGGTTCCCAGCACAATCACATCGGCGGCGTTGCGGTTCAGAAAGTCGTCGGCCACCATGCGCATTTGCGCCCGGTCCATATTGGCCACTCGCGAGCGAAGCACCTTGAGGCCATTCAAGTCTTCTGCCTGCAGGCTCGAAGATTGAGCATAAGCAAGCTGCTCTTTCAGTTGATTCAGCGCCTGCTCCAGTTCCTTCCTCTCGCGCTCAGCCTTGGCCAGCGCGTCTTCCTTGACCTGCAGTTGTTCCTCATACCAGGCCGCCACACGCGGGCCCGCTACTGCTTCCATACGGCGCACGCCGGCCGAGCTGGAACCTTCGTAGACGATCTTGACGCCGCCAATATCGCCGGTCCGGCGGACATGCGTTCCGCCGCAGAGTTCCTTTGAGAATTCGCCAATCGAGACGACGCGTACGTTGTCGCCATACTTCTCACCAAACAGAGCCATCGCTCCCGAATTCAGCGCCTCATCAAGAGTCATGACCTTGGTCTCGACATCGAGATTCGTGAGCACTTCCTCGTTCACGAGCCGTTCAATTTCAGCCTTTTCCTCAGCGCTGACTGCCGCATAGTGCGTAAAGTCAAAGCGGAGCCGCGTGGGGTCATTTACGCTGCCCGCCTGCTTGACATGCCGGCCCAGCACCTTCTGGAGCGCCGCCTGTAGCAAGTGCGTTGACGTATGATGCCGCATCGTGGCATTCCGCAATTCGGCATCCACGCGAGCAATCACCTGCTGCCCGGCAGCGAGCGGATTCAGCAGATCAACTCGGTGTACGATCAAGCCCGGCATGCCATAAACGGCCCCGGTTACCGTCGCCAGCTTCGCTCCCGTTTCGGCATCGTAGAGTCCACCCTGGTCGCCAACCTGCCCGCCGGAATCGGCGTAGAAGCTGGTTTGATCCAGCACCACTTCGGTGTCGCTGGCGTAAAGCACCTTGGCCTCGGTTTCAAGCTGCGTGTAGGCCAGGAACTTCGTCTTGGGCAATTCGGCAAAGGCCGGGTTGACGGCTGCTTTGTCCGCGCCTTTCCAACTGGCGCGCGCCCGCTGCTTCTGCTGCTCCATCGCTTCTTCAAAGCCGGGCAGGTCAATAGCCAGCCCCAGCTCCCGCGCCATGTCTTCCTGCTCATCGAGGCCCAGTCCGTAGGTGTCGTAGAGCTTGAAGGCAGCAGCACCCGGCAGTACGCTGCCCGCCGCCGTTTTGGCTTCATCCCGGAACATCTTCTCCGCCACCTGGAAGGTGGTGGCATAGCGCAATTCTTCTTCCTTCACTACGCGCGCCACGCGTTCCGAACTTTCCCGCAATTCGGGATAGGCCCCAGCCATAAATTCGGCCACGAAGGGGGTCAACTGATGGAGGAAAATGCCTTCAAAGCCATCCCGCCGCGCGTGCCGGATGGCGCGCCGGATAATTTTGCGGAGCACATAGCCGCGCCCTTCATTGGAAGGGATGACGCCGTCATGAATCAGGAATTCCGCCGCCCTCGAGTGGTCCGCCACCACATTCAATGTCGCCGGCTTCATCTTTCCACCGAGCAATTCGGCGGCCCGGCCGCGAATAGGCTCGATCAGGTCCGTTTCATAATTGGACAGCTTGCCTTGCAGGATTGCCGCCATTCGTTCGAGGCCCATGCCGGTATCGATCGATGGCCGCGGCAACGGCGTCAGTACTCCCTCGGCCGACCGGTCAAACTGCATGAAGACCAGGTTCCAGAACTCCACAAAGCGCCCGCCGCCGTCGAGCGGAAATTCCTCATGTTCATGCCCTGGGGCAGCCGTTCCGGGCCCCAGATCGTAGTGAATCTCGGAACACGGTCCACAGGGCCCCGTGTCGCCCATTTGCCAGAAGTTATCTTTTTCGTCCAGCCGGAAGATGCGGCTTTTTGGGACGCCGGCCACTTTCTGCCAGAGCTCTTCCGCCTCATCATCTTCACGAAAGACGGTGACGTAGAGCCGGTCTTTGGGCAGGCCGTATTCTTTGGTGATCAGGTCCCAGGCGAATTCGATCGCTTCGGCCTTGAAGTAGTCTCCAAAGCTGAAGTTGCCCAGCATCT
>CAZECF010000135.1:0-7078 GCA_964510335.1 uncultured Bryobacter sp. | reverse complement strand
GCTGAAGGCGCAGGATACGTTGAAGGTGCTGGCGGACCCTAGTTCGGACCGGGACGTCGCGCGAGCCGCGATTGAAGAGTATCCGGCGGCGGGCAAAGCGGGACTGCTGAACACGGTGGAAGCAGTGGTGCAAATGGGCGACCGGATGGTAGCGCGCAGCGGGGTAAGGGTGGCAGTGATCTACATCACCGACAGCAATGTGTACAACTACCGGGAGGACTACACCAACCCGGTGATCAACCGCAGTGACCAGCGGGATTTGAGCCGCAAGTTTCCGGACGAGTTGATTCGCGAACAGATTCAGAAGTTATCGGCGCGGCTGGCGCGGCTGGAAACGCCGCTTTATGTGGTGCAGTTGAACTTCCTGCCGGATGTGATCAATGAGAGTTACCGGCGGGGGTTGATCCAACTGGCGGCTGAATCCGGCGGGGCAGGTGGTTTCTGTCGCAGCCGGGCGGAAATCACCAGCGAGATCGCGCGGATCTGGCAGGAGGCGATACAGCATTGGAAGGTCGCGATAGAGTATAAACCGACAGGATCGCGAACCGTGAATGTGGACTTGTTTCATGGCGAGCGGGATATCCCAAACCGGACAAGGTTTGCGTTCGGGAAATGAGGCGAGCGATGAAAAACAACTGGATCGCAATCGTGGCGTTGGCCATCGCGGCGGCGGCGCTCGGATTGTGGTGGAATGGCGAGCGGCAGCGGCAGCTTTTGGCGGACAGGCTGGATGTGGTGCAAAGGGAAAAGGAGCAGGCGCGGCAGGGTGAAGTAAAGGTGGCGGAAGAAAGTGCAGAAGATAAGGCGATTCCGTCAGCACCCGTAATTGTGGCAGGCCCGAAGTCGAATGTGGATGTGGGTCCGTATCTGAAGATGATTGATGATTTGCGGGCCAAGGCCGAGCAGTATGAGAAGGAACTGGCTGAGGTGCAAAGGGTGGCAGCGCGGGCAGAGGCCAAGGCAAGCGAGGAGGGAGAACGGGCAGAGCGGGCGGCATCGCTTTATGCGGCGCTCAAAGAGGAAGCAGCGCAGACACGCCGGATCGCCGAGGTCTATGAAGAAGAATTGAAGGTGAAGACCAAGCGGCTGACAACGGCCGAGACGGCGGAGAAGTTGCTTCAGGAAAGGCTGACGCAATCGGAACAGGCTTCGCGGCGGGTGGTAACGGTATCGAAGGAGATAGAAGATTTGAACCGGCGGCGGGAAGAAGCGATCACGGCTTTGCAGCAACGCTACCGGGAAGTGACCGATCTGTACCGGAACTTCGCACTGAACTCGCAGAATCGCGAGGGGGGCCAGGCAGGACAGGGGATGCAGGCGGGAGACTTGTCGCGGATTCAGAGTGTGTTGCAGCAGGCCGAAGACGAGTTGCAGCAATTGCGAAGGTTGAATGGCAGGGTGGCGGAGCTGGCGCGAAAGAAGTAATTCCGATAGACTGCGGGCCATGGAACAGAACGAAACTTCGAGACGAGTATTTCTGGCAGCAGCGGCGGCGACGTCGCTGGCCGAGGAGCTAATCGCACAAACAACGCCTGCTGGCGCGAAGGGATTGCCGCAGCGGACGCTGGGAAGGACCGGGGAGAAGGTTTCGATTGCCTGCCTGGGTGGCTGGCACATTGGGAGCGTCAAGGATGACACGGAAGCCATCCGTATCATGCACGCCGCGATTGCGGAGGGACTGACCTTTTTTGACAATGCCTGGGACTATCATGACGGCCGCAGTGAAGAGTTGATGGGCAAGGCGCTGGCGGCGGACGGAAAGCGCAAGCAGGTTTTTTTGATGACGAAGAACTGCGAGCGGGACTATGCCGGGTCGATGAAGAATCTCGAGGATTCGTTGCGGCGATTGAAGACGGATCACCTCGACTTGTGGCAGTTCCATGAGATGGTTTATGACAACGACCCGGATTGGGTCTTTGAAAAGGGTGGATTGAAGGCGGCGCTGGAGGCCAAGAAGCAGGGGAAGGTGCGGTTTATCGGCTTTACAGGACACAAGGACCCGCTGATTCATCTGAAGATGCTGGCCAAGCCGCATGACTGGGATACGTCGCAGATGCCGATTAACGTTTGCGATGCGCATTACCGGAGCTTTCAGTTGCAGGTGGTGCCGGAATGTCTGCGTAAGAATGTTGGGGTGATCGGGATGAAGGGCCTGGGCGGCGGTGCGGTACAGGGACGGCTGGAGGAAAAGATGGGCCTCAAGCCGGCCGATTGCTACCGTTACTGCCTGAGCCTGCCGGTGAGCACGCAGGTTATGGGAATTACGACGATGGCGCAATTGCAGGCGAATGTGAAGCTGTCGCGAGAATTCAAGCCGATGTCGCCGGCGGAGATGGAAGCCTTCCGGGCCAAGGTCAAGGACCAGGCCGGAGACGGGCGGCACGAGCTGTTCAAGTCTTCCAAGGTTTATGACGGGCCGCATCACCGGAAGCAACACGGCTTCGACGTCTAAATTCAAGTTCTTCGCCTTTCCGTCGATATTAAACGGGAGATGTTTCGCGGAATCGTAATTCACGGCGGATCAAACCGGACACACCTGCTACGGTATCTGGTGGCGGCGGCTGAGTGCATCGAGGTCCAGCGGGACTTTGATGGAACGCCGAACGAGCACGAACTGAAGCGCATTGTAGGCACGATGGCCCCGGAAGTGGCCATCGTGGATCTGCATAGCGTGGATTTGTTGCCCGTGGTGGGGTGCCTGCGTGAAGTGATGCCGGATATTGCGCTGATCGGGTTTGGGGCATCCCTCGAAGCAGCGCTGATGGCCCCGCGGGTGGGCTGTGACCTGGTGCTTCCTGAGGATGCGGATGCGGGGGATTTGCGGAGTGTGGTGCAGGAGACACTGCGCAAACGGCAAGGTGGCCAAGAGAAGGGTTTGTTCTGCTTTTTGCCGGCGAAGGCGGGCAGTGGGGCTTCGACGATTGTGATGAATACGGCGGCGGCGCTGGCGCGGGAACAGGGCAAGCGGGTGCTGGTGGTGGATGCGGATTTGCGGAGCGGAGTACAGGCTGTGCTGCTGGGGACAGAACCGACTCGATCGATCCAGTCGCTGTTGGCAGGCGTCGAACAGATGGACCGACGGCGGCTGGACGAACTGGTCTACCGGGCCGAGGGGGTAGATTATCTGCTTTCGTCGCGGTCGCCGGATGCGGAGCCACCGGAGTGGTCGCATTACTTTCATTTGCTGTCGCTGATCCGGGGCCAGTACGACGCGGTGCTGGTGGATTTGCCGGAACTGGTGAATCCGGCCACTTACGAACTGGTGCGGCGGGCGGAGCGAGTTTACGTGGTGACGACGGCGGAGGTTCCTTCGCTTTCGCTGGCACGCAATCGGTGCGAGGAGTTGGCGCGGCTGAAATTGCCCAGAGAAGTGAGCGGCGTGCTGGTGAACCGCTGGCAGCGTGAGGACCCCTCGGTTGAGCAGATTGCCGGCCTGGTGGGCGAGCAGGTGACGCGCATTTTTCCGAATGATTATCCGGCAGTGCGGGCAGCGGTGCTGGAAGGTCGTCCGGTGGCTGCCCGGACACGACTGGGAGCCGCATATGCTGAGTTTGCTGGAGAGTTGTTTGGAGTTGAAGCTACGCCGGAAAAGGGCCTGACCGGAAAGTTGAAGTCGATGTGGGGGCTGCGCGAGTCAATCCGGGCCTGAAACTTTTTGTTAAAGTTTGACGGGCTTGTGTCGAAGAGAGAGCCATGACGCAAAGCGCGAACTATCCCGATCATCCGTTGCATGGAACCGTTCTCGTTGTCGAAGACAATCTTGTGAACCAGCGAGTGAGTCAGGCATTGCTCAAGCGGTTGGGATTGGAAGTAAGAATCGCCAACAATGGGGAAGAAGGCGTGGCCATGTGGGAAGAAGGCGAGTATGACGCCATCATCATGGACTGCCAGATGCCAGTGCTGGATGGCTATTCGGCTACGGCGTTGATCCGGCAGCGGGAGCGCGAAAAGCGTGTAGCCAAAAGGATGCCGATTATTGCCCTGACGGCTTATGCGTTGCCGCACGACCGGCAGAAGTGTCTGGATGCCGGGATGGACGACTATCTCACCAAGCCAGTTGTGGCGCAAGACCTGGGCGAGACGCTGCGGCGCTGGATCGCTGATTCAAGGCTGGAAGCAACGGCGGCCTAGGGAGCGGTGTGGGTGCCGGACGGTGGCAATTCCATCAACTGGATATTGCGGAAATGGATGGGCGCGCCTTCGGCTTCCAGGCAAAGATAGCCCTTTCGCTTGGTGGACTTTGAGATTCCGTTGACGACTTTGCCGTTCACGCTGAGTTTGATGGTGCCGTCGACGGCGACGACGTCATAGACATTCCACTGGCCACGTGGCTTGCAGAGATTTTCAATGGATTTGCTGCGCTCCCCGCGTGGATTGTCCGGAATGGTTTTGACGCCGCCGACGCCGAAGAGTTCTCCGTGGACGTAGGCAATTGGGGGTTCGACACCATTGCGCGTGTTGAGCTTGGGCCAGTCGAGTTCGAGCATCTGGACTTCCACGCCATCGGGCAGGCGGGATTTGGGATCGGGAATGGCGCTGGACCAGACAAAGACACCGGAATTGCCCCCGGCTTCCAGGTGCATCCATTCGATGTGGAGCAGGAAGTTTTCGTATTCGCGTTCGCTGCGCATGACGCCGATGGGCTTTCCGGTGGAAATCAGCAAGCCGTTTTTGACGCTCCAGGTTTCCGGACTGGTGTTGACGTCCACCCAGCCTTTGAGGTTCTTGCCGTTGAAAAGAGGTTTGTACTGGGGGAGAGTGGCGGCTGAAGCAATTGCCAGGAGGGCTGCGAGAAAAACAAATTTCATTCGCTTGATCGTATCGCAACAACCCCGTGCGGGCGCAGAAAAGCGTACAGTTGGAGGCCGGCGCGATGGGCCAGATCAGCGGCCAGGGAAGAGGCGGCACCCATGGTGGCGACCACTGGGATGCCGGCCATGGCTGCCTTCTGGATGATGTCAAAGCTGGCGCGGGACGACATCACCAGGATCGTATTGTGCAGGGGAAGCTGGCCGTTAGAGAAGGCATGGCCGATGACTTTGTCGAGGGCATTGTGGCGGCCGATATCCTCGGCCAGCGACAGGATCTGGCCGGTGGGGGAGAATAAGGCGGCAGCGTGGACGCCTCCGGTGCGCGGAAATTGCTGCTGGGCTTGGGCGAAGGGTTCAATGAGCTGGAGCAGGAAGCTTGGGTCGAGGGGGAGGGGTGGAATGGCTTCGAGACGATCGAGCAAACCGTCGATGGTGGAACGGCCACAGACGCCACAACTGGAACTGAGGTAGACGCTACGCGCGGCGGTGGGAGCGAGAACGCAATGCGGAGCAAGATCGATGTGAAGCTCCTGAGAGGTGGGGTGGTTGGAAATACTCAGGGAGAGCAGATCAGCAGGTGTGGTGAGGAGGCCTTCAGAGAAGAGGAAGCCCGTGACGAGGGCCTGATCGTCACCAGGCGTGCGCATCAGGGTGGCGAAGGGCTTTCCGTTGAGTTGAACCAGGAGCGGTTCTTCGATGCTGAGCTGGTCGCTGGTTATCGATTCGACGCCGTCGCGCAACCGGGAAACGACGTAGCGGCGGGTGCTATTCATCGCAGTGTTAGAGCAGCAATTTTGCGCAGTTGGGCGGGGGTGATGGCGCGGTCAAAGACGGCGATGCCACCGATGAGGCCGACGAAGCCAACGCTGCGGGAGGAATGGATCACGCGGCCGATGGTGAAAGGCCCGCCACGGTCGAGGGTGGGTGGGGTGTAGAGATCGTGGGGGAACCAGAAGGGGTTGACTTTGAGGCGAGTGAGTTTGCCATCGACTACCTGTGCGAAGCTGGCGGGGGGTTGGTAAGTGCCTTCCGCCCAGCCTTTGGCCGCCCACTTGAAGAAGGGGTGCTGGTCGGGGTTGTCGATCCAGTATTCGGTCTCGACGCCGTCGAGCGAGCTGGTGACGGTGTTGGCCCGATTGTCAAAGCGGAGGCCGAGCAAGGCCCAGCGGTTGGGAATCAGCTCTGGGGTGACAGAGAGATTGCGGGCGTACTTGTCGCCGAAGCTGGAAGACCCGTTCTCAGAGACGTGGGCAGCGGAGGCGCCGTTGTTGGCGGCGAGTCCGGCAAAGAGGGCGTACTGACGCATACCGGGCTCCACGCGAGCCGCAGCCGTGGAGTTGGCAGCCAGGTCTGTGCCTTCATGCCAGATGCCGGCGATCGCGTGATTGCCCGAGTGGCGAAGGACCCAGGCCAGCAGGGTGACCGAACGGCCGGGGCCTTTGGCATCGATACCGCTGTTGTGGAGGCGGGTGCGAGGAACCAGGAGGACGGGGCGGAAATCGGGGTCAGTTTCCTGGCGAAACTCGACGGCGTGGCCGAAAGGGCCAGCCGCTTGAAGGGGGAAGTCTGCCGGGGTGGCGGCGCGTCCGAGATTCCAGAAATCGCGGACGTAGTTGACGGGTTCGAGGTGAAGGTCGGCCTTTTCGCGTTTGGCGGTCAGGGGGTGAAAGTGGGAACCGTTGCGGGGCGCGAAGTCCCACAAAGCAATGAAGCCGGGCGTTTTGCGCACGGCTTCGGAAGGAGATTGAGCAAGCAGAGTGGTGGCGAGCGCACCGAGCAGCAGAAGGCTACCTTGTACGAGCAACGGCAAGGCGCACCTGCGCACGTTT
Organism: uncultured Bryobacter sp.; assembly: GCA_964510335.1. Lineage (GTDB taxonomy): Bacteria > Acidobacteriota > Terriglobia > Bryobacterales > Bryobacteraceae > Bryobacter. Next base: position 438 of record CAZECF010000135.1, on the reverse strand, counting down.
GGCGGCGTTGAGTGCCCGGGCGAGGTCCATTTCCTGGCGCGGAGAATTAAGGCGTTCATTAGCGCGCTTGAGAGCTTCTTCCGCACGCTTGACATCGATATCGGTTGGCGCTTCACAGGTATCGACCAGGACGCGGACGTGATGGCCGGCTACCTGCACCCAACCTTTGGCGACAGCCAGAACCTGGCGCTCGCCATTGGTGGTGTAGATGAGTTCGCCGGCATCGATCTCACTGATGAGCGGAGCGTGACCGGGCAGGATGCCGATCATGCCCTCGGAACCCGGAATCTGGGCCTCGGTGGCGTCGTTGCGGACGACCAGCTTTTCAGGAGTGGCGACTTCAAACAGGAAGGTATTCACGAGCTTATGCCTTCTTGAGGTTCTCCGCTTTTTCGATGGCTTCGTCGATGGTGCCAACCATGTAGAAAGCCTGTTCCG
>CAZECF010000134.1:0-7287 GCA_964510335.1 uncultured Bryobacter sp. | reverse complement strand
AAAAGCACGAAGGGAAGAATGAAGTGAAATACAAGATATTGTTTATTCTGGCCACCACTTTCATCACTAGTACAGCAGCTAATGCTTGCGACCTGACTGTCATTGTTTCCGATTACAATGGCCGCCCGAAAGATGCTGTGGTAAGAGTCAGTGATCATTTCAACAATGAAGTGCATCGAGAATCAACCACAAAAGGAATTGCACGCATTTGTGACTTAGCGGTAGAGACAGCAGAGTTGAACATCACCGTAGGGGCAGATGCTTGCGGCCAAGTCGTAGTCCGAAGACTAATTCATCCGTGGGGTGGCTCTGGACACGGTGATTTAGTAGTTCCTTTACAATATCAGTATTGTCATCTATCGTTTCTTTTTCCAACCGATGGCTGTCCGGTTGCCATAAAGGTTGTGAACGCAAAACAGAAGCCTTTACAAGGAGCTAAAGCTAATCTCAAAGATTCGGAAAAATACAGGCTCACGAACAAGCATGGTTTAGTCTGGCTCCACAAAGTTGGGTCAAGAGCAGCGAAAGGCGAAGTAGATGTTGAGTATCAGGGTCAACGCCAAACGATACCCTTTGATTGCGGCCGGTTAATCAATGCTCGCCTGGAAGTAGTCTTCCCTTAAGCAGCAAGTTGACGACTTTCACCCGTTCTCCGCTAGTGTTCGTCGCTGCCTGTCTTGGGCACAATAGTGACAGGGGAAGGATGCCGCAATGATTGAGATCAAAGTTCGCAAGTTTGGGAATTCGCTTGGGGTGGTGTTGCCCAAGGAAGTAGTTCAGCGCCTGCAAACCCACGATGGGGGTCCGCTGTTTTTGATTGAGGCTCCAGATGGCGGCTATCGGCTGACTCCATACAGTGCTGGTTTTGAAGAGAAGACGGCCAAGGCTGAAGAGATTATCGGGCGCTATCCCAACACACTGCATGTGCTTGCTAAATGAAGCACGGGGTCTGGATCGACACCCGTGACGCCTTGGCATTGCGTCAACTAATCCAGCAGGGCCAGCACCTGGAGGATAGCCCCCGCTTGAATATTGCAGCGATTGTCGTGTGGTTGCTGCGGTCCGCTGATATTGATCTTGAGAGCAGAGATATTCAGGCTCTGCAAGCCATGCCTCATGGGATTGAGTTTCTCAAGGAGGGTTGTGAGAATCCCTACCGGCGCGAGCTTTTGCAATTGCTGGGGAGCGATTCCGGCTAGACTTTCAGCGGCAAGTTGCGATGGGCGAGTGAGGCGGTGGTGATGCCAACCGCCGGCGCGGTCTGGTTCGCAAAACAGAGCATCGAGGAGCAACGCCAGGTCAGCGGGCTTTGCTTTTCAGGGTGTGGAGTTTGAACGCTTCCGGCGGTGGTGCGCAAGAGGAGCGTTCGATGAGCTTGCAGGGGAATACTTCACTTGGTATGGACTGGCCTGGGTTGCGGATCTGTTCGAGCAGCATCAGCGTGAGGCGTTCTCCCAGCAGTTCGGGGAAGACCGAGATGGAGGTGAGCGAGGGCTCGAGAATGGAAAATTCGGCACGGTCGCCGATGCCGATCAGGCTGATGCCGGAAGGCATGGGGATCTTGCGACGGGTGAGTTCCTTCCAGGCGCCGGCTGCAATTTCATCGTTGCCGGCGAGCAGGGCCGTGGGGTGCGGGGTGGCGCGCAGCAATTCCGCCACGGCCAGTTGGCCGTAGTCGATGTTAGATACGTTCCAGTCCTCGGTCACCGCCATGGCCGGGAGGCGATGCGCTTCCATCGCATGCAGGTAGCCTTTGTGGCGGTTGCGGAACCAGGGCAGCGAGGTATTGCCGATGAAGGCAATGTGACGGTGCTTCATGAGGATGAGGTAACGGGTGGCATCTTCCATGGCGTCGACATCATTGAAGGACACGCAATTGTGGGCCGGCAGCCCGGCTAGACCTTCAAAGTTATTGCCCAGGATGGTGTAGGGGATCTTACGCTTGCGCAAGAGGTCGAGGAGATTGGGGTGGTGGACGCCCGCGAGCAGGACACCATCGACGGCGCCTTCGCGGTCGAGCATGGAAGGCAGGGGGATGTCGGCGGGCCGGAGGTCGGGCGCGTAATCGTGGCGGGCAAAGATGAGGTCATAACCGCGGCCACGCAGAGTCTTCTCGCAGGTTTCGAGGACTCGGGTGTGGAAGGTATTGAAGTGGGGGTGGTTGCTGAGCAGGAAGAGGATGGTTTGCGAGGAGCGGGACTTAAGCCGGCTCCAATGGATGTTGGGCTTGTAGCTTAGTTCGGCAGCGGCGGCCAGCACCCGGATGCGGGTGTCGGGATCTGCGTAGCCGCTTTGATTGAGTACGCGGGAAACGGTGGCAACGCTCACCTGGGCGAGCGCGGCGACATCCTTGATGGTTGCCATTTGCGCTTTTATCCCTGCCAGAGTTCCTTGACCATATGCTCGCCGCCGACAATGGTGGGCCGTTCGGCACGCCCATTGTGGAGCCAGGTGAGCTTGAGGTGGTCGAGCCCGAGGAGCCAGAGAATGCTGGCGTGGATGTCGTGGACGTGAGCGGGGCGCTCGACGGCACGCAGGCCGATTTCGTCGGTGGAGCCGATAGTCTGGCCGCCTTTGACGCCGCCGCCGGCAAAGAACATGGTGAAGCCCCAGGGGTTGTGGTCGCGGCCATTGCCTTTTTCGTTGAAGGGAGTGCGGCCGAATTCCCCGCCCCAGACGACGAGCGTTTCGTCGAGGAGTCCGCGACGCGCGAGGTCTTCGAGCAAGGCCGCAACGGGTTTGTCGGAGGCACGGCACCACTTGGCGTGGTTTGCCTCCAGATTGCTATGGGCATCCCAGCCGCTGCCGGAGCCGCAATAGAGTTCGACGAAGCGGACGCCGCGCTCGACCAGACGGCGGCCGAGCAGGCAATTGCGGCCGAAGGTAGCCGTGGCCGGATCATCGAGGCCGTAGAGCGATTTGGTTTCGGCGGTTTCCTGAGAGAGATCGACGACTTCCGGGCCGGATTTTTGCAGGGCGTAGGCGAGTTCAAAACTGCGGATGCGCGCTTCGAGAGAGGAGTCGTCAGGGTGTTGGGTGAGGTAATCCCGGTTTTGCCCGGCCAGAAATTCGAGGCGAGCCTTTTGGCGTTCGGGAGTATCGTTGGGGGCGAGCCTGGTATTCAGTATGGGGTTGGGCCCCTGACGGAAGAGCGTGCCCTGGTAGGAGGCGGGCAGGAAGCCGGAACCCCAGTTTTTGGCGTTTCCGAAGGGCTCCCGTTCGTCGATCATGCTGACGAAAGTCGGTAGATTCTTGTTCGCCGTTCCGAGGCCGTAATTGACCCAGGCACCCAAGCTGGGCCGCCCGGAAAGGATGTCGCCGGTATTCATCTGGCTTACGCCACCGGCATGATTGAGGCCGTCGCACTGGCAGGAGCGCAGTACGGCGAGCTTGTCGGCATGGCGGGCGACGTGCGGATAGAGTTCAGAAACCCAGATGCCGCTCTGGCCGTGCTGCTGCCACTGGCGGGGGGCACCCATGAGCGTGTTGCTGGCGGTGCCCATGGCGGTGATCGGCCGGCCAAAGGATTCGGGCATCGGCTTTCCGGCGAGTTCATTCAGCTTGGGCTTGGGATCGAAGAGGTCGATGTGGCTGGGCCCACCTTCCATGAAGAGGAAGATGACGGACTTGGCCTTGGGGGTATGGTGGGGCTTGCGGGGGAGGGTCGGGTCGTGGAGTGTAGTGGCGGCATTTGCCTCGGCCAAGAGGGCAGACATGGCGATGGCGCCAAGGCCACTGCCAGCGCCCCGAAGGAGTTTGCGACGAGAGATGCTTTGCTGATCCATGAGGCTGGCCTTTAGTCGATGTAGAGGAATTCGCTGGAGGCGAGCAGTGCCTGGGCGAGATCTTCGAGCTTGCCGGACCCGGAGAGCAGGGCCGTAGCGCGATCGAGTTCGTTAGCGGTTGGAGTGCGGCCCAGAGTGAGCCGGAAGGCGCGCTCGGCGAGCGATTGCGGGGACTGGCCTTCATCGTTGCCGATGCGGCTGGCCAGGGCCTGGGCGAAGGTATGGATGGATTGTCCATTCATGAGTTCGAGCGCCTGATCGGGTGTGACAGTTTGTTGGCGGCGGCCGCAGCTTTCAAAGGCAAGCGGGGCGTCGAAGCTCTCCAGCATGGGGAAGCGGACGAGGCGGCGGGCGAAGATGTAGACGCTGCGGCGGTACTCATCTTCCGGGCCACGCGATTTCTTCCAGTGGCGGCCCGCCTGAATTTCGGTGCCATCGGGGGCGGTGGGGAAGACGCCGGGGCCGCCCATGTCAGGGTTGAGCAGGCCGGAAACGAAGAGCATGGAATCGCGGATGGATTCGGCTTCGAGGCGACGGCGCGGATAGCGCCAGAGCAATTTATTTTCGTCGTCGAGCTTGGCCGAGGCTTCACTGTATTCGGAAGACTGGCGATAGGTGGCGCTGAGGAGAATGCGGCGGTGCAGCTTTTTCAGGCTCCAATTGTCGGTATGGACAAAGGTATGAGTTAGCCAGTCCAGCAGCTCGCGATGGGAGGGACGCTCGCCCATGACGCCGAAATCATTGGGGGTTCCGACGATGCCGCGACCGAAGTGGTAGTGCCAGATGCGGTTGACCATCACGCGCGGCACGAGTGGATTGTCCGGGCTGGAAAGGGCGAGGGCCAAAGCCGTGCGGCGGCCGCTGGAATTGAGAGCGGGATTGGGGACGACTTTTGCAGGGGCCGGATTGAGAATGCTCAGCAGGCCGGGTTGCACTTCGTCAGCCGGGGAATCGATGGAGCCGCCGCGGAGGATATGGGTGGAGGGGGAATCGATGGCCTGGTCGCGCATGATCTGGGCGACCGGCAGGGGGGCCGGCAGGTGTTGCGCGTAGGTGTCGAGTTCGGCGAGCAATTCCTTGTATTTGGCCTTGCCGGCCGCGTCGAGGATCTTGCTGGCCACTTCGGCGTCAGGCACTTCGATTTGGGTGATGGCCTTGTAGTAGATCTGGTGCTGAAGCGGCGAGCGGTCCTTGGCGGGCATGGCGATGATGGCCTGGACTTCTTCCGGAAGGCGCTCTGTGTACTGGATTCGGAACTTCTCACGGGGCGTGGCGAGGAGCGCTTCGATCTTGTCGAGAGTGGGCTTGGCGATGGCGCGATACTGGGCCATTTTGGCCTTGTGGGCTTCGACTTCGGCAGGCGGAATCAGGGGGGCATCATCGATGATGCGCAGGTTGGCGAAGTGGGCCTGGAGGCGGTAGTAATCCTTGTGGAGGAGCGGGTCAAATTTGTGGTCGTGGCAGCGGGCGCAGGCCAGAGTTACGCCGAGGAAAGCGTAAGCGGTGTTGTCGGTAAGGTCATTGAGCAATTCCTGCCGCCGCAAGCGGATGTGGGCCTGATTGAATTCGTCTTCGAAGAGGCGGAGAAAGCCGGCACCGGGGAGAGCTTTGAGATCGCCCGGGAACATTTCATCGGCGGCCAGTTGTTCCTGGATGAAGCGGTTGTAGGGTTTGTCCTGGTTGAGGCTTTGGATGACCCAATCGCGATAGCGCCACATGTTGGCGCGGGTGTCGTCCTGCTTGAAGCCATCACTATCGGCATAGCGGACGACGTCGAGCCAGTGGCGGCCCCAGCGTTCGCCGTAGGCGGGGCTGGCGAGCAAGCGGTCCACGAGGCGTTCGTCGGCACCGGGTTGGGTATCGCCGAGGTAGGCCTGGACTTCAGCGGGGGTGGGTGGCAGGCCGGTAAGGTCGAGGGTGAGGCGGCGGATGTAGGTCTCGCGAGGGGCTCGTGCGGAGGGCTGTATGCCTTTGGCCTGGAGCTTCTGGTAGATGAAGCTGTCGATGGGATTGAGGGCCCAATTTTTGCCGGCTGCATCGAGCTGGGGGAGGGCGGGGAGAGTAACGGGTTGGATGGCCCACCAGCGGCGTTGCTGCGGCTTGAAGGTATATTCCTCTTCGGCGATTAGATGGGTGGCGAAGAGCAAAGCCCAGACGATGGGAAGCAAGACGAGTCGATGCAGCATGGCGTGTGAAAATGTTTTCAGAGTTTCGATTTTGTGTCAAGGGGGGGCTTCGACGAGACGACTTTGGAATGAATTGCCGGAGCAGTGACAACAACGCTGAGCCGGTTGTTTTCCGCAGGTCTCAATGGTAGATTTCATATGGTGTCAAGTACTCATGAGGTAGTGCCTTCTGTGGACTTGTCGATGCTGCGCAATAGCAGACTTGTTGAGCTGGACACCATGATTGGGACTGTCGTGTTTATCTTTGAAAGCCGAGGGGAAACTGGCAAGAAGCTCAAGTTGTTCGTGGAGTGTCCGTGGAGGTTGATGTTGCCGGATCAAAGAGTCGTAACGGGGAGCGACGACTTCATGGCCGCAATTTCAAGCGAGAATAGCGCAGAAGACGAACGAGTCGAGTTTGAAGCCAGAATTGCTTCATTACTTCGGCTCATTTCTTATGAGAGCGGAAGGGTTGCCGAACAAGGGCTTATTGTTTTGGACGCAAGTGTTTCGCTGCATGGAGATTTGTCTATTCGCTTTGAGCATCAGGTGACGTTGCAAGTGCTTCCTGCGGGCGTTCTCAATTTTCAATGGATTTTGCATGACGGGAATGCTGCGGTAGCGGTGTTTCCTCGATCTGAACAGTTTTAGCGTTCTCTTGCGCCCAACACAGTAGCTGGCTCGGAGCAATGATTTGATTTACGCGGCGATATATCTCTGGCGGCAAAGACCATGAAGTCGGATCTTGCAATTTACTGCTGAGTGTTTGGAGCATGCAGCTACTTTGTCAGCGCATGGAGATCGAGGAGCTGGAATTTATCGGTTACCCGCATTGAGTTGCGACCAAGGCTGTGCACGATCAACCTTAGGGGGGCCCGGAAGGAGTCCGGATTATTGCCATGAAGACTGTTTACCTGAGTATTCGACAGATCGGCAAGTCGAGGGGAGTTGTGATCCCTGAACCGTTTTTGGCCCAATTGGGTCTTGGCGCGGGGGCGGAAGTCGAGATGACGATTGAGGACGGTGCGCTGGTGCTGCGCAGGACGACGAAGCCCGTTCGTCAGGGTTGGGCGGAAGCATCGAAGGCGATTGCGGAATCTGGCGATGACGAACTTGTGATGGGCGAGTTTGGCAACAAGGGGGATTCGGAGTTGGCTTAGTGAGCGAGTACGCAGTCTGTCTGGCAGGATGTCCTGGAGATCAGAGTTAAAATGGAAGAGATGGAGAAGATTGTCCGTAAGTTCCGGAGCCACGCAGAAGCTGATGCTGCTGAGGTGGAGCATGGGCTTGTCCCCTCGCGTGAGACACGAGTCTAGACACAGTTGGCTGACCAGCGA
>CAZECF010000133.1:0-8497 GCA_964510335.1 uncultured Bryobacter sp. | reverse complement strand
CCTTCGCAATCAGCAGATCAGCGAAAACAGCGAAATCGAACCCAACGAAATCCAGGCACCAGACCCAGCGCTACAAAAAAGCGAAATCGAAGCCATCCCCGATACACCCCTCCCCGAAGGCACTCCACCCAAGACCCCACGCCTCGGCACCGCTCGCCCCAGCGCCGATGGCGACGACCTCCAATCCAGGCTCCGAAAATTCTTTGACGCCGTCCGACCCGTCGCCCCGCCCGACACCCCCAAGCTCCCCGCAACCATCAACGAAATCGACCGCAACAACCCCATCCCCCGTCCGTTTCCGGGCTGGGAGAACCCTCTCCCCTTGTCGAAGATTAAGAATTGTTATAGTATCGCGACATCACTAGATGACCCTCTGGCTTAGTCTCTTCGTGCTTGCTGCCAATCCCATCGACGTCAGTTTCGAGCGGGACGTCATCTCGATTCTCACCACGAAAGGCTGCAACAGTTCCGGCTGCCACGGTTCGCCCGCCGGGCAGAGTGGCTTCAAGCTTTCTCTTTATGGTTCTGATCCCGCGGCCGATCATGCCATGATTCTCACGGCTCAAAAAGGTCGTCGGGTGGAACTGACAAAGCCTGAGAATTCCCTGCTGCTGCGCAAGCCGACCCTTGCTATTCCGCATGGCGGTGGCAACCTGATGGAAAAGGACTCTGACGAGTACCAGACGCTGCTCACCTGGTTGCGCCAGGGTGCCCGGCAAAATTCCACCGGTCCTCGCATCGTTTCCCTTTCGCTCTCGCCGCGCGAAGCGATTCTTCCCCAGCCCGGTGCCACGACGCAATTTGCCGTAACGGGGCATCTCTCCGATGGCACAGCGCGCGATATGACTCGCGAGGTGCGTTATGCCGTGAATGACGAAGCGGTCGTAAAAGTGAGCAGTGATGGGGTGATATCCGGTGTTGGTCGAGGTTTGACGGTGGTGATGGCGCGTGGTTTTGGCAAGACCGCCACGGCGCAGTTTATCGTTCTGGAGAAGGCACTTGCTGCTCGCGGGTCGATGCCGGAGGCCAATAACTTTATTGATCGAGAAGTGTTCACCAAACTCCGGGAAGTGAACTTGTCGCCCTATCCGCTCAGTAGCGATAGCGCTTTTGTCCGCCGCGCTTTTCTGGACGCAATTGGCATTCTTCCCACTCCGCAGGAAGCGTTAACCTTTCTGGAAAGCCGCGATCCCGACAAGCGCGCCCGATTGGTGGATGAGCTGCTGGCGCGTCCGGAATACACCTCGCACTGGCTGGTGAAGTTTGAGGACTGGTTCCGCAATTCCCAGTACTACTCGCAAGGCCGGACCAATGGCAGCTTCAAGCGCTGGCTTTCCGAGGCAATCCAGGCTGACAAACCCTACGACCAGACGGCGCGTGAAATGCTGACGGCTACCGGTGACACTACGGTTCATCCGGCTGGAAATTTCTGGCATCCAGCGATGGACTTCATGCTCAAAACTTTTGAAGTGAGCAAGGCGACGCCCACTGTCACAAGGCTCTTTCTGGGCCAGCGTATTGAGTGCGCCGAGTGCCACAACCATCCGCTGGAAAATCTGACGCAGGATGACTTTTTTGGCTTTGCTGCCTTTCTTGGCCGCATGAAAGTCAAACATGGCTATGCTCAATACCGCCGTATCTGGTACAACTCACGAGACGGAGAAGTGCTCCACCCCGTCACCAAGCAAGCTGTCGCCCCTCGCTTTCTGGATGGGGTGACGCCGGAGATTCAACCAGACCAGGACCGGCGCACTGTTCTCGCCAACTGGATCCTCAATGAGCAGAAACTGCAGTTTGCGCGCGCCACGGTAAACCGCGTCTGGGCCGAATACTTCACTGCCGGCATTGTTGATCCGCCAGATGACTTCCGCTCCACAAACATGGCTTCCCATCCCGCCTTGCTTGATCAGCTTGCCCAGGCATTCATCGATGGTGGCTACCGGTTTCGCCCGGTGCATCGTCTGATTTTGAACTCTCGGACCTATCAGACTGCTTCCCGTGCACCGGGGCGCGCCAATGGTGCCGACCCGCTTGAAAAGATTCTTCTCGCCCGCTATGAGCCTCGTAAACTCAGCGCTGAAGTGCTGCTGGATTCGATTGGCCAGCTCACGGGAATCCCACAGCAGTTCACCAATTATCCGGAGGCAACTTCGGCCAAGGACCTGATCGCCAATATCGGATCTACCTACTTTCTGACAACCTTCGGCCATCCCCGGCGCGACATCATGGAGGCGCGCTCGCAGTCACCCTCGCTCGCCCAAGCGCTGCACCTGATGAATGCCGATGCCTTGCGCGAAAAGATTGAGGCCCCGAAGAATGTTCTGGGAGACCTTCTGGAGCAGACCGTGGATGACCGTGCCATTGCCAATGCACTTTATCTCCAGGCCTATGCGCGCCCGGTTACGGACAAGGAATGGGAGACGCTGGAAGGGTTTCTTGCCGCTGAGAGGCAGGCAGGCCGCAGCCGCCGCCGGGGCTTTGAGAATGTCCTTTGGGCGCTACTGAATTCGAAGGAGTTTCAACTCAACCAATGACCTCACGGCGCAACCTTCTCCAACTGGGCGGCTCTCTGTTTGGCGGAGTCACCCTTCCGCGCTTGCTGGCCGCAACTGGCGCGCCCGCCCAGAACTGCATTATCTTTTTCCTCGAAGGTGGCCCCTGCCAGCACGATTCTTTCGATCCCAAGCCAGACCAGCCCGCCGACATCCGTGGGAGCTTTAAGACCATCCCCACCGCCGTTCCGGGCGTTCACTTCACGGAACTCCTCCCGCACTGCGCCAAAGCGTTGCCCAAGTTCTCCGTCATCCGTTCGATGTATTCGCGCGAAGCCATTCACGAAAAGGCCAAGCAATATATCTTTTCCGGTTCGCGCCCCAACAATGCGTTTAAGCACCCCGTCTTTGGGTCAGTTGTGGCCAAGGAGCTAGGACCCCGCAATGGTCTTCCTCCCTTTGTTTGTATCCCCCGCAAAGACATTTGCGCGGAAGCGGGATTTCTCGGGCCGGCTTATGATCCCTTCATCACCGGCGACCCCGCACAAAAGGATTTCAAAGTACTCGACCTCAGTCTGCCTGCCAACCTGACGCTGGAAGAGAGTGCCTCCCGTGGCCGCTTGCTGGCTGCCATGGATGAGGAAATCCGTCAGTCCGAGAAGAGCAAGTCCATTGAGGCGATGGATCATTTTTACCAGAAGGCTTTTGACCTGGTGTCTTCTGCTGCGGCGCGCAAAGCGTTTAACCTCGCGGAAGAACCAGATAGCCTGCGTGACGCTTACGGCCGTAATTCCGCTGGCCAGGGGGCGCTCCTCGCCCGCCGTCTGATTGAATCGGGAGTTCGCCTGGCCGCCGTCTTCCAGGGTGGCTATGACTCGCATACCAATAACGACGAGACGAGCCGGAAGATTTTTCCGCTCTTTGATCAAGCCTTTGCGGCATTGTTGAATGACCTGGAAGATCGCGGCCTGCTGAGCACTACTCTTGTCCTGGCCATCGGTGAATTTGGCCGGACACCGCACATCAACCACTCGAGGGGGCGTGACCATTGGCCGGGAGTCTTTTCAATCGCTGCCGCCGGCGCGGGTGTTCCCGGTGGTCAGGTGATTGGCTCCAGCGATGCGCAAGGGGGAGCCCCCAAGGACCGGCCCATTTCCATAGAAGATCTCGGCGCCACCATCTACAAGAAGCTCGGGATTGACTTCCACAAGGAGTACCGAACCACTGGCCGGCCCGTGAAAATCATTGCCGATGGCACCCCCATCCGCGAGCTTTTCTGATGTTGCCGATTGCTTTGCTAGCCTTTGCGCTGCAAACTCCCAAGTTAGACCGCGTGGTGCCGCTGGGTGGTCAGGTTGGCACAACCGTCGAGGTGGAATTTGTCGGTCAGGATCTCGCAGACTTTAAGGAGGTCCGGTTTGATCATCCCGGATTCGTCTGGATGGAGACTACGGCCAATACAGGCAAATCCATTCGTGGCAAGCTCCGGCTGGCTGCCGGACTCAGCCTGGGTCCACACCGCTTCCAGTTGGTGACCAAAAGCGGCATCAGCAATGGAAGATTGTTTAGCGTTACCGAGTTCCCGGGAATTGCGGAAGCAGAGCCCAACGACAAGCCGGCGCAGGCGCAAACCATCGAGCTGAAACCCCAAGTTCTGCACGGCTATCTGAAGGGCCTGGCGGATCTCGATTTCTATCGCTTTCGGGCCAAGGCAGGAGAGCGTTGGCTCTTTGATGTGCAGTCCATTGAGCGTGGGGGCTTCCTGGAATCCGAACTGCACCTGCTCGATAGCGATGGCAAACAATTGGCCTTCAACGATGATCAGGATGAGTACCTGGAGACGCCCCGCCTCAGCTTCACTTTTCCTCGCGATGGCGAGTATCTGTTGAAGATCGATCAATATCGCGGACCCCAAGGCGTTGGCTGTGGCAAGAACTGCGGCTATGCCCTGCATATTTCGCAGTTGCCCATTGTGACAGGCCTGTCTCCCGTTGGAACCAATCCCGGTCAGGCATACAGTGTCACAGTTCAGGGCGAGGGCCTCAGCTCGGTAACGGGAGCCCAAATTCGCCGGGCCCGCGGTGCAGAACACTATCGACTTACCTTCCCCTATTCGATAGCCCTGGATGGTTCCGACCGGGACCATACGCCGATCCTGGCCACGAAGGTGCGTGCTACAGGCAACAGCGTTCAAGCGCAGTTCCGAATCCCTGCCGATGCCAAGCCCGGCTTGTGGCGGCTCTGGCTTGAAACCAGGCATGGGTTTGCCGAGGCCATGTCACTTGAGATCGACAATGATTCGAGCGCCATCAACGCGACGTTGGGCAAAATGCCGGACCGCTACCCGGTGGATCTTAGAGCCGGGGAACCCTTCCATGCCTGGACGGTGGCGGCCCAACTCGGGCTGCCCGCAATTGATACGGTGCTCGAATTGTGGAGCTCTGAGGGGAAACTACTCGCCGAGCATGATGACCTGATGACTGGACAGGGTACGGTTATTGGCAATCCGGATAGCAGTCTCTACTACAAGCCGCAAAAATCTGAAAGGGCCTTTTTGACTGTCCGGGATCGCACGGATCGACATGGACCCGGCTACTCCTATCGTCTGCACATCGCCAGCGAGTTACCTTCATTTCAATTGCTGTCTGAGCCGGCACAGTTCACGGTTCGGGCCGGCAGCGAAGGAAAGCTGTCAGCGCTTTTGATCAAGCAGCCAGGCTTCGAAAAAGCCGTCGATGTCTGGGTCGAGGGCATGCCCTCAAGCAAAGCGCAGTTCCGGGCTGACCAACACTTTGGCCCTTCCGGCGATGGCGACAACATCAACATTCCCGTCGTTCACCTCTTGGTGAAAGTTCCGGAGGGAACGCCGCCCGGCGACTATCCCATCCGGCTGCTTGGACGTGCCAGCGATAGCTCGGGGCCAATCGTTGAAGGCATCACGACAATCTGGATCGGCCCGGATGGCAACCGCAACGATACGCGGCGGCCGCTACCGGCAATCACCGTCCACGTTCCCGAGCCCTAGCTCATCTTGTCCCAGGTCACTCGTTCGCCGCGACGGTAAGCAAGATTGCACATGTGGGCCGCTGCTGCGGCGTAATGGCCTTCCTCGGCGTTTTCGCGGCTGGGGCGCTTGTTGACGATCGAGTCGATAAAGAACCAATTGTGCGTCGGGCCGGCGGCCACGCTGATTTCCTGCGGCTCCGGCTTGGTGGTCTTTGGCTCTTTGGCGTACTTTGCCAGATACTCATCCCGCAGGCGCTTCGGAAAATTGAGGCTACCGTAGAGCTGGGCTTCGGCAAATTTCGGTTCCGGAACCAAGGTCATCTTGCGGTATTCAAGAACCAGGGTTCCCTGATCGCCCATCACCAGAATTCCCTGCGGCGAAAAGGAATTCGCTTGCGTCACGTAAACGTCAACCAGAAAGCCCTCCGGGTATTCGAGCAGGCTGTTCATGATGTCCGGCACCGTGCGGCCGTCATTCCAGCGGAAGATTCCTCCTTGTGAAACCGCCGACTTGGGAGCCTTGGTTCCCATCACTTCATGCATCTGCGTGAACTGGTGGACAAAGAGATCTCCCGCCACACCGGCCGAATATTCCCACCAGCAACGCCAGCGGAAGAATTGCTCCGCGCTAAAGGGCCGTGGCGATGTCTTGCCCAGAAACTTTGCCCAGTCAATCGTCTTTTCCGAAGCATCCGGTGGGATCGGATAGCGCCAGGCGCCTTCGGCATTATTCCGATGGCTTCCCATGCGGATCATGTTCACCTTGCCCAAGGCCCCGGAGGCAATCAATTCCTTGGCCTTGGCTGTAAGCGCTGATGTCTTGGCCTGGCTGCCCACCTGCAATACTTTGCCGCTTGATTTGGCAGCCGCTACAATTCGCGGGCCTTCCTCGAAGCTCCAGGTCATCGGCTTCTCAACGTAGACATGTTTGCCTGCCGAAAGCGCATCCAGCGTGATGCGCTCATGCCAATGGTCGGGCGTGGCGATCACAACCGCCTCTACATCTTTGTTGTCCAGCACGCGGCGATAGTCTTTCACCGTTTGGATCTTGCTTCCCAATTGCTCTTTGGCACGCTCGAGACAGCCATCGTAAAGATCGGCCACGGCAATTCCGTTCATGCCCGGCACTGCCTTGAACTCATCGATGAGCTGTTTGCCGCGGACACCGCTGCCAATGAATGCCACATTCACGCTGCCCTGGATGGGCTGCGGCGGCGCGGCGCTGGCCAGCGAATAAACAAGTGAACTGGAAGTCAGTAAGGATCGACGGCTGATACTCATAAGAACTAGACTATCGAATTGGAACCTCTTTTCGTTCAAGTTCATCCTCGCGACAACGTTGCCATCGTGGTGAATCCGGGTGGCCTGCCCGCGGGAGCCACCTTTGCCAATGGACTCCAGCTTCGCGAAGCGACCCCACAGGCCCACAAAGTTACCTTGCTCGACCTTGATGCGGGTGCTCCGATTCTGCGTTACGGCCAGGTAATTGGCCACGCTCTGCGTCCACTGCCTGCGGGCTCCTGGGTGCGCGAAGATTCCGTGCAGATGCCCCAGGCGCCAGCTCTTGATGAGCTGCAGCTGGCTACCGAAATTCCTCCTCCTGCGCCGCCTCTCGAAGGCTACACGTTTGAGGGCTACCTCAATCCCGATGGCTCAGCCGGCACGCGCAACATCCTTGGAATTACGACAACCGTCCAGTGCGTTGCCCCCACTGTGGATTACGCCGTCCGCCGTATCAAGGCCGAGCTTCTGCCCCGCTACCCCAATGTGGACGACGCAGTGGCCATTACGCACACTTACGGCTGCGGGGTGGCGATTGATGCTCCCGGTGCGGCAGTTCCGATTGCGACGCTGGGGCACATCAGCCGCCATGCCAACATCGCCTCTTCACCGCTGGTGGTAAGTTTGGGTTGCGAGAAAATGCAGCCCGGGCGCTTGTTGCCCTCCGACCCGGCCTTCCCGGTTTTTGACCCTTCGCAGGATTTGATTCGCTTGCAGGACGAGCGCGGTTTTGCGGAAACGGTTGCCGCCATTTTGCGGGCTGCAGACCGGCGCCTGGAGCAACTGAACCGGCGTACCCGGCAAACTCTTCCCGCTGCTTCTCTTGTTGTTGGCCTGCAATGCGGCGGCAGCGACGCGTTCTCTGGCGTTACCTGCAACCCGGCCGTCGGCTACGCTGCGGACTTACTTGTGCGGGCCGGCGCCACGGTGATGTTCAGTGAAGTGACGGAGGTTCGAGACGCCATACACTTATTGACTCCGCGCTGCGCGAATAAAGAGATAGCGCGCGCCCTCGTGCGCGAGATGCAGTGGTATGACGATTACCTCGCCCGCGGCTTTGCAGACCGCAGCGCCAACACAACGCCCGGTAACAAGCGCGGTGGCCTGGTAAACATCGTCGAGAAGAGCCTGGGCAGCATTGCCAAGTCCGGCACCAGCGCGATTTCCGCCGTGGCCGCGCAGGGAGAGAAGGTCAACAGCAAGGGCCTTGTCTTTGCTGCTACTCCCGCGAGCGACTTTATTTGCGGAACTCAACAACTTGCCTCGATGAATCTACACGTCTTTACCACCGGCGAAGGCACTCCCTACGGGCTGGCGCTTTGCCCCGTGATCAAGGTCTCATCCCGAACCGCACTGGCTGAACGCTGGCCCGACTTGATCGACCTGGACGCGGGCCGCATCGCAACCGGCGAGGCCACGATTGAAACCGTTGGCTGGGACCTGTTCCACCTGATTCTGGATATTGCCAGTGGCCGCAAACAGACGTGGGCCGATCACTGGGGCTTGCACAACGCATTGGCTCCCTTCAACCCAGGCCCGGTTACATAGGGCCGTCTGGCTCTTCAGTTTCGGCGCATGTCCTGGTCGCGTTGTTTTGCGAGTGTGCTTTCGAGTAACCGGGAGAGCTTGGATGCCGCGCCACTGACAGCCTCCATCACGGTTGTAGCCTGATCCGTTACCGCCACCGGCTGCCGGCCTTCCAGCCGGGCCTCCATCAT
>CAZECF010000132.1:0-8959 GCA_964510335.1 uncultured Bryobacter sp. | reverse complement strand
CCCGGTATCCGTTCCGCCTCCCCCCGCGCCTCCCCCTGCGTCTCTTGCTACAACTCCAGCCTTGCCTGCTCCCGCACCGCAACCGCTTGTCGGTACTTTCTCTTCGCCAGCTCTTCCCGAAAAGAAAACCCGACTACGGCAAGTGGTGGAACTCACAGAGCTGGATCACACCGCCTCCACCGCCGCGGATCCGGCGAAGTCTCGTCAGTCGGCGGCCAACGCTGGTTTCGACGACATCGTTTCAGATGCGAAACCCCGCAATCGCGCCTCGATGGCGGAGTCCGGCTTTGGCTCCTTGAGCGAATCCGTCGCCCGAAATTCCAGACCGACACCACTTGCCGCAGCGGCCTTTGAGGCCACGCTTGTCCCAAAGTCACCATCCCGGAATTTACCGCCCACGCGGGATGACGGCTTTCAGCCGCTCGAAATCCTCAGCAAACCCAAACCGCAATATACTGCCGTGGCGCGGCAACTGGGTATTGAAGGCGAAGTTGTCCTGAAAGTCAGGTTTGCCGCCGAAGGACGCATTGAAGTGTTGCAAACGCTTTCCGGCCTTGGCCACGGACTGGATGACAATGCCGCACTGGCGGCCGCTCAAATCCAGTTCCGGCCCGCCTATCGCGCGGGAAAGCCCATTGACCAAATTGCCAACCTCCGCATACTGTTTCAACTGGCACAGTAACCCTGAAATTCCCCTCAAATTTCCCAGGCCCCACAGATGACTCAGCAAGTCTCTTCCTTTCAATAGCTTACCTGTGAAAATTTCCGCGTTTCGGCTTTGTTTCCTCCTATCCCTATGCAATACTGAAAACTAAGTTCAACTCGATGGCGCTCAAACTTGTGGACGACGCGATCGTCCGCTATCACAAAATCCTGGAATCTTCACCCTATTCCGACCTTGAATGGACTGATGCGCTTACCGAGCGAATGAAGTCCCACGGGATGGTTGTGGGCTCGCGCATGGCCAGTCCATTTTTGCGCCCTCATTTGATTACTCGCAAACAGCAGGAGAGCCTGAGTCGCGCCAGTGAGACACTTCTGAGTGCAATTGAGCGGCTGGAAACGCTCGCTCTTGAAACTCCAGCGCTCTTGCAGCGGCTTGAACTGTTGCCCGCCGAACGCATGCTCGCCAGCATCCACCCCGGCTATAACTTCTTGCATGTCAGTTCTTTACTGAATGCGACTGTCCCCGGCTCCACGTTTCACTTTCGCGGATTTCAGGCTTCCTCGGCAGCCGGGCTTGCTTACGGTGACCTTCTGGCCGACATCTTCTACGATGCCGCACCCGTCAAGGAATTTCGCAAACGGCATAACCTGACGAAAACCCCCGGAACAAAGTATCTGCTGTCCGCGATCCTGAAGGCGTACAAGGCCTATGGGGGCAAAAAACACCCCAATATCGCCATTCTGGAATTCAAACAACCCTTCCAAAGTGTTGATAGCGCGGAAAATCTGCTCCTGGTGGAGTTGTTCCGCAAACAGGGTCACAACGCGGAAATGGTGAATGCGGAACAACTCGATTACCGCAACGGCTTCCTCTCACGCGGGGACTACCGCATCGATTTGCTTTTCCGGGCCTCCTCCCTTCAGGAATTTCTTGTCCGCTTCGATCTGAGTCATCCCCTCGTCAAGGCCTATCGGGACGGGAAAGTCTGCATGGTCAACTCTTTCCGGGCTGAGCTAGGCCAGAAGCGCGCTCTTTTCAGCCTGCTGACGGACGACGAAGTAACAGCCAAATTTCCCGCCGCGGAGAAGAAAGCGATTGCGGCGCATGTTCCCTGGACTCGAATTGTTGCTCCGGGCAAAACGCAGCGCCAGGGCGAAACCATCGACCTGACAGAATACATCTCCGCGCACCGGGAAGAGTTGGTCCTCATCCCGAATGATGCCACCGGAGCCTTACCGGTTTATGACGGCGCCACGACAGAACAGAGCAATTGGGATCGCGCCATCAAGCAGGCGATGCGCGAACGCTATGTGGTTCAGGACCGGCTTCCCGCAGTAAGTGCCAAGTTCCCGGTGCTGTTCTATGGCTCGATGGAGTATCGCGACTTACAGATCAACGTCCATCCTCACCTGATTCTTGGCGAGTTGAAAGCCTGTACGACTTACCTCAGCGCCAGCGAATCTGGTTTCTCGACCATGGAAGGCATAACTCCTACCTTCCTGCTTGACTCAAAGTCGACTTAGACTGTCTGCCGGGCATTCCGGCCGATGTGCCAGAGCAGTAAAGTCCAGCCACCCACAAATACCGTATAGGCCAGCAGCGAACGCGCACCAAAACTGATCGCCTGGCCTGTCAGTCCGTCAATACCAGGCACCCAATTCAGCAGCGCAGCGGGCACCACCAGCATTGCCAGCAGAATCGCCAAACTAACGGCCCAATACCCCGGCTTCAACAAAACCACCCAGCGTCCGATCGCCGCCGAAGGGAGCAGCACCAGCAGCCACAGAATGGGAACCAGCATCACTGCCACAACATGCAGAAGCATCAGGGGCGTAAGCGCAACGGCCAGCAGCGCCCAGGTCCAATTCCGGACCTGCCCCAAACCATAGGCATCCAGCACGCTCCAACCCGCCCACATCACAAGCAGCAGCAAGCCATTCGCCGCCACCATCCCGGTCGTGCCTACACCAAGGCTGAACCAGTACCAACCAATCACTGCCATGATTCCCTGCCCCACCAGTTGCACCAGCAACAACCGCAACAATTCTTTGCCGATCATGGCATCACCTCAATCACGGCGGCCTTGCCGGTAGTCAATTCTTCGGGCCGGTACATGGGTTGTACCCGCGTAGGCGGCACCCGAAATCGTCCGGGATTGACGGCCTTCATCACGTAAAAATACTGGCTCTCTTCCTTGCTGAAATAAGTCCGGAAGAAAGCCACACGGTCATCCCGGTATTCCCGCCGTGCCCAGGAATAACGCCACCACATGGGCCGGCCCGTCAGGTTGATCGTATTGTCATTCGTCACCAGTTCCATACCCGCGGGGATAGCGTCTTCAATGAGCACGTAGCTCAAGTCGGGCGCATTTACCGTCAACAAGGTTGCTATGGTATCCCCAGGCCGGATCTCTCCCGACAGCGCCTCAAGCGCGTAGGTGGTTGTCCCGGCATTCTCGCGCGGCACCAGCCGGAAGTATTCCCGTTTCACACTGCGGCCCTTGCCGAGTTCTTCGGCCCTGGTGTAGTAACTGGCTTGAGCGTTCCAATACAACTTGCCCTTGCCACTTACTTTCACTTCAATGGAGTTTTTGTCGCTCGCTTCAACACGAGCCACCACATCCGTCAGCCGGGTTGCATCCGCTGGTCCAAAATCCCGCTCCAAGACTACTTTGCCATTTACCTTCACCGTCACTTTCAAATCCGGATTCAGGTCCCCACTCTGCTTCAGATAGTCGGTCAGCCCATAGATCACCATGGCCGTTTGCTTGGTTGAATTCCACCACTCGCCCTGATCCCGATGGCGAACAAGCCACATCGACGCCTTTGGCAATAGCGGCGAATCGGCACGCGTGCGAGTCAGCAGCTTCACCACGTGCGCAGTGGTTTCCGGTGTGATGTCGTTCTCAAAATCAAGCAAGGGGTCCCGCGTACCCGGCCACCAGGCCTCCGATTCATTCTGTTGGACGGCCCGTTCCACCAGTTGGGAAACTTCGTCTGCGCGCGGATCAGAAATCGCCGCCAAGCCTAGCCCCAGGAAGGCAAGTCCGTAACTCGTCATCTTGCCGCGCTGCGTGTAAACGGAGTCAAGATCCGCCTTGGTTCCCAACGCATAAGCAAGATAGGCTCGCAAATCCGCCCGGGCATCGCTTTGCCGCAAGAACTCCTGTCGCAACCATTGCTCGCCCCGTTGCAGCACTTCGTTCGAGACGGGATAACCTGCCGCCCGCGCCTGCTTCATGCCGGAAACGACATGCGCCGTCATGAAGGGATGCGACGCGTCTTCCTTCCACCAGCCCCAGGCGCCATCCTCATGCTGGTAGTCATAAAGTCGCTCCAGGCCGGCCTCAACCTTCTTGTACAGATCCTCACGCCGCAAGCGGGAACTGATGCCCAATTCCGTAAGCGCCCGCGTTACCGTAACGTTCGGCAGGAAACTGGACATAGTCTGCTCCGTACATCCATAAGGGAAGCTTGTCAGATACTCCAGCGCCCCGAACAAGCTGCCCGCCAGCGAAGGAGAAACCCGAACCTCAATCGACTTTCTTCCAACCCCGGGTGCTTCGAGCGTAGCGTTGGCGCTTTGCCCATTGGTGATGGCGCCGCTACTTCCCTTGGTTAGCAAGGTGCCATAAGCCTTCACGGGGAGCGTCAGCTCCATTGCGTCAGATTCTTCATCGGTCAATCCCTTGACCGTGATCACACTCTCCAGTCCGGGCTTCACCCGCACTCGAAACTCTGCCTTGACCGAGTCTTTGGACTCCACCCGCACAGTCCGTTCGTTGCCATTCAGCATTTCCAGCCCCGTTCCGGTCAGGCTGATCTTGACGTCTTTCGCGGATCCCAGATAGTTCTGCGCAATCACGCCCAGGCTCACCTCATCGCCTTCCATCAGGAAGCGAGGCGCAACCGTGCGCAGCATCAGATTCTTTCTTACAATCACGCGGTGCATCGCCGCACCCACCTTCGTGTCAGCCGTCACGGCCCGCGCCGTCCCGCGCCACATCGTAAGCGCGTCGGGGAAGGCAAACTCAACTTGCCCCCTGCCCTTTTCATCCGTCACCAGATCGGCAGTCCAGAAAGCGGTGTCGGGAAAAGCCTTCCGCACTCGCGGGTCGCCCACCTGATCGGGCTTGAGTTGCCCCAAACTCGGGCGAATCCGGGCCAGACGCATCGCACGCTTGCCCGCTTCGCCACGGAAGTAAAAGCTGAGGGAATTTGAGCTTTCAACTTCGTTGTACGCGTTGCCGTAAAAGAAGCTCAACGGCGTCTGGGTAAGATCCCGCTTTACCGCGTAGAGGGCCTCGTCCACAACCCCCAGACTGAGCTCAGCCTTCACCGGCTGGCCGCTAGAATCCTTCACTTCAACGGAATAGCGCGCCGGCTCGCCTGGCTTGAATTCGGCCTTCGCACTCGTCAATTGAACCTTCAGCTCCTTGTCGACCGGAGGCACCTTCAGGGCAACCGTACCGTAATGCAGCTTGCCTTCTTTGATGTAGCCCGCCGTCACAAAAACCTTGGGCTGGTACTCACCACGAACCGGAATCTCAACCGTCACTCCGCCAGCATCCGCCGCTGTGAGTGCGCGGGAGTCAATCACAGACCGGCCCTCTGTCGTCACCCAAAGGTCCACATCCGCGGCCTGGGTCAAAATCAAGACTTTCGCCGTTTCCCCGGCCGCATAAGACTTCTTGTCCGGAATCAGTTTGAGCGATGTTTCCTCACTCCCATAGAGCGATCCCGCGCCAGTTACCCAAACATACTCTTCATCTCTTACATCCCGCCCTTCCGGCGTGCGCGAGTAGACCCGCACGATGTAAGAACCCCCTCCGCCCACCCGCAAGCCCAGCTTGTCCTGACCGTCGACCCCGGTGCGGCCGGAGGCCGTTTCGAGAACAGCACTCTCTTTGCGCCCTTCCTTTCGCCACTCCACCTGGCGCAATTCCGCTCGCCATTCCGCAGCCACGGGCTGGGAATCATAATCCTTCAGCACCACCGTAAAGTTGGCCATCTGTCCGGGGGAGACAACATAGCGCTCCGGGTTGAGCGTTGCCATGTAAGTGCCGCGCGTGGCAATCACCATTCCGTAGCCGCTCACCTCACGATTGCCTTCGTCCATCACGCGGGCCTCGATGCGGAACAGATAGTCCCGCTCGGCAACGGGGGTTGGCAATTGAATGGATAGCTCTCCCTGGTCATTCAGTCTGGCGGTCTTCTCTTCACCCTGCTCGCCTCGAAAAAAGGATCCGCCGCTTTCGTCTTCCTCGGTCTGCTGGTAACTCAGTTCATCCCGCTCATACCAGGGTGGATAGTACGGCGCGCGCCGAACCGTGTAGCTCACCTTCGCACCCTTCACTGGCTCGCCAAAAAAATACTTGGCGGCAACAATAGCCTCCACCCTCTCCCCCTGTACCACCCGTGGCCGGGAAGGCCGAATCTTTACTTCATACTCGGGCTTCTTATACTCTTCCACCTGGAAACTGGCATAACTTTCCATTTGCCCGGCGCTGAATTTGATCGAGTAATAACCCAAGGCCGAAGTAAGCGGCAAGTCAAACTCACTCTTGACGGAGCCAAACGCCGACACCTTGAGTTCTTCCCGGTGCACGGCCTTGCCTTCCCCGTCCGAGATCTCTGCGTTCACCCAGTTGAACTGGGGCAATTCATAACCAGCCACGCCAGACTTGCGAACCACCGCCTTGTAATGCACCTTATGACCAGGCCGATAGACCGGACGCTCCGTGTAGGCATAAACCGCCATGCGCCGCTCTTCATTGGGCGAAATCGTGTACTCGCTCAAGGAATCGAAAGCTACATCTCGATCCCGCACCGCCACGACAAAGACGTCACTGGTATCCGTGCCCTTCCAACGGGCAAAGCCTTGCGGGTCTGTCTTGAAAGTGCCGTGCTTTGTCTTTTGGGAGCGGACTTCGAGGTCAATGCCGGCTAGCGCTTTACCGCTTCCCCGGTCCACGACGCGGATCAGGGTATCTCCCGACTTCGACTTCGTAAGCACGGCCATGTTACTCACGCTCAGCAGCGTGTAGGCCCGCAATTTGCCGTCCGTTGCTTCCACCAGATAGAGTCCGGCTTCCTTCACGGGGATCTCCACCGCCTGCTCTTCCCAGCTCTGTTTGCTGGTGATGTTTTCTTTCCAACTACGGATCAACTGCTTTTCATTCAAGACCGGAATCTCGGCGTAAGCAGTACCCTTCTCCGTTGTCTTCCGCACAACGGGAGCCGCTTCCCGGCTTCCCCGGGAGGCACGCCATTCGGCCCGGGCCGCCGACGTAAATTGCTGGCGCACGAAGAGCTGCCCCTGGGTGCGCCAGCGGCGCTTCCAGCGCGAAAGCTTCAACAGCAGCGTGTCTTCCTTGGGCAATTGAGCCGTCTGATTGCCAAAGCTGTGAGCATCATTCAACTGCCCTAGAAATTCGCTGGCATTCTCAACACGGTAGAGTCGGAAGTCGAGACTGCGAACCCCTTGCGCCCAAAGATTGATACGCGGACTGTCGCCGGGAGAGAAGGTCTTATTGGAAGTCAGGGCAAAGTAAGTTTCTGACTCTTCCTGCCCGATCACCGGCGCAACGGCCAATAAACCCGCCAATATCCACCAATGCCGCATTGATTTCATCCCTCCAGAATCTTCCAACGGTACAAGCCCTTGAATGCCGTGTTGCCTTGCGCCGGACGCCAGCGCGGCTGCGGGTGTTTCCACAATTCTGGCATGCTGAGCCGCCGTACTTCACCCGGATGACTTCCCACAGGCCCAGTGTGATACACAACATACTTCTTTCCGTCTGGTTCCAGTTGGCTCTCCCCCAGATAAACCATCACGTGCCACCCGTCCGGCTGCGCATAAAAAAGCAGATCTCCCGGTAGGGCCCGCTCTGGCCCATCGCCAACTCGCACGCAGTTTTCCCGCATCAGCGTTTGGGCGTCAGCAAAATGCCGCAGGCCTTCCGGGGTGGCAAACAGTGCGCCGCCCCGCGAGCGAATCTCGGGCAAAGCCGGCACCGCGGGCAAAGGGTTCCTCTTTCGCCAGGCTGCATCCCGCCGGGCAAAGCTTTCGCGAAATGCATAGCGCACCAGCGAAGAGCAATCCTTCACCTCACGCGGACGCACCTCCGCTTCCAGATAGTATTGCGACTCGGCCAGGAAGGTAAACCAGAGGCGGAAAGCCGTCCGGTCCGCCGCGTCCACCAAACCTCCGACACTCAGTAAAAATAGAATGGAAAATCGGTACATCGCACGCAGCAGCTTACTACAGACACGCGTCAAACTGAAGTGACTTCGCTCACCAGCGCGCTATAAAAGGGGAGGCATTATGCAAATTCTTTTACTCCTGGCTCTTGCTCAATCCGTCCCGCCCTACATCCCGTCCGAATTTGCTGATCCAAAATCCTACTCCCAACTCACTGCATCGCAAAGCAATCGCCTGCCCATGGGCTTTCGCGCGCGGGATGCCTGGGGCCGCACGCACCGGCTACCAGCCTTGACGCGAAGCTCTCGCCCGGTCCGCCCCAAACAGGGCTTGGAACCGCTGGGGGAATCCAGAATCTTGGCCGACGGTTGGCGCGACGGCTGGCAATCGCGCCGCGACGATGCGGGCCGCCTGCATTGGCGCACGGCGATCCATTCACAGGGCGCTGCCAGCCTGCGACTCCACATTGAAATGCTCGGCCCCGGGGAAACCCTTTGGATTTACCCGACAGGCGTCAACCATGCAGCGCCCGCAGTGCTTGGGCCATTCAGCGGATCTGATAGTGATTTCTGGACCGGCACGGTTTTTGGGGACACGGCAATTCTGGAAGTGGAATCCGAGCAATCCCCTGCCCTCAAGCTCGACCGGATTCTGCACCAATACGGCGGCACTCCAGCAGCCCCTCAGGCCAGGCGTGCCCGGCCAGCCTTGCGCACAGCGCCACAAGCAGGCACGACACCGAATGCCGCTGCGATCAACGCCGCCCCTTGTGAGGTAGACGCAACCTGCTATCCCCAGTACAACAACTTCGCCTCGGCCACTCTCCACTTCACCTTCGTGAGCGAGGACGGCTTCAGCTATGTCTGCAGCGGTGCCATGCTCAACACGCGCTCCAGCTCACTTCGCCCCTACGTGGCCACCGCCAATCATTGCGTAAGCACCAATGCCGAGGCCCGGTCGGTGGAAGCCTTCTTCGGCTACGCTTCCCGCACCTGTAACACGGCTCCGGTCTTTCGTGAAGATGCCTTCCGCGTGAGAGGGGCCCGCTTTCTGGCCGGCGGCAACTTCAGCTCCGGTGATTACAGTCTC
>CAZECF010000131.1:0-9008 GCA_964510335.1 uncultured Bryobacter sp. | reverse complement strand
CGATGTAGCGGTCGCCATCTTCCTCGGGCGAACCGGGGGGGCCGCCTTCGACCTCGGGGCCGTGGTCGTAGAAGATCTCGGTGCAGGGGCCGCAGGGGCCGGTGTCGCCCATCATCCAGAAGTTGTCGGAGGCGTAGCGCGCGCCCTTGTTGTCGCCGATGCGGATCACGCGATCGGCAGGCACACCCATCTCGCGAGTCCAGATCGCGTAGGCTTCCTCGTCCTCGGCATACACCGTTATCCAGAGTCTGTCGGCGGGCAGGCCGTAAACCGCCGTGAGCAGTTCCCACGCATAGGCGATCGCGTCGCGCTTGAAGTAGTCGCCGAAGGAAAAGTTGCCCAGCATCTCAAAGAAGGTGTGGTGCCGGCGGGTATAGCCGACATTCTCAAGGTCGTTATGCTTGCCCCCGGCGCGAACGCATTTCTGGGAAGTGGTGGCCCGGGAATAGTCACGCTGTTCCTGCCCCAGGAAAATTTCCTTGAACTGGTTCATGCCCGCGTTGGTGAACAGCAACGTGGGATCGTTGCCCGGCACAAGCGAAGAAGAGCGCACAATGCGATGGCCGCGTGCAGCGAAAAAATCGAGGAATGTCTGACGAACTTGATGACCGGTCATGGTGTTGAAGATTTCATTTTCCCACTTTGGAACCCCTCGTGCCCTAAACTGGTAAGACTGATGAAAGCGCGCGTACACGTTTCCCTCAAGCCCTCCGTTCTCGATCCACAGGGGCAGACCATCACCAGAGCCCTGCATTCATTGGGCCATGCCGAGTTTTTGGACGTGCGCCAGGGCAAGTATTTCGACATCGAACTCGACGCTCAAGCCACCCGGGACGAATTGGCACGAAAGTTGCAAGAGATATCGCAAGAGGTGCTTTCGAACCCGGTAATTGAGGATTTTCAAATCGAAATCCTCGGCTAAACTCTTCCTCTCCAAAACAGCACGGGGAAAGGAGCACCTCAACCCTCATGTGTGGAATTGTTGGCTATATCGGAAATCAGCAGGCATTGCCGATTATCATGGACGGCCTGCGCAAGCTCGAATACCGCGGCTATGACTCAGCGGGCATTGCCGTTTACGACGACGATTCGCAGATCGCCGTCCGGCGGGCCTCCGGCAAATTGAAGAATCTCGACGAGGTTCTACGCCTGGATCCGACTGCCGGGACTTACGGCATCGGCCATACGCGGTGGGCCACCCATGGCCGCCCGACAGAAGAAAACGCTCACCCTCATCGCGATTCCAAGGGCAACCTGGTCGTGGTTCACAATGGCATCGTCGAAAACTATCTCGCTTTGCGGCATGAGCTTCAGGCGAAGGGCCATGAGTTTCTATCCGAAACTGACACGGAAATCATTGCCCACCTTGTTGAAACTAACTTTACTGACAATCTTGAAGATGCTGTTCGGGAGTCGCTCCATCGCATTCAGGGTGTGTTTGCCGTAGCCATTATTTCCCGGCTGGACCCGAACAAGATTGTTGTTGCCCGTCAAGGCCCTCCCGTCGTCATCGGCATTGGCGAAAACGAATACTTTGTCGCCTCTGACGTCCCCGCAATTCTGGCTCACACCCGGGACATCTACTTTTTGGCCGATGGCGACATGGCCATCCTCACTCCCGAAGGCGTTAGCCTCACCGACTTCAACGGCAGTCCGGTGGAGCGCCCCCTCTCCCGCATTCTGTGGGACCCGATTATGGCCGAGAAGGGCGGCTATAAGCATTTCATGCAGAAGGAAATCTACGAGCAGCCGCGTTCTACCCGCGACACCATGCTCGGCAGATTGGGCGCCGAATCCGGGCGCGTTTTTCTGGATGAAGTACAGATTTCCGCCGAACAGTTGCGCTCCTTCCAGCAGATCCGGATTGTTGCCTGCGGCACCAGCTGGCATGCTGCACTGGCTGGCAAATTCCTGATCGAAAAGCTTGCCCGCGTACCCGTCGAGGTGGATTACGGCAGCGAATTCCGCTATCGCGATCCGATTGTTCCCCCGGACACCCTCACGATTGTCATCTCCCAATCCGGGGAAACCGCCGACACTCTGGCGGCCCAGCGGGAGGCGAAGCAAAAAGGCTCGCTCACTCTGGCTATTTGTAATGTGGTCGGCTCGATGATCACTCGCGAAGCCACTGGTACCTTGATGACCCACGCCGGGCCCGAAATCGGTGTCGCGTCCACCAAGGCTTTTACGAGCCAGCTCACGGCCCTCTTTGTGTTGGCGCTTTATCTGGGGCAGGAGCGCGGCACGCTTAGTTCCGATCAGGTCCGCGCTCACATTGAAGAGGCGCTTAAGATTCCGGGCAAGATGGATCAAGTGCTTGCTAGCGAAGTCATTTACCAAAACCTGGGCCGCACGCTCCACAAAGCCAAGGACTTTCTCTACCTTGGTCGCGGGATTCATTTCCCGATCGCCCTTGAAGGCGCACTCAAGCTCAAAGAAATCAGCTACATCCACGCCGAAGGCTATCCCGCTGGGGAAATGAAGCACGGCCCCAATGCTCTCATCGACGAGAATCTTCCTGTTGTTGTGCTCGCCGCCTATGACCCGGAGGATCCTGAGGGCCGGGTGCGCTATGAGAAGACAGTTTCCAACATCCAGGAAGTAAAGGCTCGCAGCGGCATCGTTGTTGCCATCTGCAATGAAGGCGATCAGGAGATCGCAGAGATGGCCGATTACGTGATCCCCGTACCGGTCACCTCAGAGTTGTTGCTTCCCCTGATTGAGATTCTTCCTTTGCAATTGCTCGCCTATCACATCGCCGTCCGGCTGGGTTGCGATGTCGATCAGCCACGCAATCTGGCCAAGAGTGTGACGGTTGAATAGCTATACGGCGGGCCGGAAACTGCCCGCCGGCCGCTTCACTTCATCCATGGCCCGTGCAAGCAAGCTCTTGGCGTAGGAGATGTTGTAGGCCCAAGATACATTGCGGCCCCCCACCATTTCCGGCACATGGTCTACGATTAGTGCGCCCCGGAAGTCTACTTCCACCAGCGTCTTCATGATCTTGTACATGTCGTAGTAGCCGGCATCGAGATGCGTCTCGACAAAGTGCGGCAGCGGTTTGTCTACGTTGCGGAAGTGTATCTTCCAAAGCTTGTTGCGTTCCGCAAAATACCGGATAGCCGTCAGTACGTCCGCTCCCATTCCCGGCCCGCCTTCGAGCCAGCATCCGCAGCACAGGCAGACCCCGATATTGGGCGAGTTGGCAATTTCGAGCGCCCGTTTGTAGCCCGCAAAATTGCCGAAGATGACCCGGGGGATCCCGCCTAGCGGTTCTACTGGCGGATCGTCCGGGTGAATCCCAATTCGTACCCCGACTTCTTCGGCCACCGGCGCGGCTCTCTCCACCCAGTACGTGTAGTTGTCCCAGATTTCTTTCTCGGTATAGGCCCGGCCATGGGTGAGCGGCCCGTGAAATTCCTTGCCGTTCCAGACGCCCTTGTCGGCCTTGGCCAGATTGAAGGCCCGCCCCCGCGAACCGCGTGCTACCTCGCGGTCGGTCGTCCAGATCCCATTACCCATGTGGGCATAGGTTGTATAGTTGAGTCCCGTCGCGGCGATGTTGCGCAGGAATTGCTGATACTCGGCAACCTTGGCGTCCCGGCCGGGCAGGTTGAGGGTCACTTCCTCCATGTTGTGTACGTTGGCGTTGCCGATATTCCAGACCTTCAGTCCGGACTTATCCACATTGGCCTTCAGCCGTTTGAAATTGTCCAGATTGGCGGCGGCGCCTGAGGTGTTCAGCGTCACCCAGTCCACGCCCAATTGTTTGGGGAAATCCAGATCCTGGGGTTGCGGGTCAGAACCGACCTGGAGGGCGATCTTGATTCCGGGCTCAAATTCCTTGAAAGCGGGGCGGCGAGTCTGCCCTTGGGCGGCAAGAGCACCAGCGGCAGCAGCGGCAAAACTTCGACGGGTCATGGCCGGGATTCTATAAGAGTTAGTTGACGAAGTAAACCTTTTGATTCATAATTCAAACAAACGTATGATTGAGACGAAGGACAAAATCCTCGATACCGCCGAGCGGCTTTTCGCCACTCAGGGCATTGAGGCGACTTCTCTTCGTCAGATTACGAGCGAAGCAGCCGTGAATCTCGCCGCCGTCAACTACCACTTCCTCAGCAAGGACGAACTGGTCAAGTCGGTCTACCTTCGCCGCATCAGGCCCATGAACGAGGCCCGCCTGGCACGTCTGAACGAAGCCAAACCCGGCGATCTCAGTAACCTGCTCGATGCCTTTTTGGAGCCTGTTGTGGACATGGCCCTCAACATGGACGGTGGCCAGTTCACTATTGCTCAATTCATCGGAAGGCTCTACACCGAGCCACACAATTCCGCTCAAAGCATTCTCATGAACGAAATGAAAGAAACCGCTTTGCGTTTTGTAAGTGCCCTGAGTCTCTGCCTGCCGCACCTCACGCCAACGGAACTTTTCTGGCGAATGCATTTCGTTATCGGTATGCTCGCCCACTCTCTGGCAGCCGGCGAAAAGATCCGCCTCCTGAGTAGCGGCAAAGTTGACCCGCAGAATCGAACCCAAATGCTAAGCCATATGAAGGCTTTCGCTACCGCCGGCCTATTGGCACCTAGCCTGGAGCGCACCCCATGACAATTCTCCTGCTTGCGATACTGGCTGCGGAACCGCTGCCGCTCAGCCTGCCTAAAGCCATTGAATTGGCCCAAGCCCCGAATGGAAATCTCCGGCTCGAAATAGTCCGAGAGTCGATTGCCCAGGCGGAAGCACGTCGCCGCATCGCCTTTGGGGCCTTTCTGCCGCAACTCGATGGTTCCATTGCCGCCTCCAACCAAACCCGCAACCTTGCTGCCTTTGGCTTTTCATTTCCCACCGGCCTGCCATTCACTATTCCGAGCTTTGTCGGCCCCTTTAGCGTAGTGGACTACAGGGCCACTGCAACGCAAAGCCTGCTCGACCTTTCCTCCATCAAGCGCTACCAGGTGGCGAAGCTTCAGAAGGAAGTAGCTAACGCCGAGGTCCGACTGGCGACAGAGACTGCGATCCAGCAGGTGGCTCGCGCCTACGTTCTGTCGCTCAAAGCAGAGGCTGCAGTTGACACCGCCAAGGCCAACCTGATTCTGGCCGAGCGCCTCCTCAAAGTTGCGGAATCGCAACGCCGGGCAGGAACCGGTACCGGGATTGAGGTCACAAGGGCAAAAGTCCAGCTACAGAACGACCGGCAGAAGCGGCTGATCGCCGAGAACGCGCTCAGCCAGGCCCATCTCCATCTCAAACGCGCGATCGGTCTCAATCTCGAACAGGAGATTGCACTCACTGACCGCATGAATGACGGCTCTGAACCAATTCCCCAAACCGCTCCCAGCATCGAGACGGCCCTCGTTCGCCGTCCCGACCTGCTAGCCCAGCAAAAGCGCCTGGCTGCAGCCGGAATGTCCATGCGGAGCGTGGCGGCCGAACGCTGGCCCTCGCTTGCTGCCAGTGGCGATTACGGCACCATCGGCAACAGCACCCAACTGCTGCCCACGCGGACCATTGCCGTCGGCCTGCGCGTGCCCATTTTCGATGGCGGACGCCGCGAAGCGAGACGAGCCGAAGTCGGAGTTCTCGAGCGCCAGGAGCGCCTCAAGGGCGAGGACCTGCGCCGACAGGTGGAGCTGGAAGTCCGCCAAGCGCTGCTTGACCTGGCCAGCACCCGCAGCCAGATTGACACCGCCCGTCTGGGGCTGGAGCTGGCCGAAAACGAAGTCGCTCAAGCCGAAAGACGCACGGAAGCCGGTGTCGCCAGCGGCATTGAGCTGACCGATGCTCAAACCCGTTTAGCCCGCGCCCGCGACAACCAGCTCGCCGCGCTTTACCTCTTTAATCTCGCCCGCATTGATCTGGCTGCCGCCACCGGCAGCATGGAAGATGCAGTCAAAGGAATGGTGCGCTAATGAAGCGAATCCTGCCCGTTCTGGTTCTTGTGCTCGCCGTCGGCGGCTTCCTGTTCTGGAAATTCCGTCCGGTTGATGACGACAACGTGCTTCGATTGAGCGGCAACATTGAGTTCCGCAAGCTGGACGTTGCTTTCAAGACGGCCGGCCGTCTGGCGGAACTGACGGTAGACGAAGGGATGGACGTCAAAACCGGCCAGCTCCTCGCCCGGCTGGACCCAGAACAAATTCTGCGGGTTCGGGAGCGCGATACAGCCAGCATAGATGCCGCGCAGTCTGGCCTGCTGCAACTGCGCCAAACGATTGAGTACCAGAAAGCCGCTCTCGAATCGGAACTCGCCCTCCGCGAGGCCGAAGTCCGCCAGGCAAAATCAAAACTTCTTGAACTCACTCAAGGCGCAAGGCCGCAGGAGATCGCGCAAGCCCGGGCCCAGGTTGCTGACTTGCGCGGCATGAAGGAGCAGGCTCAGCGGGACTTGGCGCGCTCCGAAAAGTTGATTGCCGCCGAGGACATCAGCCAGTCGCAGTTTGATCAGTTCCGGCTCCGGCTCAGCTCCACTACGGCTCAGCTTGAAAACGCAGAGCAGCGCCTCTCACAAATCGTCGAAGGCCCCCGCCAGACGGATCTTGAGACCGCCCGCGCCCAGGTTGCCCGGGCCGAAGCTGCTCTGAATCTTACCGCTAGCCAGCGTCTCGAAATCGCTCGCAAGCAGGAGGACCTGAACGTCCGCCGCGCTGAGATCGAGCGCAGCAAAGCCAATGTCCGCGTCATCGAATCGCAGATCGACGACACCAGCGTCGCCTCTCCGGTTGACGGCGTTGTCCTGATCAAGAGTGCCGACCCGGGTGAGATTCTGGCCGCCGGTACCCCAGTTCTCACCGTAGGGGAAATCGACAAGCCCTGGTTTCGCGGCTATGTTCCGCAAACTCTGCTGGGCCGCGTTCGCCTTGGCATGCCGGTTGAAGTCAGTTCTGATTCCTACCCCGGCAAGATCTATCCAGGACGCATCTCCTTCATTTCGAGCGAAGCCGAATTTACACCCAAGCAAATCCAGACGCAGGAAGAGCGCGTCAAGCTCGTTTACAGAATCAAGGTGGAGGTGGAAAACCCCCGCCGCGAGTTGAAACTCAATATGCCCGTCGACGCGCTGGTCCGGTTGCAATAAATGACCTACGCAGTTGAGGCGCAAGCATTGCAGAAGAGGTTTGGTGCACTGGAAGCAGTGCGCGGGGTGAGCTTTGCGGTGGCCCCCGGCGAGGTCTTCGGGCTGGTGGGTGCCGACGGCGCGGGCAAGACCACCATCCTGCGTATGCTCTGCGGACTGGTGGACCCGGATTCCGGCCAGGCCCATCTCGGTGGTTTGAGCGTTCGCGAAAACCCGGATCCGGTGAAGGATTTGATGGGTTACATGGCCCAGAAATTCGGGCTCTATGGGGATCTTACGGTCGAAGAGAACCTGGACTTCTATGGCGACCTCTTCGGCGTGTTTGGCACTGAACGCGAAACACTCAAGCAACAGTTGCTGGAGATGACCCGCATGGCTGAATTCCGCGAGCGGGCTGCCGCCAAGCTTTCTGGCGGGATGAAGCAAAAGCTGTCACTGATGTGCACGCTCTTGCACAAGCCCAAGATCCTTCTTCTGGACGAGCCGACCAACGGTGTCGATCCCGTGTCGCGGCGCGATTTCTGGCTTATTCTCGAAGACCTTGTGAAGGATGGCCTCACCGTCATCGTCACCACGGCTTATCTCGATGAAGCAGAGCGCTGCCACCGGGTGGCCTTGCTCGATCAGGGCCGCATCATCCGCACCGGCACGCCAGACGAACTGAAGGCGGCTTTGCCTGAAAAGTGCTACGCCGTGCGGGGCCCGCAATTGCGGCAGCTCAAGGCCTCGCTCGAAGCCCGGCCCGGTGTGGTCAGCGTGGAACTCAGTGGCGCCGAGCTCCATCTTTTTCTGGAACCGCAAGCATCCATCTATCCGGTCAGCCAGGGCGTGGATGCGGACTTCGAAAGAATTACTCCGAGCCTCGAAGACGTTCTCATTACCGAGACCAGGCGGGCCGCCGCATGAGCTCCCCCAGCGTCGAACTCGTCCATCTCACCAAACGCTTCGGCGATTTCCTGGCAGTCGATGATGTCAGTCTCACGGTACAAAAGGGCGAGATCTTCGGCTTCCTCGGCCCGAATGGCGCGGGGAAGTCCACTACGATTCGCATCCTTTGTGGTCTGCTCACCCCTACCAGCGGCACTGCCAGCGTCGCCGGTTTTGACGTCAGCCGCGAGCCGGAGGAAGTGCGCGCCCGCATCGGCTACATGTCGCAGAAGTTTTCGTTATACGACGACTTGACGGTGGCCGAGAACATCGACTTCTTCAGCGGCATCTATGGAGTTGATCGCGCGCGCCGCCCGGAACGCAAACACTACGCGCTCGAAATGTCGGGCCTGCAAGGCCGCGAGGACTCGCTCACGCGCACCCTCCCCGGCGGCCTCAAGCAACGGCTCGCTCTTGGTTGCGCGATTCTCCATGAGCCCCCTATTGTCTTTCTTGATGAACCCACCAGTGGCGTCGACCCCATCGCCCGGCGCTCCTTCTGGGAGTTGATCTACCAAATGAGTGAAGCGGGCCAGACTGTCTTCGTCACCACCCATTACATGGACGAGGCCGAATACTGCCATCGCATCGCCCTGCTCTATCGCGCCCGGATGATCTCGCTCGGCACACCCGCCGAGCTTAAGCGCGCTATGGGCAAGCCTTCCATGGAAGCTGTCTTCGTCGAGAGCATCGAGCGAGAAGAGGCCGCTGCCAGATGAGTTTTCGCCGTTGGTGGGCCATCACGCGAAAGGAGTTTCTCCACATCCTGCGGGATCCTCTCAGTCTCTATCTCGCACTGGCGATTCCACTCTTGCTGTTGCTTCTCTTCGGTTATGCTTTGAGCCTCGATGTGGATCAGGTTCCGCTCGCGGTGCATGACCTGGACCAGAGCATCGAGAGCCGCGCCCTGGTGGACCGCTTCGCCGCCAGCCGCTACTTCGACATCGTCGCGAACGTGAAGCATCCGGCGGAAATGAACCGCGCTATTGACCACAGCCAGGCTCT
>CAZECF010000130.1:0-9060 GCA_964510335.1 uncultured Bryobacter sp. | reverse complement strand
CGACGTGCTCGGCTGGGGCGGCTATTGGGCCTGGGACCCGGTGGAGAATGCCAGCCTGCTGCCCTGGATTACGGCCACGGCCTTTCTGCATAGCGTGATGATGCAGGAGAAGAAAGGCATGATGAAGGTCTGGAACATGGTGCTGGTTTCGGCGACCTTCTTCCTCTGTATTTTTGGCACGATGCTGACCCGGAGTGGACTGGTGCAGAGCGTGCACGCCTTCGGGATCTCTTCGATCGGAAACTACTTTGCGACCTTCCTCGCGATTGGCATTGCAGGGACGGTGTGGCTGATTCTCGACCGGCTGGACTTCCTCAAGAGCGAATCGCATCTGGAGAGCCTGGTGAGCCGCGAGTCGAGCTTCCTGTTCAACAACCTGGTGCTTTTGGCGAGCTGCTTTGCCGTGCTCTGGGGCACGCTCTTCCCGGTGATCAGTGAAGCGGTGACGGGGGAGAAGATCAGTGTGGACGCGCCCTTCTTTAATCGGGTGAATATCCCGATTGGGCTTTTCCTGATTTTCCTGACTGGCGTTGGCCCGTTGATCGCGTGGCGGCGGAGTTCGATTGACAGCCTGAAGCGGAACTTCCTCTGGCCGCTGATCTCGATGGTGGCGGTGATGGTTGGTTTGTTTGGCGCAGGGATCCGGAGTGAATATGCGTTGTTGAGCTTTGGGCTTTGCGCTTTCGTTACCGTGACCATCTTTAGCGAGTTTGTAAAGGGCAGCCTGGCCATCGCGCAGAAGGAATCGATGAATCTTCTGCGGGCGACCATTGAGCTGACGCACCGCAACACGCGGCGCTATGGCGGCTATCTGGTCCACATGGGCATTGTGGTGATGTTTGTTGGCTTCACGGGTACTGCCTTCAACAAGGATGTGATCCATGAGGCGGCCGTGGGGGAAGCCTTTCAGATTGGCCGGTATCAATTGAAGATTTCGGACCTGAAGGATGGCGAGAACGACAACTACGCCTGGATGAAGGCAGCGATTCAGGTTTCGGTGGACGGCAAGTTGATCGACACGCTGGAGCCGGAGCGCCGGATCTACAAGGCGAGCCGCCAGCCGACCAGTGAAGTGTCGATCCGGCGACGGTTGAACGAGGATCTCTTCCTGAACTTCGCCGCGATGGCGACGCAGGGGCAGGGCGCGGTGATTCAGGCTTATGTATTTCCGCTGGTGAGCTGGATCTGGGTCGGCTTTTGGGTGGTGCTGATCGGCACGCTGGTTTGCCTGGTGCCGGCCAAGATCCGCTATAGCTATGCACGGACGGAAGTGGTGGGTTCGGTTGCGGGCGGGAAGAAAGTGGAGGCTCATGCCAAGACTTAGAACTCTCGCCCTGCTGGCGCTATTGACCGGTTTGTCGATCGCGCAGAACCCGATGGACTTCATGTCGCCTGAGATCAAGCGGGTGGGCATGAAGCTGGCTTGCCTCTGCGGCAGTTGCCGGAATTCAGTGGGGGATTGCTCGATGTTGGGATGCAGCTATGCATTCCCGGCGCGGCAAAAGATCAAGCAGTACCAGACGATGGGAATGAGCGATCAGAACATCGTCGGCCGTTTTGTGAAGGAGCGCGGCAAGCAAGCGCTGGCTGTTCCGGAAGCGGAAGGTTTTGGGTTGTTGGGATGGATCATGCCGGGTTTCGCGGCCGCTTTGGGTTTTATTGCCTTGTTGGTTTACGTGAAGCGATTCCGTAATCCGGTACCGGTCGAAGCTGGAACGGAGATCGAGGCTGGGCAATTGGAGAAGTATGAGTCCACTGCGGCGAAAGAACTGGAGAGGATAGAAGTCTCGCCCGAGAAATGATTATTGCCATTGCCATTGGGCTCACCGTGCTGGTGATTGCTCTCAGCTTGTTTATTCGCGATTCCGACCTGCCGGCGCTGCCACCTGAAAATCCGTTCAAGGTGCATGACGAGCGGAAGGCACGCATTTACGAAAATTTGAGGGACTTGCAGTTCGAACTGCGGTTGGGCAAGCTGTCTGATGAAGACTATGCCAAGTCAAAGCAGAATCTACAAGCAGAATTGGCCCGGGTGCTGGCCGATGTGGATGCGCTGAAGGCGAGCCTGGAGCAAAGCAAATGAAACCTCTCTTCCTGCTTATGGCTACCAGCCTGTTGGCAATTGACGGCACGGTGGTGAACAAGACCACGGGCAAGCCGGCGGGCGATGTGCCGATTGTGCTGATGCGGCTGGGGGACGGCGGCATGATGCCGGCGGGGAATGTGAAGTCTGGTGAGGATGGCAGCTTCACCTTTGCGCAGGGAGTGGATGGCCCGCTGCTGCTGCAAGCCGTTTATGATGGCGTGACGTACAACAAATTGCTGCGGCCGGGTGAGACGGGCAAGGGTGTTGAGCTGGAGATTTACAACACAACGCGGCAGGCGGGCGAGGCCAAAGTAGTGCAGCACATGGTGCTGATCGAGCCCGGGGACGGACAGTTGTCGATCAACGAGACGGTGATTTACCGCAATGCCGGAAAGACCAGTTATTCTGATCCGGCGGCGGGAACCTTTCGTTTTTATTTGCCGCCGGAGGCCAAGGACAGCCTGCAGATGCGGGTCTCAGGGCCCGGCAATATGCCGGTGCGCAAGGATGCCGAGCCGGCCGGACCGGCCAATGTATTCAAGGTAGATTTTGCACTGCGGCCGGGAGAATCGCGCTTTGACTACTCCTACACATTGCCTTTTAGTTCGCCGGGTAAATTCAAGGGGCGGATCCTGCATCCGCTGAATGATAAAGAAGGGCAGACTAGGCTAGTGACGCCGAGCGGCGTGAAGCTGAGCGGTGTGGGCGTTGAGGATTTGGGCACGGAGCCGCAGACGCAAGCTGGCGTTTATGCGCTGACGAAGGCGGACTTTGAGTTGGAGATCACGGGAACCGGATCGCTGCGGGCGCTGGATGCGGATGAGTCAGGCTCGCCTGAGCCGCGGGCGATTGCACCGAAGATCCACGAGCGGATGTGGTGGGTGATTGGCTTGAGCCTGCTGGCGCTGGCGATTGGATTTGTGAACCTGTACCGCAAGCCCTCGGCAGCGGCGTGAGCCAAGGGCGATGAGCGTTCTGGCAGCCGACAGAGTCTCCAAGTTTTTCGGTAGTTTTCCGGCCTTGCGCAACTTGACCTTTGCTTTTGAGGCCGGGGATTGCGTGGCCTTGCTGGGGCGGAACGGGGCGGGCAAGACGACGCTTCTGCACTTGATGGCGGGCTTGTCGCGGCCGACTGATGGGGAACTTGACGTTGCGCGGAGAGTGAGTTTGTTGGGGCACGGCATCGGCGTTTATGACGAGTTGAGTGCGCGGGAGAATCTGCGCTTTTTTGCGTCGCTGTCGGGTGGCGGGGTGGATATCGATGCGTGGCTCGAGAAGGTGAACCTGATCGGGGTAGCGGATGCGCCGTTGCGTGAATACTCACGTGGGATGCGGCAGCGGCTGGCGCTGGCGAGGACCTTTATGGGAGAGCCCGAGTTGCTATTGCTCGACGAGCCCTTCACGTCGCTCGATGACAAGGCCACGGCGCTGCTGCAGAGCCTGCTGGGCGAGGCACTGGCCAGACAGGCCACGATTGTTCTTTCGACCCACCAGATTCCCGAGGCGATGGCGCTGGCCAACCGGATTCTGTTTTTGGAGCACGGCAAGCTGGCTTACTTTGGGCCGCGGCCCGATGAGATGCTCGGCGACAGTAGCTGGATTTATCGCACCTATGGAACGGTGAGCTGATGCTGCGTCAGGCCTGGGTAATTTGCCTCAAGGATCTACGGATGGAATTCCGCGGCAAGGAAGCGATCAATGCCTCGCTGGCTTTTGCGCTGGTGGTGCTGATTCTGTTCAGTTTTGCCTTTGACCCGACGAGTGAGCAGATCCGCGAGATTACGGGCGGGCTGTTGTGGATCCTGTTTGCGTTTTCCGGCGTGTTGCTGGTGAACCGGAGCTTTGTGCGGGAACAATCGAATGACTGTCTGGATATCTTGCTGGCGAGCCGGGTGCCGGCGTCGTCCTTGTTGCTGGGCAAGACGATGGCGAATCTGGTTTTTATTTTGCTGGTGGAAGCAGTATGCCTGCCCGTGTTCAGTCTGCTCTACAACATTGACCTGTTTCGCTTGCCGGGTTGGCTGATCGGGATTTGTATGTTGGCCAGTTGGGCGATTGCGATGCTGGGCACGGTGTTTGCGGCGATGACGGTGAACTTGCGGCTGCGGGAACTGATGTTGCCGGTGATTGTGTATCCGATGATTATTCCGGCGCTGGCGGCGGCGATGCAGCTTACCAATCTGGTGGCGCTGGGGGAAGTGCCGGTGGGCGATGACTTGATCTGGGTGCGGCTGCTGGTGGGTTTTGATGTGATTTTTACGACCTTGGCGCTGGGGCTGATCGACACCATCCTTGTAGACTAAAGGGGAGAAGTACATGACTGACCGATTGTTATTGGCCGCGGGAGTTGCCAGCGCCCTTTATCTGGCGCGCAACCTCTACACGATGTTTCTGGTGCTGCCGGATGAGGCGGCGCAGGGCGCCATTTATCGCATCATGTTCTTTCACATCCCGAGCTGGTTTACCTGTTTTGCGTGCTTTTTTGCCAGTGGCATGGCGAGCGCCTATGCGATCTGGAAGAAGAATTTCCGGGGTGATTCGTTTGCCGTGGCGACGACCGAGGTAGGTCTGGCTTTCACGCTGATTGGCCTGGTGACGGGTATGATCTGGGCCAAGATTATCTGGGGCATCTGGTGGACCTGGGATGCGCGGCTCACGTGGGCCTTTATCACCGCGCTGATCTATGGCGGCTATCTGATGATGCGCAACATGATCGATGACCCGAGCGAGCGACGCCGGGTGACGGGTGTGCTGAGTATCTTCGCCTTTACGAGCGTGGTGATTACCTATAAGGCGATTGACTGGTGGCGGACGCAGCATCCCGGTGCGATCCTGAGCTTTCGCACGGGTGGCGGCAATACGGACCCGGCCATGGAGTCGATGATTTACCAGAACTGGATTGCGCTGCTGCTGCTGGCTGTGGTGCTGGTGGGGGTGCGATTCCGGCAAGAGGAAAGCCGTCGCGAAATTGAGGGAATGCGGCGGATGATTTACGCCCGCTAGACCCGCCCATTGGATTTTTGGCTGTGTTAGTTTGGTTACGCGCTTTTCATCTCAACCTATGGACCAACGTAATTTCACCTACATGTTCTACGGCTTTGCCGCTGCCTGGATTATTCTGGCGCTCTATGTTGTGAGCCTGGTGGCTCGGGGCC
The DNA here is from genome assembly GCA_964510335.1 of uncultured Bryobacter sp. Taxonomy (GTDB): domain Bacteria; phylum Acidobacteriota; class Terriglobia; order Bryobacterales; family Bryobacteraceae; genus Bryobacter. Next base: position 3,819 of record CAZECF010000130.1, on the reverse strand, counting down.
GGAAGCTGGCGGATCAAATCGAGACGCTGAAGCGCACACTCTCACAGGAGAAGTCTTAAACGCCATGAAGCGACGCGATCTGATGAAACTGGCCCTGGCCTCGTATGTGCCGGCCGAAGCCCTTGCCTGGCAGGCACGCAAAGGGATGCCAAGCCCGAAAATCAAGGACGTGCAGGTGATCGCCACGGCCCCGGCGGGGTTGCGGTTGGTGGTGGTGAAAATTCTGACGGATCAGGATGGACTATATGGCTATGGGTGCGGCACCTATACGCAACGGGCGGATGTGGTGGTGGAGGCGGTACGCCGTTATCTGAAGCCCTTGCTGGTGGGCAAGCCGGCGGACCGTATCGATGACATCTGGCAGGCCTCTTACAACTCGAGCTACTGGCGCAATTCGCCGGTGCTGAACAATGCGATTTCCGGGGTGGATCAGGCGCTGTGGGATATCAAGGGGCGGCAGGCGGGGATGCCGGTTTACCAGTTGCTGGGTGGCAAGGTGAGAGAAGCCGTTGATACCTACCGGCATGCGTCGGGTGCCGAGATTTCGCAGTGTGTGGAGATGGCGAAGAAGCTGGTTGCCGAGGGGCAGCGCCATGTGCGGATTCAGGTGGGTGTGCCTGGGCAGGCGGCCTATGGGGCGGGGCAGGGAAGCGGCAGCCGTGGGGCGACGAGTCTGATTGATGGGCCCTTCTATGAGCCGGCGGCCTACATCAAGCGCACCTTGCAGCTATTTGAGGCGACACGCAAGGAGTTGGGCAATGAGGTGGAGCTGCTGCATGACACCCACGAGCGGATTCATCCAACGCAGGCCTTGCAGATGGGCAAGGATCTGGAACAGTTCCGGCTTTACTTCTGGGAAGATCCGGTAAGCCCGGAGGATGTAGCGTGGTTCCGGCGGATTCGTCAGCATACGACGACGCCGCTGGCGATGGGGGAACTGTTTACGCATCCACTGGAATGGATGGACCTGGTGAGCGAGCGGCTGATTGACTTTATCCGCGTGCATATTTCGATGATTGGGGGCCTGACGCCGGCGCGCAAGTTGGCGACGCTGTGTGAGGCCTTCAATGTGCGGACGGCGTGGCATGGACCGGGCGACGTGTCGCCGATTGGCCATGCGGCGAATGCGCATCTGGATCTGACCATCCCGAACTTTGGGGTGCAGGAGTATTCGGCATTCAATGAGCGGGTGAGGGAAGTGTTCAGCGGCGTGCCTGAGCATCGCAATGGCTATATCTTCGTCAATGAAGCACCCGGCTGGGGCATTGAAGTGGATGAGAAGGCGGCGGCGAAGTATCCCTTTGGCTCCGGCGAGACTGGCGAGAAGGGCCGGTTGAATGGTGGCTGGGGTGAAGTGCGGCGACGAGACGGTACGATTATCAAGCAATAGGCCGGGCGAGTTGATAAGAAGGTGATACCCGGACTTTTTGACGCCCCTGCCTCGCCTATCCGGACTCGTCTTGCGGCCAAGCTGCAACGCCTTGCTGCCCAGCAAATCTACCTGGGCACTTCGTCCTGGAAGTATGAAGGCTGGCTTGACCAGATCTTCACCCAGGACCGCTACGTCACGCGCGGCAAGTTCTCGCGCAAAAAGTTTGAAGAGACCTGCATCGCTGAATACGCCGAAGTCTTTCCCATCGTTTGCGGCGACTTTGCCTTCTACCAGTTCCCCACGCAATCCTTTTGGCAAAAGCTCTTCACCACCGCGCCGCCCTCGCTGCGCTGGGCCTTCAAGGTGCCTGAGGAAATCACCGTCAAGCTCTGGCCTGGCCACGCGCGCTATGGGGCTCGTGCGGGGCTGGAGAATGAAAACTTTCTCAACGCTGATCTCTTTCGCCGCGCCTTCCTGGACCCCCTGGCTCCTTACCAGGACCGCATCAGTGTCATGATCTTTGAATTCGGCACTATGTCGAAGAAAACCATGCCCGGCCTGGACGCCTTTGTTTTCCAGCTGAACACTTTTTTCAGCCAAGTGCCGGAATCGTGGCGTTATGCCGTAGAGATCCGCAACCCGGAATTTCTGGCCCCCGATTACCTTGCCTGCCTCCGCAGCTATAACGCTGCCCATGTCCTCAACGCCTGGACCCGCATGCCTGAACTGGCTTCCCAACTCAAGATTGACGACATCTTTACCGCGGACTTCACCGTTGTGCGCGCTCTGCTGAAATACGGCCGCAGCTATGAATCTGCGGTCAAATCCTTTGAGCCTTACCGCGCCGTCCAGGAAGAAAACCCCTCTACGCGCGACGCGCTCAAGGCCATCATCGCCCGCGCCGCCCGTATCCATCAGCCTGCCTTTGTCTTCGTCAATAACCGGCTCGAAGGCAATGCCCCCGGCACGATTGACGCCGTCACCGCCGAGAGTTCAGGCTAGCTCTGGCGCTACGCTAGCACCGTGGTCCGGATCTCGCCTTTTCCCCATACTGTCTGCCGCCCGACTCCGGTCCAGGCGCCGGCCTCCAGGTATGGCAAAAACTCCCCCAAGTCTCCCTCATAGACCGCCCGCCCGACAAATCCCCCGATTCCATGCGTTTGCCCGCTGCGGTGGCTCGTCCGCTCCCGCTGCTCGAAAACCATTTCCTGTTGAAGGGTCCGCACTCGCCTGGCTCTCTCCCCCATCCCCACGTAATCAAGCTCGAGCGGCCCCTCGCCGTAGAGCGCCCTCAGCGAGCTTACGCGGTCTCTTAACCTTGCGAGCAAGACACCAAACTCAAGCCCGTCGCCACCCTTCAGCTCTGTCGGCGTCAGGAATTCAATTTGCACCCGGTTTACGGGGAAGTCTGGCGGTGACAGTGAAAGCCGCAGTTCTTCGGTGGCCGGTGGCACCAGATCGCGGTCGAAAACATGGACCCGGAACGGGATCTCTTCCCCCGCCGCAAAGCGCTTTCCCTCCAGGCTGCGCGTGCGCAGAACATAGGGCCGCGGCGGATCCTTGAGTCCGCTGGGGCCATCGGTGCGGCGGGAGGGGGCAAAGAGCCGTTCGTAGACTGGCCCGCCGTAGAGACTTTTGCCCCACATTCCGCGGATTCGGTTGGCGGTCTCATGGGGAGTAAAGACAAGCGGGTTGCGCGTGGCGAGCTTGAGCTCAACAATGGACAAGCCAAGGCTGAGATCCATAGCCCCGGTGCGGGAATGCGGCAGCATATATGCAGACTAGCGAATGTGGACAGGATCTGCGTTGCTCAGTGGCATCGCGAAGCAGCTAGTCCGGGCGGGTAGATAGAGCTGCGAAACGAACAAACAGAATTGCTATCAATTGCGCGTTTCTGCCTGGATTGGTTTTTGCAGAAATTGTTGCTCTTACTGTTTTGAAAGTGAAGTGGAGATCCCGTGAGTCCCCAATAAGTGTCTAGCGAATGTAGCCTTCGGGGCTAGTGCCGTAAAGGAACTCTTCCCGCACGATTTTGCCGTGTGCCACGGTGTAAACCGCAATTTCTCGCAGCTCCAGCCGCTCGCCCGTTGACTTTGGCGTCACCGAGAAATCGAATACGACTCCAAACCGGTCTCCAGCCAGAAAAGGACCTTCAACCGCTGAGCCGTGAATTTCATTGGCTGCCGCCCAGTCTTTGCTCTTCTGGATCACGGCTTCTTTGCCCGCTGTCTCGGTCACGCCGCCTTCGTTGGGCGCGCCTTCTACGCTGACAATCTGGTTCGCGTACAATTCCTGCATCGCATCAAAGTTTTTTGCTGCTTTACAAAGCTCTACGAGCCGGTTGGCTATTTGTGTAGTAGTCATATCTAAGCCTTGCATATTATGACAAGGATTGGGCTTGTCCCCTCGCGTGAGACACGAGTCTAGACACAGTTGGCTGACCAGCG
>CAZECF010000129.1:0-9185 GCA_964510335.1 uncultured Bryobacter sp. | reverse complement strand
TGTCGTCTGGTCCGCCCGGTTGTAGGCCGCCACACTGGCATCGTAGTTCAGTTGTCCGTAAACGTTAACACCGGCAACATTCGGCTCCGGATAGTAGGAAGCCATGGCGCGCCCAATGGGCGAGATGCGGTTGGCGGGAATGATGTTTCCGGGAAAGGCAGTCCGTGGGCCGACTGTGCTGATGGACAAGGGATCATAGACCAACTGCAAGGCATTGCTGCCCGCGACAACCGACTGCGTTTGAGAGAAGTTGCCCACCCGCTCGAGCAGGGTGGGAACGTTTAGCCGTGTTCCCGCCGCTTCGGTTTGCCGGTATGCCTCGCCCGTAATCCAGAAGAAAGTCCGATTGCGCCCATCGTAGATTTTCGGGATCCGGACGGGACCGCCAAAAGAACCGCCATAGTTGCGAAAGGGTTGATCGATGATCGGCGTGCCGGCCCGGTTCGAGAAAAAGTTATTGGCCAGCCAGGCCGTTTCTCGCATGTAGCCAAAGGCCGAGCCATGCACCTGGTTGGTGCCGGAACGCATAAAGGTGTTGAAGGTTCCACCGCCAGTGCGACCGATCTCGGCATCATAGGTGTTGGATTGCACCTTCATGTCTTGCACCGCTTCCAGCGTCGGGATGATGACGGCGCGGTTGGTGGAATCCGTAATCGCGATCCCGTCAAGCGTGTAGTTGTTGCCGCGTACGGGTCCTCCGGCGATTGAGATTTGAGATGACCCGGTCTGGTCCTGCATGCGGTTGAACTTGGGGTTTCCCACCTGAACCACGGCTTCGGAAAGCTTCGACAACATGAAGGGGTTGCGGCCGAGATTGGGCAAGTCAATGAGTTGCTGCCGGTTGATGGTTTGCCCATTGGAGGCGTTGGCGGTCTCAATCCCAACCGCCTCACTCATCACATTGATGGATTCCGTTACCTGCCCCAGCTCCATCCGCAGATCGACGGTTACCGCAGCCTGTGTGGCCACGGCGATCCCAGCGGATTCCAGACGCTTGAAGCCGGAAGCTTCTACAACAACCCGGTAAGTGGCTGGAGTTAGTGAAGAGAAAGTAAAGGTGCCTTCAGAACTTGAAAGAGTTGTCCGGCGGATGGCAGTTCCTTCATCAATCGCCGTTATGACCGCATCGGGAACAACGGCTCCGTTGGGATCGGTAACCCGTCCGCGCAGGGAACCCTGAAAAGTCTGGGCGCTCAGTAGCACCGGGCACAGCAGGAGAAGACACACGTATCGCATAGTTTTTCCTTTCGCTTGAAAACATCAATGCGACAGGGCACAATACGGCCTAACATTGGGCAAGGCAGAGGCTGGGCAGGGGGTCTGACGGGGAGAATCAGCGCGAACGTCGCGCAAGTCTTGAAAGATGAGAATAGACGATTCCCCAGGACATGTAAAGCACGAAATTGCAATCCGTTCAAGATTTGTTAGTTAGACTCTCAAGTAATGAGCCATCAAATCCTGATTGTCACCGGCGATGCGGGCGAAAGTTATGAAGCACTTTACGCAGTGCACCGCTTCGCGGAAGCGCGAATCGCCACCCGAATTGCCGCGCCCTCAGTGCGGCGTCTGCATCTGGTAATGCACGATTTTGAACCCGGCTGGGATACCTACGTTGAACGTCCGGGCTATGGGTTAACGAGCGAGATTGCGCTCCAGGATGTCAATCCGGAGGATTACTCCGCGGTTCTAATTCTGGGCGGGCGGGCTCCGGAGTATCTTCGCCACAACGCGGATCTGGTGGCAACGGTGCAAAGCATGGCCAGGAGCAACAAATGGATTTTTGCCCTTTGCCATGGCATACAGGTTCTGCTGGCAGCCGGCCTCGTTTCGGGCCGCCAGGTCACTTGCTACGAGCATGTTCGCTTTGAAGTAGAACAGGCCGGGGGAACCTGGTGTCAACCGGAGGCTGTGCGTGACGGCAAAATCATTACCGGGCAAACCTGGGGTTCCCATCCGGACTTCTACCGTCTGGTAATGGCCGCACTGGCCGAAAACGACTAGGCGGGAAGGGGCCAGCGGCGATTGATTTGTTCCCGCAGGCGAGGAAATCCCCCGCGATCATAGCGGGCCTTCATCGAGGAGAGCGCCAACATCAGCGCAATCATGATCAGGGCCGCGACAACGGTTTTGGGAGTATCGAGCGACTTCTTGAAGGGGTCTGCCAGCCGTCCGTAGGTGAGTTCAATATGAACCCAGTAAACCGGCAAACTGTGTTGACCGAGCAGGGCCACCCAACTGAAGCGGCCCTCGAGAAAGCTCATCCAGAGATAACCCAGGGCGCCCATGACCATCACAATTCCGGTCTTGATCAAAGTTAGGCCGGGGCCATCCAGCCAGAAGTTGCTTTCCGTGTACAGCGAGTACGGCAAATTCGACGCATACTGCGAAAGATAGATCAGCGCGAGGCCGAGCAGCATGGCCCACTGCATCATGCGACCGTAATGTTCAGGCGGGACGATACGCAGTACACTACCCGCCGAGACTCCGAAGGCCAGAAAAGCACCCCAGGGGAAAAAGCTGAAGTAGCGCTCGTCCGGCACGATATATTGCAGCGCAACTGCCGGCAGGAAGGAAAGGTCTGTTGTCGTGACAACCGGAGAGAAGAAGCTGATGAAAAGCCCCGCGGCGGCGGCGTAAACTACGCGGCTGCGGGTATTGGGAATCACCAGCCACGCTAGCAGCAAAACCGCAAACCCCATGCAATTGAGGATGTCCACACGAAAGATGTCTACCCAGCGAGAATACGGCAAGGCAAAGGCCCACATCTGAATCCGAAACAGGAAGGCGATGACAAAAAGATAGCGGGCCCGCATCAGCGTAGCAATGATCCGCCTGACCAGGGAGGGCTCCTTGCGATCCAGGCTATCCATAAGAAAGCCAAGCGTGAGCCCGGTAAGGAAAAGAAAAATGGCAGGGGGCATCCCGCCGATGAATTGCGAGAGGGTGTACAGGGAACCTTCGCGAAGGTTCTCAGCCATGAAGCTATGGGTAACGTGCCCCTGGAGCATGATGAGCGCGCCAAAGCCCCGGGTCCAGTCTAAAAATCCCAGCCGCCCTTGCGAGGCATGGATGCGCTCGGCGGCCATGACTACTTGGCAGGAAATTCCTTCTTGACGTCTTTGGGCAAATCGAGACGAAGGTCTTGCTCGCGCAGGGGAGGGTTGATCTTGAGATTGGTATAGCTGGCCTGGTTATAGTCGCCCGCGCCCTGATAGAGCTTCTGGCGAACGGGATAGCCATCGCTATGGGCGAGCCAGACTTCGATCTTACTCACATTCATCAAACGTTTATCGGCTTTCGACGTGAGTTCAATGCGAGTGGTTGGCTTGCCATGGATCATTTCCTCGCCAGTCACCTTGATTGCATAAGACTTCTGCAATTCCTTCGCCGTTGTGCCGAAACCAATCAGGATTCCCTGGCTGATCAGATTGTCGATTTTGCCGACGTCGACGATCTGCACGGTATTGATCTTTGGCAGATAGCTCTGCACCCGCTTGTCGGCGTAGCTGATCTGCTTCGGGTCCGGTTGACTAAAGTCGATACGCATGGCAACCGCACCGGGCTTCTTTTTGAAAAGCATGATGACGCCGATTTCTTTGCTGGCGTCTTTCAGCACTGCCGTGTAATCAATGCGCTCGATGTTGGCCGACATGGAGCGGAAGCCAGCGGCATTCTGATCAAGCTTTGCCAGAACCTCGGGCAGGGTCATCGGCGCCGCCCAGGTGGTCGCGGTCAGGAGAAGACCGATACTAACGCTTCGCGTAAGCAAGGAATCCTTTCACCTCGTTCTCGGCGTCATAAAGGGTTTCAATCCGCACCACTTCCCATTGCTCTTTGTACTTCTGAGTAATGATCTGCGCGGCTTGATCCGTACGCCGTTCCTCTTCGACCTGCGCTAAAGATTGCGGGTCAATATAGAAGACGTATGCTCCGTCGCTGGCGGGTACCATGACGACATTGGAGGCGCGAGGTTGATCGCGAAACAGTTCGCGAGGAGTAAAGAAAATAAAAGCCAGCAGTAATGCGACAACGATGTCGTACTGCCAACTGGCGCGAGCAAAATCCCAAAAAATCCAACGGCGCATAGCCAATGACTATGATAACCGCATCAGGCCAATCGCAAGCCGGCAAAGTCTTCAATCACAGCGAATGGCCGCGCCAGTGCGGGCAAGGATTCCCCACGCTGGTCAATTCCCTGCTCCGTGATCGCCAGGCCGAGATTCTGCGCCGCACGCAGATACGAAATTTTCAAGGGGTCCAGTTTCATCAGGCGGGCGCAGGTAGCGTCTACGGCAGCCACGTCGCGCCCCATCACCACAACGCCGCTCTGTACAGGAGTGCCCTGAATCGGGCCATTTCCCTCCATGGCCACAATGCCATCGACGATGGCAAAGCTGTGGCGGACAATTCGATTGAGCTCGACGATCGAACGATCAATGCCCTGATAATGAAGCAAATTCTTGGGCCAGCCGTAGATGGCACCCGGCACAATGCCAAAAAAGTTCTTCATGCTCAGCGTGGCACCCGCCCAGTGATGCGTCTTCATCTTGGCCACACTCACAACCAGGTCGGCGTCCAGAACCGTTCGCGGAAGAAAGAGTTGCATGGACTGATCGTAGGCCGCAACGGGGCGCACCTCATCAAGATTCAAGTCAACAAAGCGGTCGTCAAAGCCGGGGAAAATCTTGCGGTAGCCGGCCTGCTCAGCCAGATCCCAGGTATCGCGGCGGTGGCCTGGACCTTCGCCCACCCAGACCTCTTTGGCTCCGAGCTTGAGGAAAAGCTCCCGGACGGCAAGCACAAGGCGCGGGTCGGTATTGATGCAGGTTTGGCTGTCGAACTCAACCAGATTCGGCTTCAATAGAACAGTCTTGTCGCGAACGAAAGTGGGCGCTTCGGGCCAGGCTTCCCGCAACCCGCGATCCAGAACATCAAGCAGTTCTTGTTCATAAGTGGATGCCTTGAGAACGGCTACGTTCGACTTGGACATAGGACCTCTTTCAGGAATGGAAGGCCTTTCGCAGGAAATGCCGGAAAGGGCGGCACCGGCCAGCCACTGACGGCGATTCACGGCAAGAAATCCTGCCGCTCGCCGCGCAGCGCAAGCACTTCAATCCCTGCCAGCATCAGATTCCGGCTGGGGTGGGGGGCCTCGCTCAGTTCAAAATGGATACTTTGCCCGTGAAGCTGCAAGGCAAGAGCGAGGAGCGCCCGGCCATAGGCACCCTGGCAGGATTCAAAATCCGCACGAGCCTTTTCCAAACTCTCGGTCAGGTCCGTTTGACTTGCGGCCAGGCCCAGCAGCGCCAGGCCGGTTGTTTCCGGATACGCGGGCAGTGTCTCGCCCAGTACGCGCTTATTGCCATAGTTCCAACCGAGATCCAGACAACGGCGGTCCAGCAACATTCGCGTGGCCAGATCACGCCGATGCCGGATGGCTGCCTCGACGGCGTAACCCTTCATCCACGCGAGTGCCAGCAGGCCATGCGCGGTCGGCTCCACCCAACTGTTATTGCCAGGGCGCCAGGGCCATCCCTTGAGGCGAGAGTCCTGATCCACTTTGGACTTGCCCATGGTGCGCAGGATTCTTTGCATGATGCCGCCTTCCGCCCCTTGTGTATCTACAATCCAGGTGGCGGCAGCTTCAAGTTTGGATCGCTCGACGCCGGCCTGCACCAACACAGGAAAGGCAAGCTGAGTCACCCACGTGGCCCCCGGTACGCTCGGGCTGGGACAAAGTCCCCCGGATGCGTCCTGCCGGGCCAGCAGGAACTCGATACCGCGCTTCCAGCCCGCTTGCTGGGCGCCCAGTGCGCGCAGAGCGTAGACGGTGGGCTCGACCCGGCTTTCACGGCCGGGGAAGTATCCCCAACCGCCATCGGGGTTCTGGTGATTCGATAAAAAGTCAAGCCGTGGCCTGGACACACCCATTGATGGGGATATCGACGTCGCTTGCCTCAGACTTTAATAGACTGGTTAACCATGAACCGCCGCACTTTTCTGCATGGCAGCGCGGGGGCTCCCCTGTTGGCTCAAGCCAATGGAGGCAAGCCGCTCAATTTTCTATTCCTCATGTCGGATGACCATACCGCCAGGGACCTGGGAGCGTACGGCAACCGGGCAATCCAGTCGCCGCATCTGGACAAATTGGCCCGCGAAGGCATGCGCTTTGAGCGGTGCTTTGTCACCAGTCCCCAATGCAGTCCCAACCGGACCAGCCTCTTTACGGGTTGCACTCCCCATACAACTGCCACCAGCCGCTTGCATGTCCCCCTGCCAGACTGGGAGCCCACAATCATTGATGCTCTGAAAGAGAAGGGCTACTACAACGGCGTCTTCCGCAAGCACCATCTTGGGACTGGTTTTCAGCGACGCCTCGATTTTTATGGCGATGCCAGGACGCCCTTCAAGAACTTCTTTGAAGCGAAGCCGAAGGACAAACCATTTTGGCTGCAAGTTGGCTTTACCGATCCCCATCGGCCCTATCGCCCGGGCGCCTTTTCGCCTCCGCACGATCCAGCCAAAGTCGAAGTACCCAATTGGCTGCCGGACTGGCCTGAGGTGCGGCAGGACCTGGCCTACTATTACGATTTCATTGGACGCATGGATCAGGAGGTCGGCCAGTTGATGGATCTTTTGGCCAGCCAGGGCCATGCGCAGGACACAATGGTAATCTTTACCGGCGACAATGGCATGCCCTTCCCCCGGGCCAAAGGGACTCTCTACGACCCCGGCCTGCACGTACCGCTGATTGCCTGGATGCCTGGGAAAATTCAAGCCGGAAGCGTGCGCAGCGAAATGATTGCCCACGTCGACTTGCCCTCCATGTGGCTCGATGCGGCAGGGATTCCCCAAGGCAAGAAGATGCAGGGAAAGTCCTTTCTTCCGCTCCTTTTGGGGCAGAATTACCAGCCCCGCAAAGAGATCTTTGGCGAACGCAACTGGCACGACATGTTTGATCCCATGCGCTGTGTCCGCACGGAACAGCACAAGCTGATTTTGAATGCGAACCCACATTTTCCCTACCGCCCTCCGGCTGATATCGAGTCAGGCCTCAGTTGGCAGACCATGCTTTCGAAACGGCGAAATGACACTCCGTTTCACCTTCGGCATCTGTTCAACCCCACCCGCCCCGTGCTGGAGCTTTTCGATTTGAAGCAGGACCCCATGGAGTTGGAAAATCTCATCGACTCCCCAAAGCACCTGCCCATCCGGAAAGATCTGGAGTTTCGCCTGTCGAAGTGGATGAATGACACTTACGACTTTCTGCCCGCCTCGCCCGGCACGTCGCCGGATAAATTGGACCGAAGCTGGCCCTTTGCGCTTTAAGCAAACACCCTCTCAGGGCTTCCTTAAGTAAACCGCGCGACCGCTTCGTGCACTTTCTCTTGCCGCAACAAGGATCTCCGTTGCGATGACGTTATTTTCCAGGCTGGATAGCCCACCCACTTTCAACCTGCCCTGAGCCACCGCTTTGAGATAGGAAATCGAATCCGCTTCATCGGGTGGGAGTTCGGCCGGAGTCAACTGGCTCTCGACTTTATCCTCAGGGCGGCGAAGCCGCACACTGTTGCCGCCATAAGCATGCGCGTAGGCTTTCTCGCCGTAGACCTCAAAATCCTTCCGGCTAAAGGGCCAATTCCAACTGGCTTGAATAATTCCCTGCGCATCGGGGTATTCAACAAGAACCGTGGCTTCGTCATCGACGCGAGTATAGATAGCCGGCTTGTTCCGTTTGGTGCTGGCCATCACGCTGACAGGCCGCTGGTTATCCAGCAGCCAGGTCATCAGGTTTGCCCCATAGCAGCCAAAGTCGAATAGGGCACCGGCGCCATTCCGCGCGGGATCATTCAACCACGAAAAGAATTCCGGGCCAACCCCGATTTCCTTGGGGCCGGCGTGGCCGTCCATGGCGACGAGTTTTCGAATCTTGCCTGCCACCTGCTGCTCTTTAAAAAATCGCCACAAGTGAGCGTGGCTGCGATACCAGGTGGTCTCGTAATTCACAAAGAAGGGCACCCCGGCCTGGCTGGAAAGACGAGCGATTTCCCTGGCTGCCTCATTTGAAACCGCCAATGGCTTCTCCATCATCATCGGCAACTTGAGGCTGGCGCAAAGGCGGGCCACTTCCAGATGGCGGTCTGTCGAGGTGAAGCAGGCAACGGCTTCCGCTTTGCTATTGCGAATCTTTTCGCGGTCTTCAAAGGGAAATGGGCCGCTAATCTCAACGTCTGCGCGCTTCCGGGCGGCGTTCAGAAAACCATTCACATGACCATGCTCGGTGCCAACAATGGCAATGCGAAAGGGACTTTGAGCAAAGGCCAGCAGCGGTGCGGCCAGGACATTCCGACGAAGAATCATGCGTCTATTCTACAGAAGCAGGGCGAAAGCGCCGATAGACTCAATAGGCTGCCATGCGTAATTTTTCCCTACTTGCCACGCTCTCGTTATCGGCTCTTGTACTTTGCGCCGAGACGGACTATCGTTTTGCCTTTCCCCAATCTGAGTTGCTGATGGGCATTGATGTGAAATGGCTCATGAAGAGTCCCTTCGGCACCACTTTGCGGCGCGAGGCCAAGGCGAATCTGGGGGATCTTCAACCGCTCGAATCTCTGTTGGAACGAGTAGATTCGGTCCATCTTTCCGTGATCTCCAAGACATCCAAAACCAGTGATGTCCTGATCATGGTGCAGGGAAACTTTCAACTGGAAGAACTAACTGAGTTAGGCATGAAGAATGGCCTGCGGCTCGAACAGTGGGGCAAGGTGAAAGTCTTAACCCAACCCAGAACCAAGAAGACGCCGGCCCGGAAAGCACCCTTCCAGAAAGTCCAGTTCAGCATGGATATGCCCGAGACGAAGCCCCTTTTCGCACTGCTCGATGACCACCGGATTCTGATCGGAGAAGAGGCCCCCCTGCGCGTGGGGCTGGAGAGATTGGAAACGGGCCTGGCACCCAAAGCAAATCCCTTGTTTGAGCGGGCTCTTGATCTGGAGGCCGGCAATGATCTCTGGCTGGTAGGCAATACGGCACCGCTCAATTTGAACGCAGCCAGCACCTCCAATGACCCGATGGCCAAGTACGCTAGCCAGATTCGCAATTTCTCAATTGGCGTAGCCATCAGGAGAAACGTGGCAATGGATTTGCAACTGCAGGCCAGCTCGCCCAAAATTGCCGCCGAGATG
>CAZECF010000128.1:0-9308 GCA_964510335.1 uncultured Bryobacter sp. | reverse complement strand
GGCGAGATCGAGCAAGAGCTTGCGGGCGCGGCGCACCCCTTCGTTGATGTTAAAGCTTTCATCAAGGAAGGGGTCGTTGATGAGGCCCTTCCAGCCGACGGTGGTGCGTGGCTTTTCAAAATAGACCCGCATGAGCGTCAGCAATTGCCCATCGTAGGGCTTGGCCATCTCGGCCAAACGGCCCGCGTAGTCGATGGCGGCATCCACGTCATGAATCGAGCAGGGGCCGACCACCACCACCAGGCGCTGGTCGCGCCCGTGGATGATTTCATGCAGGGCCTGGCGTGAGTCGTGGATCAGCCGGGTTTGTTCTTCGGTGGGCTGAAGTTCTTGGAGGACTTCAACCGGGGGGGAAAGTTCGCGGATACCACGGATGCGAACGTCGTCTGTACGGAAAGGCATTCTGAGAAACCTTTATTTTACAAGGCTTTTATTCTCCAACTCGAAGTGGTGCTAGGCAGTGTATCCTGTCTAATTCGATGAGCATCGCAGACAGACTGGCCCGCTACTTCGAATTTGAAGCCCTGGGGACGAACTGGCGGACAGAAATCCTCGCCGGCGCAACGACCTTCATCACGATGGCGTACATCCTGTTCGTCAATCCGTCGATCCTCGCCGAAACAGGCATGCCCTTTGGCGCAGTAACGGCGGCCACATGCCTGAGCGCGGCCTTTGGCAGCATTCTGATGGGAGCCTATGCCCGCTATCCCATTGCGCTAGCACCCGGCATGGGGCTGAATGCGTACTTTACCTACGTGGTGGTGAAGGGCATGGGCGTGAGCTGGCAGGTGGCCTTGGGGGCGGTGTTTTTCTCCGGCATCGCCTTTCTGATTTTGACGCTCACCGGCTTGCGACAGAAGATCGTGGAAGCGATGCCGCCGGAATTGTATGCGGCCGTTGCCGTGGGGATCGGCCTCTTCATTGCGTTTATCGGCCTCAAGAATGCAGGGATCGTGGTGCCGGACGCAGCTACGACGGTAACGTTGGGAAATCTACGAGCACCGAACACGCTGCTGGCATTGGCAGGGCTACTCTTGATTTCAACCTTGATGGCGTGGGGAGTGCGGGCGGCAATGCTGATCGGCATTGTCGGCGTCAGCGTGGGGGCGATGCTGCTGGGGATTGTGGAATGGAAGTGGCAGCCGAGTTATTTGCCGCAACTGGGCGAGACTGCGTTTCAGTTGGACTTGAGTGGGGTGTTGAAGTTGGGCCTCCTCGAAATCGTGTTTGTGTTTCTGTTTGTGGATCTCTTCGACAACCTGGGGACCCTGGTAGCCGTAAGCAAGAAGGCGGGCTTGTTGAACAGGCAGAACCGGATTCCGCGCGTTGGAAGGATTCTGGGTGCCGACTCCCTGGCCACGATGTTTGGCTCGCTGATGGGCACCTCCACCGTGGTGAGCTATATCGAAAGCGCGTCCGGAGTGGCGGCGGGCGGACGCAGCGGCGCGACGGCGGTGGTGACAGGCTTGCTCTTTCTGCTGGCGCTCTTTGCGGTACCGCTGGTAGGGGTGATTCCGGCGGCGGCAACGGCACCGGCGCTGATCCTGGTGGGAAGCCTGATGATTTCTCATGCGGCGGAGATTGACTGGAAAGACGCCGAGGCGGCCATACCGGCCTTTCTGACGATTGTGGCGATTCCGTTGAGTTTCAGCATCGCCAACGGGTTGGCCTTCGGCTTCATCGCCTACACGCTGTTGAAGGTGGCACGGGGCAAAGGCGGGCAGGTGGGATGGCTGGTTTACGTTTTAACGACTCTTTTCATCCTGCGCTTCATCTACCTGGGTAAGGGATGATGAATTAAGATGCTACAACTTGGCTGGCTATGGAGTGATCCGTTGAAGGTGGCCTCGCCAGCGCCACCTTTCAAGTTGAAAGACCAGGCAGGCAACCTGGTGGAATTATCCAAACTTCGCGGCAAAAACGTCATTCTGGTTTTTTACCCCGCTGACGACACGCCTGGCTGAACGAAGCAAGTATGCGACATCCGCGACAACTGGCAGCGCGTGAAGTCGAAGAACGCCGTAGTTTACGGTGTCAATCCAGGCTCGGCCGAGAGCCACAAGAAATTTATCGACAAGAACCGGCTGGAGTTCCCGCTCCTCGTGGACGAAGGCCAGGAAGTGGCGCGCCTGTACTCAGCCCATGGGCTCTTTGTAAAGCGCACCGTCTATCTGATTGACCCGGAGGGCGTGATCCGCTTCGGGCAACGCGGCATGCCGTCGCCGCTTGAAGTGCTGAAATTCGCGCGTTAAGGCTACTGCACCAGTCGCGGGAAGGCGCCAACGTTGCCTGAGGTCTTGCGGGCCATGGTTTCGGCGTAGGCGGTGCGTACTTCCTGAGGGAAGCCGTTCAGCATCGACTCGAGCTTGGAGCGGAGTGCTTTCACTTGGTCCGGGTGCTCGGGAGCGATGTCGTAGCTCTCGTCAGGATCGGTTGAAAGGTCGTAGAGTTCGGGGTTTTGAAGCGGCAGATTGATGCGGCCTGCCTGGGGGGCTGGGCTATAGATCTGCGAATTGTGGCGGGCAATGTGCAACTTCAGATTGCCATCGCGGATGCACTGGGCATGCCAGCCATCGAAGTAAATCAACGGCTGGCGGTTGCGGGTGGTCTGCTTGCCCGAGAGCAGGGGCCAAAGACTTTCGCCGTCCAGTGGGTTGCCTGGCAGGGTTGCGCCGGTGAGCGCGGCGACAGTGGGGAGAATGTCCATGGTGGAAGCAAGCTGATGGCTGAGCTTGCCCGCAGGGATTTGGCCGGGAAGCCGGGCGATCAGGGGCACTCGGACGCCGCCTTCGAGCGTTGAACCTTTACGTCCACGCAGGCCGCCGGGGCTGCCCTGATACCAGGGGCCGTTATCGGAGGTAAACAGGACAAGGGTGTCTCGGTCGAGGCGATGCTGCTTGAGGCGGGCGAGGATCTCGCCGACGCTCCAATCCAGTTCGGCAATGACGTCGCCATAAAAGCCTTGCGGGGATTTGCTGCGGAACTTCGACGACGCACCCAGCGGGATGTGGGGATAGGTGTGCGGCATGTAGAGGAAAAAAGGGTCCTGCCGGGCACTGTCGATAAAGCGGAGGGCCTCTTCCGTGTAGCGAGGGGTAAGCGTGTCCATCGTAGCGCGGGCTTCTACGGTTTCCACCTTGCCGGGGGTCGCGCGGAGCAGCACTGGCGGGTCCATGTCGTTGCTGTAGGGAATGCCGAAGTATTCGTCGAAACCGCGATTGGTGGGGAGAAACTGTTCGAGGTGTCCAAGATGCCACTTGCCGACGCAACTGGTGCGGTAACCAGCCGGCTTGAGCATTTTCGCGATGGTGGTTTCGTTGTCAGGGAGTCCGGTTTTGTCGTAAGGAAACAGAACTCTAGGCACGCCCGTGCGCGTGTTGTAGCGGCCCGTAAGAAGCGCGGCGCGAGAGGGAGAACAGACGGGGTTGGCCGAAAGAAACTGGCTGAAGCGCATTCCTTCGCTGGCCATTTTGTCCAGATTTGGTGTCCGGATCTTACCGCCGTAGCAGCCAAGGTCGCCATAGCCAAGGTCGTCGGCAAAAATGAGGATGATATTGGGCTTGCGGGCTTGGGCGGCAGAGAGGGTTGCCGCGCCAATACTGGCGAGCGCATCGCGTCGAGTCATGGGGACTATCTTATTGCTTCTTGCAGCTAAATGTTCCGGTGGCTTGACCGGCGAGATCCACTTTTCCCTTGATCTGGCCGTCGGCGTGGCTGCCTTCATAGATAACATCGGCGCCTGAGACGACGAAGGACCAGGAAACCTTGTCGCCCTCAACCTTGCCAGTGACATCGGCTTCGCCAAGCTGGCCGCTGTACTTACCCTTGAGCTTGCCGTCAGCTTGCTCGAAGACAAAGGAAGGAGAGCCGCTACCGGCGTCAGTGTTGACCTCGCAGGACCACTTACCGCTCAGTTCGGCGGCGAAGCTGAGGGTAGTTAAAGTTAGCAAAAGCAGGAGTTGGCGCATACTCCAATAATAAAGGGCCTCCCCGAAGGGAAGCCCTTTAATTTTTCTAATCTACCGGAGCAATTAGAAGCTATAGCGGAGGCTGAGCTGAATGTCGCGCTCGCCACTCTTGGAAGTGACCTTGCCGAAGTTGGCGGAAGCAGGATTTACTTCCACCCCACCCCAGTTTGGATGGTTGATCCAGTTGAAGCCTTCAACACGGAAGGTGACGGCCTGGCGCTCGGTGATGCGGAACGCTTTGAACAACGCAAGGTTCCAGTTTTGGAAGCCGGGTCCATTGAACTGAATCGAATTGCGGTTCTGGTTCGGGATGGTTCCGTTCGCCGGACGGGTAGCAAGGTTGCTTCCATTCAGCGTGCGCTGGAAGAAGAAGTTGCCGTCGTCGAAGTTGCCGGCGGCAGTGCGGTTAGAGAACTGGCCGGTGTATTCCGGCTGTCCAGCCAGGTTCCACGGCTTGCCATTGGCCGAACCAATTCCAAGATAATCATCCGTGTTGCCAATGGTGAAAGGCGTGCCGGTCTGGAACTGGTTCACACCGGAAATCTGCCAGCCGCCTGCGATCACGCGCACCGCTTTGTTGGTGTCAGCCGAATTGAAGAAGGGCATATCCCAGATGAAGTTGATAACGGTGATGTGACGCGTATCATTTGCCGACCTACCCCAGTTGAGTCCCTGATTGAAGGTGTCGATGAAGCCATCACGAGGACCGGAGTTGTTGTCCATGGTCTTCGAGAGGGTATAGGCGAAGCCGTAGCTGAAGCCCTTGGTAAAGCGGCGAGTCGCTTCGACTTGCAGACCGTGATAGGTGCTGCGCCCCGAATGCTCAAGCATGGGGATGTTGGCGAAACCCTTGAAGGGGCGCAGGAAGTTGACGTTCGCACCAGCATTTTCCGGACGGAAGGTGGTGCCGGTGGGCAACTGGTTGAGGTCACGTTCGCGGGCAAGGAAGAGGCCAGTGGTACCCACATAGCCGACTTCGAGCGTAGTGGCGAAGCCGATTTCGCGCTGATAAGTTGCGTTCCAGTTGTAGGAGCGCGGGATCTTGAATGCGCGGTCAATCGTCATGAAGAACTGCGGGAAGGCCACACGAGCGGCACCGCCTGGATTATCCGCGCTGCCGTTGGTAACGGAAGCCATTGGCTGGAAGGGCGGGTTGCCGCCGAGGAATACGCTGTCATAAACACCGGGGCGGGCAATGAAGCCGCCGAAACCGGCGCGGAAGACCTGCTTGTTGGTCAACGAATAGGCCAAGCCGACACGAGGAACCATATTGAACTGGTTTGGCGAGGGATATGCGTCTCCACCATCGAAGAGTCGGTTGAACTGCGGGTCGCTGGCGGCGGGCACGCGGCCAATGGCAGCCTTAGGCCATTCCGTACCAGGGATACGGACGCCGTTGAAACGGTCGCCACTGATAACGTTACCGGTGGTGCGGTCAAGCACCGCCGCCTGCGAAAGATCGTAGGCGGCAGGATCAAAGTAGGCCATATTGCCCCAGAGGGACTTGTAATAGCCATTGGTGAAGGAACCCCGGAAGCCGAGTTCCAACTTCAACTTCTGGCTCACGCGCCAGCTATCCTGACCGAAGAACTCAAAAAGGTGACCACGGTAGGGGGTGAAGCTACGCGGACCGATTTCGGCGTAAGTGCCGAAGAGTCCGAGGGCAGCGTTCGCCAAACCAGTGCCGGCGCTGGGCACACCGCCAGGGAGCACGTCGGAGAACTGGAAGCGTCCGTTCTGGTTGTTGGTTCCACCAGGGACGCCGGACACGTTGATCTGGTCAAAGTCGTTCTGACCGGAACGTTCAAAGTAAACACCAAGCTTGAAGGTATGGTTGCCCGCGATCTTGGTGAAATTGTTGCTCAACTGATAGATGGGGCCGGAAGAAGATGCCGGATACGGGCCACCGTCGATGGTGCCCACGTTGGGGATCACGATGGTGGGGATCTTGTCGTTGATTTCCTTGGGCTCCGAGAAGATGTAGGGGTAGGTGATGTTGTTGACGGAGCGCTGGAAGCGGCCTTGGCGCTGCACGGCAATCGTGACGCGGTCATTCGAAGCAGCAAACATCGCTTCATTGATCATCGTCGGGCTCAAGGTCCAAGTGTGACTCAGGCTTCCCGTCTTGTTGGGACGATCCAGCGCGGAGGGCGCAAAGTCGAAACCGCCAGCGAAGGCGTTGGCAATGTCAAACGTATAATTCGCGTGACGGAAGCGGATGACCTGATTCTGAGTCGGATTGTAGTCAATTGAATACGTATCCTTGCGCTGGTTCTGGCGGGCGGGACGGACCTGGAAGAAGTTGTTGTTGCCCTGGAAGATGCCATTGGCATTCGGGTAGGTCCGCACGAAAGCCATGCCGTTGGCGCTCTGACGATTGGCAGGGATGATGTTGCCAGGGAATGGAGCGTTGGTCAGCGGATCGTTGATGGTCCGGACTCCACCGTAATAGAGGTTCGTGCCCAGCAATTCGCTGAAGTTGCCCTGCCTCATCAGTTCGCTCGGGACGCGCTGGAAGGTGGTCTGTTCCTCACGGAATTTCACCCATTCCTGAGCAAAAAGGAAAAAGAGCTTGTCCTTTTCTTTGTTGAAGCCCTTTGGAATGAAAATCGGACCGCTGATGTTGTAGCCGTATTGGTTGTAGCGGAAAGGGGCAGCAAAGTTGGTAGCAGCACTCTGGTTGCGACCCCAGCTATTGGCGTCGAGGGCGCTGTTACGGAAGTATTCATAGAATGAACCATGGAATTCGCGGCCACCTGAGCGGGTCACCATACGGATCTGACCATTGCCGGACCGGCCGTATTCTGCGTTGTAGTTGGCGGTGAGAATCTGCACCTCCTGCACGGTATCCACGTCAGCCGAGCCAACAGAGGTGCCGTTGGCGCGGGTACGGATGCCGACTGCGCCGTCAAATGTGATGAGCGAGTCATTGGAGCGGCCACCATTGATGGTGAAGCCACCGCTGTTCAGGCCGAAGGTGAAGCCGGCGAGCGAACCGCCACGGACACCGGGCTTGAGGAGCGCCAACTGAATGGGGTTGCGGCCATTCAATGCCATGGACTGAATCTGCTTCTGCTCAACGGTCTTGCCGACGGTGGCAGACTCAGTGTTGAGCTGCGCGACGCTGGCTTCAACGGTTACCGTATCGCTGACCTGACCAACGGAGAGGTCAATGTTCACAGCGATCGGAAGACCGGCATCAAGCTTGTTGCGGCTGACAGAAGCCTTCTTGAAGCCCGGGGCTTCTACGGTAACGGTGTAGTAGCCGGGGGCGATGTTGGGGGCCGTGTAAAAGCCGGAAGCGTTGGTGGTCGTTTGGCGCTCAAAGGTAGTGCCTTCGTTTTGGACCGTTACGCGAGCACCGGCAACAATAGCGCCAGTGGGATCTTTTACTACACCGGAAATCGTGGAGTTATCGGATTGTGCGAAACCGAGTGAGGCGGTGAGAAAGATCACCATCATCACGAGGCCCGCGCGGGACAGGAGAGAGCAGACTTTGCTCATCATATTTATTTTTCCTCAGAACAGAGAGTCAGTGTTTAGCTGGTCGAGTGACCAGCCAGAGTAACGATTACTTCTTATCAGTCTATCGGAAGATTGCCCGAAGAAATCCAGAATGAATACAATTTCATCAACTTGAAATGCAAAAAGTGCTGCCCGGAGGCAGCACTTTCATTAACATTCAATAATTGAAGCCAGTTATTTAGACAACATCAACGCCCATGGAGCGGCAGGTACCCTTGACTTGGTTGATCACTCCTTGAAGGTCAAAGCTGTTCAGGTCCGGCATCTTGATCTTCGCGATTTCTTCCACCTGAGCCGCAGTAATCTTGCCCACCTTGTTCTTGTTCGGCTCTTTGGAGCCGCTGCTCAGATTCAGGGCCTTCTTGATCAGCACCGGCACAGGCGGCGTCTTGGTGATGAAGGTGAAGGAACGATCCGAATAGATCGTAATCACAACGGGAATGATCAGCCCGGCCATATCCGGCGCGGAGGTCTTCGCATTGTAGGCCTTGCAGAATTC
The DNA here is from genome assembly GCA_964510335.1 of uncultured Bryobacter sp. Taxonomy (GTDB): domain Bacteria; phylum Acidobacteriota; class Terriglobia; order Bryobacterales; family Bryobacteraceae; genus Bryobacter. Next base: position 1,316 of record CAZECF010000128.1, on the reverse strand, counting down.
CATGATGTTGACGCCCTGCGGACCGAGAGCGGTACCAACGGGAGGAGCGGGGGTGGCTTTACCCGCCGGGATTTGCAGTTTGACTGAGCCAGTTACTTTCTTTGCCATTAACTTATACCTTCTCTACTTGTAAGAAATCGAGTTCGACAGGAGTGGAACGGCCAAAGATCGTCACCATGACGCGCAGAGTATTGCGTTCCGGATTGACTTCGTCCACCTTGCCGGTGAAATTGTTGAACGGTCCGTCGACGATTCGTACCGTTTCGTTCTTTTCGTAATTGACCTTCGGGCGGGGAGCGTCGCCAGAGCGAGTCTGCCGGAAGAGAATCTTGTTCACTTCGTCAGCGGTAAGGGGTACCGGGGAAGTGCCGCCGCCGACAAAGCCCGTGACCCGAGGCGTGTTCTTTACTTCATGCCAGAGTTGATCATCCATCTCCATCTGGATCATCACGTAGCCCGGATAGAGCATCCGGTCACTGGTGACCTTCTTGCCGTTCTTCATCTCGACAACCTGCTCTTTGGGGATGAGAAGTTGTCCGAGGCGATGCTCAAAGCCGAATGCTTGCGCCCGGCTACGAAGGCTTTCCGCCACCTTGTTCTCAAAGCCGGAGTAGGTATGAATGATGTACCAGTTCATGTTCGCCAAAGCCGGATCCGGCTCAGGCTCAGCGGAGGCTTCCGCTTCCGCTACGGGCTCTTCCGCAACTTCAACAGGCGCTTCGTCAGCTTCCGCCATCTCCAGATCAGGCTCTGACACGATTTCGTTGTTTTCGTCAAATTCCGCCATGGCTACCTCGGGGAGACTACTTTGTGCTCCAGGTCAAAATCTTGGTGACGCCACGGGAGAAGATTTGGTCGACAACCGCGAAGTAAATGGCAAATAGAAAAACACTCGCCACCACGACAGTGGTGGTCGCTATGACCTGCTTGCGGTTCGGCCAGGTAACCAGCCGCATTTCCTTTTGCAGGTCTTCAAAATAATCTTTCGCGTTCTGGACCCACGAGGAGGCCTTTGTCAACGTATTTTCGTTCGCCATGTGTAGCTTTCTCCGGGCTTGAGCCTGACTGAGGCTGGCGGGGAATGAAGAAGGATTGGCAGGGGCAGAGGGATTCGAACCCCCAAAGGCGGTTTTGGAGACCGCAGGTTTACCATTAGCCTATGCCCCTATCGGAACCTCTTAACAGTATAAATCAACTGGGGGCTCAAACCCAAGGCGGGTCGAGCCCCCACGAACCAAAACCAGATCGGCAGGCCTACTCAATGATTTCGCTAACCGTGCCGGCGCCGACGGTGCGGCCACCTTCACGGATTGCGA
>CAZECF010000127.1:3604-9327 GCA_964510335.1 uncultured Bryobacter sp. | reverse complement strand
TGGGGCTGAAGCTGGCAATGAACGAAATCATGCTTTTCACCGATGGCATGCCCAACCTGATGACGGGAAATTGGCCATTGCGGACGCAAAGGGATACTCGTTTTGGTCCGGCAGCGGGATTCAGCGGCTCAAATCCATCTCCACCTACAACAAATACTGATCTTCTCCTATTCAAGGACTTCAACGATCCATTTGGTCCGTCCACTTACAATTTGAGTACCAACCAAACGCCGACGCTTGATGGGCCATACACCACTGCTCAGCAAGTTCACGTCAACGCGGGTGTGCTTCCCAGGTATGGCGATAGCCGCTTTCTACCGCTCACAACGGCTCAATGGAACAAATATAATGGTCTGTCAAACAGCGTAAAATCTGGCTTTGGTTGGTTCCTTCCAGGGGCATCCGGTCCGTACCGTCCTCGTTGGATACAGGATGTAAATGCACCTGCTTTGAATTACTTTAACTGCATCGATAGCAACCGTAGATCAGACGTTTTGGACAAGGGAGTGTCCTGGATGTGCTACGACATGCCGCTGCCTTCGGTGAATAGCTCTCCCGCTACCTTTTACGGTTCAATTGTAGGGAATCGCAACCCCAGTTCTGGTTCACAGTACGATCCGCGTTGGGGTAACAAGGGGAATTCTCTCAACGCTCCGGTTGTTGGTGAGTCTGTAACCCATCCTCCAAGCGGGTTTACCCGCATGACCTCAAACGGCGCCATTGGCGCAACGCAGACAATTGCCTTTGTGCCTTTGGTAGACGCGAAGGGGAATTCAAATTATGGATTCCGGGACGATTGGGTCTACGACGTCAATACGAATTGCGCGCCTGCCGGAACGCCCCTCCCAAATGGAAATACGGAGTTGTGCAAATACCGAGGAGGACTCTGGCCTAATTATCCAGCGGCCGGGTTAGGAACGAACAAATTCACGGCTGGCCCCTATATAGACCGCCTGCGGCCTGACCTGCCAAATGTTTATCCAGCAGTTGCCATGAACAGCGCGGTGAGCGCAGCGAATCGGGCAAAGAGCGATGCAGAATACAACATCCGCTTCGACACAGTTTATCTGGTCGGTACCGAGGACAACGTAGATCGCGAGTTCCTGCAAATCATCGCCAATGTGCAAGTCTTCAAACCGACAATCTTTGATGGTCTCGGTGCACCCAATCAAGGCGCTAATCCTTTTTACACTCCGGGCCATCAGGAAGGACTTTGGTACTTTACGACCAATCCCGCTGATCTGGCCGGATTGTTTGCGCAAATTGCCGGGTCACTCTTGCGACTCAGCGCTTGATGCCATGATGGTCTGGTAGAAATATCAGGCCATGCAAAGACGAAGCTTTCTTCAAAACAGTCTATTGGGAATGGCCGCCGCGTCTGCGGTGGCCCATACCCGCCCGCGGGAACTCCGAGCAGAGATTGTCGTGATCGGCGGAGGTACAGGCGGCTGTGCGGCGGCGATTGGAGCCTTAAGAGAAGGCCGCAAAGTCATCCTGACGGAGGAATGCCGCTGGATCGGGGGACAGTTGACCTCCCAACTTGTTCCGCCGGATGAACACCCCTGGATTGAGATGTTTGGGGGGACCCGGGCTTACCGGAACTACCGGGAAAGCGTTCGTCGCCATTACCGGGATCATTTTCCGCTGACGGCTGAGGCTCGGTCTGCGACACCGTTTAATCCTGGTGGGGGCTCCGTGAGTGGTCTAACCCACGAACCGTTAGTGAGCCTCGCCGTTTTGGAGAGTCTGCTGGCACCGTATCTGGCCAGTGGCCAACTCACACTCTTGAAGGAATATCGGCCTGTAGCGGCAGATCTCAGTCAGGATCGGCTTCGGGCCGCGACGGTCGAGCATGTCCAGGAGAAACACCGCATCACGCTAAACGCACCCTACTTTATTGATGCCACCGAGCAGGGTGATGTACTGCCGCTGGCGAAATGTGAGTATGTGACGGGGGCAGAGGGGCGCAACCAGACGCAGGAACCGAGCGCACCAGAGCGGCCACAGCCGGACAACATTCAGTCGTTTACCGTTTGCTTTGCGATGGACTACCGGGAGGGTGAGAACCACGTGATCACCAAACCGGAAGACTATGCCTTCTGGCGCGATTATGTTCCAGCGCTGAAGCCGGCCTGGCCCGGCAAACTGCTGGGGTGGCAATACTCAAACCCGGTGACTCTTGAGCCGCGTGCTGTTGGCTTTGATCCTCGCGAAGATGCTGCCAGGCCGGGTGCGCCGCTGAACTTGTGGCTCTACCGGCGCATCCGCCGCCGCCGGAACTATGTCAACTGGGAACAGGATGCAGACATCAGTTTGGTGAATTGGCCGCAAAATGACTACTGGCTTGGGAACCTGCACAACGTAAGTGAAGCTGAGGCAGCCAGGCACGTGCGTGGTGGGAAGCAACTGAGCCTTTCGCTTTTGTATTGGATGCAAACCGAAGCACCGCGTGCGGATGGCAAGCAGGGTTGGCCGGGTTTGAGGCTACGGCATGACCAGGCGGGCACGGAAGACGGGTTGGCGATGTTTCCATATATCCGCGAAAGCCGCCGGATTCAAGCGGAGTTTACGGTGTTGCAGCAGCATGTCGCAACCAAGGGCAGGGAAGCCGTTGGAGCCGAGAAATTTGCCGATTCCGTCGGGATTGGGAGTTACCGGATCGATCTGCATCCCTCAAGCGGCGGGGACAACTACATTGATGTTTCGAGCCAACCCTTTCAGATTCCGATGGGGGCACTGATTCCGAAGCGAATCGAGAATCTGCTGGCGGGGGCCAAGAACCTGGGCGTGACCCACATCACCAATGGCTGCTACCGGCTGCATCCAGTGGAATGGAATATCGGCGAGAGTGCTGGAGCGCTGGCGGCAGAAGCTTTGCGGACGGGTGAGCCACCGCGGCAAATTCGCAATAAGCTGGATCTTCGCGGCGCCTTTCAGACGCGTCTGCGGCAAAAAGGAGTTCAAACGGAATGGCCTACGCTCTCACCGCGCTAGCACTCAGTTTTTTGGGGCAGTCGATTACCCCTGCCAATGTCGAACAGCTCAAACCGGCCTGGAGCTACCGGCATGGGGAAAACCCAACCGGTAAACGAGCGGACCGGCTGAGCTTCAATGCCACCCCGGTGTTGGCAGAGGGCAAGTTGTTTGTAATCACGCCCAAAGGCTCGGCCATTGCGCTCGATCCCTTCACCGGGAAGCAAATCTGGAAAACAGAGCGTACCGGAGAGATCCGTCGCAGTTGGGGAGCGTCCTATTCGAAGGGGCGGCTCTTCTTTGGCACTCCGGACGGGAAGCTGGTTTGTCTGCTGGCCCGCAATGGCGAGAAGTTGTGGGAAACAGATTTGCGGGCAGGCTTGCGGGAAGGGCATTTGAGTCAGAACATGCCCCCGACGATCTTTGGGGACCTGGTGATTACGAGCGGGGAGTTGCCGGAGGGGACACCGCAAGGGCCGGACCCGCGGATTCGTGCCTGGCGCCAGTCGGATGGCAAGCTGGCCTGGGAATTCCACACCATCCCGCGGGATGGGGACCCAGCGGCCGCAACCTGGGCACCCGGTTCGCGCGAAGGCAGAACGGGCGTAAATGTCTGGGGGCAGTGCGCGACGAGCGTCGCCGAGAATACTCTCTATTGCCCCACGGGCAGCGCAAGCTATGACTTTTATGGCGGGGACCGGCACGGCGACAATCTCTATGCCAACAGCGTGCTGGCCCTCGATGCACGGACAGGGAAACTCAAATGGCACCGGCAGTTGGTGCATCACGATATCTGGGATTACGATTTGCCCGCCAAACCGGTGTTGCTGGACGTAAAGAAGGAAGGCAAGACGATTCCGGCGCTGGCGCAGGTGACCAAAATGGGCTTCGTCTGGTTTCTCGACCGGCGTGATGGCAGCGCGGTCTTTGGCAGTGAAGAACGGCCGGTACCGGCCAGCGTGGTGCCCGGAGAGAAGACGTCGCCGACACAGCCCTTTCCCCTCTTGCCACAGCCGTTGGCGCGAACTAAGCTGGCTGCGGAAGACTTGAATACGTTAACGCCCGAGTGGGCACGGGAATGCCGCGCCTTATTTGACCAGTCCGGCAACGCGGGAATCTTCGAGCCCTGGCTCAAGAATCAGTTCACGATCCTGCTGCCGGGGACGCTTGGCGGCGGAACCTGGAGTGGGGCCTCTTTTGATGCCGCGCGCCGGCTCCTCTTTTTGAATGTCAACGAGTTGGGTGTGGTGGGAAAGATGGTGGAACGTGAAGGTACCTGGCGCCGAGCATCAGCCGGGCCCCACCCCCGCTTTGCAACTTCGGATCTGGTGCCCTGCGCATTGCCGCCGTGGAACACCTTGAATGCAATTGATGTGGACAGCGGGCAGGTGAGGTGGCGCGTACCACTGGGAGAGCTACCCCAGGCGAAGGCAAAGGGTTTTTCCGGAACAGGAGCTTATGGGCTCGGCGGGTCTTTGGTGCTGCCCGGGGGCGTCGTGTTTATCGGTGGAACGGCGGACCAGCATTTTCGCGCCTTCGACTCGGCCACCGGAAAGCTGTTGTGGGAGCGCGAAATGGCGGCCAGCGTCTACGCGACGCCGATGACTTACAAGGACGCCAAGGGGCGGGAGTATGTGGTGGTGGCCGTGGGCGGGGGAGGCTTCTTTCCCGGGCCGCTCAACGATGAGTTGATTGCTTTCCGACTGCCATAAGAAAAGGGGGAGCATCGGTTGCTCCCCCTTTTCCAAATTGCAGCTAGAGATCGACTAGAGTACTTGCTCGCTGAAGTTCTCGAGGATCGACTTGATCTTCTGGCAGAACTGGTCAGCGAGTGCACCGTCGACCAGGCGGTGATCGAAGGTAAGGCCGAGGTGGGCCACGCTGCGAATCGCGATGGCGTCATCGATGACTACCGGAGCCTTCTCAATCGCGCCGATGCCGAGGATGGCAACGTTTGGTTGATTGATTACCGGAGTGGCAAAGATGCTGCCAAAGCTGCCGAAGTTGGTGAGGGCGAAAGTGCCGCCGGAGATGTCGTCAGGCTTGAGCTGCTTGCCGCGGGCGCGGTTGGCCAGATCGACAATCGAGCGTTGGAGGCCAACGATGTTCATTTCGTCGGCGCGCTTGATCACAGGAACAATCAGGCCAAGACCACCATCGAGAGCGACGGCGATACCGAGGTTGACCTCGTTGTGGAAGATGATGTTATCGCCTTCAATCGAGGCATTCAGCAGCGGGAAGGCGCGGAGTGCTTCGGCGGTAGCGCGGGCGATGAAGGGCAGGAAGGTGAGACCGAAACCGTAACGGGTCTGGAATTCTTCTTTGTGCCGGGCGCGGAGCTTGGCGATCTTCGTCATGTCGACCTTATGAACCGTGGTGACATGGGCCGAAGTGGCCTTGGACTTGATCATGTGCTCGGCGATCTTCTTGCGCATGATGCTCATGGGCTCGACGCGCGTCTTGGCGGGTGAGGCAGCGGCGGGAGGAGCGACACTGGAGGCAGGTGCAGGAGCCGGCGCGGCTGCCGGTGCCGGTGCAGACGGTGCAGCACTGGCCACCGTCTTGGCGGCCTGGGCCTCAATGTAGGTTTCGATGTCCTGCTTGGTGATGCGGCCACCGGCACCGGTTCCGCTGATCTGTGCGAGATCAATGTTGTACTCGCGCGCCATCTTGCGAACCAGCGGCGAGAGGGGGCCATTGACCGGCTCCACTTCAACGGCAGGAGCAGATGCTGCAGGAGCCGGGGGAGG
>CAZECF010000127.1:0-3594 GCA_964510335.1 uncultured Bryobacter sp. | reverse complement strand
CCCCACCGCCCGCCCCAGCTGCGGCCGCCCCCGGGGGGGGCGGGGGCGGAGGCGGCGCGGGCGCCGGCGGCGGCGGCGGAGCAGGTGCAGGAGCGGGCGGCGGTGGCGGCGCAGGTGCAGGGGCTGGTGCTGGTGCGGCAGCAGCAGGCGCGGGAGCAGCAGCAGCGGCTCCTCCTTCGCCGATGCGCGCGACAACTGTGTTGACGCTTACCGTGGCACCTTCCTCCACCAGCACTTCGGCAAGCGTGCCGGCGATGGGTGAAGGAATTTCAGTGTCTACTTTGTCCGTCGAAATTTCAAAGAGGGGTTCATCCCGCTCTACCTTGTCGCCCGGCTTTTTCAGCCAGCGCGTCAAAGTGCCTTCGACAATGCTCTCGCCCATTTGGGGCATCACGACATCGGTCATGGAAGCGTCTCCTGTAGTTGTTCGATTGTTGAGGAAAGTTCTAAGTCAAAGATCTCCGCCAGATGTGACGATATGCGCCGCATCAGCGTCTCGCGATCCGCGGTGACGCCCAGCGCAGCCAGTGAAGTGACTGGCAGAGTGAGCCCGCACGGAACGATGTGCTGAAAGTAGCGGAGATCAGGATTCAAGTTCAAAGCAAAACCGTGGGAACTGATCCAGCGGCTGAGGTGGATGCCGAGGGCGCAAATTTTGGCGGGCTGCTGGTTGGCCTGCAAAACATAGACGCCGGTTTCCTTGCCGTCGCGCGTGTGGGCGACGATGCCGGATTCACTCAGTGTCCGGATGATGGCTTCTTCGAGAGCCTTCACGAAGGCGCGAATATCCTTGCGCCAGGCCGCGACGTCAAAGATGGGATAGCCGACAAGTTGGCCGGGGCCATGGTAGGTAACGTCGCCGCCGCGATTGGCTTCGTGGACAGAAATGCCCAAATCCTGAAGGGCATCGCGGCTCTTGAGCATGTGGGCTTCGTCGGCGTTGCGGCCAAGCGTGATGACGTGCGGGTGTTCGACGAATAGCAACGTGTCCGGAACCAGTCCGGCTTTGCGCTTGGCGACGAAATCCTGCTGAATCGACCAGGCTTCTTCCCAGGGAAGAAGGCCAAGGTCGATGACGTCCAAATTAGGCATTGATCGCCATTCCGTAGACGGCGCTGAAGGCTTCGCCCACGGCTTCGTACTGCGTTGGGTGAGCGTGAATGGTGTTCATGATCGTCTCGACGGTAGCTTCGGCTTCCATCGCGACGACGGCTTCGGCAATCAGCTCATAGCCGTGATGGCCGATGATGTGAACGCCCAGAATTTCACCGAAGGTTTCATCGGCGACCACCTTCACAAAGCCTTCGTGGTGCCCGACAATCGAGGCTTTGGAATTGGCGGCGAAGGGGAATTTGCCCACCTTCACCTTATGGCCTGCTGCCTTGGCCTGAGCTTCAGTGAGGCCGACGCTGCCAATGCCCGGTTCGGTGTAAGTGGCACCAGGGATGCGGTTCTTCTTGATGGGGGTCACTTCCGTGCCGGCAATATGGCCGATGGCAACCAAACCTTCAGCCGTAGCGACGTGCGCCAGCTGCGGAGTGCCGGCGACGACATCACCGATGGCATACACGCCCGGTTCCGCAGTTTGCTGGAAGCCGTTGACCTTGATGAAGCCCCGGTCGGTTTCGACTTTTGTGTTTTCGAGACCAATGTTTTCGGTATTGGGCTTGCGTCCGACGGCGATCAGCAGGCTTTCCACCTCTACCTGTTCGACCTTGCCATTGGCGAGAGTGGTGGTGAAGGTGACGCTGTCAGCGCCGACCTGAATGTTGTCGACTTTGGCACCCGTCTCCACCCGGATTCCGGTTTTCTTGAAGCTGCGTTCGAGTTCCTTGGAGACTTCTTCGTCTTCCACCGCCACCAGACGGGGAAGCATTTCATAGATGGTGACTTCACTGCCAAAGCGGCGGAAGATGCTGGCAAACTCAACGCCAACCGCACCCGCACCAATGATGCCAAGAGTCTTGGGGACAGATTGCAATTCGAGAATCTCGACGTTGGTGAGTAAGCGGGGCGACTGCGGCTTCAGGCCGGGGAGCATGCGGGCCTCAGAGCCCGTGCCGATGATGATGGCCTTCGCTTCAATCGTCGTCTTCTGGCCGTTGTTATCGACTTCGACCTTCCCACCCCCCAGCAGGCGGCCATAGCCGGCAATGACATCGACCTTGTTCTTCTTCATCAGAAATTCGATGCCCTTGGCATGCTTGGAAACGATGTTCGCCTTGCGGTCGATCACGTTCGGGAAGTGCAGCACGGGGGCCTGGCAGGAGATGCCCTCCTGTTCCGGGTGCATGAAATAGTCCCAAACTCCAGCAGTGTGGAGGAGGGACTTGGTGGGTACGCAGCCTACGTGCAGGCAGGTACCGCCGAGCTTGGGCTGCTTTTCAATCAGGGCCACTTTCAGTCCGAACTGGCCGGCGCGCACTGCGGCTGAATAGCCTCCAGGCCCGCTTCCGATGATGACGACGTCGTATGACATGAGTTCTGTTTTAGTGTATCAAGCAGCCTAAGAATTGCTGAAACATCTCAGCCGGTCAAGTATGGCAACGCGGCGTAAGGTTGCGCCGTCAGAGACAATAGTGGCAACCGTGATTCTCATTTTTCTCTTTGCGCTCGGGCTCGCTGCCCAATCCCCGGATGGCCCCTTTCCTGTCAAGGCTGTGGTGGTCAAGGGCAATCAAATTTTGAAGGCGGAGCAGGTGGTGGCCGCCGCCGGGATTGCGCCGGGCCAGTCCGTGCGCGTAGCGGAGATGGACAAGGCGATGCAGCGCCTGTTGGAGTGCGGCTACTTCGACCGCGTGTCCTATCGGTATGAACCTCGCGGCGACCAGGGCTATACGCTCGAGTGGGACGTGGTGGAAGTGACCGTGTTCTATCCGATCCGCTTTGAAGATATTCCCGGCAAAGTGGCGGACGCCAAGGCGATTCTGGCCAAGACAGATCCGCTCTTTGGGGACCAGATCCCGGCTACGCAGGCCGTGCTGCGACGCTATGAGGATGCCCTCAATCTTGCTTTTGCGGCGGCAGAGCCGGAGGACCGGATCAGGGCCCAGTTGATTCCCGATGACAAGGGTGAACTGATGGCTTTGTTTCGTCCGCGACGGCCCGCGCCCTCTGTCTACCAGGTGGACTTCCGCGGCAACAAGTTGCTGCGGGGTGAAGATTTGCGCCCGGTCATCGCAGCGGCCGCGACGGGACTGGTTTTCAAGGAAGCAGATTTTCGCGAGTTGTTGAACTTCAAGATCCGCCCTCTCTATGAGGCGCGGGGAAGGTTAAAGGTGAGCTTCCCCGAAATTCAGATCGAGAAAGCTGCGGAGAACAAGGGCATAAACGTAATGGTGAGGGTGGTTGAGGGCGAGGAGTATAACCTCGGCGAAATCCGCTTTCAGGGGGATGAAGGCCGGGCGGAAAACTGGCTGCGTATCGGAGGCTTCCGGCAGGGCGTCACAGCGAACATGGGGGAAGTAGACGAGGGCCGGCGCCGGATGGAGGCAGCCATCAAGCGCAATGGCTTTCTGGATGCCAAGGTGATGGGCGAGCGATCAATCAATGAAGAGCGCAAGACGGTCGATATGGATTTCAGCTTCGAACCGG
>CAZECF010000126.1:0-9328 GCA_964510335.1 uncultured Bryobacter sp. | reverse complement strand
GCCATGTCCCCGGCCTTTGTCTCCGTTTTTCCTTCATCCGTCTCCCTCTTGGGCGGCCAGCAATCCGCCCGCACTCTCCACTTCTTTGTTTCTCTGTCCCTGCTGATCTTCGTGCTCGTCCATGTGGCGATGGTCGCCTTCACGGGCATAGTCCCTCGCTTGAATGCCATGATCACCGGGCGCATCTCCCAGCCGTCGGAGCAGTCATGAAAACCCTCTCTCGCCGAAATTGGCTCGCTACTGGCATCGGCTTCGCGGGCCTCACTACCGCCGCTAGACTTGCCCCTCAATATGGTTTTGTTCCCCCCGATGCTAGCGGTCCCTATGGCCCTGGCAACGCCCTCAGCTATGCCGCGAATCGCATCTTCGCGCAGCATGCGATGGCCCGCGAATTCCCGCGCAGCCAGATCTCGCTCAAGCCCTTCGCCAACCCCACCTCACCACTTGGCGATCACTTTGCCAGTCTCCAGGCAGCCGGCTTCGAGGATTGGCGCCTCACGGTGGACGGCATGGTCGCAGAGCCGCTCTCGCTCAGCATCTCCACTCTTCGTTCCATGCCGCAAAGCAGCCACATCACTTCTCTCCAATGTGAAGAAGGATGGAATTACATCGCCGAGTGGACTGGTGTTCCCCTTTCCCAAATCCTTCAGCAAGCCGGCGCACTCCCCCAAGCCCGCTACGTTGTTTATCGGTCCTTCCAATCCGATTGGTGGGATAGCCTTGATATCGACGAAGCGCGACACTCGCAGACCCTCGTTGCCCTGGACATGAATGGCAACGACATTCCCGTCCCGTTCGGTGGCCCCCTGCGTCTCCGCGTCCCCCGCCAACTTGGCTACAAGAGTCTGAAATTCCTGAACAGCCTTACCCTGACCGATGACTTGAAGCAGTTCGGCAAGGGTTTGGGCGCAGCCTCTCCAGAGTTTGGATACTCCTGGTACGCCGGTATATAAATCACCCCTGCTGCCTTCGCGCTTTCTTCCACTTCAGGGTTGCTTGGAAGTCTCCCACCCCCGCCACCGACCCCAAATCCAACACATTCATCGCCGCCGCGGCATTGGCAAAATCCCCTGCCTCCAGCAACGAGTAACCGCGCGTCCAGGCCGCCAGAAACGCCCCCGCAAAGACATCCCCCGCACCAGTGGAATCCACTGCGTCCACCTTGTAGCCCGGCACCAGTTCCCCATCCACCACCGCTCCCCGCTTGCCCCGCTTCACAATCACGTGCTGCGCCGTCAGCATCGGCAAAGCCGCCCGCCACGATTTCGCCCCCGTCACCAATCGCGCTTCCTCTTCATTCAGGAAGAGCAAATCCAGATGATCGAGGCAGGGAACTACCACGCTGCCCCACTCCCCCCGCGAATCCCAGCCCGTATCCATCGATGTCGTCAAGCCCGCCGCCCGCGCCGCGGCCAGCAACTCCGGCGCACGCACCCGCAACGCCGGCACCCCAAATGGATTCGCCACATGCAGGTGCTGATATCCCCGCATCGCAATCTTCTCGGTCAACGCTTCCCGGCTGGCACCGGGCCGGTGCACAAAAGCTCTGGCACCACTCTTCTTCACCAGCGCCAGCGTCGTCGGCGTCGGCAAAGCGAGCTTCCTCACCTTCTTCACATCCACCCCGGCTTTGCCCAAAATCCCCAGCAATTCTTCGCCTTCCGCGTCCCGGCCCACCGCCCCTACCAGACTCACCTGGCTGCCCATGCGCGCCAGCGTATAACTGGTATTCGCCCCATTGCCCCCGACGCTGCGCGCCAGCCTCTCCACCCACACCGTCGAATCCCAGCGGATCTTCTCTACCGGCCACGCCAGGATATCCAGCACCAGATTGCCAACCACCAGAATCTTCATTCAAATATCTTCCCCAAGGGAATCCGCCGCGTCACCGTGCCGGCTTTCAATTCCAGTTCTTCCCCGGCCAGCCGCACTTCCACCTGCTCCTCGCCGCTCAATCCCCAACGGGCAAAATGCCGCCCCTTGCCCTTGACGAAAAAGGGCAAATCCTCAAACTCCACCACCGGTTTCCGCTTCGCTTCCATCTCGCCCACCGCCAATTGATTGGTGGAAACCGCCACCGCAATCGCGCCCGAGTTCAACTGCATCAGCGAGATCCACTTGCCCGGCTGGCTGGCCGGCATCGAACAAACGCCCTTCACACAATTCCCGGCGTACGTAGAGATCTTCTTCCAGTCAAAACGGCCTGCCGCCACATAGTAACTGTGCGGCTCGCCGATCACGGCCACCAGCCGGTCCAGATCCTGGCGGTAATCAAATCCGGTGCGGGAAACAAAGTCCTGAAACTCATCTTCTTCGCCACCCGCTTCTCCGCCGATCTTCCGCACCACCGCGCCATCGGCGACAACAAAGATCCCGTCCGCCGTCGGCAGATGCGCCACCTGATCCGCCAAACTCATGCCCCGGTGTTGGCTCCAAAAGTACAAGCCCCCGATCGCCAACACCGCCAATGCCGCCAGCCAAGCCTTCACGCCTTCAGGATACGGCAAGGCAGGCTTGCCATCATTTCGCGGAAGGCCGTCAGGTCCAGACTTTGCGCTCCATCGCTCCACGCCCGCTCCGGGTCCGGATGACATTCGACGAGCAAACCATCGGCCCCCACGGCAAGCGCGGCCCGTGCCAGCGGCGGAACCAGGCTCCGCCGCCCGGTTGCGTGCGAGGGGTCAAGAATCACCGGCAAGTGCGTCAGCTCCTGCATGGCCGGCACAGCAGCGATATCGCAAACATTGCGCGTATGCGTGTCAAAGCCCCGGATTCCGCGCTCGCAAAGCACCACATCGGGATTGCCTTCCGCCAGTATGTACTCAGCCGCCAGCAACCATTCCTTGAGAGTTGCCGAAGCTCCCCGCTTGAGCAGCACCGGCTTGCCGCGCCGACCGAGAGCCCGCAGCAGCGCAAAGTTCTGCATGTTCCGCGCCCCCACCTGCATCAGGTCGGCGTAGTCGGCCACCAGATCCACGTCGGCCTCGGTCATCACTTCGGTCACGATGCCCAGCCCGAATCGCTCCCGTGCCTTGGCCAGCAGCTTCAAGCCTTCTTCGCCCAGCCCTTGAAATTCATAAGGCGAGGTTCGCGGCTTGAAGGCTCCGCCGCGCAGCAACTGCCCGCCCGCATCCGCAATCGCTGCGGCGCAGGCCATCAGTTGTTCTTCACTCTCCACGCTGCACGGCCCGGCCATCACGACAAAGCCGCCATCGCCAAAAGCAGTCTCGCCAACGCGGACGACGCTATTGTCCGGTTGCGTCTCCCGGCTTGCCAGTATCTTCATAAAAACTCCTTGTCAAAACGCCAAAAAGCCCACCCGGTAGCTTCCGAGTGGGCCTTGAGACGATTCCAGTATTCTGGGAAAAATTACGTCATGGCAGACAGCTCCACTCGTTCGCTGTTGGCGAAAAACCAAAACCAGAATCGATACGAGTGGCGAGGGGCCATTGCTGCGAGCATAGCCGAAGCTCTAGCCTGCGGTCAAGCTATTTGCGCTCCCCATAATTCCCCATCACCGCCTTACCCGGAAAAACGTCCGCTACCGTCTTGCCATCCTGCACCACCGCCACACCGTTCACCAGCACATGCATGATCCCGTCTGAAAACTGCGGCCCCGTCTCATAAGTCCCCGTATCCTTGACGGTCTCAGCATTGAAAATCGCAATGTCGGCATCCGCCCCCACTCGAATCCTCCCCTTCAACTTCATCTGCGGAGCCATGCTCTCCAGCCGTTGCGCTGGCAGCAGCGTCATCCGCCGCAGCGCTTCCATCAACGTCGTAACCTTCATCTCCCGCACATACTCGCCCAGGACCTTGCTGAAGGTTCCGCCTCCCCGGGGATGCGCTCCGCGCGCATACGGCATCGTGTCCGAAGCCACAATCACAAAGGGCGAAGACATCGCGAGGCGAATCCATTCCGGCTTCATGCTGTGCTGGAGCACGATCCCGCCCTGCTCGCGATACTTCTCAAAGGTCTCCTTGGTCAGCCTTTCCCCCGTCGCCTGCCACTGCAAATCCCCATAGGAAATCTGCATGGACTCCTGCCAACCCTCATCAAAAATGGCCGACTCGATAAACGTCGATCCAGCCGTGTACGGATAAGCCTCCGTCGTGATGTCCACCCCACGCCGCCGCGCCCCGGCAATCATGTCGAGCATCAACGGAATCGACCCGCGCGTCGAACTGTTCAAGTGCACAATGTGCACGCTTGCCCCCGACCCCGTCGCATTCGCCACCGCCTCCTGCACCCCCTCTTCGCCTCTGCCGCGCACATGCGTATAAACCGGCACCTTCCACCGCGCCGCCATCTGATACACGCGATAAATCTCCCCTCGCGTCGCCCCCGGCAGGTAAGCCGGAATCACTCCTACACCCAGCGCCCCGGCCTTCAAGCCTTGCTCCATCAGATAAGCCATCTGGCTGTACTCTTCGTCATCTTTCAGGCTCGCGTTCCTTCCCGCAAGCGGGATGCCACTCATCGGCGCCACGGAATTGATTTCGTACGTCGAAGCAAACTCCTTCATCGCTTTCACCCTTGCCGCGGCATGCGCCACCGTGGCGCCATAGTGAATCAGGGCCTTGCCTTCGCGCGAACGGAGGTAAGCTTCCACCGACGGCATACCCGCTTCCAGCTCCAGCGCCGTCGTTACGCCATCATGCGCCTGATACTCGTTGCTCGCATTGTTGATGCCGTGCGAATGCAGATCAATAAAGCCGGGCGCTACCACCAGGTTCCTCGCATCGAGCTCGCGGCGTCCTCTGAGCGGCCGCGTCGAAACGGCTGCAATCTTGCCATCCCGGATCCCGACATTGCGCACGGCATCGAGGCCGCTCTCCGGGTCCATCACGCGTCCACCCGTGATCACCAGATCGTAGGCCCCGGATTGGGCCGCCAAGGGCAAGCCTCCCCAAAGCATCACCAGCACAAGTGTTCGCAGCATTGCGGCAATTATAAAAAATCTCGACGACGCTGCCGCAACTTTATTGCTAGCCGCATGTCAAATCGGTTAAGCTAGCAAACGTTTTCGTAATTCGGAAAGGTCTTTTTCATCGTGAATTCCATCCTCAACGCCCCGTTTGCGCTGTGGCTTCAGGCATCGCCAGAAGCCGCCAATGGCCAGACTACGCTCCTCACCATCCTCGGCATCAGCGCCCTCGGCATGCTTGTTGCCATTTTTCTCGCCCGTGGAGTGCTAGCCAAAGACACCGGAACTCCCGAGATGCGCCGCATCTCTGATGCCATCAAGAGTGGCGCTGAGGCTTACATGAGCCGTCAGAATCGCACCATTGCCGGTCTCGCCGTCCTGCTCGCCATCATCATCTACTGCGCCTACCTCTTCGGTAAAGACGACGCCCAGCTTGCCTCCCGCATGACCATCAGCTTTATCTTCGGCGCAGTCTGCTCCATCGCCGCCGGCTTTAGCGGCATGTGGGTTTCGATTCGCGCCAACATCCGGGTCGCCTCTGCCGCTCGCAACAGTCTCGGAGAAGCCATGCAGATCGCTCTCCGTGGCGGCGCGGTCACCGGCATCGCCGTCACGTCCTTGTCGCTCTTCGGCGTTGGACTTCTCTTCGCTTTCTTCGATGGCGTCAATCAGCCGCAGGACGTTCCCGGCCAGATCGTTGCCTTTGGCTTCGGCGCGAGCTTCGTCGCCCTCTTTGCCCAGTTGGGCGGTGGTATCTACACCAAGGCGGCTGACGTTGGCGCGGACCTTGTCGGCAAAGTCGAAGCCGGCATTCCGGAAGACGACCCCCGCAACCCCGCCGTCATCGCCGACCTGGTAGGCGACAACGTGGGCGATTGCGCCGGCCGTGGTGCTGACATCTTTGAATCCAATGCCGCCGAAAACATCGGCGCCATGATTCTCGGCGTCACCCTCTACAAAGTCTTCGGCCTCTCCGGCGTCCTCTTCCCGCTTTACGCTTCCGCCCTCGGCATCATTGCCTGCGTCTTCGGAATTTACTCGGTCCGTCTGCGCGGCGAAGAAGACCCGATGAAGGCTCTCAACCGCGGCTTCTATGTCTCCAGCTTCATCGCCATCGGCGGCTTCTACATCGCCGTGCAACAGCTCCTCGGCGGCAACCTCTGGCTCTTCGCCGCCGGTGTCGTCGGCATCATCACCAGCTTCTTCTTCGTCTTTCTCACGCAGTACTACACCGACCACAATTACCGCCCCGTCCGCTTCATCGCCGAGTCCTGCACCACCGGCCCCGCTACCACCATCATTTCCGGACTCGCTATCGGCATGGAATGCACCGGCCTCGTGGTCGTCACCATCACCGCCGCCATCTTCGGGTCTTACTGGCTCGGCATGCAGGCCGCCCTGCCCGGGGTAAGCGCAATTGCAAGCGGTCTCTACGGCACGGCTATCGCCACCATGGGCGTCCTGTCCACCGCCGCCTATGTGCTCGCTATGGACACCTTTGGCCCCATTACGGACAACGCCGGTGGCATCGCCGAGATGTCCAAGCAGTCGGCCGAAGTCCGCCATCGCACGGACTTGCTCGACGCCGCCGGCAACACCACCAAAGCCCTCACCAAGGGCTACGCCATCGGCAGCGCCGCGCTGGCCGCCTTCCTGCTCTTCAGCGCCTACATCGATGACGTCAAGCTCGTGCTCTCCAAGCGCCTCGACAAGCCCTTTGAAGAGATCCCCTTCAGCGTTGACATCGGCCAGGTACCCGTCTTCATTGGCGCACTCCTCGGCGGCATGCTGGTCTTCGTCTTCAGTTCGCTCGCCATCCAGGCCGTCGGCAAAGTTGCGCAAACCGTCATTCAGGAAGTCCGCCGCCAGTTCCGCGAAAACCCCGGCATCATGGCCGGTACGTCCGACCCCAGCTATTCCCAATGCGTGGACATTGTCACGGCCGGTGCTCTCAAGGCCATGATTCTGCCAGGCTCACTCCCGATCCTGGCACCCGTCGCCGTTGGGATGATTTTCAAGAATCTGCCCCCCGCTGAAGACGGCACACCCATGGGTGCTTGTGCCGTCGCCGCCATGCTCATGGTCGGCACCATTACCGGCATTCTGATGGCCACCTTCATGAACAATGGCGGCGGCGCCTGGGACAATGCCAAAAAGTACATCGAACTCGGCAACCACGGCGGCAAAGGTTCCGATGCCCACAAGGCCAGCGTCGTCGGTGATACCGTCGGCGACCCCTTCAAGGACACCGCCGGGCCTTCAATTCACGTGCTGATCAAACTCCTCAGCACCATTACGCTCGTCGCCGCGCCGCTCTTTATCTAGCTACTTCGACGGAAAGCCCGGCGTCGCGCGAATCTCCGCAATCTGGTCCACATGCCTTTGCGCGTGCGAGGCCATCATCAGGAACAATTGGTAGGCATCCATGTTGAAGCCCTTCAGGATCTTCAGGCGCAAGTCCTGATCCTGTGTCGTCTCAACAAAAGAAATGCTGCGATCGCGCCGTTGCTGAAAGGCCGCCAGTGCCGCTGCCGTATCGGCAAAAGTGCGCTTGGGCACCAAGGGCTCAGGCGCCTTCACCTTCTGGTCCCGGCTCCGGATATTCTTCAGCACTTCCTCATCCTTCATGCCCGGTTTCGCCGCCGGATCGGGATTCTGCTTGACCACCTGCCGGTACTGCTCCATCAGGAAGTCTTCCGTCGCCGCCAGGTGTTCCACCACATCGGCCACAGACCACTTTTCGGGCGCGGGCTTCCACTCCAGTTGCCGCTTCGACAAATTGGAGGCTGCATCAATTACCATTTTGCGGGAGGCGTGCAACTCGCTCATGGCCCGGTCCCGCTCTCCTTGCTTCAGCGTCTCGGCCGAAAGTGAGCAAACAAATAGCGAACAGATTAAGAGCTTGGCGTTCATATCTCCTTCATCCTAGTACTTTTTCAGCAACTTTCTCCTAATGAAGCTAAGGCCGGGAACCGATTCTTCTCTTAGCAATGAGCAGTTTGTCCGTCGCAACGCCACTTCCCGCCATCGGCGAGCATGTCGAGCTCTTCACCGTGCTCGACACCGAGCCGACAATCCTGCTGGTGGATGGTTTTGATCTGAATCGGCGCGTGGTGCGCGCAACTCTGAATTGCACGGGGGCACGATTTATTGAAGCCAGGCGGCCGAGCGAAGCCTTTGACATTCTGACCCGCGAGCGTGTGGATCTCGTCATTTGCGACATGTTTCTGCCGGAATCGAGCGGTATGGTCTTCTGCCGTCAATTGAAGTCCAACCGGGCTACACAGTTACTTCCGGTGCTGATGCTCACGAGTGTAGAAGGCAGCGAGCATGAAGTGGAAGGCCTCACCAACGGGGCTGATGAATTTCTGCTCCAACCCTCGCACCCCAGCGTTCTCAAAGCTCGCGTGCTCTCGATGCTGCGCCATAAGGCGGCCCTCGATTCCCTCGATGAGGTCGAGAGCATCCTCTTCACGCTGGCGCAAGCCGTCGAAGAACGCGATAAATGCACCTCCGACCATTGCCGTCGGCTTTCCTATTTCAGTGTGGAACTCGGCATCCGTCTCGGACTTTCCCGGAACGAATTGTTGGCGCTGCATCGCGGCGGCTACCTGCACGACATCGGCAAAATCGGCATCCCCGATTCGATCCTCAACAAGACGGGCGAGCTAACCGAAGACGAGTGGCGCATCATGCGCAGCCACGTAATTCGCGGGGAAGAAATTTGCCGTCCGATGAAGAGCCTGTCGAATGTACTGCCGATCGTCCGGCACCACCACGAGAAGTGGGACGGCACGGGCTACCCGGACCGGTTGAAGGGCGAAAACATTCCGCTACTGGCCAGAATTCTCCAAATCGCTGACGTTTTCGACGCCTTGTCGAGTGAACGTTCCTACAAGAAAGCCTTGAGCGTTTCGGAAGCCTGCCGACAGTTGGAAAAGGAAGTCGAGGCCGGCTGGCGCGATCCGGTTTTGGTGCCCATCTTCATCCGCATGCTCGAAAGCCAGGAAGAAAGCAACAAAATGACCAGCGGCCTCCGCGCCATGTCCAGCGGAATCAACCAAGCCTGAAGAAATGAAAGTGGTGGAGGCGGTGGGAGTTCCCAAGGTGTTGATCGAGATCTGCATTAACTTCGGAACAGGCAGGTTATTTAATTGAAGTGTTTTCCTCGGCTGGCTGATCATCCACGTCAACTTCCGGGGGCTGGAGCGAAATCAACCAATCAGTTAAATCCATAGATTCATGCTTGCCATTCTGACCCAGGCTGAACAGCAAATCTTCTTGGCGGGGTTGACCGAAAACCATCCGATAAAGCGCTAAACCTTGCTTCAGCTGTTTGAGCTTCCCAACCTCTTTGCTGTAGAGGAGCATTGGAATACGTCGCTCCACACGGGCGGAGC
>CAZECF010000125.1:0-9507 GCA_964510335.1 uncultured Bryobacter sp. | reverse complement strand
ATGATTTCGCTAACCGTGCCGGCGCCGACGGTGCGGCCACCTTCACGGATTGCGAAACGCAAACCTTTGTCCATGGCGACCGGCGTAATCAGCTCGATCTCCATCTGCACGTTGTCGCCCGGCATTACCATCTCGGTACCCGCCGGCAGCTTGGCCACGCCCGTTACGTCCGTCGTGCGGAAGTAGAACTGCGGACGATACCCATTGAAGAACGGCGTGTGACGGCCGCCTTCTTCCTTGCTCAACACGTATACTTCGCCCTTGAACTTCTTGAACGGCTTGATCGAACCCGGCTTGGCGATTACCTGACCACGCTCCACGTCCGTCTTTTCAATGCCGCGCAGCAGCAGGCCCACGTTATCGCCGGCCCGGCCTTCGTCCAGCAGCTTCTTGAACATTTCGACGCCCGTCACGGTCGTCTTGCGCGTGGCCGTGAAGCCGACAATCTCAGCTTCTTCGCCCACCTTCACAATGCCCTGTTCGATGCGGCCCGTGACGACCGTGCCACGGCCCTGGATCGAGAAGATGTCTTCAATCGGCATGATGAAGGGCTTGTCGATCGCGCGTTCCGGCATCGGAATGTACTTGTCGACAGCTTCCATCAGCTCGTCAATCTTGGCTTCCCACTCCGGCTCGCCATTGAGCGCGTTGAGTGCTGCAACCTTCACCACCGGCAGATCGTCGCCCGGGAACTGATAGCTCGAAAGTAATTCGCGAACTTCCAACTCAACCAGTTCGAGCAATTCGGCGTCGTCCACCATGTCGGTCTTGTTCAAAGCGACAACGATGTAAGGCACGCCGACCTGACGGGCCAGCAGAATGTGCTCACGCGTCTGGGGCATCGGGCCGTCCGTGGCCGCCACCACGAGAATCGCGCCGTCCATCTGCGCCGCACCCGTGATCATGTTCTTGATGTAATCGGCGTGGCCGGGGCAATCCACGTGAGCGTAGTGCCGGTTCGGCGTTTCGTACTCAACGTGGGCCGCCGCGATTGTGATACCGCGCGCTTTTTCTTCCGGCGCGTTGTCGATCGAATCGAAGCTCCGGAACGTGTTCTTCGGGTTGTGCTTGGACAACACCTTCGTAATCGCAGCCGTCAAGGTCGTCTTGCCGTGATCGATGTGTCCGATCGTTCCTACGTTGACGTGCGGCTTGCTACGGTCAAATTTTTCTTTCGCCATGGTGGTCGCGCCTTCAGTGATTTCGAGGGAAAAATTCTAATGGAGCTGATGACCGGGCTTGAACCGGTGACCTCGTCCTTACCAAGGACGCGCTCTACCAACTGAGCTACATCAGCCCGCCTTTACTACTGTATCAGGACGGAGGGCGCAATTTAGAGATGGTGGATAGGGAAGGATTTGAACCTTCGTAGGGTGCAAGACCCGACAGATTTACAGTCTGTTGCCATTGACCGCTCGGCCACCTATCCAGATGCGCACGAACCCTCTCGACGAAACTGCTCCAGGAAAAAACCAAAGAGTGAATCGGTGACGACAGTCTCCGCAAGAAGGCCGCCTGACAACTTTCCTACTGTAACACAGCCGGACGTTTGCGCAAAAGCAAGGCGTCGATGACGCTGTCCTGCGCATTTGGCAGCGGGAAAACGCCACTCTTCAGGTCCGGATCGGGTCCCGTAAGGGCATCCACGGCACCCAATAATTCCTGCCGCAAAGCCGCCATCTGAGGCTGGGGAACGGCTGCGGCAACGCGCTGGCGCAAGACCGCTGGATTCGATACAGGCTGGGCCAGCAGAGCGAAAACCAAAAGCTCATTGCGGGCATTGCCCTCGCGCAGTTCCCCGCCCCAGCGCTGCCAGTCAGCCGGCGCGGGAACGGCACCTTCCAACCCGAAACGCAGCATGGCAGCATGCAACCCGGCCAATGTCTTGCGCTCGCCGGAACTGCCCGCAGCCTCGCGTTCCAGTAGTGCGAAGGCCGGCGCAGCGCGGCGGGTCCGGGCCAGCCAAAGCGCCCGCTGGAACGCCTGAGCACTGGGGCTCGCCTGAGCACTGATCAAACGCATCCATTGCTCAAAACGTTCATCCGCCTCTTTGAGCTTCGACGCATTGGCGTAAGCGAAGGCGGCTTTGCGCCAACCCACGCCGTTTTGGAAGGCGGGATAGCGGCGGGCCTGCTCATCGAAAAACCCGGCTGCTTCCGGAAAGCGGCGATTGAGATAGTGCACCTCACCAAGGGAATCGATACTGTTCGGGTCGTTCGGGGCCAGCCGCCGGTATTCCGTGAGAGCCTGCACCGCTTTGTCGAGTTGCAGACGGTTGGCCTGGGCATAGCCAAGCGCATTCCACCATTCCACTCGTGAGGGCTCGATGCGGGTCAGGGCTTCGAAGTGAGCGGTGGCCTGATCCCATTGCCGCAGATTGGCCGCACTTTGCGCGAGATCGGCCAGCAGAACCGGATCGCGCGGACGAAAGACCAACAGCGCCTCAAGAGCGTTGAGACGAGCCTCGGGGCTGGCAGCCAGGGTGAAGTTGAGTTGTGCCCTCGAGAGCGGATCGCCGCCTGCCGGGAAAGATTGCGCCAGCGCTTGCGCCTTCTGCGTCTGGCCGCGCACGATCAATTGCCGGGCCAGGAGCGGGTAAGCCGGCGCAAAACCGGGCTGGGACTGTACAAAGTCAGCCAGGGAGGCCTCATCCTGACTGGCCAGTGCTTTGGCAAGATCTGTCCACGCAGCAGGGGAGGACAATTTCTGTACCGGCAGGCCAAGCAGTTGAGTCCAAAGCTGCCCGGCTACCTGCGGTACTTCCTGCTCGGAAGCCAGGCCTTCCGCCCTGGCAAGCTGCCGGTTCGTCTGCGAATCGGTGAGAAAGGCCTGAATCCGAAATTTTTCGCCGTCGCGCCGGTAATGTCCGGAGATGTAGCGGCCTGAGCCATTCGACCTCCAGCCTTCGGCATCTTCTGCCAGAGTCAGGGCAATCTCGGCGCTGCTCTGCAACTGGTGCGCGGAAACTGCCGAAATCAACACCGCAACCCACTTTTCGGCGGCTACTGACTGATTGTCGAACTGCACCAGCGTGACGCGAGGATTCGCTGGGGTGAGAGCGGGCCTGGAACAGGCGGCAGACCAAAGCCAGACACTGAAAACTGCAAAAAGTGCAGCCTGCCTAGAGTGCACGAAATTCCGTCGTCAAGAGAGTTTGAAACTCCGGATTGTCCCGCAGTGCGGCAAATGCCCCTTCATCGGCAATCTTGGCGCGCTCCTTGAAGCCTTCCTCCAGCGCCTTACGCAGATATTGCAAGGCGCGCTCACCCTGGCCATTCTTGGCATAGACCCGCGCCAGTTCATAGTGAAACTTGGCGCGCTCCTCCACCGTCCGCTCCTGCAGAATGGTGCCTTGCGAACTGCGATGCTCAAAGACATTGGGGTCAATGGCCAGCGCCTTCTCGTAGGATTCGATGGCCTGGGCGTATTTCTTGCGCGCGAAGAGCGCCGTACCCAGGTTGGAGTGAATGCTGGCGGAAAGCGGCGTCAGAGCCAGTGCTCTCTTGTAGTAATTCGTGGCGCGGCGGTAGTTCCGCTGGGCATAGGCTACGGTGCCAAGATTGTTGATTGCCTCAGCGTAAGTCTTGTTTACCTTGATGCTCCGCTCGTAGCTTTTGCGGGCCAGGACCATCTGCCCGAGTTGGTGGTAAGCAATCCCGCGCTTGTTCCAGGAAACATACGAGTCAGCCGGCATCTGCTGGTACATCTCAATCGCCTCGCGATACATCTTGCGAGCCATGTAAATGTCGCCACGCATTTCGTGGCTCAGCTCAGACTTGGGCTGTCCTGTTGAGGGAACACTCACCGGAATCCCGGGAGTGGTTGGGGTATTGGCAAAATTGGAGGCTGTTGGCTGGGCAAAAGCCACGGCCAGCGGCAGAAAAGAAACGACCAGGCTGCGAAAACGCATACAGCACCTCACACTGACCCAATTCTAATCAAAAAAACTTTACTTGAAAATGGACCTGAGTCTTCCCCAGATGCCTTTCTTCTCCGCAGGGTCAGCCGGTTTGGCCGAAGGGCTCTGCCCACCCGCAGCGGAATCCGCGGTTTCACGTCGTACCGTGACACTTTTTCCGCCCCGGGACTGCCCGGAATCCGCCGAGCGCACATCGCGCTCCGGCTTGTCTTCATCGGGCAAATCCCAACCAAAGACCTGCGTCTGCCCACTCACGCCCTCAACCGGCTGCGTGCCCGCTACATAAACCTCATTGCGTCCCATCCCGAGCTTGCCGGTGGCAACATCCACTTCCGCCGACACAACGCCCTCGGGAGCTTCAAAGCCGCGCACATTCCGGTACTCGCGGTGACCATGGGCCCGCTTCATGAACTCGGTCCAGATCGGCAGCGCACTCTTGGAGCCTTCCAGCTTGATGTCGCGATTATCATCGAAGCCAACCCACACAACGCAGACCAGTTTGGACGTAAAGCCGGCAAACCAGCCATCGCGGCTGCTCCCGGTCTTGCCACCCGCAGGCAGACGAAAGCCACGGGAACGAATGCCCGCGCCCGTGCCAGCCCGCACCACGTCTTCCATCATGTTCACCATGATGTAGTTGATCCGGGGGTCCAGCACTTCATGACGCTCCGTCTTGTGCTCAAAGACATTGCCCCCAAAGCGGTCGCGTATGGAACGAACCCAATTCGGACGCGCTGCCACGCCCCCCGAAGGAAACATCGTATACGCACCGGCCATCTCAATCGGAGTTACTTCATAAGCGCCCAGGGCGACAGCCGGTGTCGCTCTCACATCCAGATTCAGTCCCGCGCGCCGGGCCAATTTCACAACCTCGCCATAGCCAACAGCTTCGGCCATTTTGACCGTCGGTATGTTCAGACTCTTCATCAGCGCCGTGCGCATGGTGACCGGGCCATAATATTTTTCGCCGAAATTGCCAGGCTCGTAGCTGCGGCCATCGTAGTAGAAGGTGGTGGGCTCATCAATCAGCACCGAGGTGGGCGTAAAGACGCGCTCACTGTCGAAAAGCGCCGTGTTCAACGCAGCAGCAAAAACCAGCGGCTTGAAGATGGAACCCGGCTGGCGTTTGGCCATGGAACGGTTCAGTTGGGAAAGGCCGTAATTGCGGCCGCCCACCAGCGCTTTGATCTCACCCGTTACCGGGTCGATGGCTACCAGTGCGGCCTGCACCTCCGGCACTTTGCCATCCTTGCCCTTTTTGTGACAGCGGGCAATTGCCTCATCCACTTCTTTCAAGCCAAGGCGCATCGCTTCAGCCGCATCGCGCTGCAGGTCAAGGTCAATCGAGGAATAGACGCGAAAGCCGCCGTCCTGGAAATCAAGCTCGGGATGCTTTTGGGTGAGCGAGTCGTTGACCAGATCAACAAAGTAGGAGGAGTCGGCCGCATCACCGTTGCCCCGCACGGCGCGGACCTCGCCCGCGCGGGCACTGGCCAGCAGCTTGTCGTCAATATACTCGTTGTCACGCATCAACCGAAGCACGATGTTGCGGCGGTTCTTGGCGCGATCCGGGTAAAGAAAAGGATTGGTGGCGCTCGGGCGCTGGATCAGTCCGGCCAGCAGTGCGGCCTCCGGCAAAGTGAGGTCGCGGACATCTTTGCCGAGATAGGCTTGGGCAGCCTCGCCAAAGCCAAAAATGTTGAAGCCACCGCGCCAGCCAAGCGGAACGTAATTGGCGTAATACTCAAAAATCTGTTCCTTGGTGAGCTTCTGTTCCAGAATCACCGTGTAGACGACTTCGTTCAGCTTGCGCGTCCAGGTCTTTTCCATCGAAAGGAAAAAGCCGCGCGCCAACTGCATCGTGATCGTGGATGCGCCTTCCGCATGGCGTCCGGTGGAAACGTCAACCATGACGGCCTTGGCGATGCGAATGGGGTCGAAACCGGCATGACTGAAAAAGCGCTTGTCCTCCACGCTGACAACGGCGTTGACCAGCAGTTTGGGAAGATCCTCATAGCGCACCATCCGGCGCTTCTGCCGCGAACGGTCAAAGAGATTGGTGACCAGTTCGGGTTCAAGCTGATATTGATTGCGGACGGAGTTGTCGGCCAGCGACAGAATCTGGGTGATGCTCCCGTCGACAATACGCACCAGGCCACCATCGCGCGCAAAGTAGGAGTCGGGTCCAGGATAAATTTCTACCGCATCGCCTCGCAGTACGTAGTGACCCATGGGGTTCCCGGAGGCTTCGCTGTAGCCGCTGCGGCGGAGTTGAGCGACCAGCTCATCACGATCAATCGGATCACCCAGTGCCAGAACATGCGGAGCCGCATAAATCCGGGAAGCATTGCGAAAGGGGCCAATGGCCAGCTTTTCGTCGATTTCCCGCGAATACTTGCTGTAAAGGAACCCGAAGGCAAGCAGCCCGCTCACCAACAGAAACGCACTCAGCGCGAGGACAATGCGGCCCACGCGACTGAACAGAATGCGCACCAGAAATGCGCGCTGGGGTATTTGAACTCTTATTGCCACAAACTTGTTTGACGGACGCCTTTATTTTGGCATGACCAGCAGCCACGGCGTGCGTGAGAAACTGTAAGTCTTATGACGGACGGCAAGGCCGGAGTGCTTCAACGCCTCCTCAAATGGGCACGAATTTTTATTCCGCTGGCAGGAATCCTGCTGGTGGTTCTGCAGTGGTGGCAGAACGCGCAGTTGATGGACGAGGCGCAAACCGCCAATCAGACCATGCGGCAAATCTGGGTCAACCATCCCCCGGCCTTCCCCCTGGACACGCTGGCAGCGGCACTCTATGTGCCCACGGCCGTATCCCCGCTGGGAGCCTTTGACACCGGCGATGGTGCCTGGCTCGCGCAAAGTCTCTGGCTGCAGCTTACTCGCGTCACCCGCGCCCAAGATCAACTCGGTTATGACATCTTCCCCGCCGGCCGTCAGATCAGCCTGACGGCCGCCATGTTTGCGCAGTACATCATTCCCTGTCTCGCCATCCTGCTGGGCTGGATCCAGGTCGGCAAGAAACGTTCACTCACCCTCCAATCCTGGACCAGCCTGCAAACCCAGCTCATCGAATTTGCCGGGCCCATGGTCGCAATCTGCTGTTTGTTAACGGCAATCCTGCAGCGCCAAAGCCTCGGGCTGGAGGGAGCCCTTCGACTCATGCTGATCCTGGGGGCCTACGTGCTTTACGCACTCGCCGCGGGCACCATCTGCTGGCTGGCCTTTCAATGTTCCTCAACTCTGCCGCGCGCCGTCGGCATCCTCGTGCTCTTCTGGCTCTTCAATTTCACGCTAGCGCGGCCCCTTACGATCAATCTGGCAGCTTCGTTATTCCCTTTGCCCACCCTCGACACCTACGCCAGGCGGCTGGAATCAGAAGTCCGCAGCGGCTACGGTGGCGTAGAATCGCGGGCAGACCGCCAACGCCGCTTCTACAGTGAAATCCTCCGCGACTACAAAGCGGACAGCCCGGAGAAAGTGCCCGTCAACTTCTCCGCGCTGATGCTGCAGCGGGAAGAGCGTCACCACCGTGAGGTCGGCTTCCGGCTGAGAGCGGAGCTTGAAACCATTTTTCAAAAGCAGGAACGGCTCGAGCAGGCCTTGTCGATGGTGCTGCCGCTGGCGGCAATTCAGATCAGTTCCAGTGCGCTGGCCGGTACTGACTTCGCCAGTGAAAGAGGCCAACTCGTTGAGGCAGACCGCTTCTGGGACGCCATCATCAACAAGGTCTATTCGGACGTTTCCGTCTCCAGCGGCCCCGCTGCGGAGCGACTCGCCCGCGGGAGTGACTACTGGAGCCAGTTCCCTTTTCTCGAATCGAGGATCCCTTCACCGGAATGGGCCCTCGGCACCTGTCTGCTTCCCTGGTTAGGCTTTCTGGGAATCATCGTCGGTAGCCTCGCCTATGCTTTCCGGTTTGCCAAGGTGGAAGAAACGCTATGACTCCCTTCTGGAAGCGAACCCTCCAGCAATTGACCCTGGCCCTGATCACCGCGATAGTGTTGCTCTTTGCCAGCTCCACTACCTCCCGGCTCCATGAGACGCAGCGAAAATTGCATGCGGGAGCCAGCCTCGAAGCACTGTCCGCTGACCCGGCAGCGACCTACCGGGAGATTATTCTTGAAACCTCTCCGATGGCGCAACTGAGTTCCGGCTTCACCGGGATTGCCCCGTCGATGCACCTGATCCGCATGGCGGCAGTACGGCCTCTCTCCAATGTCGACCCGATCGAGCATCCCGCCCGGCGGCGCTATGGCCGGGTGGACTTTTCCTTTGCCATGCTCATCTTCCTGCCCATAGCCCTGATTCCGCTGTCGTTCTTCATCTACCGGAAATGCGCCGCGCGGGGCGACGCAGAAAAGCTACTGTCAGGCGAGGTGCGCCTGACTGATTTCATCATTGAGCGGGTTCTGTTGCCCTTGCTGGCCTCCGCCGGCTTTGTCTTGCTGGTCACGATTGCCTGCCTGTACTCCGCCGGAGTTCAGCTCAGTTCCAATGAAATGCTGGGCCGCATCACTATCTGGGTACTGATGATCAGCCTCTATCTCTTTAGCTGGATTTTGCTCTTCAGCTTCCTGCTGCTGCGCTCCCGGTCCTTCCCTACGGCGACGCTTCACTATGCCGGAATCTTCATGCTCGTGGCATTCCTTCTGCCGCAATTGCTGCAAACCTTTGCCCTGACGATCGAGCGGCCCAAGGGCCGCCTTCCCCTGCTGGTGGAACGGCGCAAATTGACACAACAATACAAGCTGGACGACCTTCAGGCGATAGACCGCTACCTCGAAAGACAAGGCCTGAAAGCGCTCGGCCCGGGCCAACCTCTGCCCGAGACACAGGCCGCGGCCCTGCTGAATTTGCGGATTGAGGAAGCCATCGCCCCCAAATTGAAGGAATTTGAAGATACAGTCCGACGGCTCGACGAGATCTCAATCGCCACCGCCTGGCTCTCTCCCTATCTCGTAGCGCAATACGGGGTGGACGATCTGGCCGGAACAGGCCTGGCCCGCTACTCCGGCTTCCGCCTTGCCGCCATCAACTACCACGAGCAGTGGCGCAAATATACGCTGGGATTTCTCGCCCGCAGGCAGTTCATGGATTTCGACGCCTTGCGAAATGTACCGAAGTTCACCTTCACCGGCGAAGACTTTGACGGCATCCTGCCGCTCGCTTTGATCCGGTGCGCCTACCTGGCATTGCTCTGCGGCCTCTTGGGCTTCGCGGTGCAGCGGCAGGTAAGAAAAATCTTTCCCTACAGAAAGCGAATCACCCGCTAGCGTAGTCCTTCACGCAAGCTGACCACGATCAAAGGTCGGCGGCCGCGCATCAGACACGTTGCGGGGCGCAAGCCTACGGTCGCTACTTCGTTCTCCTCGCAAGCCTTCGATCTCATCGACGACGAAGAACGGTATCGCTCTGTTGGCCTGACGAATGACGGCCGCTTGTTGTCGGTGGCGTGGACGATTCGTAACGGTAAGGTGCGTGCCATTACCGCCTTTCCGGCTAGCGTATCCGACAGGAAGGCTTTTATGGAGAAACCGAAATGAAGAAGCAGTTGGAGAAAAAAACGAAGC
>CAZECF010000124.1:0-9574 GCA_964510335.1 uncultured Bryobacter sp. | reverse complement strand
GCGCGGGCGTTATGAAGTTCAAATTCAGGACACGCACGGGCAGCCTTTGAGCGGACATTCCCTGGGGGCGATCTATTCGCGGATCGTGCCCAAGGAAGATGCAGCCAACCCACCGGGCGAATGGCAGCGGATTGAAGTGCGACTGGTGGGCCGGACGGTGACCGTACGGCTGAACGGCAAGACCATCATCGACAAGCAGGAGATTGAAGGAGCCACCGCAATGGCTTTTGACGCCGACGAGGCAATGCCCGGGCCGATTGCCCTTCAAGGGGATCACGGGATTGTCGAGTTCCGCAAGTTGGAGTTAACGCCGCTGGTGCGGCGCTAGCGATGCGGCGTCGCGATGTCCTGGGTGCGCCTTTTTTGCAATTGGGGCGCAAGGCAAAGCCTCCGATAGCGGGCGGCTTTGTGCTGGAGGCCTTCCCCTTGGGGCACCGATTGCGGGATGGTGCAGGCTTCCCCGGAGCGAAGGAAACCCGGAAGGTTGACACTGTCATCGTGGGTGGGGGGATGGCGGGGCTTTCGGCGGCCTGGTGGTTCCTGAAAAAGGGCCACAGTGATTTTGTGCTGCTCGAAATGGAAAAGGAAGCGGGCGGGAATTCGCGCTTTGGCCAGAACGATGTTTCAGCGTATCCCTGGGGAGCCCACTATGTGCCGGTGCCCAACCGGAACTCCCCGCTGGTTCGGGACTTGTTTGAAGAGGTGGGGCTGATCACCGATGGCGAGTTAAATGAGCGGCACCTTTGCCATACGCCGCAGGAGCGATTGTTCATTCACGGGCGGTGGCAATATGGCCTCGAACCGGAAGTCGCACTGACGGCAAAGGGCCGTGATCAATTCAAGCGGTGGGATGAATTGGTCGAAAAACTTCATGCCACCGGAAAATGGGCAATTCCGCATGCGCTGGGGGAAGTGGATCTCAAGCTTGAGGGCATCGGTTTCGGATCCTGGTTGAAGGAACAGGGCTTTGATGCGCCCGAATTGCTGTGGTTTCTCGATTACTCAACGCGGGACGACTACGGGTGCTCGATTGCCGATACCAGTGCCTGGGCAGGACTCCATTACTTCGCCGGCCGGGATCACGACGACAAGGGACCCTTTACCTGGCCTGAGGGAAATGGCTGGCTCATGAAGTACCTGCGGGGCAAAACGGCCAAGCAGATTCAGACGGGGGCAGTGGTGTACCGGGTGGAGAAGGCAGGCAAGGGCTGGCGGGTGCGCACCCCAGGCGTGGACTACGAAGCTAAGACCGTGGTTTGGGCAGCACCCAGTTTTCTGGCCAGCTATCTGGTGGAGGGCGGGCCCAGGCTAGGTGGGATCAGCTACTCGCCCTGGGTGACAGCCAACATTACGCTGGACCGGCTGCCAAAGTCGGCGAATTCAGCGGAGTTGGCCTGGGACAACGTGATCTATGGGTCGCCGTCGCTTGGCTATGTCGTGGCGACGCACCAGAATGTAGCAACGCGGGTGGAGCGTAGCGTCTGGACCTGGTATTACGCGATCGCCGAAGAAGCGCCCGCAGCCGCAAGGAAAAAGCTGTTGAGTTCAAGTTGGGAAGAGTGGCGAGACCGGGCACTGGCGGACCTGGCCAAGCCGCATCCGGACATTGCAGATTGCGTCTCACGAGTGGATATTTTCCGCAATGGCCACGCCATGGCAAGGCCGACAGTCGGCTATCTGGCCAGTGCGGAAAGAAGAGGATTGCTCAAAGGCAATCAGGGATTTTTCTATGCGAATTCGGACCTGAGCGGCATTTCGATCTTCGAGGAAGCGCAGTACCGGGGTGTGGAAGCGGCCCGGGGTGTGTTACGTTGAGCGTGTAATGAAGTTGACGACATTTTTGATGGCAGAAAGTTTGATGGCGCAAACGGCCCCCCGTTCCGCGCCGACAGATTATATGGCGCAGGCCAAAGCGGGCAATATCACGCTGGCGGCGGATTTTGTGGGCCATGCGGTACCAACCAACGAAGGAACTTTCACGAGTGAAGACTACGTTGTGGTGGAGCTGGGGGTCTTCGGGCCAGCCGGAACTCGAGCACAGTTGGCCTTCAACAATTTCTCGGTGCGAATCAATGGCAAGAAAATGCCAGTGCCCGCCCAGCCTTATGGGGCGGCATTAAAGGGCTTGACTGATCCGGAATGGATTCCACCCAAAGTGGAAGATGACAAGACCAAGCGGCAACCCGGAGAACCGCCACCAATGGCACCGAAAATGCCATTCAATCTGCGGCGGGAGATGGACCTGAAGGTTCAGAAGTGCGTGCTTCCGGAGGGCGACCGCCAGTTGCCGGTGGCCGGACTGCTGTTCTTCCCGTATCGCGGCAAGGCCGAAGCTATCCGTACAGTGGAATTGGTGTACGAAGGCGCGGCGGGCACGGCAACGCTGAATTTTGAGCTGTAAAAGCGACCTTTAGCCCTTGCGCCGGCGTGTCATGAGGATCTTGGCGAGTGCCAAAACAGCGATAGCCGCACCCAGCTGGATGGCCCATTCGGCGGGCTTGGGGAGAGCCAAGGCTTCCTGAACAAATTTTTCATGCAGGATCATTTCCGCGCCGACGCGGCCCAAAACGGCGGAGCCAATGTAGGCAATGATGGGGTAACGGTCCATCAGGCGGGACAGAATCCCGCTGGCACCCACCACAAGAGGAATGCTGAGACCGAGGCCGAAGACCAGTAGCCAAATGTTGCCGTGAGAAGCCCCGGCAACCGCCAGCACGTTGTCGAGCGACATCGAGATGTCGGCAACCAGAATGATCCACATGGCGCTCATGAGACCCGTCGCGGGGCGGACGTGGCTGGCGTCTTCCGGCTCGGAATCCATCAGAACCTTGACCGCGATCCAAAGAATAAGAATTCCGCCGACCAGATGGAGCCAGGGCAGATTCATCATCTGGGCGACGAAGAAGGTGAGGATGATGCGCAGGGCCACCGCCAGGCCCGCACCGAGCATCGTACCGATTTGACGCTCCTTGGGCGGGAGCGAACGCACTGCCATGGCAATAACGACCGCGTTATCCCCGGCTAGAATGATGTCGCTAACGACGATGTTGATGATGGCGAGAAAAAACTGGAGGTCTATGCGTTGCCGTCCTTATATTCTTCATACCACGCCATCTGGATAGCCTCGAGTTTGGCTTCGTTTGATTTTTGTGGATCGTCCGCAAAACCGGGGAGTTCGATGACCATTTTGTGCAGGTCGGTAAAGCGAACCTTGAGCGGGTCCATCTCAGGATTGGCTTCGTACAGTTCGATTCCGATGTCCTCGGCCTTGTCCCAGGTCAGCTTGATGGTCATATCTTGGTTCCCTTCAGCGCGCCGCGGACGGCGGTGTTCATCATGTTCTCAGCCAGCTTGAGACTGGCTTTATCCAGTTTCTCCAGGTGCGCCTGAATGAGATGGTGATCTTCTCCATGGTAGGCGAGAAGGAGTTCATTGTGGGCCGTCTGGATGGCCTGTTTATCCTCGTCGGGAAGGTCAAACCAGGCGTCGTTTTGCTTGGCATTTTCCAGAGCAGCGAGCATGCGATCCGCTTCCACGCGGGCCTCACGGACCTGGCGCTCGCGGATATCGTTCTCGGCATTGGTGATGGATTCGAGAATCATGGCCTCAACCTGCTCGCCTGTCAGGCCATAGCTGGGCTTGACCTCAACCGACTGCTCCTTGCCGGTGCGCAGGTCCTTGGCCGAGACATTGAGAATGCCATTGGCATCAATCAGGAATTTGACCTCGATACGCGCCAGACCCGCCGAAACGGGTTCAATGCCGGTGAGTTCAAAGCGGGCCAGGGAGCGGCAGTCCTTGACGAGTTCACGCTCGCCCTGCAGGACATGAATGAGCACGTTGGTCTGGCCATCGACGGCAGTGGTGAACTGCTCGGTTTCGCTGGCGGGAATCGTCGAGTTGCGGTGGATGAGCTTGGTCACCACGCCACCCATCGTTTCAATCCCAAGCGAAAGGGGAGTCACGTCGAGGAGCAGCGTGTCCTTCACTTCGCCGGAAAGAATGCCGGCCTGGATGGCGGCACCGAGGGCTACCACTTCATCCGGGTTCAACTCGGTATGGGGTTTGGACTTGAAAAGGGTCTCAACTGCTTTGCGGACCAGCGGGATGCGAGTGGAGCCACCCACCAGGACAACTTCGTCGATCTGGCTCGGGCTGAGGCCGGCATCCTGGAGGCAAAGTCGACAAGGGCCGAGAGTCTTTTCCACCAGCGGGGCGATGAGCCGATCGAGAATCTCGCGGGAGAGTTCCCGTTGATAGCGCTTGCCGTTGTAGTCAAGATCGATGGTGGCAAGCAGCGAGAAGCTGAGTTGTTCCTTGGCCTGGATCACTGCCTGACGAAGAGTTTCCACTGCGGCCACATCGTCGTTTACCGGAGCGCCCCATTCCGTGGCGATGTCCTCCAGCGCGATATCGATCAGGAGCCGGTCAATATCGTCGCCGCCCAGAAAAGTATCGCCGTTGGTGGCCAGAACTTCAAAGATGCCGTCCTCAAGGCGAAGAATGGAAATATCGAAAGTACCACCGCCCAGATCGTAGACGGCAATGATACCGGACTTGCGCTTGTCGAGGCCATAAGCCAGTGCCGCCGCAGTGGGTTCGTTGACGAGGCGAAGCACGTCGAGCCCGGCAATGCGCCCGGCGTCTTTGGTGGCCTGGCGTTGCGCGTCATTGAAGTAGGCCGGGACGGTTACCACCGCCTTGGTGACAGGCTCCCCAAAGAAGGCCTCGGCATGCGACTTCAGCTCACGAAGAATGTGCGCAGCAGCCTCTGGCGGCGTGATTTGCGTGGACCCGATCTTGAGCGGGGTGGCCGCGCGGTCCATGAAGCGCTTGGTGGAATAGAGTGTGTCCGCGGTATGGTGAGCCAGCCGAGCTTTGGCGGCCGATCCGGCAATGAAGCTTCCGTCTTCGAGCAAAGCAACCACGCTGGGAACGATGCGCTCTCCGTTGGGAGCAGCAATGATTTCCGGGCCGGTGAGATCCATAAAGGCGGCCAGGCTGTTGGTTGTGCCGAGGTCGATGCCGATAATTCGTTCTGGCTGGGCGGCATCGCCGAAATCAATTTGAAAGGTACCCATTAACGTCCCTGAGGAGATTTTGAATGTAGCGGCGGCGATTGAGGATCCCGCGGATCTGGCGGAGGTTGGCGTCGCCTGGTGAGGCGTCGTAGGCGTCAAATTGCTGACTGAGCTCGGTGTCGGATTGAGCCTTCAGGACCTCGAAGTGAGCGCGGGCGGTAGCGAGTTGCGGGCGGGCAGATTCATCGCCAGCCTTTAGTTCTTCGAGTGCCATATTCAGTTCAAAGACTTCTTCCAGCAATTCGGGCGGTACATCCTTGGAGCCTTGTTCCCCGATGTCGAATCCATGGTGCTTGAGAAAGTATTCCGCTCTTTGCGAGGGATCTCGCAAAGTGCGATATGCGTCGTTCAGTAAGGAGGATTCCTGAAGGGCGGCGTCCCGGATGCTAGCCTCGGCCCGGGCAAAGCGGTCAGGATGCAACTCGCGGCTGCGGGCATAAAACAGTTGTTGCAGCTCGGTCAGATTGAGCTGCAACTTTGGGCTTAAGCCCAGTACTCGATAAAAATCCATTGCTAACTGGAAAAAGAAGTTCCACAGCCACAGCTCTTATGGGCATTCGGGTTGATGAACTCGAAGCCGGACTGCATGAGGCTCTCCTTGTAGTCTAGCG
This sequence comes from uncultured Bryobacter sp., assembly GCA_964510335.1. GTDB lineage: Bacteria > Acidobacteriota > Terriglobia > Bryobacterales > Bryobacteraceae > Bryobacter. The sequence goes on along the minus strand of CAZECF010000124.1, from coordinate 3,882 downwards.
TCATGCCCTTGAGAAAGAGCATGGATTTGGGGTCAACAAAAACCTGAACATCCCCGTAATCGAAAATGTGATCTGTCGCGCGCGGCTTGGTGTCGAACTTGAACTGATAGCTCAAACCGGAGCAACCTCCGCCGAGGACGCCGAGGCGCAAACCGCCGCTAACGCCCTGCTTGGCGAAAGCCTGGCGAATTTTGTCGACGGCCTTCGGAGTGACTTCGATTTTCAGATCAGAAATAGCAGTGGTCATACCAGGGTGGTAGCCGGAACAGCCTTCTTTTTATAGTCGTTGATGGCAGCCTTGATGGCGTCTTCGGCCAGGATGGAGCAGTGGACCTTGACCGGGGGGAGGGCCAGTTCATTGACGATCTCTGTGTTCTTGATGTCGAGAGCCTGGTCGACCGTCTTGCCCTTGAGCCATTCGGTGGCGAGCGAAGAGGAAGCGATGGCTGAGCCACAGCCGAATGTCTTGAACTTTGCGTCTTCGATGATGCCGCTGACCGGGTCTACCTTGATCTGGAGCTTCATGACGTCGCCGCATTCCGGCGCGCCCACCATGCCGGTACCGACATTGGGATCAGCCTTGTCCATGGATCCGACGTTGCGGGGATTGTTGTAGTGATCGACGACTTTTTCTGAATATGCCATTTTGAGTTCTCCTTGGGATTCCTATGAAATTTAGTGAGCGGTCCATTCGACTTTGGACAGGTCGACGCCTTCCTTGAACATTTCCCAGAGCGGGGACAGTTCGCGGAGTTTGTTTACGACTTCAATCATCTTGTTCGCCACGTAGTCCACTTCCTCATCGGTGTTGAAGCGGCCAATGCCAAAACGGATCGAGGTATGCGCAAGATCATCGCCGAGGCCCAGTGCCTTGAGCACATAAGACGGTTCGAGAGTGGCCGAAGTGCAGGCCGAACCAGAAGACACAGCGATGTCGTTGATGCCCATCAGCAGCGATTCCCCTTCAACGTAAGCAAAGCTCATGTTGAGGTTGTGCGGCAACCGGGAGGTCATCGAGCCGTTGATGTAAGTCTCTTCCAGATTCTTCTCGAGGGTTTCCTTGAGGCGGTCCCGCATCGCGCGGTGCTTTTCCATTTCAACCGGCATCAGTTCCTGACACAGCGCAGCCGCTTTGCCAAAACCAACAATCCCGGGGACGTTGAGAGTGCCCGAACGCATGCCGCGTTCGTGGCCACCACCGTCCATCTGGGCGGAAATCTGAACGCGCGGATTGCGGCGGCGGACATAGAGCGCGCCAACGCCTTTGGGGCCGTACATCTTGTGAGCGGTGAGGCTCATGATGTCGATATTGTCTTTCAAGACGTTGACCGGAATCTTGCCGATAACCTGGACGCCGTCGGTGTGAAAGAGAACGCCCTTTTCCTTGCAGATCTTGCCAATCTCAGCAACGTTCTGGATCACGCCGATTTCGTTGTTGGCGTACATGATGCTGACAAGAATGGTCTTGTCGGTGATGGCATCACGCAGCATGTCGAGATCGATCAGACCGTCACCCTGAAGGGGAAGATAGGTGACACGGACGCCCTGCTTTTCAAGGTGCTTGCAAGTGTCGAGGACGGCCTTGTGCTCCGTGGCGGCGGTGATGATGTGGTTGCCACGCTCGGCGTACATTTCCGCAACGCCCTTGATGGCGAGATTGTTCGATTCGGTGGCGCCGGAGGTGAAGACGATTTCTTTCGAGTTGGCGCCAATCAGGTCGGCAATCTGCTTGCGGGCGTTTTCGACACCTTCTTCAGCAACCCAACCGAAGCTATGGTTGCGGCTGGCTGCGTTGCCGAAATTTTCGGAAAAGAAAGGGAGCATCGTTTCAACGACGCGCGGGTCGCACTGGGTAGTGGCGTGGTTATCGAGATAGATCGGCAGCTTCATAAGTTATTCAGATTCCTTGGGGCAATGATTAGCTGGGTAAAATTTGGACGATCTGGCCAAAACCGCGGGCCGCCGGCGGCGGTTGCGATCCCGGTTCGGGCAGCGGATCATCCTTGGCCAGGGCCATGATGGAAATACTTTCGAGCAGGCGAAGAATGCCTTCGTGAACTTTGCGGAGCGGTTCTTTCACAGTGCAACTGCCGGACTGGTCACACTTGTCGTGGGTGAAGCAGGCCGTGAGGATTACCGGGCCATCCACGGCACGGATCACTTCGAGAACACTGATTTTATGGGGGTCGCGGGCAAGGCGGTAGCCGCCATTCGTACCCTGGACGCTTTGCAGAAATCCGGATTTTCCGAGCTTCTGAAGGACCTTGGAAAGAATGGGCAAGGGAATTTGGTACATGTCGCCAATCTCTTTGGCGCTGGCGGAACGCTCACCGGCAAGGGCAAGATGGCGAAGAGCAATCAGGCTGTAGTCGGCTTTTTTGGTGAGCTTGAGCATATCGTGGACCTAAACTGTCCTGAATAAGAGTTTAGCGAAGCACAAAGTGGGCGTCAAGCGAAATCGGAACTTTTTGGTCTGAGATCCGAATGGGGCTCAGTTGCACACAGTCAGCTTCTTGGTCAGGAAAACATGCGTGGGCGACTGGATCGTGCGCCGGAAGCCTTGCGTCTCAAAGAAACCTGCAAAGGCCAGAGGCGCATGGGCATGCACTAAGGGCGTGCCAATGTTTTTCAGAAGATACATCAGTAAAAATCGACCTAAACCCTGATTTTCGAATTCCGGTCTGACGGCCAACGATTCGAGACGATCCCCGGTGAAGCCACCACAGCCGAGGATTTTGTCTTCGTGTTCGAGAACGAAGAAGCGATCTGATATTGCTCCCGCGAGATCCCGGGAAGCCAGAAGCACCTCGCACTCGGCGCGGTCGGCTTCAGAAAAGGCGCGGATATCCATATCTGTAATTGTAGAGTGGGTAGATGCAGAAAGTGGTGGTAACGGGCCTTGGCGCGGTAACGGCGTACGGAGCCGGAGTGGGTTCGTTTTGGAATGGCCTGAAAGCGGGCGTTAGCGGAATCGGTCCGCTACGGAGCCTCGACACGAATCAGATCAAGATCACTACGGGCGCTGAATTCGGTGATTTTCGCGCCGACCAGCACCTTGGCAAGGAACATTTACTGCTGGCGGATCGCAATGCCCAATTCGCGCTGATGGCCACACGGGAAGCGCTGGGGCAGGCCGGTCTCGCATTGAGTCCGGAATCCGCCATTGTCCTCGGCTGTTGTGTCGGCGGGAAACACATGGAAGATCAAGGCTATTGGGATGTCTACCGGGAGCAAAAGCCTCGCGTTCATCCGATGACCATTCCCAAGGTGATGGCCAACGCCGCTGCCAGCCTCATTGCCATGGAGCATGGCGTAGAGGGTCCGGTGTGGACTGTCTCAACTGCCTGCTCTTCGGCCAACCACGCCATTGGCCAGGCGCTTTGGTTGTTGCGGCAAGGGTCGGTGGAGGTTGCCTTGGCGGGGGGAAGCGAGTCGCCCTTTACCTTTGGACTGCTGAAGGCTTGGGAGGCAATGCGGGTGGTATCGCCCGACCTTTGCCGCCCGTTTTCGCTGGGACGAAAAGGGATGAGCCTGGGGGAAGGCGCCGGAATCCTGGTGCTCGAGACGGAAGAGCATGCCCGCCGGCGCGGAGCTGTGATTTTGGCCGAACTGGCCGGATTTGGACTCTCTGCGGACGCCCACCACATTACTCAACCCAAACCCGAAGGAGCGGCTCGAGCAATGAAGATGGCGCTGTCCGATGCCCGCATGGCGCCAACGGAAGTCGGCTATGTGAATGCTCACGGAACGGGGACGCAGGCCAATGACCCCGCTGAGACTGCTGCGCTGCGGATGGTCTTTGGCGGGCAAGTGCCGCCGGTTTCCTCTACTAAGTCCTTACATGGCCATGCTTTGGGTGCTGCCGGGGCCATTGAGGCAGTT
>CAZECF010000123.1:0-9607 GCA_964510335.1 uncultured Bryobacter sp. | reverse complement strand
CGCGGGTGAGGCTGGACGCGAATGGGGAGGTGTTGCAGCGGATCGATTATGAGCCGTTCGGGACGGAGGTGCAGCGGACTGGGGTGAGTGGGTATGGGGGCGGGAATGCGGTGTCGCGGAAGTTTACCGGCAAGGAACGGGATGGGGAGACGGGGCTGGATTACTTTGGGGCGCGGTATTTGGGGAGTGCGCTGGGGCGGTTTACGAGTCCGGATGGCTTTATGATAACGCCTACGAGATTGTTGGATCCGGCAGGCTTCAATCTCTATTCCTATGTCCGGGCCAGGCCCACGATTGGTATCGATACAGATGGCCTGTCAACTGTTGTGGTGACGGTTGGGGCGAAGCAATCAGCTCAGGTTAGTGTGTATTCGGATCAGGGTATAAAGGTCGCATCATTTCGCGGCCTGGCGCGGGGAAGCGCTGGACGGAATAGAAAAGTAACTAATGGGGATACGCCTTTCGGAAAATACAAGGTGACTGCAGGACATCACGGAAGAGATTTGGAACCCGCCTACGGCACCGGAAAAATTGACATGAAGGAAGTTTCAGGCGAAGCGGTGGAATCAGGGCGCTCCCTGATACGGATTCATGGTGGTGGTTCGAGGCTTCAGGATCCCTACGCGCCTTATCAGGCGCTAGTGGCAACCCATGGATGCGTTCGAGTTGCGAACGCTGATGCTGAAGCGATCTCCCAAATTTTGAACGATTTTGGCATCGACGGCGACGACTACGTTTATGTCGGGACTCCACAGTATTTGCAGACCTTTTCGATGAAGGACATGAATTTGCGGGTCATGTTAAACCAGGAACAGATCTTCCAGAGAAGAATTGCTAACAGCTTTGAAAAGTTGTTTCTGGAGTTCTGGCGTCGTGGCGAAGAGGAATCTCGCGGCAGTGCCGAATCGAAAATATGTTTCGGAGAACAATGCAGATGAATGGCCAAGTGATCGAAGGTAGGCTCGCCCGATGCATCTGTGCCTGGAGCAAGAGGCCATTGATCTTGAGCCTCCTCTTGATGGCCACGCTTGCCGAAGGCACTTCCCAAACAAGAGATTGGGCAAATTTTCACGTCGGGGGGTTGAAACCACTGCAATCCAGGCTGCGCGACGCTAAAAGAATTTATCCACATCTCTCGGTGACTGGTAGTGGTCATCCTGCGCACTCACAAGACTTATTTGAGGCAGAACTAGATGGCTGCTCAGTTGCAGTATTTCGCGATTCGCCAATGGATGACAACTCCTTCATTGAAACGGTTTCTTTGACCAGAAAAGAGGGCCAGGCTAATCCATGCCCAAAAGTTCAATTTGGGGGGTCGTTTGGGTTGGGTAGTTCATGGCGTGAAGTCGCTAAGGCCTATGACTTTTTGGAAACATATTATTCAGGAGATAGCATTCTACTTTCTTATAAAGACCTGTCTAAGTGTAAGCCATCAGGAAAAGGGACAATGAAGAGTGTGTACATCAGAATAAATTCAAAAAGCCATCGCATTCAATCGGTGCTACTGGATAACAGCCAGCTTAGTTGCGCCGACTATCGAGCCGGTGAGTTGGACGAGAAGAACAATCAGAAGAACTAAGTCAGAGATTTAAGGTGCGGCACTGGGGAGTGGGGTCGGCTGGACGAACCATTTGCAGGTGGATGCGTTGGGGCGCACGCTGAAGGTGGAGCAGAAGGCGGCGGATCTGGCAGTGCAGACACTGGAGAGACAAACACCGTCTTCACCACCCCGCCTTCGCGCCGCATCACCCGCTGCCCCTCGCCATCGAGGATCCTGCCTTCGACACTTGCAGCGGGTCAGATCGGCAGCGGGAGTTCAGCCAAGATCGGCTGGCGCGGCTGAAGACGGTGGAGAACCCGGAGGCGACGATGATTCAGTAGTTCCAGGAGGAGCTGGCATCGACGCAAGGGAAGGGGATCCTGACGCAGCCCTAGTTGGCGAGCGTACTCGACTTCCGCTTGTCACGAAGCTTCACCATCTCGGCATGGGACTTCTTCAACTGCTCGCACTGCTGCTGTACCAGTTCGGTTGCGCTGCCCAGTTCCTGCCCCTCTATGGCCTCCCTGTATTGCGTCAGGGCATGCTCTTCACCCCGCTCGCACTCTTCGAGCACGGCCAGGTTGTCGCGGGTCGAAAGGGTCGACTTCAAATGGATCCACCCGCGGTGCACCGCTGCACCCAAGGTGCCGTCTGCCTCGGCAACCTTCCCTTGGCCTTCCACCAGACTCTGCAGCTTCTCGGCAAAGTTCCGCCGCTCCCGCGAGTGCTGCATGAACGTATGCTTCAGGCTCGCATCGCTGCAATCTTTGGCTGCCGCCGCATACCCGTTTTCACCGTCCTTGTTGGTCTCGATCAGATGATTGAGCGCGCTGGCCTTGAAATCTCCAGCTACGCCTTGTGTTGGTTGCATGAGGATATGGATTGCACCTCTACAGCCAAACCCAAAACTGGCAGCCAACCTGCTCTCCACATTCCATGCAAAAGCCAGACCAGAAGGGCCTCGGCCCCAATTCAGCCGGTCAATCCGGCGACACCCAGGGCATCTCCGACCAAGCTGAATCCAGCTCCCAAGGCATAGAACAACTCATCGAAGAGGGCCAATACACAGAAGCCGGCATCCTCGAAGGCATCGAAGATTCTGCCGAAGGCGACCCGATACCACTCCGCCCAAAACAATTTCCCATCGACGACATCCCACCCGAATACCAGGACGGGCTTGAACCCTAAGTCCGGCCAAATGGTGTCACATGGAGTCCTGTGGTCAGCGTTGTTGAACTGTTCCATGGCCTTGCCCCAATGCGTCTGATCTCTTTTCTTCACGGTCTCATCTTCACCCCGTTCCAACCCCGAGAGGTTTCAATTTGGTTTGTTTTGAGCGGGTTGGGTGGGGCGTGCGGGTGGGTCTTCCGGAAACTGTCCGAGGCTCTGGCACCGGAATCACAGCAGGCGCCACCGACTGCTTCAAGTATTGAGCCAGAGCGATGGCTGATTGGGAATTGCGGGCCAAACGCTTGCGGCTGGGGAACGGGTCGCGAGTGCTGGCAATTCCGGGGATCTCGCTTTGCTTTCGACTCCATGCGGAGAACGCGGATTCTTTTGGCGGGAATGGAGTCAGGGCGAAGGCTGGAAGCGCCTGGAAGTAAAGGCGACGGATTACCCGCGGATTGGCACCACCGTGCTTGAAGCGGAGAGACGGACACAGACAGCGGAACGGTTTGCGCAGGAATACTTGTGTTCGTTCGTGGGGATGGACAACGCCGCCTTCCGGCAGGAGTGGCTGGAGGCGGCGGTGCGGAAGGGCCCGATTACGAAGGCGCTCAACTTCCGGATGCGGGGGGGGACGCTTGGTTGAGGGCAGGCGTCGCCGGCGGTGGCGACGCCTTAAAGCGCCGGCCGGGTGGCGATGGCTTGCCGGATGATGGCGAGCACTTCCTCGCGCTCAGCGCCAACGACGCTCAGACGGGGTGCGCGAGTGGTTTCGCTACCCAAACCGAGTTCGGCCATTGCCATCTTGATGTACTGAACCAGCTTGATCTTCGTGTCGAGGTGCAAGAGCGGTGTGTACCAGCGGTAGAGATCGCGGGCTTCCTTCCACTTCCCTGTGGTGGCGAGTTCCCACAGCACCTGATTCTCGCGAGGAAAGGCGTTGACCAATCCGGAAACCCAGCCGGTGGCGCCGAGCAAGACACTTTCGAGTACGAGGTCATCCACGCCACTGAAGAGCAGGAAGCGGTCGCCGTGCAGGTTGATGATATCGGTGATGCGGCGGACATCGTCGGAAGACTCTTTGATGGCGACGATATTTTCCTCCTGGGCCAGTTCGGAAAACTGGGCTGGCTTGACATCGACGTAGTAAGCGACGGGGTTGTTGTAGATCATGATCGGCAGCGAGGTGGATTGCGCCACGCTCCGGAAATGAGTGATGGCTTCGCGAGCATCGGCTTTGTAGATCATGGCGGGGAGGACCATCAGCCCATTGAGGCCGATGCGTTCTGCGTCCATGGCAAAGCGGCTGGCAAGGTGGGTGGTGGCTTCGGCAACTCCGGTGAGGACGGGCACGCGACCGTCGACAGCCTTCACCATTGCTTCGAGCACGGTGAGCTTCTCGCTATATTCGAGCGCGGTATTCTCGCCAACGCTGCCAAGCAGAATCAGGCCGGAGATGCCGGCGTCGATCATGTAATTGAGATGGCAGGCAGTTGCTTCGAGGTTGAGCGAGCCATCCGCGTGAAATTGCGTGGTAGCGGCGGGGAAGACTCCATTCCAGGTAACGGTCATTTTGATTCCTTTTTAATGGATGTGGTTAGAATTTGCGGTTCTGATTTGCGGAGCATCAGCAGGGCTGCGTATAAGACGACGAAGATTACGAGCCAGCGGAGTGCTTCGAGGGGCAAGGACTTGACGACGAAGGCCGCCAGGGGTACGCCGGCCAAGCCTCCGAGTGCCAGCCCCATGGCAACGGGGGCGGCGAAGGCTTTTCGTTTGACGAACTGTGAGCTGGCAACGGGCATGAGGAAGGCCGAGGAACCCATCATGATCGGAAAGGCGGCGGCGGGGTTCATGCCCAAGAGGCTGACCATGGTCATGCAGGGGGCGTAGAAGCCGATGCCGAGGGTGCTGATGGCACCGAAGGTGAGGTTCGCCAGGACGCCGGCGGTCAGCTTCCAGCCGGTGAGGCCGAGGGCATCGCCACCAATGGGAAAGAGGTCGAACTGGCGCATCAGCAGGGTGGCGGCCGCGAAGAGCAGGGCACCGCCGACGCCAAGCTGCACGGCGCGCCGCGAGAGTCCCGCGACGGCGGCGGCACCGAAGGAGGCCCCACAGGCCGCGCTGGCGATGAGGAGCACGAGCGTCAGCGCATCCACTTCAATTGCGGTGATGTAGAGGAAGGCCTGCAGGATGGTGGGCAGGGTGTGGCCGACATTGAGCGTGCCGGGGATCAACTGGTCTGGCACCATGGAGCGGAATTTGAAGATCGCGGTGGTGGTGGCAAAGGAACCGATGCCGAGGGTGTCGAAGAAATTGGTGACAAATCCAGTGATGAGATGGCCGGGCTGAGGACGGACGCCCGGGAGCGCGGCGAGAAAGGTTCGCGCGAAGAATAGGGTGAAGGCCGCGAGGGCGATGTAGATGGCCAGAAGGACGGGCATCTCAGGATTCGTAGGTGGCCTTTCCCAGAATCTCCCGGCGCGGCGTGAAGCCGAGACCGGGTCGCAGGGGAGCGGCAAGGCGGCCTCCGTCACGCTGCGGCGCGCCTTCTGCGATGCTGACGGTGACGTAACTGTTGAAGTCGGTGGAAGAAAACAAAAGGCGTGGCGGGGTGCTGTGCGCCAGGTGCGCAATCGCCGCAGTGACGATGTCGCCGCCCCAGGTGTCTTCTATGGTCATGGCGATACCCAGCGAGACGCAGAGATCGCGAATCTGGCGCGCTTTGGTAAGGCCGCCGACCTTGGAGATCTTCAGGTTGATGACGTCCATGGCGCGGTCCTGGTATCCGCGGAGGACAGCGCCGATGTCATCGATCACTTCGTCAAGAACGAAGGGGCGATCTGTATGTTCGCGTACCGCGAGGCATTCCTCGTAGCGCATGCAGGGTTGCTCGATGTAGACGTCAATGTCACGGACGGCGGCGGCAACGCGAACGGCCTGATGCTGCGTCCAGCCGGTGTTGGCATCGGCGATGAGAACGTCGCCACGCTGGAGTTCGGCCGAGGCGAGGCGGATGCGTTCGATGTCGACATCCGGATCGCCACCCACCTTCAACTGAAACTTGGTGTAGCCCTGGTTGCGATAGTGGCCCACCATGCGAGCCATCTGCTCGGGCGAATCCTGGGAGATGGCGCGATACAGGGCGAAGCTTTCGCCGAAACGTCCGCCCAGCAGGGAAACGACGGGTTGGCCACAAGCCTTGCCGAGGATGTCCCAGCAGGCGACGTCGATCGCGGATTTGACGTAGGGATGTCCCCGCATGCCGTTGTCCATGGCCTGATTCACCAGCAGGATCTGGGTGGGATCGATACCGATCAATTGGGGGGCGAGCTCGGCGATGCCGGCGCGCGCTCCAGCCGCGTAGGCAGGTAAATAGGCCGCGCCGAGGGGACAAATCTCGCCGTAACCGGTGATGCCAGCATCGGTGAGGATCTCGACTACGGTTGAGTCAAAGACTTCGACGGAGTTGCCGCCCGACCATTTGTAGCTGCCCTCATGGAGCGGCAAGTCGACCTGATAGACCTTGATTTGAGTGATGACCATGGGGCTTCCTGAGTCTGGGAGTATATCAGGCTGAATTGCCCTCGACATCCTGAAACGACCAAGTCTTTGTGATGCGTTGACATCAACAACGGATTAATTCATGATGTTTGTATGCGAACCACTTTGTCGCTGGATCCAGATGTGGCCTTGAAAATCAAGGAGCGGATGGCAGAACAGCAAGATGCATCCATGAAGGACATCATCAATCAGGCTCTGCGGATCGGTTTGCAAAGCGCTGCCCCTCGGGCTGAATTTCGATACAAGGTCTTGACGCACGCGATGGGTCTCCGTCCGGGTCTCGACCCCGACAAGCTTAACCAAGTTCTGGATGACCTCGAAGTATCGGAACGGCTTGAAAAAATGAAATGATTATTCCTGACCTCAACCTCATCATTTATGCGCACGACCCGCTCTCATCACGCCACTCCGCTGCGGTGCGCTGGTGGGCGGATCTGCTAAATTCCAAGCGTCCGGTTGGCTTGGCCTGGGTCACGATTTTGGGCTTTCTCCGGCTATCGACTCATCCGCGACTCATCGCGAACCCCATGACGCCACAGGAGGCCATGGCCAGGGTAAAGTCCTGGCTGGTGGTTCCTTCCGTTCGCATCGTGACTCCTGGTGAGGAACATGCTCGCCATTTTTTCGACCTCATTGAGTCGGTTGGCGTTGCTGGCAATTTGACAACCGATGCCCACCTTGCCGCGATTGCCATTGAATATCAGGCCGAGTTGGCATCCACGGATGCGGACTTTGGGAGATTTCCTGGTCTCCGTTGGATGAATCCGATCCGGTGAGAGGCGGCCAAGGCAGTGCAGTTGAGAGTCCGGCGCGGGGTGGGCCTGAGGGCTTTGAGAGGAGAATGTTGGGTAGGGGATGGAACTGCAGGTACGCGAGCAGAAGATTTTTCTGAGCGCTTGAAGGTTTGGAAACCGAGGTGCGGGGAAGATAGTGGCGCCGCAATCGACCGCCTGTTATGCGTGATAAAAAAAAGGCCACCTTTCCCTCGAAGATGGCCTCTTTCCATTAAAGCTTCGCCGCGTTACCGCTTGGCGCTACGTCGATAGACCATTGCTGCCAAGCCGATTCCCATGAGAGCGTAAGTCGAAGGCTCCGGCACCGGATTGTCAATGCTGACTTCACCAATTTTAACTTGGGCAATCGCCAAGCCCGAATCAAAAGCCGTATCAAGAAAATTGGTTACACCAAGTTCCAAAGTATAGATGCCTGCGGTTGGAACTGCATAAGTAGTTGAGACCCAGCCGGTGTAACCGCAGCCAGTGCTGAAGCAACCGCCGGAGTCCCCTCCAAGTGGTGACCAGACCGGGCCACCACCAATAATAGATACTGGCAGCGGGTTAACGGTCACACCGGTTCCAATTGCGGGCATTCCAAAGCCCGGTACTGTGCTGCCGGCTGGAGTTGTACGCGCCGTAAAAAGCAAAAACGGAGTGCCACCCTGGGGCGTCAATCGAGCCCAAGCATAGTCTGCAAATTGAGCACCGTCTGAAGTGACAAAATTAAATTGAAAACTCAAAACTTCATTACTAAGGGCGCTAAATTGAGGCGAAGTGAGGACACTCCCGTTTGTGCCACCGATACCTGCCAGCGAACCCACCCCCGAAATGCCTTGGTCCGTGCTTGTCCACAATACTTGCGAAGCACCTGTCGGAAGAGTTACCACACCATCCGCTGCCGCGGAACTTCCACAGTTGCCTGTGCAATTCCAGCCTAGTGGGATGGGGGCACCGAAGCTGCACGCCACGCCAAACAATCCCAGAATCATCATTTTGTTCATTTTTAAATCTCCCTTGAATGGATAGTTACCAAATCTAGTGGTTGTTGCAGTCGCGCAATCTCAAGGACGAAATTAAGAAGTTTTGACTGTAGAGCTTAACACTAAAACGGCTCTAGACTTTAGTCAATTACAATGGCCTTTCATTAGTACTAGTCAGGGTGGCCTTCTGTACTATGCATCAGCCCAAAAACGACAGTTGCCCCATCGCCAACTGTACACACGTGATCCGGCAGTTGAAGTCGCCCCCAATCACTCGACGTGAAGGGTACTGAACGGGATGCAGCCCGAGAGTGCAAGTCAAGCGGATCACCCTGAGGGTGAATAAGTGAACGAGGTGGAAGTTACCCTGCGCCAAGGAAGCTGGAGACCTTCGGCGCAGCGGTGGAGGTGGAGTGGGACAATGATGGGGCAGCGGGCATAGACGGCGGCCTGGTCTACTTCATCGAGTTCCTGAATGTGAGCGGATTGTGGGAGCGCTTCGTTGAGGAGTGTCCTCTGGAGTATGTTTCTCCCAACGCGCCGACTAAGTCCGAGATTCTCGGCACGATTCTATTTAGTATCTTGAGCGGACATCGTCGCTATGCCCACATCACCGGTATTCGCAGCGATGCCGTTCTGCCGAAGCTGCTTGGCATCGAGCGCTTCCGCAGCGAAGACAGTATCCGGCGCGCCTTCGAAAAGCAGGACGAAGCAGCGCTGACCTTGTGGATGGACCGGCAGTTGGATATCACCTTCTCGGCACTGTTGCGGCAGGACTGGATCCTGGATCTGGATGCGACGGTAAAAACGCTTTATGGCCGGCAGGAAGAAGCCCGTGTGGGCTACAACCCGATGAAGCCGGGCCGCCCCTCGCATGTGTATCACGCGATGGTTTTGAGCGCGGCAAAGCTGGTTTTGAATGTGGATGCCGAAGCTGGCAACCATTCGGCGGCTTGCTATGGACGGGAGGGGATCTGGGGTTGGCTGGATGCGAGAGACCGGGAAGACTGGCCAACACTTTTGCGTGGAGACATTGCTTATGGCAACGAAGAGATGATGGCGGGCTGCGAGCAGCGCAGTCTGGCTTACTTGTTCAAGTTGCGGCAGTCTCAGCGGGTGGGAGACTTGCTGGGCAAGCTGGCCAGGCAGGGCAACAAGGCGGGATGGAGTCCGGCGGGCAAGGGCTGGGAAGGGGTATCGCAGCAGGTGCATCTCCAGGGCTGGAGTGTGGAGCGCCGAGTAGTCGTGTTGCGGCGCAAGATTGTGGCCCATGCGGCCGTTGAGCAAACGGAGCAGCCGTTGTTGAGTGGCATTACAGTCGAACCTCGCGGTGGAGATGTTTATGAACATGCGGTGCTGGTGACGAACTGGCGCGAAGCGGATTTGCTGGCCGTGGCGCAAATGTACCGGGACCGGGCCGGGGCCGAAAACCTGTTTGACGAGCTGAAGAACCAGTGGGGGTGGACGGGATTCTCAACCCAGGACTTGAAGCGGAGCCAGTTGATGGCGCGGATCGTGGCGCTGATTTACAACTGGTGGAGCATCTTTACGCGCATGGGAACGGGGGCGCGTCATGGCGA
>CAZECF010000122.1:0-9643 GCA_964510335.1 uncultured Bryobacter sp. | reverse complement strand
TTCAAACTTCTTTTGCATCGCCTTCGGGTAGGAAGACATTTAATGCATGCTGGAAGGCGAAAGGGCGCCCCTATTGGGGCGCCCTTGGTGCTTGCGGATTGTAGTTTGAACTACTTGAGCAGGAAGGGGATGAGGTCGAGGACCCGGTTGGAGTAGCCCCATTCGTTGTCGTACCAGCTCACTACCTTCACCATGTTGCCGTCGAGGACCTTGGTCATGCCGGCGTCGATGATGCTGGAGTTCGGGTTTCCTTGCATGTCGGTGGAGACCACTTCGTCTTCCGTGTAGGCCAGGATGCCCTTGAGGGGGCCTTCGGCGGCGGCCTTCAGGGCCGCGTTCACTTCAGCCGTGGTGGTGTTCTTTTCCGTCAAGGCGACGAAATCGACGACCGAAACATTCGGAGTGGGGACGCGCATGGCGTAGCCGTCGAGCTTGCCCTTGAGCGAGGGGAGCACGAGGCCGATGGCCTTGGCGGCGCCGGTGGAGGTGGGGATCATGTTGATGGCGGCGGCGCGGGAGCGGCGGAGGTCGGCGTGGGGGAAGTCGAGGATGACCTGATCGTTGGTGTAGCTGTGGATCGTGGTCATGCTGCCCTTGAGGATGCCGAAGTTGTCCATGAGGACCTTTGCGACGGGGCCGAGGCAGTTGGTGGTGCAGCTTGCGTTCGAGACAACGTGATGCTTGGAGCTGTCGTACATCTCATTGTTGACGCCGAGGACGATCGTGAGGTCTTCATTCTTGCCGGGGGCGGAGATGATGACTTTCTTGACCGTGCCCTGCAAGTGCTTGGCAGCATCGGCGCGATCGGTGAAGCGGCCGGTCGATTCAACGACGACTTCGGCACCCTGGCTTGACCAGTCGATCTGGGCCGGGTCTTTGGTTTCGTACACGCGGATACGCTTGCCGCCGACGGTGATGCTTTCGTCGTCGTAGCTGACATCGAGGCCGATGGGGCCGAGGATCGAGTCGTACTTGAGCAAGTGCGCGAGGGTCTTGTTGTTGGTCAGGTCGTTGGTCGCGACGATTTCGACATTGGGGTTGCCGAGAGCCGCACGGAATACATTGCGTCCAATCCGGCCGAAGCCGTTGATCGCTACTTTAATTGCCACAGGGAAAAATTCTCCTTTGAGATTCGAGGGGTTCCTCAATAGGATAGCTAAGGAATGATAGGGGGCGGGCCCTGCACCGTTTGGCCACCGAGACCGGCGAAGCTTTCGCGGATCTTGGTCACCTTACTGGACTGGAAGGTGAGGAAGGTGATTTTGCCGGGGGCCTGGCCGTAAACCCAGTCTTCTGACTCGACGCCATCGTTCAATTCCCGGCTCTTGAGGCGCGGTTTGCCGATGGCCATGATGACCTGGTCTTTGTCCATTCCCTCGATGACGCGCTTCTCTTTGATCGCGCTTTGGGTCTCCGGGGGGAGCGAGTCGATGTAGCTTTCCGTGGCGGTGCGCGTTTCAAAGTTGAAGACCGGCTTGAGCAACTGCTTCATCTCGGCAGCATCAACCGCCGGAACGCCGTTGGGGAATTTGACGACAATTGCCGTGCCCAGGGTGGGGGTGCCGCTGGGATTGGAAACGGGCATCTGGCGACCATTCCCCGTACCGACGCTGACGTTGTCGTACCATTTGCGACCGGACTTGAGGCCGCCGTTGATCTCGAAAGTGATCTTGTTGTCATCGATGTCGACTTTGGTGATCTGGATGAGGTCGCCGGGGCGGGCGGCGGGTCCGCGTTCCTTGGCCGCTTCGTCCCATTTGTCACGATCGATCTTGCCGCCGAGTTCGTATTCGAGGGCTTTCTTGGAGCGGGGGAGCATGAGCTTGACGGTGGCGTATTCCGAGGCGAGGCCCCGAATGAGCTCAATGCGCTGCTCGGGCGTCAGCTTTTCGTTTGCCGCGAGGGCGAGGCCAGGCAGCAGGAGGAGGGACCAGATACGGCGCATGGGCTAATCCTCATCAGTCGCAAAGATGTCCGGCCGGGTCGTCGTGACGGGAGCACGCCAAAGCGCCCAACCAAGCACAGGCAGAACCAGGGTGGTGAGGAGACCGGCTTCCGGGCCGTAATCGCCGCCACTCCAGAGCGGACCGATGTTCCAGTTGAGCATCAGGCCTGATGTACCCATTCTAAAGCCACTGACGTTGGCGCCGAGTATTGGTAACGCCCAATTCCAGCCGAGGTGGACGCCGATGGCGAGCCAGAGATCCCCGGAGCGGAGAAAACAGAAGCCGAGAAAGGCACCCCAGAGGAAGGTATTGAAGCCGGAGAGCCAGTTTGCACTGAGGTTATTGGAATGGGCGGCGGCGAAGAGAACGGCGACGGGCAGGAGGGTTTGGAAGGGTCCGGCCTTGCGCAAGAGCAACTGGAAGGCGTAGCCGTGGAAGAGCAGTTCTTCTCCGATGGCGCCGAAGACCATGACGGTAGAGACAAAGAGGAGGCTGCGGAAGGCGAAGGTGGAATCGGGATCGCGCGAGATGGTAGCGAGGCCGAGCAGGACGGGAATGCCCGTGACGGCGAGACCGCTGAGGATGCCACCGGCCAGGCCGAGGCCGAGATTGCGGGAAGAGCCTGGACGCCAACCGAGACCGATGTGGCTGAGGCCGCCGCGTTCAAAGATGCGAAGTGCGAGGGCGTTGGCCACGGCAGCGGAGGCGAAAACGGCCATGGCAGCCTGGACGAGGATGCCGGCCCAAGCCAGCAGGGCGGAGGCGATTTGCAGGGTGACGATTCCGGTGACGGCGAAGATGCCGACGCGGAGTGCGACTCCGGCTTTGCTCATTTCAGGCACTGGTCTTGACGGAGACTCCCTTGGGCGCAACCGAGAAGTCGAGAACCTGGCCGCCCAAGGAGCGCACGAGATCGGAGACGCGGGTTTTGGCGTCCGGCTCGGTCAGCAGGAAGACGCAGCCGCCGCCGCCCGCGCCGCAGACCTTCATCCCCCTGGCGCCGGCCTTGCGGGACTTCTCGCTCAATTCATCGATGAGAGGGGTAGAAATGCCGGGGGCGTTCTTGCGGCGGAAGGACCATTCCTCGCGGAGGAGGCGACCGGCCTCGGTCCAATCGGACTTTTCGAGGGCGGCGCGCATGTTGGCGGCGATGTTCGAGATTTTTTCAAAGTTGCGGCGGACGGTCTTGTCGCCGTCGATGTAGAGCTTGGTGACTTCCCAGTTGTTGATGCCGGAGTTGCGGGGCATGCCGGTGTAGGCGAGTACGCCACGGGAGGCGAGGTCTTCGTGCGAGACGGGAATTTCTTTGCGGAGGATGCCGCCACAGCCGAGCTCAACGGCGGAGACGCGGCCGTACATGGCGGGATAGTAGTCCTGACAGCCAGTGGGCACCTGGATGATTTGCGCTTCGATGTTCTGGGCGACTTCGCGGATTTTTTCGATGGAATAGCCGCGCTTGGTGAGCTTGTTGAGGGCGGCGCTGAGGGTGATCAGCAGGCTGGAGGAGCCGGAGATGCCAGCCCCGGCAGGTGCCTCCGAGTCGGTGGTCAGGGTTAAGCCCGTAGTGGGGCGGAACCAGCGCAGGGCCTGTGCAAGAAGGGTAAGGCGGGGGCGTTTGGTGGCGGCGAGATGGTTGATGGAATCAAATTCTTCGCGGCCTTTGAGGTCGATGGTTTCGAGGATGATTTTGGAATCGGAGCGAGTTTCGATGGTGGCGTGGGTGTAGAGATTCAACGCGAAGTTCACCGTGACAGCGTTGTCGTGATTGAGGTAGAGCGGCCAGATGTCGAGGGTGCCTCCGGCGAGGTCGACGCGGCAAGGGGACTTGGCGGTGATCTTCATCGTGTTAATCGCCATGTTCCCACAAAGAGTGCGGAAGCGATGGCGGAAAAGAAGATGAGATCCGGATTGGTGGTGCGCTCGGCGATCCACATTTTGGTTGCGTAAGGCAGGAGTCCGTTGAAGTAGAGAGCGACGGCGAAGGTGGCGAAGCCGAGGCGGAGTCGCAAGCGGATGGCATCTTCCGGGAGTCCTCGCCGGTGCAGAGCGGCGCGGATGCCGGAAGTGGCGAGGGCGGAGGAGGCGCTGAGCGTGAGGCTGGACAGGAGAATGCCGATTGACGGAAGGACGAGATGCGGGATGCCGCTTGAAAGATTGACCAGGAGGATGGCGGCGAGAGTTGTGGCGGCGGAGGCAAGGAAGGCTTTGCGCCAATCGGGCAGATTGACCCCGGTGAGCCAACCGAGGAAGCCATAGGCGGTCAGGACGATCGGGTTCAGAAAGGCGAAGCCCATGTTGTAAGGCAGGTAGACGCTGAGTACGGAGAACCAGACAACGATCAGCGGAATAGAGGGCATGAGTATGATTCCAGTATGGCGATCCGACGCATTCTTGAACTTGGTGATCCTCTCTTGCGTGAAACCTCAACGCAAGTTACGGAGATGTCGGACGCGTGGCCGACGATTGAAGACTTGCGGGATACGCTGCATGAATTTCAGCGGACACACGGCTTTGGGCGAGGAATTGCGGCGATTCAGATTGGGGTGAAGCAAAGGGTAATTTATATCGAGATGGAGGGGCGGGCTTATGAATTGGTGAACCCCGTTATCGAGTGGGCGAGCGAGGAGAAGTTCCAGCTCTGGGATGATTGCTTCAGTTTTCCGGACTTGATGGTGGAATTGGAGCGGAGCCAGCGGGTCAGGATTTGTTATGAGGATCGCGAAGGAAGGGCGAGGGAACTGGAAGCGGAGTGGGGCTTGGCGGAACTGCTGCAACATGAGATCGACCATCTGGATGGGGTGCTGGCCATTGACCGGGCGCTGGACCCCAAGTACAGTTTTGCGACGCGGGCGGAGCATAAGAGGAAATACCCTTAGTACGTCCTAAGGGAATTTTTGGAAGAGACTTTCATAATTGAGAAGGGCAAGCGCGCCGATAACTTAAACATGCGAGAGCGGAGAGTGGACCCGAGGATGTTGTGCGCTGACCTGGTGAAGGTGGAGTGGCGTGACAAGGCGGGCAAGGCCCATACCGCGGTGGCGAATCTGGAAGACATCTCCTCGTCTGGAGCCTGTCTGCAACTAGAGGAAGAAGTGCCGCTGCAGGTGATGGTGAAGATGACCCATGAAAACGGAACCTATGAAGGGCAGGTCCGGTATTGTTTGTTCAAGGACATCGGCTACTTTCTGGGTGTCGAGTTTGAAGCGGGGCAGCGCTGGAGCGCCCGGGACTTCAAGCCGATGCATTTGCTGGACCCGCGGCGGCTTGCCGGGCTAGCCGAAGAAAAGGCTACTGATCAGGGCTGCATCGCGACGTCGTAAAGCTGGTCGGCGAGAGCCACAATTTCTGCAGCGCGGTAGCAACGTTCACGCCAGTGCTGGGGGATGCCGCGCACGCCGTACCAGGCTCCGGCAAGCTGGCCGGTGATGGCAGCGGTGGTATCGGCATCGTCGCCGAGATTGGCTGCCCGCAGAATTGCTTCCTCAAAAGTATTTGAGCCCTGGAAGGCCCAAAGAGCGGCCTCAAAGCTCTTGACGACATAACCACTGCCGACAATTTCTGAATCGGGGGCTGTCGGGAGTTGGGGCCGAATGCCGTTCAGCAGATCGCAAAGCAATTCTGCCATGGCGCCGCAGATCATGAGGCAGCTGGGTGCCTGGTGGGTGGTGCGGGAAGATTCGATGGCGGCGGCGATGGCGGCCTGCTTGTCGCGGGCGTGATAGAGAACGACGGGCACGAGACGCATGATGGAGCCATTGCCGGCCGAGTATGGATCGATGGAGCCGGAGTAGGGATCCCGGGTGGCTTCAAAATGTTCCAGGGCCGTGCGGGTTGCGTTGCCGATGTCGAAGCAGTAGCCTTTGCTCGACCAGAGCCCGTGGCGGTACCAGCGGACGTAACGCTCGAGCTGGTCAGTGAGGTTCATGCCCTTTGATTCGAGGAGAGATTCAGCGAGGCAGAGGGCCATGGAAGTGTCGTCCGTCCAGCGGCCGGCTTCGAGATTGAAGGGGCCGCCACCGATCATGTCGGTGAGGGGTTCGAAGGAGCCGCGGGGCTTGAATTCGACGGTAGTGCCGACTGCGTCGCCGATGGCAAGGCCGAGCAGTGCGCCACGAAAGCGGGTGCGGTCCATCAGGTGAATTGATACTGGCCGGGAACGGGAAGCGGGAAGGCTTCGATGCTCGAGTCGTAAGAAAAGTCTTTGGGCGAGCGGTCGAGGTTGGAAGCCATGATCTGGTCCCAGGTGATTTCGAGGCCTGAATAAGCAGCTTCGCGCGCCATGATGCAGGTCATGGTGGATTCGGCAACAGCCGTAGCGTGGTTGACGAAGGCACCGTCGCCACGGATGGAGCGCACGAGGGCGACGTGTTCGGCGACGTAGGGATTGATGTCTTTGGTGCCGAGGTCGCGGCAATTGGATTTGCCCTTGGCTCCGACGATCAGCTCGCTGACATTTGTGTAGAGGCCTTTGGGGAATTGCCGGCAGTGGCTGGAGAGCTTGATGCCGTTGGCGTATTCGAAATCGGCGGAGATGTGGTCGTAGATGGAGCCGTGGACGGCATCGCGGGGCCGCCAGGCAGCGCCGCCGGTGGCCACGACGCGGATGGGATGGGCGTTGAGGACCCAGTTGATGACGTCGATGTTGTGGAGGTGTTGTTCGACGATCTGGTCGCCGCCGAGCCAGACGTTGGAGTACCAGTTGCGGTGCTGCCAGGTCATTTCGCTCCACTTGGGGTCACGGCCGCGGGGCTGCTGGATGACGGGAGTTCCAACCCAGTAGGCGTAAGCGGCACGGATTTCACCGAGTGCGCCGTTCTGGAGTTTTTCGACGGTTTCGACGTATTCGCGCTGGAAGCGGCGTTGCGCACCGGAAACGACAGTTAGCTTTTTCTCTTCGCTCTTTTTGGCGGCGGCGAGGAAGCGGCGGACCCCGACAGGGTCGGTGCCGAAGGGCTTTTCGCAGAAGACATGCTTGCCGGCCTCGACAGCGGCTTCAAAATGGAGGGGGCGGTAGCCGGGGGGCGTGCAAAGCAGGACGATGTCGACTTCACTGGCGATCAGTTTCTGGTAAGCGTCAAAGCCGGTGAAGTGGTGTTCGGGGGAAACGCGGATGCGATCGTGAGTGCGCGGGAAACGGTTGGAATCGCGGAGCCAGGCGAGGTTGGTTTCCAGCTTGTCCTCGAAGAGGTCGGCTATGGCGACGAGTTCGGTATTGGGGTCGGCGGTAAGAAGATCGACGACCGCCTGACGGCCACGGCCGCCAGCGCCGATGAGACCGGCGCGGAGCTTCTCCGGCCCCGCGCCGCGTACGAGCTCAGGCCGAACGATGGTGAAGGCGCCAGCGGTTAAAAACGCGCGGCGGTCCTTCAGCGAGTGCGGTAAATTGGGAAACTCCATGGGTCAAACAACTGCTCCTCATCATATCCCGCCCGGTGGCGTATACGCAGCGGCGATTACGCCGGCCAGAGAGCGATCCAATTATGTGGATCTGGGGGCGGCGATGGAGGTTATCGACTTTTTGAGCGGATCTCCGGCGGCGGGGATCAGCATATTTGGCACGACGGGCAATTTTCTTCATTTCGATGTGGAGGAGCGGGAGAAGCTGGTGGCCTTCGGCGTGAAGCGGAGCCGGAAGCCGGTGGCGGTGGGAATTGCCCATTCGACGCTGGACGTGACGGTGTATTTGGCTGAACAGGCGGCGGGAGCGGGTGCTTCCTTTGCGCTGGTGCTGCCGCCTTACTATTTTCGCTACACCGAAAGGCAGATCGAGGATTTTTACCTGCGGCTGGGGGAGAAGGCGGCGCAGTTTCTACCGCTCTATCTGTACAACATTCCATTTTTTACGCAGGCGATTCCGGTAGAGCTGTCGCGGAAATTGCTGGAGAGCGGGATGTATGCGGGGATCAAGGATTCTTCGGGAGTGCCGGAGTACCTGGATGCGCTGCGCGGGACGGGGAAGGTGTTGCTGGTTGGCAATGATACGGCTTTGTGCGCTTCGCGGAAAGCGACGGCGGTGGGCGTGATCAGCGGGTGCGCGGCGGCGATTCCGGAGTTGATTTGTGCGCTGGATGCGGCGGTGGCGGGTGGGGATGCGGCGCGGGAGGCGTTGTTATGGGGGTATTTGAAGGAGTTTATTGACTGGCTGAATCAGTTTCCGACGCCGTTTGGAGTGGAGGAGGCTTGCCGGTTGCGGAAGCTGCCCGCGCGCGCCGAGACGAGCTGGTTGGGGGATTCGCCGCTAGCAGCTTACCGGGAGTGGTTTGGCGAGTGGTGGCCGGTGGTAGAGAAGGAGTGCAAGGCAGCGTGACGCCGGAAGAATTTCGCACTTACGGTTATGCGGCGATCGACTGGGTGGCTCACTTTCTGGAGCACACGCGGGATTTTCCGGTGATTCCGGATGTGAAGCCGGGCGAGCTGGTTGATGCCTTACCGCGAAGCGGGCCGGAGGAGCCGGAGGCGTTTGACCAGATTCTGGAGGACTTTGAGCGGGAGATTGTGCCGCGGTCCACGCACTGGAATCACCCGCGTTTTTTGGGGTATTTTGCGAATTCCTCGCCGGGGGAGGCGATTCTGGCGGAGATGCTGGCGGCGGCACTGAATCCGAATGGCATGCTGTGGCAATCTTCGCCGGCGGCAACGGAACTGGAGCAGGTGACGCTCGACTGGTTGCGGCAGTGGATGGGCGTGAGTGAGGGGTGGTTTGGGCAGATTCTGGACACGGCTTCAACGAGCACCTTTCATGCGATTGTGGCGGCGAGGGTAAGGAAGGGGGAAGGCAAGCTGACGCTCTATGCGAGCCGGCACGCGCATAGTTCGATTGAGAAGGGGGCGCTGGCGGCGGGGATTGCGCGGGAGAATGTGCGGCTGATTGACGTGGATGACGAGTTCCGGATGCGGGTGGACTTGCTCGAGGCGGCGATTGAAGAAGATCAGGCGGCGGGCAAGACGCCGTTTTGCGTGATTCCGACGGTGGGGACGACGAGTGTAGCGAGTGTGGACCCATTGCGAGAGGTGTTGGCCGTGGGCAGGCGGCATGGGATGTGGGTGCATGTGGATTGTGCGTATGGGGGGAGCGCGGCGATTGATGAGCGCTACCGGCCGTTTTTTGAGGGGTTGGACGAGGTGGATTCGTTTGTGGTGAATCCGCACAAGTGGTTGTTTGTACCGATGGATTTGAGTGTGTTGTATTGCCGCGACAAGGAGTGGTTAGGGGCGGCGTTTTCGCTGGTGCCCGAGTATTTGCGGACGGCGGGGGATGAGCGGGCGTTGAACTTTCACGAATATGGGCTGCCGCTGGGGAGGCGCTTCCGGTCGTTGAAATTGTGGTTTGCGATGCGGGCGTTTGGGCGGCGGCGGCTGGCGGGGCTGATCCACCAGCAGATTGAGGATGCCAAGTGGCTGGCCAGGGAGATTGAGGCGCATGCTGATTTTGAGCTTTGTGCGCCGGTGCATTTTTCGCTGGTTGTGTTCCGGCACGTGGGTGGGGACGAAGTGAATGCGCAGTTGCTGGAGAAAGTGAATGCAAGCGGGGAGGCGTTGCTGTCGCCGAATGTACTGAAGGGACGGAAGGTGATCCGGCTGGCGATTGGCAATCTGCAGACGAGCCGGGAGGACTTGGAGCGGGTTTGGGAATTGGTTCAGGCGGGGTAGAGGTCTTCGAGCATTTCGAGGATTTCGAGGCCGAGGCGGTCGAGGGT
>CAZECF010000121.1:0-9735 GCA_964510335.1 uncultured Bryobacter sp. | reverse complement strand
GAAGGCTTTTATGGAGAAACCGAAATGAAGAAGCAGTTGGAGAAAAAAACGAAGCACGTCGTGCCAGCCTTCGCAACCGAGGCGGAAGAGGCAGCGTGGTGGTATGAGAACCGCAACCAGCATGGGAAAGAACTCGTCGCCGCCGTAAAAAGCGGCGAGGCTCAAGTGTTGACCAAGGCGAAGTTGCAGGAGCGCATAGCTGCGTCCAGGAAAGCAGCGGCTCCGGTGGTGGCGCTAAGGATTCCCGCAGCCGATCTGGCTTTGGCCCGAAAGCAGGCCGAGCACAAGGGCCTGCCCTACCAGACCTACATCAA
This sequence comes from uncultured Bryobacter sp., assembly GCA_964510335.1. Lineage (GTDB taxonomy): Bacteria > Acidobacteriota > Terriglobia > Bryobacterales > Bryobacteraceae > Bryobacter. The sequence goes on along the minus strand of CAZECF010000121.1, from coordinate 9,421 downwards.
ATCACTGCTGCACGAAACACTCATCGAGCGAGAAAAGCGGAAGTCGGGGTGGTAGTCCGGGCAGTTCGATCTTCGGGGCAACGCACAGCAAAATCCGGCTCATCGATTACAAAGACGCGCTAACTCCCACAGCGGCTAAAACGATGAAAGCACCCGCTAGGCGGGTGCTTCTGTGAAATTCGAATTGCCGGACAGAACTAGGAAATCTTGTATTCCTTGTACTCGACGTGCTTGCGGATCACCGGATCGTACTTCTTCTTCAACAGCTTTTCAGTGCTGGTCTTCGGATTCTTGGTGGTCGTGTAGTAGTGACCGGTGCCGGCGGTGGAAACGAGCTTGATGTTGATGCGCATTCAGTTTGTCCTCTACTAAGCTTTCTTAAGAAGGGGCAGAACAGATTCCACACCCAGTTTGTCGATGTTGCGGAGTGCCTTGGCGGAGAGCTTGACACGGATGAAGCGCTTTTCGCTTGCCACCCAGATGCGCTTTTCCTGCAGGTTGGGCAGGAAGCGACGCTTGGTCTTGTTGTTCGCGTGCGATACGTTATTGCCGCTCAGGGGCCGCTTGCCGGTAATGGGACATACTTTGGACATGATTTAACTCCAACGTGCACAACCAGGGGGTTTGGTTAAGCTGAAATAGGAAGCAGACCGCACAGCAGTCCACCACAATTCTTCAGTATACGCGAAAGCCGGTCAACTCGCAATCGTCACCGGTTAATGTACTGGCCCGCTGCTTCCCGATACTGCGTGGGCCTCAAGATCCGCCAGGCTGACATACTGCAGAGCGTTGTGATGAGTCGATGCCAGTACCACTCCTGGTGCCATCCCGGCCAAGAGCGCTTCTTTCCAGCGGAGGGCACAAAGACACCACTGGTCTCCTGCCTTCAACCCTGGAAAACCAAATTCAGGCCGAGGGGTAATAAGATCGTTGCCCTGTGCGAGCGAAAACTGCAAAAAATCGTCCGTGAGCACAGCACAGATCAGGTGGCGGCCTTCGTCTTCATCCCCAGTCTCACAGCAGCCCGTCCGGAAAAATCCGGTGATCGGGTCCATTGAGCACGGCACCAGAATCTGGCCAAGAACATTACGCTGGGTACGAGGCATTGCTATTCCTAGCTTACCGTTTCGTTCAGTTCCAACCGCAGCATATTGAGGGCGGACTGCACCGCAAAATTCCGGATCCGGTCGCGGTCGCCTGCCGGATAGCGAAAACGCTGCACCTTCTGCCTTTCGCCAGGCCCGGCCAAGCCGATGTAGACCGTGCCCACCGGGTTCTCCGTGGTGCCGCCATCCGGGCCAGCAAAGCCGGTAAGGCTCAATGCCCAATGGGACTTGGCCCGTTCCCTCGCCCCATTTGCCATTTGCAGTGCGACCGCTTCCGAGACAGCGCCATGCTCGGCCAGCGTCCAGGGGTCAACACCCAGCAAGGCTTGCTTCTGGCCATCGTTATAAGTGAGAAAGCCCCCCACAAACGCTTTGGAAGCACCAGAGACACCGCCAAGCCGCGCCCCCAACATCCCCGACGTCAGCGATTCGGCTACAGCCACCGTCTGGCCGCGGCGGGTGAGCTCTGCCAACACCACTGCTTCGAGCGAAGAGCCATCGCGCGAATAGATGCGGTCACCCAGCAGCACTTCGATTTGGGTGCCCAGTTCGGTAACCAGCGATTCCGCCTCAGCCATGTTCTCGGTCTGTGCCCGCAAATGCACCGTGAGATCTCCCGGCTTCGCCAATATGGTCGTGACCGGATTCTCGTAACGCTTGTAGACCGGAGCGATCAGCGCATCCAGATCCGACTCGCCAAGCCCCGTAAGCCGGAATGTCAATGTCGCCAGGGCCAGTGGCGGCAGGATCTTCTCAAGCCGCGGAAAAAATTCCGCCTCCGCCATGGGCTTCAGCTCGCCCGGCGGGCCCGGCAACAGCACAACAACCTGCTGCGACGGCAGTACCAGCCATTGCCCGGGAGCCGTACCCCGCGGATTCGGCAGCGGCTCCGCACCTTGCAGCACAAAGGCCTGACGCTTGTTGATTTCAGCCATCGTGCGGCCCATCGACTTGAATCGCGCCTCCAGCCCCTCGCAAATGGTCCGGTCAAAAGCCAGGGCCATCCCCGTTGCGCCAGCCACCGCCTCGCGCGTCAAATCGTCCTCGGTCGGGCCTAGCCCCCCCGTCAGAATCAGCAATTGGGCCTGCTCAAAGCCGTGCCGGATGGCCGCTTCCAGATGGCTGCGATTGTCGCCCACTACCATTTTCTCCACCACCTCCACCCCAAGCAGGTTCAGCTTGTCTGTAAGGTAAAGGGAATTGGTGTCCACTCGGGATGGAGTGAGCATTTCACTCCCAACGGCAATGATGACGGCGTGCATAAATTATCGCTACGGCTTAGCGATGTCCACATCGACGCGATAGATGGAATTGTTCGTCGCCACAGCCATGGCGCGAGAGGGCAACAGGCAAAGGCCAACAATGCCGTTGCCAGACAGAAAGTGAGCCGGCTCCCGTTGCGGGTTGATCCGCACAACGCCCCGCCGGCCGGAATAGCTGGCCGCGCAATACAGATTCCCCTCGCGGTCAAACGCCAGCCCCTGGGGGCGGCCCAGTCCGCGATAAAACAGTTCTGAGTCACCGCTCGGAGAGATTCGCTGAATCGAGTCGAAGCTCGATGTCGTTGGCCCTGTCACGTAAAGGTAGCCATCCGGGCCGAAGGCCAGATGGTAGGCAGCAATAGACGGCTCAAGTGTCGCAAAAACGAAGACGTCGCGACCGGGATTGATCTTGAAAATCGTACCCGAGCGATCACCCACATAGAGATTCCCGGCCGGGTCAAAAGCGAGTCCCGTAGCAACGCCCATGCCTTCCACAAAGGTCGACATTGCGCCTTCCGGCGTGATCTGGTAGATGATGCCATCATTGCGCGAGGAAACGTAGAGCAGCCCGTCCTGGTCAAAAGCCAGACCCGTGGCATTCATGATGCCCGTGGCAAAGGGCCGGCAATCGTAGTTCAAATCGATCTTGTACACCGAAACGGCGGTCTGCTGACCGCGGCTCCCCGAAAAGGTCGCGTAGATATTGCCTTCCGCGTCAGCGGCTGGATTTGCTACCGGGTGGAGACTGTCGGCAATCTGAATGCCGATCGCACAGTGATACGCGTTCGATTGCTCCCCTTCGCGGCGCACCACAAGGTCTCCAAAGCTCTTCGACTCCGGTACCTTGGCAATCACCAGATTGCCGCTGCCCACCACCACTGATCCCATTGCTTCGCCAAAGAGCACATCGGGACGCACTGCCCCACCAAGATTGCTCCCCCGGATGGTGAACTCACCGCCAGGCAGGGCGGCTTCCGGAACTACACGGTCGATACGGATCGTTGACATGGTCTACCACCATTCTTACAAAGGCAGATTGGCGAAGTTCCGCAACAAGTGCAGAACCGCAGCCGCGTAGACTCCCGCCATCAGGTCATCCGCCATCACGCCCCAGCCGCCCGGCAATTTTTCAAAGAGGTTCACGGGGAAAGGTTTGTAAATGTCAAAGGCGCGAAAAAGCCCGAATGCAAGCAGAAACAGCAAGGGCTGGTCGAGATTCAAGCCAGTAAAGGCGAGCATCTGCCCCAGCACTTCGTCCACCACAATGCACTGGGGATCCTTCTTGCCAAGCTCGGCAATCAACTGATTGGAGGCCCACACGGCCGGCAGCAGCAGTGCCAGGGCGAAGAAGGCTACATGGTAAGAAGTGAAAAAGGCAAAGCGGTGCAGGAGAAAGACAAGCAGCACCCCCACCAGTGCGCCAGCAGTGCCCGGCGCTTTTGGCGTGTAGCCGGCAAAAAAACTGGTGGCGATAACCTCAGCGATCGCGATCTTCATTGCTTGTGTCTTCGTTATCGAGCGCCGATTGAGCACTCTCGCCCGGAATCCGGTACTCTTCGCTGGCCCACTTGCCGAGATCGATCAACTGACACCGCTCACTGCAGAACGGAAAGAATTCTTCCCCCTGGGTGCTGACTTTGCGGCAGATGGGACACTTGGCCTTCAATGACATGGCTGGTTAAATATGCTGGTGCTGCCGCTTCGGGGCAGCATTCAAAATCGGAAAAGGATTGCTGGACATGCGCGGCAGATTGGTTTCAGGCACTCCAAAAACCTCGCCGATCAAATCATAATCATGCGCCTCCGTCACGCGGAAGCGGCGAATCTGCCCCTTCTCAAGAGGCCCGTCAGAGACATCGTTGATCAGGCAATAGCCATCGATCTCGGGAGCCTGGGAAGGCAAGCGCCCCTGCCACAGAAGGTCTGTTTCTTCTGAAGGGCCTTCCACCAGAATCGAAAATTCCCGGCCCACCAGCGCCTTGTTCATCTTGCGCGAAATCTTGCGTTGCACTGCCATCAGGCTGCGCTGGCGATTGTGGATCGTGCGTCCATCCACCTTGTCACCAAGTTCAAACGACTTCGAAGTCTCTTCATCGGAATACTTGAACACACCGAGACGGTCAAACTGCGCCGCCTCCACAAACTGCTTCAACTCTTCAAAATCGGCGGCTGTCTCACCCGGAAAACCAACAATCATCGAAGTACGAATCGCCACGCCAGGAATCGTCGCCCGCATCTTCTCAAGCAACTTGAGGAAGAAATCACCGTTCGACCCACGCTTCATCAGCTTCAGCACATTGCGGCTCGAATGTTGCAGCGGCATATCGATGTACTTCACGAGCGAAGCATGCTCCGCAATCGTATCGAGCATCTTTTGCGTCACCCGGTTCGGGTAGCAATAAAGAAAACGAACCCACTTCTCAAAAGGAGTTTCTATGTTGGCCAGGCGAGCCAGCAGGTGCGCCAGCCCATCCTTGATCCCAAGGTCTTCCCCGTAGCTGGTCGTGTCCTGGCCGATCAGATTGATCTCACGAACACCGGAATCAAAAAGCCGCGTCGCCTCAGACACAATCGACTCAAAGCGCCGGCTGCGGAATTGCCCGCGGAATTGCGGAATCACACAAAACGCACAAGGATGATCGCAACCCTCGGCGATCTTGATATAGGCCGAATAGCGGCCGGTGGTGAGCACGCGCGGCGAAAGGTCGTGATAGAGGTAGGGCGTTGTTTCCGGCGTAAACTTCTCGCCTTCACACGCCTCAACGATCTTTTCAATCTCATTGGTGCCAACCAGTGCATCCACTTCCGGCAAACTGGCTTCAATCTCCCCGCGGAAGCGCTCCACCAGGCAGCCAGCCACTACCAGCCGTTGGGCCTTGCCCATTTCCTTGTAGCGTCCCATCTCGATGATGGTGTCCACCGATTCCTGCTTGGCCGGATTGATAAAGCTGCAGGTGTTGACGACAATGACGTCTGCATCTTCGGGCGCGGCGGTCAGCTCGTGCCCGTGCGCTGCAAGTTGGCCCATCATCACCTCGCTATCAACGAGGTTCTTCGGGCAACCCAAACTAACAAAACCTATTTTCAAATCAGAACTTCCCAGCTATCAGGTTACAACAGCCTCAATAGGAGAGCCGCTTCAAGTATTCCGCCGAGAGTTGCAGGCTGTCCAGCGGGTTGCCCGGCGTCTGGTCCTGCTCCACAAAATAGTGCTTCGCTCCTGCCGCAGCCGCGGCGCGCAGCACGGGCGCAATTTCGATCACCCCGGCGCCAACGCTCTGGAAGGCTTCCTTCGGCACACGTTCGTTGTACTGCACCGGCATCTGGGTAACGTTCTTCAAGTGCACGAGCGGAATGCGGCCCTTGTATTTGTTGAAAACTTCCACCGGCGGCACCCCGCCCACCTGGCTCCACATGATGTCAAACTCAAGACCCACCAGCTTCGGGTCCGTATTCTTCATCAACACATCGAGCAAACGATCCTGCGTTCCCGCAACAGGCTCAAACTCAAAGGCGTGGTTGTGGTAGCAAAGCCCGAGTCCGGCTGCCCGCGCGCGTTCACCCGTCTTGTTCAGCGTATCGGCCAGCTTCTTGATCACCTCTACGCCGCCACGATCAGCGGGGGCGATGTAGGGGCAAACCACATAGGAAAAGCCCTTCGCCTTCGCATCGTCCAGCGTTGGATTGAGCTTGTCGATGTCCTTGAAAAAGTAACTGGTGTCAATGTGCAAACTAACAGGCTTGAGCCGGGTCTGCTTCAAGGAATCCCAAATCTGTGCCATGTTGCCGCGAATGACTTCGGCCTCGGTATAACCCAATGCCTCCAGCGCTTTCAACGTATCCAGCGGCTTCTCATTGATAATCGAGCGCAAGGAATAGAGCTGGGCGCCGAAAGTCTTCAGTGTTTTTGCATGGAGTTGCGGCAGGGCAGAGGCAGTGCTGGCAATCAGGCTTCTACGGGTCATCTTCATTTCATCCTGTATCTTATGTCAAAAGAAAAAGGGCCAGAACCTGTATGGTTCCGGCCCAAGCGAGACCAACGAAAATTGCGACTCTCGTTGTACTGTCTAAGCTGTGAAAAAAGCTAGTCGCCGAGGGCGCCGGCTGTTTCTTCCTTCTTCGGAGCGGCCGGCTGAATGCCTACCAGCCCTGCGGGAGCAATCGAGCCGACTGGCTTGATTTCACCGAGCGGAATGAAGCCTTCTACCGTTTGTTCCTTCAGGATTTCTTTGCGGTAGAGCTTTTCCATTTCCTTGTGGTGCTCCATTTCCTTGATCATCTGGGCGCGAGCGCGAAGCTTTTCTTCGCGAGCATTCTTGGCGATCCCGGCTTCATCGAGGTCCGTTTGCTTGCCAGCTTCAACCGCTTCCTGATTCAGCACCAGCGAATGCTGGATCGAATTCATGTCGACGTTCTTGTTGCCGGCGTAGATCTTGTGGCGGCCATGCTCTTCGTACCACTTGGTGAGCGTAGCGGTCATGTGCATCTTTTCGACAATGTTCCGCCAGCCGACGCCGGTGTTGTAGGCGCAGAAGGAAATCTCGCCTTCCTGCGTGGCGTAGGGGATGATGCACTGTTCGGTGCGGCGGAAGTCGTAGTTGAACAGATCCTGGAACCACATTCCCGCGATAAAGAGGAAGTTCCAGCGATCCTGACGACGCTTCTCGATGTCAGCCATCGTGCGTTCGCCGGTAACCTTGCCGTAGCTCTTGCCAGTGGCGCCCATGGACTTGTCAAACTTCTTCAGCAGGTCCATGATGCGGAAGTGCGTCGGAGCCTTGTACGGATCGTAATTGCGGATCAGCGAAATGGATACGCCAAAAAGCGACCAGAACTTGCCACGCGCGGCATCGTTCAGCTTGGCCACGTCCTTGGAAAACTGGGAGGCATTGAGGAAGGCAGTCACCGGAGCGGCTTCCTTCGTTTCCTTGTCCACCATAACGGCCATGCCAATACCGCAGTTCGGGTGGCAACCGCAGGAAAGCTGACCCCAGTCAGCATTCGGCCCGTGCACGAGATCCGCAAAATCTGCGAAGGTGCTCATGAAGGAGATCGGGAACCAGTCGCGCTCGGGAATGCCGATGCCGGTCTGGCCCTTCACGTCATGGGCCAGGTGAGAAAGGGTGTAGCGCTGAGCGGCGCGGCGCTCTTCGGTCACTTCTTCGTCGCGGCCCGTAAAGGAAACAGGCTGGAAGCTGAGGAAGGGGATCTTCTTCGGGTTGTCGAGGGCGAACTCAACAATGCGGCCCACCTGCTCATTGTTGATGCCGTTGACGATCGTCGTCACCGGTACAATGTCGATACCGTTTGACCAGCAATTTTCGATGGCGCGCATCTTCACGTCGAAGAGATTGCCAACGGCGCGGTGCGAGTTGGCGGCATTGCCGATGCCGTCAAACTGAAGATAAACATAACGCAGACCCGCTTCAGCGGCCTGCTTGGAAAACTCAACGCTCTTGGCGAATTCGATACCGTTCGTCGCCGCCTGTACGGAGTTGAAACCAACCTTGCGCGAATACCGCACAGCGTCCAGGAAGTAAGGCGACATGGTCGGCTCGCCACCCGAAAACTGCACCGACATCTGGCGGCGCGGCTTGATCTTCAGGGCGTTGTCGAGCATCGTCGTGATGTCTTCCCACGACAGTTCATGCACAAAGCCAACCTGGTTGGCGTCCATGAAGCAGGGGTCGCACATCATGTTGCAACGGTTGGTCAAGTCGATGGTCAGAACCGAACCGCGACCATGCTTGATCGTCGACGAACCATGGTTGTGCAGATCTTCGTCGTTGTGGGCGCGGATGTCGCGGCCGGGGAAAACTTCTTCCAGGTGCTTGAAGAACTGGGCGTCAATCGCCATCACGTCTTCAAAATGACCATGAGTCGGGCAATCCTTCACCATCAGGATTTTGCCATCGCGCTCAATAATTTGCGCCTTGATCTCGCCAACCTTCTGGTTCTTGAGAATCTCTACCGGCAACTCGCCGTTGATGATCTTGTTCCGGATATCCGGTACGCACTTGGGGCAAAGGGAATCGGTGGTGCGCGGCCAGCCGAGCGGGGGCTTGGACTTCTGGTAAGACTTGAGGAGGGGCTTCTCAGACCACTTCGGGGTAAACGAAGGGTTAGGATTGATGGAATTCAGCTTTTCGAAAATTGCCCATGTGGCGTTGGCGGCAAGCGATGCGGCCTTCTCGACGATCTTGACAGTTTTTGACATGGTTTTCCTTGTTGAGTCGCAATGGTGAGGTGGGTGGACCCACTCGTATAGGTTCGAGGGTAGGCCTAATGAAAGAAAAATGCAGCCAAACTTCGTTCAAAGGCAATTTTTGAGCTGCGAAATGCATTTATACCCGTTGAATTGCAAACGGCTAATGCGAAAGGAAGGCGAAGATTGATCCAAAGGATGGATGCCGGGCAGATTCGCCAGGCTGCTTTCGACGAGGGCTTTGAGCTGGCTGGCCTCACTGCCGCCCTGCCGCATCCCGATTACGCCCGGCACAGGGAATGGGTGCAGCGGGGCATGGCAGCAGATATGGGCTATTTGACCGACCATCGCGCCGAAGTCCGCCAGGATCCTCGTTTGATTTTCCCGGCCGCTCAATCCATGCTTTGCGTCGGCAAGCTCTACCAAACCGATGGCCCCAGATCGCAGGCCGATACGCCGCCCGGACACGGCTGGATCTCCCGCTACGCTTGGGGCAGCGCCGATTACCACGATGTCCTGGGAGCTGCCCTCCACCGGGTCGCCGCGCGCCTGCGTGAAGCCGCTGGTTATGCATTCGACTACCGGGTGTCGGTCGACACCGCGCCCTTGCTCGAACGGAGCTATGCCCGCGAGGCCGGCTTGGGTTGGATCGGTAAAAACACCTGCCTCATTCATGAACCCCTCGGCTCGTGGTTCTTCCTCGGCGAACTCCTGCTTCCTTTTGAAGTGTCAGACTATGGCAGCCCCCCGCCAGACCGTTGCGGCACCTGCACTCGCTGCATTGACGCCTGCCCTACTGCTGCCCTCGTGGAGGGTCCCCAAGGCTGGGAACTCGACAGCAACCGCTG
>CAZECF010000120.1:0-9925 GCA_964510335.1 uncultured Bryobacter sp. | reverse complement strand
CATCGCCAACCACGAATTTGAAAAGGCCCGCTTCTATTCCGACGAAGAACGCAAGGAACGCGAAAACCTCCGCGTCCTGCGTGAAAAGTACAACCTCGACGACACCTCCACCGGCGTTGTCGGCAAGGATGACATTGAAGACGTAGTCGCCCGTTGGACCGGCGTCCCCATGACGGCCATCCGCGAAGAAGAAGTCTCCAAGCTCATCCGCATCGAGGAAGAACTCCACAAACGCGTCATCAGCCAGGACCGCGCCATCAGCGCTCTGGCCCGCGCCATCCGCCGCTCCCGGGCCGGCCTCAAGAGTCCCAAGCGCCCCTCGGGCAGCTTCCTCTTCCTCGGCCCCACCGGCGTCGGCAAGACAGAAGTCGCCCGCGCCCTCGCCGACTTCCTCTTCGGCAGCGAAAAGTCACTCATCCGCTTCGATATGTCGGAATTCATGGAGAAGCATTCCGTCTCCAAGCTCATCGGCTCGCCTCCCGGCTATGTCGGCTATGAGGAAGGCGGCCAGTTGACCGAACGCGTCAAGCGCAACCCCTACTCCATCATCCTGCTCGATGAAATCGAAAAGGCGCACCCGGATGTCTACACCATCCTGCTCCAGGTCTTTGAAGACGGCCAGTTGACCGACGGTCTCGGCAACACGGTCGATTTCAAGAACACGATCATCATCATGACCTCGAACCTCGGCGCACGCTTCCTCGACAAGAAAAAGGGCATCGGCTTCGACGCCCCCGTCGAAAAGGGCATGCAGCCCAAGGTCGAAGAACAGGTCATGCAGGAGGTCAAGCGCGCCTTCAATCCGGAATTCCTCAACCGTCTCGACGAAGTGATTCTCTTCACTTCGCTCGCCGATGAAGACCTGCTCCGCATCATGCACCTGCTCGTGGATCAGATCAACATCAATCTCGAAGCCAAGCAGATCAAGATCCGCTTGTCCACCGAGGCGGCCAAGTACATCCTCGAAAAGACGCTGGTCGACCGCAGCTACGGGGCCCGCCCCTTGCGCCGCGCTCTCCAGAAGTACATTGAAGATCCTCTCTCGGAAGCACTCATCCAGGGCTCCCTGCCCCGCCCGAGTGAACTGGAAGTCTATCTCTCCGACACCGGCCTCTTTGTCCGGCCCGTCACGGAAGAAACCGGAGAAGAGGCCCTCGTCGGCGCAGGCGCTCCCGCCGAACCCGCCGAAGGTACTCCCCTCTACACCTTCTAAGTTCCAAAGAAACTTTAACCAAAGGCGCTCCACGCGGGGCGCCTTTTTTGCGTCTACCCATTCAGTAAGTTATCCTGACCCACGGAGGCACCCATGCTTCGTTGTAACTTCTTGTTTACTCTCTCTCTGGCCTTCCTGCTCAATGCCCAGGATGAGCCCGACCCAAAACAGCTCGCTGCCATCGAAGGCCGCGCCGTCGATTCCCTCTCTGGTACCCCACTGCGTCGCGTAAAGCTCACGCTGCGCCTGATTCCAACTGCCGCTACCACCGCTGCCGCACCCGTCATGCCCCCTTCCATCGCCGCCGAAACCGCCGACGACGGTACTTTCCGCATCGACAAGCTCGACCCCGGCACTTACATGCTCAATGCCGAACGGCAGGGCTATGTCCGCGCCACTTACACCACCAGCCCCAAGCTCACCGGGTCCACTCCGATCCGGCTAAGCGAAGGGCAGGAAATGAAAGAACTGCTCTTCAAGCTGATTCCGCAAGCAGTCCTCACTGGCCGCGTCCTCGATGAAGAAGGCGAACCTGTCGCCGGTGTTCCGATTGCGCTAGTCCGCAGCATGGAAACACCAGAAGGCCAGCGCCTCATGCCTGCCACTACGAGCACTTCCAACGACCAGGGCGAGTTCCGTCTCGCCGGCATCGGCCCCGGCCGCTTTTTTCTCCAGGCCATGCCCCGCAACATGCAGGCGATGATGGGCGAACTCCCCGCTCGCCAAGCCTCTGGGGAACGGCTGGCGACTCCCGTCCCTACCTTCTATCCCGGCGTCCTTGATATGGCCTCATCGCAACCCTTCAATTTCGTCGCCGGGCAAACCATCTCGAACGTCGACCTCCCCCTCAAGAAGGCACTCACTTACAGCGCCCGCGGCAAAGTCATTCCGCCCTCTCGGGACGTCCGCCTCATGGTTTATCCCGCCGAAAGCGGCACCCTCTACTTCCAACAACCCATGATGGTACCCATGCGACCCGACGGCTCTTTCTCGGCAGGTGCCCTCCAGGCGGGCCGCTACCACTTCATTCTCATGGCGACCATGGGTGGCTCGCGCATCGTCGGCCGCATCCCGGTCACGGTGGACAAGGAGGACATCGAGGGCCTCGAACTCACCCCGTCTCCCCTCCCACCCCTCAATGGCCGCATCAAGATCGAAGGGGACCTCACCAGCTACAACCAGTCTCAGCCCAAGCCCCTTGACTTCTCTGCCTTCCGCCTCCAACTGATGCCAGCGGCCCAATCTCCCTTCGGCTTCGCCAACGCTAGTGTCAATGAGGAAGGCGAATTCACCATCGCCACTCCCAGCTACGAAAACTACCGTCCTATGATCTTTCCCACACCCCAGAACATGTACCTGAAATCCATCAAGACAGGCACGACAGAGATCCTCGGCAAAACCCTCGACCTCACCAATGGCGTCCCGGAATCACTCGAATTCACCTTCGCCATCGGCACCGGAACTCTCTCCGGCAACCTCACCAATGAAAGCGGCAATCCCGCCCAGGGCGGAATCTTAGCCGTCGCCGCCGAACCCTTTTCACCCGGTATGTCCGAACGCAACCGTACCGCCCGCTCAGACCAGAGCGGCCGCTATGAGTTGAGGAACCTCCCGCCCGGCAGCTATCTCGCCATCGCCTTCGACCCCGATCAGGGTTTCAACATCTTCACTGCCACCAACTGGGAAAAGTACTCCTCCCGGGCCAAGCGCATCCAGGTCGAGCCGAACTCCACCCCCACGCTCGACCTCCAGCTCACGCCAGTCGAAGCACCCTAGTTCCGCGGCCCCGGCATCGGTGGCGGATTCTTCACAAACTCAGCCACATCCCGCGCCGCCTTCGTTTCCACTCCCGGCTTCTCCAGAAAGCCCAAGTCCCGGAACCAGTCCACAAACCGGTACTGCCAAGTCCCCAGCGGAATCCCCCGCCGGTCCGTCATCCCCCCTCCGTGTACACCGTTGCCATAAAGATGCATCTCGATATTCGGCACGCCCTTCAGCAGCATGGCGTTGTAATACTCCATGGCCCAGATCGCATGAACACGGTCCCCACTCCCAGGGCTGGCAATAAAGGCAGGCGGCACATTCGCCGGAATCTCCGGTGCCGTCCGGTTCTTTGTAAACGGACTCGGCCCCGGATAAATAAGCCCCACCCAATCCGGCCGCGAACTCACCTTCCCATAAGCATCCCCAGCCATCTTCTGATCGAAAGCCTCATACTCCACCGCCGCCGGAGCCGACAATTCCGCCCCAGCCGAAAAGCCCATAATGCCGATCTTGTTCGGATCAAAATCAAATTCCTTGGCATAAGCCCTGACAATCCGGATCGCCTGCAAAGCGTCATTCACCGCATCGGTACGCGGCTCATAACCATCACTCCGCAACCGGTTCCGCAAGATCACGGTATTGATGCCGTACTTGTAAAGGAAGGAGACAAAGTCAGCGGATTCCCCGCCCACATTCAGCGTCCGGTGTCCCCCACCAGCGGCCAGAATGATGACAGCCCCGGTATTGATCCCCCGTTCCACGCGATGAATTTCAATCGAAGGATTATGGATGCTGACAATACTGCTAATGCGCCCCGGCACCACCTGGCTCATGTTGTAGACTTCCGGCTTCTTCACCAGCTCCGCCTTCAGCAAAGGCGAATTCGGAGGAAAAAGCGGAATCACCACCCCACCGGGCACAATGGTCTGCGGAGCATAAGGCCCACTCGTCTCCGGCCCCGGAGCCGGAATCATCATCGGCTTCGGCAGCGGCGGCAATCCCCCACTCTGCGCCAACCCCAACGAGGCAAAGAGCCCAAAAGCTTGCAATATTTTCATAATCTGCCAGCCTATCACCTATCACCCCCAAAGCCCCCCCGAGGGGGACAGCCTGATATGCCCCCTAACCTCCGACCATCCCCACTCCCTTTCATCTGCTGTAAAGTTTTGTCTGGACCCATCGCCGCCAGCCCCTCCCAAACCATGCCCAGCAACCCCACCGACCAAGCCACCCTCATCGCCCTCGAAAAAAGCGCCATCGAAGCCCGGAAAACAAAGGATGCAAAGTTCTGGGACACCTTCCTGGCCGACAACTTCGTCGGCTACGGTCCATCCGGCAAGCTCGACAAAACAACCGCAGCCAGGCATTTCACTGGCCTCGATTGCGAAATCAACAGCTACGCGCTGTCCAATGAACAGCTAAGGCAAATTGACCCCAACGTATCGCTACTCACCTACAGGCTAACGGTGGACGGCCAATGCAGCGGCCAATCTTCCGCCGCCACCATCTACATCCGCGACGGCGATAACTGGAAAGCCGCCTTCCACGCCGAATCAGCAATCGTCGAACCCAAAGCAACTTCCACCCCTCCCGCCATCCAGCAAGAGCAACCCACGCTCGACCCGGAAACCCAAACTCTGCTCACGGCCGAAATTGCCATCTGGGAAGCCTGGAAAGATCAGGACGCCGCCAAACTCGACCCCCTCACCACCCCCGAAATGTCCTTCATCAACATCTTCGGCACTTACTTCCCCACCAAAGCGGAAGCCTTGAAGGACTGGACCAGCCACGGCTGCAAAGTCACCCGCGTCAGCGTCACCAATCCATTCGTCACGCGTCTCTCTCCCCATGTCGCCGTACTCACCTTCAGCGCCACCGCCGACGGCACCTGCTTCGGTCAGCCAATCGGCCCAATCTGGGGCACCTCCGTCTACCGCAAAACCAACGACCACTGGAAATGGATTTTCGGCATCAACACTCCGGCACTCACTAACCCCTGCTAGCATGACCTCAATGCACCGGCGCACCTTTCTCCTCTCCGCCTCCCTCCTCGCCCAGTCCCCTGCCCGCCGCCAGATCAGCGGCATCTACCCCCACCTCGCCATGTTCAACTCCCAGAACGAATGCGGTACCGGCGCCGTCGTCCCCTTCGCCGGCCGCCTCTGGGTCGTCACTTACTCCCCCCACCAACCCGGCGGCTCCGACGATCGCCTCTACGAAATCGACGACCAGCTCAACCAGACCATTCGCCCCGAAAGCATCGGCGGCACCCCCGCCAATCGCATGATCCACCGCGAGTCCAAACAGCTCTTCATCGGCCCTTACGCCATCGATGCCAAGCGCCGCGTCCGCGCCATCCCTTACACCACCATGTTCGGCCGCCCCACCGGCAACGCCCGCCACCTCTCCGATCCCACCCGCAAGATCTACTTCGCCTCCATGGAAGAAGGCTTCTACGAAGTCGATGTGGAAACCCTCGCCGTCCGCATGCTCTACGAAGACGGCAACGCCCTCCTCCAGCGCAAAGCCGCCAAAGACGTCGCCGGCCCCCTCCTGCCCGGCTACCACGGCAAAGGCTTCTATTCCGGCCAGGGCCGCGTCGTCTATTCCAACAACGGCGAAATCGGCGGCGGCAACCTCCCCCCGGACACCCCCTCCGGCTGCCTCGCGGAATGGGACGGCAAAGATTGGCGCGTCATCCGCCGCAACCAGTTCACCGACATCACCGGACCCGGCGGCATCGAAGGCAACCCCGACCCCGCCAACGATCCCATCTGGGCCATCGGCTGGGACCACCGCTCCCTGATCCTGATGCTCCTCGACAAAGGCGTCTGGCATTCCTACCGTCTCCCCAAAGCCACCCACACCTACGACGGCGCGCACGGCTGGAACACCGAATGGCCCCGCATCCGCGACATCGGCGAAACCGACCTCCTCATGACCATGCACGGCATGTTCTGGCGCTTCCCCAAAACCTTCCGCGCCAATCGCTCCGCCGGCATCGCCCCCCGCTCCACTTACATTCGCGTCATCGGCGACTTCGCCCGTTGGAACAACCGCCTCGTCCTCGGCTGCGACGATACCGCCAAAAACGAATTCTTCAACACCCGCAACGTCAAGGGCAAGATCCCCGGCCCCGGCCGTTCCCAATCCAATCTCTGGTTCCTCAACCCCTCCCAGCTCGACTCCTTCGGCCCGCCCATCGGCCGCGGTGCCGTCTGGATTAAGGACGATCTCCCCGCCAACCAGCCCTCGGAGCCTTACCTCTTCAGCGGCTTCGCCCAACGTCTCCTCCACCTCACTCACCAGTCCTCCACACCCGTCACCTTCCGTCTCGAAGTCGACCGCGCAGGCACCGGCGCCTGGACGCCCCTCCGCCAGATCACCGTCCCCGCCAAAGGCTACGCCTACCAGGCCTTCCTCGCCAATGAATCCGCCACCTGGATTCGTCTCACTCCCCTCCAACCCTGTACTCAAGCCAGCGCCATCTTCCAGTACGCCGCCCTCGACACCCGCCCCGCCGCGCCGCCCGCGCCCGCCCCAACCGCCCCCGGCAACCTCCTCTGGACCCGCGACGGCAACACCGGCACCCTCCTCCTCGCCACGGCGGAATCCCTCTATGAAGTCGATGCCGCGCTCGCTGCCCGTCCCCTCGCCAACCCCACTCTCCACGCGTGGATGAAGTCCAATCTCCCCGCCCCACCGGCCGCGCTGAATGCCGATGCCGCCTCGGTGATTTACGTCGATGAAGCCGGCAAACGCTGGCGCTTGCCCAAAGGCCCGGCCCCGCCATCAGGCTCCCGCATCGCCCGCGAGGTCTCAACCGAGCGCGACCTCTTCCACTCCCACGGAACCTTCTACGAGCTCCCCTCCAACAACGCCGGCGGCATCGCCCTGGTCCGCCCCGTCTGCACGCACAACCTGCCCATTCAGGATTTCTGTTCCTGGCGCGGACTCACCGTCCTCGCCGGACTACCCCCAGTCGAAGTACCCGCCGGCGAATTCATCACCACTTCCGACGGCCAGCACCGTCTCTGGCTGGGCGCCTCCGACGATCTCTGGCAATTCGGCAAGCCTTCGGGCCAGGGCGGCCCCTGGCAGGAAACGGCGGTCGAAGCCAGAATTCCCTCCGATCCCTACCTCATGACTGGCTATGACCAGAAAGACCTCCGCCTTTCCCACGCCAGCAAAGAAAAGGTCAACATCCGCATTGAAGTCGATCTCACCGGCACCGGCCTCTGGGTCCCCTACCAGACCTTCACCGTCGCCCCAGGCCAGACCCTTCTCCACCGCTTCCCCACCGGCTACAACGCCTACTGGCTCCGCGCCGTCGCCCTCACCGACACAATCGCCACGGTAACCCTCAATTACTCCTAGCTTAAAAGCGCATTCTTAATTTACACTCATGTTTCGAGAATATCCTCGGCAGGGAAGGCTTAGCATGTGGGCAAAAGGGGCAAAAGGGGCAAAAGGGGACAGCCTGACCCGTCCCATCATCAAATCATTGACAATAAACCACTTGCACCTCTTCCCCAAAATACCCCCAACGCAGAATCAATAGCTTAGCCAATGATTCTTTGCCATTTCTCGTCAACAATGGCAGTGGGACGCAGCAATCCATCATTTACAAAACTTGCACAGCGATACCTTTGAAGCGCTGATCAATTTACCGCTCGGCCCAGAATGCCGACGTGTTCTCACCTCACCGAGCACCACCAATACCGACGCCAGGGACATCCGCACCGAGTTCACAGAAGCGGCCAACGAACTACGAAAGCTGACGCAAATGAGCGGACTCTGCCCGAAAGACCCCTGCCAGCGGCGTCACCACCCGCTACCTCCAGAAATCCCCCTGGGGCTGGAACGCCGGCGCATAGAGGGTCCAGATGACCCACGATCCCCGCTGCGGCAAGGCTCCACATATCTGCGCTCAGGCAGCCGTCCCGTGGTGCGCAAAGATATCCCCCGACACATTAAATTTCTGGTGCGTAACTATTCGCTTGCCAGTTGCTCAAACCAGTAGGAGTTCCAAATGAGACAATTTCAAAGTATTTCTCTTCTACTAACCGTTCTGGTTTCCCTGAGTGTGACATCCCTCTTCGCCTCAACTTGGAACAAGCTAACCCGATTGGAGATTAGTGAAACGATCCAGGTTCCGGGGGCAACCCTGCCACCCGGCAAGTACGTCGTCCGTTTGGCGAATTCCGCCTCGAATCGCCATATCGTCCAGTTCTTTAACGAAGATCAGTCGAAAATCTATTCGACCGTTCTTGCCGTTCCCAATTCGCGATTGAACCACGAAGTTACCGGCGATACCGAGCTGGTTTTCTATGAGACAACCGGGAATACTCCCCCGGCGCTCCGCGCATGGTTCTACCCCGGCGATTCCGTCGGACAGGAATTTGTCTATCCAAAATCGGAATCCGGAATTCTGACCGGACGCAGCGGCCGCAACGTTCCCACCATGGACGACGAGACCGCCAGAACTCTTCGCCTGCGCGAGAGCACGGATCAGGCTCCGGACTTCGACCAAAGAACCCGCATTTATTTCTGGACTCCTGCTGGGAAGGAAGTCACCCAGGCTGAAGCCGAAGCCGATAACCTGAAGCGGGACAGCGACAAGAGCTGGCGCGAAAAGCAACAACGCTATCGCGGCTTCGGGCGCTTCAATAACCAGAGCCGGATGAGTCCGACCATAACCGTCACCCGCGGCGTCATGGTACCCGCCAACATCAGCCAGCGCAAAATGGAAATCCACAATGTAATGGACCGGATTGACGACCACAGTCAGGCTTTTGCCAAAGACTTTAAAGAAGCCCTGCAGTCCAGTACCATCCCAATCGGGGATCGGGATGAGCTCAAGCGAATGGCGGACCGCCTTGAAACCAACGTGGGCAAACTGAAGGAAGAATACAAGAACGATAAGTTTGATTCCGCCCATGAAGAACTGCGCCGCGCACTTGAGACCGGGGCGTCCGTCAACCGCTTCATGCTGCGTTCAGAGTTCGCTAGAACGGAAAAGCTGTGGGACACAATTCGCCAGGATCTCAACACCCTGGCCGCCTTGCACACGATTCCCGTAATTGAGGTCTATACCTTCACCGCTCCCCGCGCCCAAAGACGATAAGCCAAAAGAAGAACTAGATCCTTCTGAATAGCGGCGGCGGGTCCAAACCAGGCCCGCCGCTTTCTTTATTCACGCAGTTAGCCGTTCCAACCTTTCGCAAAACTCAATCTCCCTCCGAATCTGCTACTTAGCCGCCGAAGACCCAAAAGTGCCGCCACTCCTGTGCTCCCCTATACCCGGGCGGCCATCGCCCCATCCCAATATCCAAGGAGTACCTCAAATTATGTCAACGCAAGCACAAATCAATGCCAACCGCACCAATGCGCAAAAGTCCACTGGCCCCCAAACCGCCGAAGGCAAAGCCAAATCAGCCGCAAATTCCGTCCGCCACGGACTCCTCTGCGAGCCCACCACCCTGTTCGCCAGCGATCCGCACGAACAAACCCAATTCAACATCCTGCGCCAAAATCTCTTCCAGCAATGCCTGCCCGAAGGCGAAATGGAAGTCCAGACCTTCGAGCGCTACGCCTTCTCGATGTTCCAGATGGAGCGCGCCCGCGAATTTGAAATCGACGCCCAGCAGCGCTGGGTGAACGAACCCAACGAGGAAAAATGGTTCCACCAAATGGAGCGCATGATCAAACTGACAGCCCTCCTCGAACGCCGCGCCGACAAAGCTCTATTCGAACTAGGCAAACTCCAGCGCGACCGTTTCAACGCCACTGACGTGCAAAACGAGCTCTACCTGATGAAAGCCATTTCCCCCATTCCCGCTTCATTACCCGTATCCGCGATGCGAGCCACCAAGCACGCCAACACCCCAACAATCAACATGGCCATGATGGTCGGCTCCGCGCAACCCGACATCCAGGCCATCCTCA
>CAZECF010000119.1:0-10023 GCA_964510335.1 uncultured Bryobacter sp. | reverse complement strand
ATAGCCGCCCCAGCCGAGTACATAGTAAGCCCAGCCCATTCCCAACGTAATGCCGACGGTCTGAAAGAGCCAGGTCACCAGCGTCCATCGCCGTGTCGTGTGAATCCATTCATCGCCCGGCTGCTTGGTGATCAGCGAAGCAATCGCAAAAGCGAAGGGGACAATAAATCCCACATAGCCCAGATAAAGCATCGGCGGATGAATCGCCATCGACGGCGTCTGTAGCAGCGGGTTCAGCCCCTGCCCATCCGGAAGTTCAATAATCCCGCGCCCAATTGCCCACACCTGAAATGGAGGCACAACAAAGTTGTTGAGGATCAAAAAGAAGATCTGCGTGGTCATCAGGACAGCAATCACCCACGGCAGCATTGTCTTGTACTGCTTGCGATTGGTCCAAACCACTACCGCGCCATAACAGGCCAGAATCCAGCTCCAAAACAGCAGCGATCCTTCCTGTCCACCCCACCACGCCGTAATCTTGTACATCAGCGGCATGGCCTTGTTGGCATGCATGGCGACGTATTGCAGACGGTAATCCCCTTCAATCAGTCCGTAAAGGAGGAGCCCGCTCGCTGTGGTGATCAATGCCCAAACCAGGTAAACCGCCCGCCGCGAGGCCGCTACTAAAAAGAGATTTTTTCGCCAGGCCCCAACGACAGAACTGATGAGAGCAAAAATGGCCACGCAAAAGGCCAAAAGGAGAGACAGTGCGCCTATGTTTTCCATGGATTTCTACTACTCCAGATGCCGCTAGGAGCGGCTCTGCTTCGGAGTATTGTAAGTGGGTTCCGTACCCGGCTTGATCTGCCCCGGTTTACCTTCGTATTTTGATGCGCACTTGGCCTGAATCTTGTTGGCAGCGAAAGTGCCGTCCGCGTTCAAATGCCCATCCGCCAGAGCTTGGGCGTCATCCCGAAACGTGTCCGGCAAGGGATCGATGCCGGTGTAGGTTACTTTCAGCATCTGGCCCTTGGCATCGCCTTCCTGCTGCATCAGGTGAAAGCTGACTTCCCGGCCCTTGCGCTGAATCGAACCTTTGACCACATCACCACCTACACGCAAGCGCTTCCCCTGCGCTTTGTCACCCATCTCCTGCAATTCCGCAACTGTCTTGTAATAGGTCTTGTTTTCGTTGACGCCACCCACCGCCAACCAGGCTAGCGTGGCCACCACAATCCCGATCACGAGGCCGAACTTCATATAGGGCTTCATACTAGATTCCTCTTGCCCTCATCATATCGCCAAACAAGAATCATTGCAGTCTGGCAGTAAAGCTTTTTCTTCACGTCAAGATTGACGTACCGCACTCAGCCACTGTTCCAGAACTTTTTTTAGCCCTGCTGCATTCACCGGTTTGGCACAAAAATCATCCATCCCCGCCGCCAGACACCGCTCCCTTTCGCCTTCCATGGCCGAAGCGGTCAAGGCGACGATCGGGACATGGCTCCCAGGCAATTCATGTTGGCGGATCATCGCCGTAGCCGCATAGCCATCCATTTCCGGCATTTGGCAATCCATTAAGACAAGGTCATGTCCACCCTCGCTCCAGCGTTCCACGCACTCGTTCCCATTGGACGCCACCGTCACCAGACAACCGGATTGTTCCAACAAACGGCGAGCCACCAACTGGTTCACCGCATTGTCTTCCGCCAGCAACACCCTTGCCCCGTTGGCGACGGATACTGCCGGCTCCACCAATGAAGACGCAGGCTGCGACACATGCTCCACTTCAACCAGCGGCAACCGGACCAGGAATCTCGAGCCCTTCCACTCCTCGCTCTCAACTCCAACTTCCCCTCCCATCGCGTGGCAGATCTCGCGAACAATTGCCAACCCCAGCCCGGTCCCACCCAACCGGCGACGAACAGTACCGGTCGCCTGATAGAACTTCTGAAAGAGCCGGAGTTGGGCCGAGCGAGCGATTCCTATCCCGGTATCACCAACCTCAACTTCCACCAGCCAAAGACTGCCTTCATCCTTCTGAGCATTTGCTTTGACCCAAACGCTGCCCCGATCCGTAAACTTCAAGGCATTGCCCAGCAGATTCATAATCACTTGCCGCAAACGTACCGGGTCTGACTCGACCCAGGCGGGAAGCTGATCCAGCCCTTCGAGACGAAACTCCAGCCCCTTCTGCGCCGCCGCCAGCGCAAAGGGCCGGGTGGCTTCCTCAACCACTTCCCGCAATGGCATCGCCTGCATCTGCAGTTTCAACCGTCCCTTGGCCACGCTGGCCAGGTCCAGAACGTCATTCACGATCGCCAACAGGTTCTGACCAGAACTCCGCAACATCCCAACCAGATCGCGCTGCTCGGAATTCAGTTCTGTGCGTCCCAGAATCTCTGACAAGCCAAGCATTCCATTCAGCGGCGTTCGGATCTCGTGGCTCATATTCGCCAGGAAGCTGGATTTGGCTTCACTCGCCGCCTGGGCCTCGCGCCACAGCCACACCATAACCAACAAGGCAACCAGCAGTGCCCCGCTCAGCCAGCGGGCCTGAATTTGCGAGCGCCGCTCCAGCCTTTCCCGCAATATCAATTCCAATTCCCAACTCCCCAGAAACGCCCACTGCCGCAATACCCCAGCGGCACTTCCATCCAGCAGCATGGCGTCAATCTCGTCACGCAAAAGTTCCGCCACTACCGCTGCTTCAGCCGAGTAGCCGATCCCTTGCTCCACCGGAGGAATAGTCAAACCCTGAGTTCGCAGTTGAACCTGCCTGCACTCTTCCGGAAGCTCCAGCAAAAGAGCCTGCAATGGTTGAGATTCCATCATCACGGCGTCGCCTTCCCCGCGACACAGCGAAACCAGCAACTCATTCCGGCTTTCCCTGAAAACCAGTTCAACGGCCGGCATCAAGGAAGCGGTCAGGGTCGAAACCCACCCCTTCCGCACCAGCACACGCTTGGCTGCATTCAGGTTGCGAACCCGGTCCCGATCACTCTCCCGCATCACGGCGACATAGGCGTTCCTCAGCAGCGGCCGGCTCACTTTCACCCCGTTCTGCCGCGGACGGGCAACGTTGAGCGGCCACAGGTCTACCTTGCCAGCCTCCAAGTCAGCGACTGGACGAATCGCCCAACGCAGTTTGACCCCATTGCGTTGCGCTGCCTGCTCAATCAATTCCGCGACGTAGCCCGTAGGTCTGCACTTCCCGTCGAGATCGCACTCTACCCCATGAAATGGCG
Source organism: uncultured Bryobacter sp. (assembly GCA_964510335.1). Taxonomy (GTDB): domain Bacteria; phylum Acidobacteriota; class Terriglobia; order Bryobacterales; family Bryobacteraceae; genus Bryobacter. The sequence continues at coordinate 6,835 of CAZECF010000119.1, read as the reverse complement.
GCGTGTTGTCTGATCCAATCGTCCAAACCCGCTCCCGGTCCCACTGTCGATTCCACCCGGTCCACCACAATAGCAGCAGCACAAGCGCGCACCCTGCCGCTATGCCGCTGGCAAGCCACCACCGCGCTCGTTTCGTATCGTCCCTCATGAAACCCTCTATCGGGTCTTGGACTACTTATCGGCTTGAATGCCGGTTTTAAGAAAAAGACTAGCGCCGCACCGGCAAGAATAAATTCTGTCCGGTTGCCTGATTGTTCTGGATCACCTCGAGCGGCAAATCCCCCTCAGGAGCGTCGGGCGGAACCACGATATTGAACTGATACAACCCCACAAAGCCCGGAATCACTCCCCCGAAGAGAACTTGCGAATCGATCCCTCCAATCCGGATTCTAACCGGGAATTGCAGTCGCGTTCCCACCGTTTGCGGGATTTGGCCCGCGATCGGAATCGTGAAGGGAGACATTGCGCCAAAGCCCGATCCGTACATCACCAGCACTTCACCGGGCGCCGCCGGAGCGAGTGGCAAGCCCGGAATGGAACCGTTGCTTACAATCGCGGAACTATTGCCCTTGGTCGCATAAACGTACTGTCGCTCACCGATCTTGAAAGCAGCCGGGGCCAGCAATCCGCCTGCCACCAGACGCACCGGCAAGGGAAACGCACCCGTAGTCTGTCCCCGCGAAGTCAGCACCACCGGCAGAGTCTGCCCGATTGACACAGTGGAGGGCACCTGCACGTTCACCTGCGTCGGGCTAACGAACGATACAAAAGCGCGCTGCCCGCCCACCGTCACCGACACTCCGTCCAGTTGCGTCGGTGCGGCGTTCCCCGTGAAAGACCCCGACCAGTCGCTTGTTTCGAGCGAAAAATTGCTGCCAAAGATCTCCAGATACGATCCCGGCGCCGCATAGCCGTATGCCCCAAAGGCACTGGCCGAGATGACCCCACCCTGGCTGATCGACGGCGGATCCGCGGCCACCAGTTCCGTGATCGATTGTACAATCACCAGGTTTGATGCCTGCACCGGTGCCCCACTCGTATAGTTCTGAAGCGGCATATCGTTAAAAGGCGCGGGCAGTGGACCTGGACTCGGCACCGGAACGGCCGCAATGCGGTCCATTACAGCCAGGCTCGCATTGTCCACAATGCGGCCAAATACGGTAAATCCGCCGTTCTGGTTATCCAGATTGGCTGCGTTCGAGTTGCTCAGATTGAAAAACCATTGGTTCGTCGCGCTATTCGGATCGTCGCCAAACTTGGCCATCGCGACGGTGCCGCGGATATTGGACTCCCTGAACTCATTGATCACCGGCGGGTCAGACGGGATACCCGGTAGCGCGGGCAGACTGGCCGAGAAGCCCCCTCCCTGCACAATGAAGTTCCGCACGGATCGGTGGAAGATCGTGTTGTCGTAGGCTTTCCGGTTCACATACCTCAGAAAGTTCTGAACCGTTCGCGGAGCGGAATTGGTGAGCATTTGCACGTCGATGTCCCCCAGATTGGTGCGAATCCGAACCGTGGTGCCTTGTGCAAAAAGGAATGCTGTCAGAAGGAAAAAAGATGAAATGGTACGAAAAAACATGAAGCCTACTTGGAGTCTAGCGCAACAGACGCCACAGACTCGGCAAACAGGTACACCTCAAAATCCGGCTTTAATACTCCCCGCCCCCAACGATTCACCCGCCAACTTGCCCTCACAAAACCAATCTCAGGCTGCCCCCCCAAGTCACAAACCATGACGGAAACTCCTTCATAGAACTTTTGCGGGAAGGCGAAGAGCGGCTTCTCCAGCCACACCTCCCCGTCCAGGCTTCCCTCAAGCCGTACCTCAATTGACTGCTGCTCAATTGTCTTTTCAATGGCCAGGGTCAACTGCAACTCGCGCAACGGAGGCACCGCCACCGCCTCACCATGACCGTTCGCTTCGAGCCTCGACTTCGGAATCAGAAACGCCGCCCACATCGCGCGTTATCCGCCCAACGCCCGCAAGCGTTCCCGGGCCGCTTCCAGCGTTTCCCGCTTCTTGCAGAAACAGAAGCGAATCCACTGCTCGCCCACGCCCGGCGTCTCAAAAAAGCTCGATCCCGGTACGGCGGAGACACCCACCGTCTCCACCAGGTGCCGTGCAAAGTCCTTATCGTTGGCAAAGCCGAAACCGGAGATGTCAGCCATGACGTAGTAAGCCCCCTGAGGCCTGAGCGGGCGAAAGCCGGCTTCGGTCAGAATCTCCAGGATCAGATCGCGGCGCTCCGCATAGTGTGCCGACAATTCAGCATAGTATTCGGGGGGGCTGGCCAAAGCATGCACACCTGCCTGCTGCAGCGGCGAGGCCGCACCGACGGTCAGAAAATCGTGCACCTTGCGGATCGACTCGGTCAGGTCAGGCGCAGCCAGCGTCCAACCCACCCGCCACCCGGTCACCGAATAGGTTTTCGACATCGAGTTCATCAACACGGTCCGCTCCCGCATCCCCGGCAAGCTCATCAGCGGCACGTGTTCGCGGCCGTCATAGAGGATGTGCTCATAGATCTCATCGGTGATGGCCAGCGCATCATGCTCCTGGCAGAGTTCTGCGATCAGGCTCAGTTCCTCGCGCGAAAAGACCCTTCCCGTCGGGTTGTTCGGCGTGTTGATAATAATGGCCTTGGTCTTGCTATTGAAGGCTCGCCGCAACTCATCGGGGTCAAAACTCCAATCGGGCGGCCGCAGCGTGACCAGCCGCCGCGTCGCCCCGCACAACTGCGTATCGGGATAGTAATTCTCGTAGAAAGGCTCGAAAACGATCACTTCATCGCCGGGGTTCGTCGTCGCCATGAGCGTCGCAATCATGGCCTCGGTCGAACCACAGGTGACCGTGATCTCCCGCGCCGGATCTACTTCGATGCCGTAGTCCCGCTTGTACTTGCCCGCAATCGCTTCCCGCAACGGCTTGGCGCCCCAGGTGATCGAGTATTGATTGATATCTGCCTCAATCGCTTCAATGGCTGCCTGCTTGATGCTGGCGGGAGCAGGAAAGTCCGGGAAGCCCTGCGCGAGATTCACCGCGCCGTGGATCTGGGCAAGGCGGGTCATTTCCCGGATGACGCTTTCCACAAAATGAGCCGTCCGGGAAGACGCGAAGCGCTGCCGCCGCTCCATGCCGCTAGTTAGGGCTGGTAGGACCATTCTCAGATGGTAAAACGGGAGCAGGCCCGATGGCGGCGTCGTTGCCATAGAGGCGCCGGTAGATCCCGGCATTGCGCATCACGCTTTGCACATAGCCGCGTGTCTCCGTGAAGGGGATCGACTCGACAAACTCTGCTGCATCCCGGTATTCGCCTCGTTTGAGCCACTGACTCACCCGTCCCCGGCCGGCGTTGTAGCTGGCCAGCGCCTGCTCCAAACTGCCATCGAGACTCTTCATCAGGCTGCTCAGATAGTAAGTGCCCATCTTCAGGTTCACGGCCGGATCAAAGAGCATCCGCTGTCTGTATCCGCTGATGCCCAGCCGCCGCGCCAGCTCCCGGCCCGTGGCGGGCATGATCTGCGAGAGCCCATGAGCATTGGCCCGGGAGACAACCTTGGCGCTGAATTCACTCTCTTGCCGCACCAGGCCTGCCATCAGGTATGGGTCGAGTTTATTGATTGCGGCGTAAGTGAGGAGAGGGTCCTTGTAAGGCATCGGATAAGCGGCCCTCCAAAGCGGCAAAGTTGTCTGGTTGATCGGCAAGCTCAGATAGCCCGGGTAAATGCTCTTGACGTAACGAATCGCCTGGTCTGGCGCACCCCGCCTGGTTGCGATGCGAGCGGCACCAACGGCCAGCAAGTGAGCCTGTTCGCTGCCGCGGGCCTCGTGCCGCAACTCCAACTCGGCATAGTCATAGAGGGCGCCGCGAGCGAGCAGATCCGCGCGGGCCATGCGCCGGCGGGTATTGGCATTGGCGGTGAAGTTCAGGTGCACGCCACCATCGGGCAAGCTCAAGCGGGCCAATTTCTCTTGCGTGGCCGGCGAAGCTGTCTGTGCGGCCATACCCGGCTCAGCCAGCCGGTCGCGACTTAACTCGGCATAGAAGTGATTGGGGAAGCTCTGGACGGCCTGGATGAAATAGGTCTTGGCTGCCGCACGGTCTTTCCGGTCTTCCGCAGCACGACCGAGGAAGTAGAGGGCGGCAGAGGCGTTCTCCCCTGCCGGGTCCGATACCAGCACTGCTTCGAGCTTCTGCGTCGCCTCGGGCCGGCCCAATACATAAGTCTGGAGGGCGACCTTCCAAAGACAAGTCTTGGCCTCGGGTGAACCGGCAAACTCAGCCGCACAGCTTTCATAAAGCGGCAGGCTCTTGTTGTGCTCGCCAAGCACCCAATACTGGCTCGCGGAATTGATCAAGCCTTCGAGGCGAAAACTGGACTTCGGATGCCGCTCATTCAACTCGCGCATGGCCACAGCCATCGCGTCGTAAGATTGGGCCCGGCGGGCGGCGAGGATGGCGAAGAAGAGGCGCTCGGCATCTGCTTCTGAGTTGCCTGCTCTGGCTTGACTGAGGACATCGAGCGCAGCGGGCCGCCGCAGGCGATAGTCACAAACCCCGATGCGGACTCGCGCCAAGTCTGCTTCCGCCCCGCTGAGCCGGGGTAACAAGGCCACATACTCGGACCGGGCGCCGCCCGCGTCGCCTTGCTCAAGCAAGCGATGCGCACGCTTGAGCCGCTCCGCCGGGGTGAGTTCAGCAACTGGAAGTTGCCTGGCCGTCTCAATTGCCTCAGGGCTTCTGGGCCACTCCTGCAGGAGCCGCGCCCAGGAAATGCGCGTTGCGCCAAGGTCGCCCCGTCCCTGGGCAGCAACGCCGGTATAGTAAAGCACCTGCGAGGCAGTTAGCGCTTTGGCGTGCTTCTTTACAAGGCCCTCGATGCGCGCGAAACCCTTCAACTCCAAAGCGCACTTAATGGCCAGCAACGCCGCCCGCGCTTCGAGCGGTGTACCGGCAACCTCGAGGACGCGTTCGCTCTCGGCCAGTGCGGTTGTGTAATCTTTGGCGGCGAAGGCGGTCGAGGAAATCATCCAGTCGACGTAGTCGCGCAGTTCGGGAATCATGGGCCGGGCCGCTCGCAACTTCACAATTGCGCCCGGGCTGGTGTCGCCATGAAAAAGTACCAGCCGTGCCAGGGCACCGTCGGCATCCTTGGGATGCTGCATCAGAAAGCGTTCAACCGGGGCCCTGCTGATGGGGCCGGGCTTTTCTCGGAATGCCTTGGCCAGCGGTTCTAGCGATTGCGCTGCGAGGCCGGTTGCCGCGAGCGAAAGCCAGAGTGCAAACCTAGGCCACGAGCGGCCCGGGATAGTCTGCTCCCATGAGCTGCGGGTTGTCGATTGCCAATGTCTCAACCAGCTCCCCATGTAGATAGTCTCTCATGTGCGTCTGTCCATCAAGGAATTGGGCGAGATATCGTTCGCGCGCTTCATCGATTTCGTCCTTCAGGCGCAAGTAGATGTTGGAGTCGCGGCGGCCTGCCTTGACGGCATCATCTTTGTAGAGCCGCATCTCGGCGACTTGTACGCGGGCAAAGCGTTGCGCCCGCATGTGCAACTCGCGCTGCTCCTGGGAAAGGTCATCCCAGTTGAAGCTGCGCTCCGGCAGCACGGCCGCGCCCTCACCATTGACGGCCATGGCGCCGACTGGAACCGGCACAAAGGGATCGGGGCGGAAATCTTCGCCATCCGCTGGATTGATGGCGCTCACGATGTTCACCAGGCTCGATGCCTGCACAACGCGCGCTGCCCGAATGCCTTCGAGCGCGAGCCCGGCTGCGGTGACGAGCGTCTCGACGGCACCGACTTCAAGCGGCTGCTCGCCCGGTTCGATATACATCAGTGCCGCAACGGTGTCACGCACCAGCACCGGGAAGAGGAAGCACTTGCCGGGGGCGGCGTCGGGGCGCAAACTCATCACGTAGGGGGAGACCTCGGAATCGTTGCGCACGGCTACAACAACGTCTTTCGATTCGAGCGAGTTGTAGAAGGCGGCGGCCTCTTCGAACTCGAGCTCAAAGCCGGTTTCGAGTTCGCCCGCCATGCCGCGAACCCCTTCCATGCTGAAACGGTCCTTGGTGACCAGGAAGAGAGCGCAGAGCGAACAGTAGGGCTGCACCGCATCGAGGAAGGATTCTTTCCACTCGATGCCATCGCTGGCGCGCCGGAAGACACGCAAGGACTGGCTCAATTGCAAGCCAAGTTCGCGACGGGAAGCGTCACGCGTTCTTTCAGCAGTCTCAACCCGCACGGCATCTTTAGCTTGTTCGACCAGGGGCAGGAATTCCTCTTCCCAGGCGGCGCGCTGGACTGCGACCTGCACCGGGACTTCTTCGCTGAGGCGTTGGGCCACTGCTTCTTGCACTCGTTCCGGGAGCAAAGAATTCAACTGGTCTTGAACGCCTTCCTCAATCCGCCCCGGCAAGACCTGCGCCAGACGCAGCGCCAACTCGTCTTCGAGTCGCGCACTCACCTGCTCTTGGAGGGCTGCTTCGACGCGACCGGGAAGTTCATGCGCGGTTGTGGAACTCTTCTCCGATCGCCTGCTGCTTGTGTTCTTCGAGCCGCGCTTCCCATTCGCCGTTCAGGCGGGACTGGACTTCTTCTTCTACCTTCGCAGCGAGGTATTGCTCGTTGGCGGCAGTAAGATCTTCTTTCAGGTGATTGAAGCGCTGTTCGACCACGCGGGCGATATTTTCTCGCCAGCCGCTTTCCAGTGTCTCGGCAACGCGATCCACGTGCAGCTTCCAGGCTGCTTCAAATTGTTCGCCAGCTTGCCGCTGGGCTTCGTCAAAAAGGGAGTTCCATTCCGCCATAGCAATTCCTTCCTTA
>CAZECF010000118.1:0-10483 GCA_964510335.1 uncultured Bryobacter sp. | reverse complement strand
TCGCAATCCGTGAAGGTGGCCGCACCGTCGGCGCCGGCACGGTTAGCGAAATCATCGAGTAAACAGCGATGGCAATGAACAAAGAACGCATCCGCATCCGCCTCAAGGCTTATGACCACCGGGTCCTCGACCAGTCAACAACTGAAATTGTTGACACGGCGCGGCGAACTGGCGCTGTCATTGCCGGGCCGATTCCGCTCCCGACGATCCGGAACCGCTACACGGTGAACCGTTCGCCGCACGTGGACAAGAAATCGCGGGAGCAGTTTGAAATTCGAACCCACAAGCGTTTGCTCGACATTCTGGAGCCGACGCAGGACACGGTGGATGCGCTGATGAAGCTCGATCTGCCCGCCGGTGTGGATGTCGAAATTAAAGCTTTCGGCAAGAAGTAAAAGTTAGAAGTTTAGAACGCAAGTTAGACCTTCGTGGTTAGAACCTGGAGAGGTTGGCAATGAGCCCAGGAATTTTAGGTAAAAAAATCGGCATGACGCAGATCTTCCGCGCCGATGGGCAGGTGGTGCCTGTCACATTGGTGAAGGCGGGTCCGTGTGTGGTGACGCAGCGCAAGACGCCCGCCACCGACGGCTATGACGCCATTCAGGTCGGCCTGATGGAGTACGTCAAGCCGGCGCGGATCAACAAGCCGGAAACCGGTCACTTGAAGAAAGCTGGCGCTGAAGGAGTTCGCTTCAGCCGGGAGTTCAAACTCGGCAACGGCAATGGCGACTTCAAAGCAGGCGACAAGATTACGGCCGAAGACTTCAAGCCGAAAGAGAAGATCGACGTTGTCGGTGTCTCCAAGGGCCGTGGTTTTCAAGGCGTAGTCAAGCGTCACAACTTCCGGGGCGGCCCGGGAGGACACGGGTCCATGTTCCATCGCGCTCCTGGCTCCATTGGTGCTTCGAGCTTTCCTTCGCGCGTCTTTCCAGGCATGCGTATGGGTGGCCACATGGGTACGGACCAGGTGACGGTGCGCAACCTCGAAATCGTCGAGGTCGATACCGAAGAGAACGTGATCATGGTGAAGGGCGCATTGCCCGGGGCCAACGGGTCCTATGTCATGATTCGTCGCGCGAAGGTGAGAGGTTAACCCGATGCCAACCGTAGACGTATTCAATCTCGCAAATCAAAAGGTGGGCTCGCTCGAGTTGAGCGAAGAAGTTTTTGCCGCCGAAGTAAATGAAGCGCTGCTCTATGAATCAGTCCGTCACTATATGGCTGGACAGCGCAAAGGTCTGGCTTCCACCAAAACCCGCCACGAAGTGGCTGGCAGCGGAAAGAAGCTTTGGAAGCAAAAGGGCACGGGCCGCGCCCGCATGGGCAGCATCCGTTCGCCACTGTGGCGTCACGGCGGTACGGTTCACGGGCCGCAGCCTCGCGACTACAGCTACCGGCTGAACAAGAAGATGATTCTGGGCGCACTTCGCTCGGCACTCACTGCGAAGTTGCGTGATGGTGAACTTCGGGTAGTAGATGCTTTTGCACTGGCTGATGGCAAAACCAAGAGTGTTGCTTCGACGCTGGGTGGCTTGAATGCCAACAAGACGGTGTTGCTGGTGGAGAACCTTGAGAATCGCAACCTCGAGCTCGGTTCCCGCAACCTGCCAGGAGTCAAGCTCGTGAATTCAAAAGATGTCACGACCTACGATTTGCTGAAGCATAAGGATGTTTTGCTGAGCAAGACGGCGGCCGAGAAGTTGTCAGAGGCTTTGAAGTAAATGAACATTTTCGACGTCATCACGCGCCCGATCGTGACCGAAAAAGGGGTCATGAAAAAGGACGGCGAACGTACGCTGTGCTTTGAAGTGAAACCGGCGGCCACCAAGACAGAAATCAAACAAGCGGTCGAGAAAATCTTCAAAGTGAAGGTAGAAGAAGTCCGCACGGTCAACAACGAAGGCAAACTCCGCCGCCGAGGCAAATTCGCCGCTTACGGCTCGGACTGGAAGAAGGCCTACGTGAAACTCAAGAAGGACCAAAAGGTCCCTGAATACGCCGAGGTCGTCTAATGCCGATTAAGTCATATCGCCCGTTTACTCCCACGCGCCGTTTCCGTACGGTTGTGACGCGTGAGGACATCACCAAGCAGACGCCCGAAAAAAGCCTGACCAAGGGCAAGGCAAAGTCTGGTGGTCGGAACTCAACTGGCCGCATCACGAGCCGCTTCCGTGGTGGTGGCAACAAGACCACCTACCGTGATATCGATTTCAAGCGCGACAAGGTGGGTGTTCCCGCCAAAGTGGCTTCTGTTGAATATGATCCGAACCGCACGGCTCGCATTGCGCTCCTGCACTACGTCGATGGTGAGAAGCGCTACATTATCGCTCCGGTGGGACTCAAGGTTGGCTCTCAGGTTACCAGTGGTCCTGAAGCTGACATTCTAGTTGGGAATGCTCTGCCTTTGCGCAACATCCCGGCCGGTACGATTGTTCACAACATCGAATTGCGTCCTGGCAAGGGTGCGCAAATGGCCCGCAGCGCTGGAGCGCAGGCTCAGGTAGTATCCAAAGACGAAGAGTATTGCCTGCTCAAGATGCCGAGTGGCGAAGTTCGCCGCGTGCTGACCGACTGTTATGCAACGGTGGGCCAGGTCGGGAATCTTGATCACGAGAATCAGAATTTTGGTAAGGCCGGCCGGACCCGCTGGAAGGGCAAGCGTCCGCACAACCGCGGCGTGACAATGAACCCCGTTGATCACCCCCATGGTGGCGGTGAAGGCCGTACCTCTGGTGGTCGCCATCCCGTAACGCCCTGGGGTCAGCCAACCCGCGGATTCAAGACGCGCAACAACAAGCGGACCGACAAGATGATTGTCAACCGGAAGTCGAAGAAATACGGCAGGTAGACACACGATATGAGCCGTTCACTAAAAAAAGGACCGTTTGCCGACGGTCATCTCACCGAGAAGGTGGATGCAATGAATGACCGGAACGAGAAGAAGGTTATCAAGACCTGGTCTCGCCGTTCCACCATTCTGCCAACCTTTATCGGTCACACGCTGGCCGTACACAACGGCAAAAAGTTTATCCCGGTCTATGTGACCGAAAACATGGTGGGCCACAAGCTGGGTGAATTTTCACCGACGCGGACCTTCAAGGGTCACGTGGCCAAGTCGGAAAAAGGCAGATAGGACCGAACATGACAGCGAAAGCAGAAGCTCGTTACATCCGCGTCAGCCCCCAAAAGGCCCGCCTCGTGATCGACCTGATCCGCGGCTTGAATGCTGGTGAGGCAATTCAGTTGCTCAAAATGACTAACAAGAAAATGGCCCCGGTGGTGGAAAAGGTGCTGCGTAGCGCCATTGCCAATGCCGAAAACAAGAACAACGACATTGACGTGGACAACCTGACGGTCAGTGAAGCCTACGTGAATGAAGGCCCGCGCATGAAGCGGATCCGCCCTGCTCCCATGGGCCGAGCCTACCGCTATCAGCGCCGCATCGCCCACATTGTGGTGAAGGTGTCGGATGGCGTGGAAGCGGCAACTGAAGTGAAGGCAGAGGCATAAGGACAAACGCGAATGGGTCAAAAAGTACATCCCTTTGGATTCCGTCTCGGGGTCACCAAAACCTGGAAGAGCCGCTGGTTCGCCAAGCAGGACTATGCAAAGCTTCTGTTCGAGGATCTCGAACTGAAAGAATCCCTGCGCAGCCGGCTGAAGAGCGCGGGCGTTAGCTCGATCGAAGTGGATCGTCCGGGCAACAAGCTCCGCATCACGATCCGCACCTCGCGGCCCGGCATCATCATTGGGCGCAAGGGCGCTGAAATCGAAAAGCTGAAGTTAGAGCTCGCCAAGAAGACCAATCGCGAAGTCTTCATCGATATCCAGGAAGTTCACAAGCCGGAACTCGACGCACAGCTCGTGGCCGAATCGATTGCACTGCAGCTCGAAAAGCGAATTGCTTTCCGTCGCGCGATGCGCAAGGCCGTTGACAGCGCGCAACGTTTTGGCTGCAAGGGAATCAAGGTTCGCGTCAGTGGCCGCTTGAATGGGGCTGAAATCGCCCGCACCGAGTGGTACCTGCACGGTCAGTTGCCGCTGCACACTCTTCGCGCTGATATCGACTACGGCTTTGCCGAAGCCCATACGACCTACGGCGTAATTGGCGTCAAGTGCTGGATCTATAAGGGCGATATTGGCGAAGGCCAGCGCCGGGTGATGCTTCGCAATGAAAACGAACCGCAGCCTCGGCCGCGTCGCGACAACCGTGACCGCCGTCCGGGTGGGGATCGCCCACGTGGAGATCGGCCTGGTTTTGAACCCCGTGGCCGCACCGAAGCCGCTGTTCCGCCCTCCGCAGATGCTGGCATTGTGGTGACTCCGCCGGAAGTTCCTACCAACATCAAGAGTGGTGGACCGATTCTGCCGCCGATGGCGCCGCCGGCCCCGAATTGGAAGCAGGAGATGATTCCTGAGGTGGAAGTGGCACCGGTAGTTGAGCAAACCACACCGGTTGCAGAAACCAGTCCAGTAGTGGAAACAAGTACAGAAGGCGAAAAGCCGACCGAGTAGCGGTAGCGCAAACTTACGGAGTAAAGAGGAACACGACCTATGTTGATGCCAAAGAAAGTCAAATACCGCAAGCAGCAGCGCGGCCGCATGCGCGGAATGGCTTATCGGGGTTCCAGTGTGGATTTCGGTGAGTTCGGGCTGAAGGCATTGGGCTGCGGCTACATCACGAACCGGCAGCTGGAAGCCGCCCGTATTGCGATGACGCGTCACATTAAGCGCGGTGGCAAGGTCTGGATCCGGATCTTTCCGGACAAACCGGTAACCAAGAAGCCTGCCGAAGTCCGCATGGGTTCCGGTAAGGGCGCTCCCGATGGCTGGGTAGCCGTCATACGCCCGGGCAAAATTTTGTTTGAGATGGAAGGCGTGCCGCTTGAAACGGCGCAGGAAGCGTTTCGTCTGGCGGCAATGAAGTTGCCGATCAAGACGAAGCTCGTCCAGCGGTCGGTCATTTAGGCGCAAGGCGAGGAATACGGGAATGAAGGCAGAACAAATCCGCGGCCTTGATGTGGCCGAATTGAAAAAGCAGCTAGCCGAAGGCGATGAGAACATGTTCCGGCTGCGCTTTCAGATGTCAATGGGACAGATGGAAGGCATCAAGAAATTGCGAGACTTGAAAAAGGACCGCGCCAGGATTCTCACGATTTTGCGCGAGCAGGAACTCGCTGCCCAAAAGGAAGGCAAGTAAGCAATGGCCGAGCAAGAACTGGCAGTCAAGCAGCCCAACCGGCAGGAACAGGTCGGGGAAGTCGTCTCCACAAAGATGGCCAAAACGATCGTGGTTCAAGTAACGCGCCGCGTCAAGCATCCTCTCTACAAGCGGATTCTTACCCGCCGCAACAAGTTTTACGCACACGATGAAGAGGGCAAGGCAAAGATGGGCGACCAGGTTCGCATTGTCGAAAGCCGCCCGCTGAGCAAATTGAAGCGCTGGACGCTGCAGGACATTGTCCGCCCGGCCGTGCGTATTCACATCGCAGAAGAAAAGACCGATCGCAGCGGTAAGTCTGCCCGGAAAAACAAGTAATTTAGGCCGAAAGAGCGAACGGAGAAAACGCAATGATTGGGATGAGAACAATGCTGGAAGTGGCCGACAACAGTGGGGCCCGCAAACTCCAGTGCATTCTGCCGCGCGGCGGCGATTTGGGTCTGACGGCAGGCCTCGGCGACATCATCACGGCCAGCGTGAAGGAAGCCGCTCCGGATTCGTCGGTGAAGAAGGGCAAAGTTGTCCGTGCTGTAATTGTGCGGATGCGCAAGGAAGCCCGCCGCAAGGATGGCACCTACATTCGCTTCGATTCGAACGCCGCCGTTCTCGTGAACGACCTCGGTGAACCTGTGGGCACGCGTGTTTTTGGCCCGGTGGCCCGCGAGCTGCGCGATAAGCGCTTTATGAAGATCGTTTCCCTTGCTCCGGAGGTGGTCTAGTTCCATGGCTTCCCTGAGCAAAATGACCGGAGCCGAGAAGGCTGGCATTCCGAACCGTATTCGCCTGAAGAAGGACGACATGGTGAAGGTAATTGCTGGCAAGGACAAAGGCAAGTCCGGCAAGATAATTGAAGTAAACCGGGAACTCGGCCGCGTATTGGTCGAGGGCGTAAATATCGTGAAGCGGGCAACGAAGCCCAATCCGGCCAAGGGCATCAAAGGTGGCCTGGCGGAACGGGAAGCATCGATTCACGTATCGAACGTCATGATTTTGACTTCGGGCGGAGTTCCGACCCGAATTGGTAGCAAAGTGGAGACGGTGGGCGGTAAAGCCCGTCGCACGCGCATCGCGCGGAAAACCGGTGAGGTGCTGGATTCCAAGTAAGCCACTTTTTAGGCTTAGCCAGGTCCCTCCCAACACGAATGAGGTAGGAAAGAAATGAAAGCGCGGTTAAAAGAAGTCTACAACACGACAGTGGTTCCCCAGCTCCAGCAGGAGTTCGGGTATAAGAACCCAATGGCGATCCCGAGAATAGAAAAGGTCGCCATTAACATGGGTCTCGGAGAAGCGACGGGCAACTCCAAGCTCATGGACGTGGCGGTGCAGGAACTGAGTGCGATCAGCGGTCAAAAGCCTGTCATCACCAAGTCCAAGAAGTCCATCGCTGCCTTCAAGCTTCGCGAAGGAATGCCCATTGGCTGCATGGTGACGCTTCGCGGCGACACGATGTACGAATTCTTGGACCGCTTTATGAATATCGCGCTGCCTCGCGTCCGTGACTTTCGAGGAGTGAACCCGAAGTCCTTTGACGGCCGTGGCAACTACACGATTGGAATCAAGGACCAGCTGATTTTCCCCGAGATCGACTACAACAAGGTCGATAAAGCGCGGGGGATGAATATTTGCATCACGACCACGGCGAAGAACGATGCTGAAGCGCTCGCTTTGCTGAAGTTTATGGGAATGCCTTTCCGCCAGTAGCGGAGATAACCGGGAGAATACATGGCAACGACCGCAAAAATCGCCAAGGACAACAAGAAGCCCAAGTTTGAGTGCCAGCACCGCAATCGTTGCGGACGCTGCGGCCGGCCGCGAGCCTATATGCGCAAGTTCAATCTGTGCCGTATCTGCTTCCGCCAGTTGGCGCTAGCCGGTGAAGTGCCGGGCGTGACCAAGTCGAGCTGGTAAGGCGAAAGAGAGAATAAGAGGAACCGATGACGACCGATCCAATCGCCGATATGCTGACCCGGGTGCGAAATGCCATCAAGGCGCGGCACACCAAGGTAGATATTCCTGCCTCCAAGCTGAAGCTCGAGATTGCCCGCATTCTGAAGGAAGAGGGCTACATTCTCAACTTCAAGCTGGCTGAAGAGGGCGCCAAGAAAACGATCAAGGTTTACTTGAAGTACACGCCCGAGAACGATAGTGTAATCACTCATCTGGAGCGGGTTTCCCGTCCGGGTTGCCGGATTTATGTGGGCTCAAGCGAAGTGCCGAAGGTACTCGGCGGGCTCGGTATCAACATTCTGACCACTCCGCAAGGTGTGATGACGGGCAAGTCGGCGCGCCAGGCGAAAGTCGGCGGCGAGCTCTTGTGCCGGGTCTACTAAACCGGAAGTCAAAGGAAGAATTTTATGTCACGTGTAGGTAAAAAGCCCATCGCTCTCCCGGCTGGAGTCAAACTCCAGATTGGCGCAGAGCTGCAGGTAGAAGGCCCCAAGGGTAAATTGGTGGTCCCGATTCCGCAGGGTATCAAGGTGGAAAACAAGAACGGTACGGTTGAAGTCACGCGGGAAGGCGACAAGTATGCCGCTGCCCACGGTTTGACCCGGGCGCTGGCCGCCAACGCCATTACCGGCGTTGCGACAGGCTGGACGCGCGAACTGGATATTGTCGGTATCGGTTACCGTTGCGACGTCAAGGGCAACCTCGCCACCTTTACACTGGGATATAGTCACTCGATCGAATTTCTGCTGCCCACCGGCGTAGACATGACTGTCGAGAAGCAGACGCACATTGTGCTGAAAAGCCATGACCGTCAGCTCGTGGGACAGGTTGCGGCTAACATGCGCGCTCTCCGCAAGCCGGATCCATACAAGAACAAAGGCGTTCGTTATACGGGCGAAGTTCTGCGCAAGAAGGTCGGCAAGAGCGGTGCCGGCGGCAAGGGCAAGTAATTGAGACGCGAAAGTAGCGAGGAGAACGAACGATGAAATCCATGGTAGATCGCGACGCAGTACGCCGCAGAATTCACACCCGCATACGCAAGCGTGTCAAGGGTACGGCAGAACGGCCCCGGTTGGCCGTGTTTCGCAGCCTGAATCATATTTACGCCCAGGTGATTGATGACCGTTCCGGTCGCACTCTGGCTGCCGCTTCCACCGCCGAAAAGGGCGCAAGCGTGGACAAGGGTGGCAACGTTGATGCGGCCAAGGCGATTGGCAAGCTGGTGGCGGAACGCGCCAAAGCGGCCGGGGTGAACGCAGTCGTATTT
Organism: uncultured Bryobacter sp.; assembly: GCA_964510335.1. Classification (GTDB taxonomy): domain Bacteria; phylum Acidobacteriota; class Terriglobia; order Bryobacterales; family Bryobacteraceae; genus Bryobacter. The sequence goes on along the minus strand of CAZECF010000118.1, from coordinate 2,048 downwards.
GACCGCGGTGGATTTTTGTATCACGGCCGGGTGAAAGCCCTGGCTGACGCCGCTCGCGAGGGCGGGCTCGAGTTCTAAGAGAAGGGAAGCCGGTAAGGAAAAACGCATGGCAGCAAAAGGCAAACAGCGAGTGGAAGCAGGCGGCTTGAACCTCAAGGAACAAGTTGTATCGATCAACCGCGTCACGAAAGTGGTCAAGGGCGGCAAAAACATGAGCTTCGCCGCTCTGGTTGTGGTTGGCGATCCGGAAAAGCGGATCGTTGGCTACGGCACGGGCAAGGCGAAGGAAGTGCCTTCAGCGATCAAGAAGGGCATTGAGGCGGCAAAGCGGAATCTGCGGCAGATCAACACTCTCCCGACGACCATCCTTCATCAGGTGGAAGGCCGTTTTGGAGCGGGTCTCGTGTTGCTGAAGCCGGCTCCCGAAGGTACTGGCGTGATTGCTGGCGGCCCGGTTCGTGCGGTCATCGAAAGCGTAGGAATTCCGAACATTCTGACGAAGAATCTGGGTTCGCGGAACCCCCACAATGCCGTCAAGGCCACCGTGGAAGCACTGATGCAGTTGCGCGAAAAGCAGGCGACTGCGGATCTCCGGGGCTTGGCCCTGGAGAAGTTATAAAGGAAGCGAAGATGGCGGACAACATGATCAAAATCAAGTTGATTGGCAGCCCGATCTCGTGCCCGGAATCGCAGAAGGCGATTGTCCGGAGCCTGGGTCTGAAGAAAATGAACCGCGTAGTAGAGCGTCCGGATACTCCGGCCTTTCGCGGTATGGTGACGAAAGTGCCACATTTGTTGGCCATCGTCAAGGAATAGCGTTTAGCAGGAGCGTTGAGGAACAGGTCCCATGAATTTAAGCAATCTCCATCCGCCTGAAGGCCAGAAGCAGAAGAAGCAGCGCGTTGGCCAGGGTATGGGTTCCCGCCGGGGTAAATTCTCCGGTCGTGGCGCCAAAGGTGCCCGTTCGATCAGCGGTTATTCGCTGATGCGTGGTTTTGAGGGTGGCCAGATGCCGCTCCATCGGCGCATGCCCAAGCGTGGCTTCACCAACCCCTTCCGCGAGGAATATGTTGTTTTGAATCTAAGCCGGCTGGAAAAGATGGAAGGCGACGAGTTCACACCCGAAAGCCTGAAGGCTTCCGGCGTCTTCAAAAAGTTTGACCGCGGATTGAAGATCCTGGGTACTGGCGAGTTGACGCGCAAGATCTCGGTGAAGGCGCATCAGTTCTCTGAGGCAGCCAAAGCCAAGATCGAGGCGGCTGGCGGCAGCGTGGAAGTTATTCCCGTCAAGGTGCCAGCACCGATCAAGAACCCCAAGCGGGACGCTGCGCTTGAGCGCAAAGCAGCCAAGAAAAAGTAATCGAGCGCGCCTGAGAAGCCTTTCTCTAAAGGATCGAACCAGAAATCCATGAAGTTCTTCGAAGCCATTGCCAACGTGTTCCGCATCCCGGATCTTCGTAACCGGGTACTGTTCACGCTAGCCATGCTGGCCATTTACCGCCTGGGCGGACACATTCCAACTCCTGGAATCGACGCCAACCGCCTGGAAGATTATTTCAAGCAGAACGCTGGCGGCATTTTCGGATTTATGGACCTCTTCAGCGGCGGCATGTTCCGCCGGCTGACCATTTTTGCGTTGGGCATCATGCCCTACATCACTTCGTCCATCATTTTGCAGTTGTTGACGGTGGTTGTGCCGACCCTTGAAAAGCTTTCCAAAGAAGGCGAAATGGGACGGCGCAAAATTACTCAATGGACAAGGTACCTGACAGTCATCCTGGCGCTCTTTCAGAGCTTTGGCATTGCCGTGGCATTGCAGTCAGCCGGCGCGTCCGGAGGTGGTTTCGTTCTGAACCCTGGTGTGCCTTTCGTCCTGATGACCATGATTTCTCTTACTACCGGTACAGCCTTCATCATGTGGCTGGGGGAACAGATTACTGAACGTGGCATCGGTAACGGCATGTCGCTAGTGATCTTTACGGGCATCGTGGTCGGGCTGCCGACAGCAATCACGGAGATCTACAACAATGTATTTGTCACCCGGCAAT
>CAZECF010000117.1:0-10575 GCA_964510335.1 uncultured Bryobacter sp. | reverse complement strand
CAGTTCTCCGTAGCCAGGGTCCACGCCCGCTAAAATGCTTGTCTTCTACTTCATTCTGCTCGCCTTCAGCCCGCAGAAGGACCCGGACAAGTACGCCGGCACCGAGGCCTGTCTGGTCTGCCATGAGGACCTTGGCAATGCCTTTCTCAAATCCTCCCGCCACGCCGTCGTCGAAAAGGACGCCAAGCGTGGCTGGAAGGAACATTCCTGCGAGAGTTGCCACGGGCCGGGCCTGGCGCACGGCGAAGCCGCCGAGGCCAAACACATCGTCCGGCAGCCCGCCGCCGAGTGCCTCTCCTGCCACAAGCGTCACACCGGCATGCATTCCCGGGAGGAGGTGGCTTGCTCGTCCTGCCACTCCATCCATACGCCCCGCCAGGTGAGCACCAACCAGCTCTGCTCCAACTGCCACATTGCCGAGAAAGCCGCTTTCCAGCGGCCACATACTCACGCCGTCAACCAGGGTGCAATGACTTGCCTCGACTGCCACAACCCCCACAACCAGCGCCGGGCGCGAAGTGGCGAGGCCTTCTGCTTTAACTGCCACGCGGACAAGCGCGGTCCTTTTGCCTTTGAACACGCACCCGTGCGGCTGGAGGGTTGCGGCTCCTGCCATGAGCCGCACGGCTCAGCCAATCCCCGCATGCTCCGTCGTGCCGAGGTGCTGAACCTCTGCCTCGAATGCCATTCCAATACCCAACCCGGGCGCACTCTTGGCGGAGTCGCATCCGGCTCGCATGACCTGCGGCTGCCGGTTTACCGCAACTGCACTTCCTGTCACACCAAGGTGCATGGCTCCCACGTCAACCGGAACTTGCTGCGATGAAGAAAGCACTTCTTTTCATCGCGATCGGGGCCCTGGCTCAGGAACCATTGGAGATGTCGAGCGACATTGGCTATCGCTCCCTTTGGGGGCAGCGGGGCAGCTTCAACACCTACCGCAGCGTGGTCAATCTCGGAGAAGGCCCACGCCTGTTGCAGTTTCAGGGCAAGATGGGCAAAGCCCTGCGAATCGAGGGTGCCAACTGGGGTGACCCACTCAATACCTTTCAGCTAAATTCTGAAAAGACAGCAATTTACCGACTAAACTTCCAGTATCGCAATATAGCCTATTTCAACGCCCTCCCTTCCTTTGCCAGCCCTCAACTGGCGCGGTTGGGGACTGAGGCCTACACCACGAATCAGAATTCGATGGATACCCGCCAGCGCTTCTGGTCGATGGACCTCGATTTGCTGCCGGGTAAACGCTTTCAGCCCTTCTTTGGCATCGCTCAAAATTCCGGCATCGGCTTCGGCGTGAGCCCGATTGTGCTCGATGAAAACAGCTATGCCGGGGCGAGCCGGATCGACAATTCTTACACGGTCTTCCGCGGGGGAGTCCGTTGGGAGAAGGATTGGCTCCACCTGAATCTCGAACAAGGCGGCGCGACGTATTCCGATAGCAGTTCCCTCGCCAACACGGACCGAAATACGGGGAACCGGGAGAATCCGCTGCTCGGCCGGCAACTTTTTCTCGATCGCTACGAGCGCCTCTACGCCCTGACGGGCGAGCAAATTTATTCGAGCGCCCAGATTTCTGTTTCACCCCTGAGCTGGTTTGATTTCAACGCCGAATACTACTTTTCTCAACCAAAGACTCAAGTGCAATTCAACGAATCCGCCGCGGGTACGATCTTTCTGTTGGACGCGCTGCGTTTCGTCAACGGCCAGCAAAGCTTCGCTACCGGCTTTGCGAGCCAACCGCGCACAAATGCCGGCTTCGGCATGGAAGTGCGGCCTTTCTCGCGGTTGCGGGTTGTCCAATCCTGGCGCACGGAACGCATGCACAACGCCGGATTCGTTTCTCCCTTCCTGCAGAATGACCGTCTCATCTGGCGCGACAATGAGCAACGCCTCGAAGCATTCTACGATCTCAACAAGTGGCTGACTGTCTTTGGCGGCCACCGCTACCTTTGGGGCGATGCCCGCATACAGGGCGTGGACGCAAGCTCTGGCGCGCTCCGGCGTCATTCGGGGCTGGGTGGGGCGGTGATCCGGCCTTTCTCAAAATTGACTGTGAACGCCGAAACCGAAGTGGGGCGGGGAACTCAAAACTACTTCCGCACCAGCCTGCAGAACTTTGAGCAGGTGAAGGTGCGTGCCCGTTATCAGATCTCCGAGCGCTGGCATCTGGCGAGCCGCTTCGCGCGGCTCGATAACGCCAACGACACGCTCGCCTTCCGGTCGCAGCAGGCCAACGTGAGCTTGCAATGGACGACGAAGCGGGCTACCGTGATCAGCGACTACACGCGCTCCGGGATCTTCAGTGACATCAACTTCCTCGACCCCGTGCTCTATCGCTTTGAGCGCAGCCTTTACCGCGACAATGCCCATTCGGGCACGCTCGCGATTGATCTGCAACTCCCGAGGAAGACGAGCCTGACCGCGGGCGGGAGCTTCTTCCGGTCGACGGGCAGCCGTCCGACGCGCTTTTATCAGCCGCTGATGCGCTTGCTGGTGCCGGTGACCGGACGGGCGGCGCTGCTGGCTGAATGGCGGCACTACTCAATGGGCCAGCCGCTCTATACCTTTGAATCCTTCGGGGTGCAGCAGTTCACGGTGGGCCTGCGTCTCGGTAATCCTAACGGATTGCCACGTTAATCAGTTGAGTTTGCCCCTGCCGGCTACAGGCCAGGAACTTTCAACTTCACCGCTCCGGGCACCCCAGACCTGCTCATGTAAATTCATTACAACGCAGACGTGGTTCATCAGCACTTGCAGCTTGTCGCCCACCTTGAAGCTGCGGTCGCACCTGGAAACGTCGATGAAGCCGTGCTCTTCATTCATTTTGTGAAAATGCGCGCCGGGTGCGTTCAGCACGTTGCCGAAACTGACACTCTCATCGTTCAGCAGACGATCGGACGAAAATGTCTTCGAGCCGCCGTCAATAATCACCTGACCCGCCTGCGAAGTAGATACTACCGTAGCGATGACAGTGGCGGCGCATTCATCGAGGGTGCAAGCCCCCCCGCGAATCGTGTTCCGGTCATTGAAAATATAGGTGCCCGGACGAATTTCGTTCATGGCCTCAATTCGGTGTGAATGGTGCATCGTTGGGGTGGAACCTCCGGAGACAATGCGCGGCTGGTGACCGGCGCGAGTGAGCGCGGCAACGGTTTCGCTCACCGTTACATTTACTGCTTCCAACTTGCCGAGACTTTCCTCGCCATTGTCCTTGATGTGGCCGGGGTAAAACGAAATGCCGTCGTATTCGATGTGCGGAAGGCGGCGGATGTTGCTAACGAGATCGAGCAGATCCGCTGGGGGCACCCCGACGCGGTGCAGTCCCACGTCCATTTCGACAAGCACCTTGAGCTTGAGGCCGGCATCGGACAAAGCTGCGGCTGCTTCGAAAGAATCCAGCGCAACAGTTAACGTCGTGTGGGTGGCGATCTTGCGAAGGCGCTCCATTTTGGCAGCGCCGATGGTGGGGTAGGCGATGAGGATGTCGGACGGTTGCGCTTCGAGCATCACTTCGGCTTCTGTGGGCTTGGCGACGGTGAGCCCGGCGGCACCGTATTCCAGTTGGCGTTTGGCGAGGACAGGGCTCTTGTGGGTTTTGGTGTGTGGGCGCAACCGCAGATCATGGGTGCGAGCGTAATCGGCCATGTGGCGCAGGTTCGCCTCCATCACGTCGAGGTCTACGACGAGGGCGGGGGTATCGAGTTCAAAAATGTGCACGTTACTTGAAGTCTATTTCGATCCGGCCCGCATGTCCGCGATAGAGAAGAACAATGTTCTTGGTCTTGTGCTTGCCGTCGATGGGGAAGTAAAGCAGACCCTTGGTGGGCTCTTTGACCGAACCGGCCGCAAGTTCCTTCACCTCGAGCTCCTTCTTCATCGGATGCTCCTTCTCTTTGGTGTTGGTATTCTCTTCGGCGGTGGGGGTATCGATCTGGGTGGTGGGGTTGCCAATCCCTCCGCCGTTACCGGGTAGCATGACCGGGCGATTGTTGCCAACGGGGCCGCTCCAGACGGGGCCGTTGTTTTGACCCATGACGCCAGAGGTGGGGCCTTTGACGGAGCGGATCACCAGGCCGCCGGTGCCAGTGAGTTCAGCGGGCGCGAAGGGCCGGGTGCGCTGGCCGTCGTCGGTGGTGAGGAGCTGGAAGTCGTCACGATCGACCTTGAAGCCTTCCTCCGTGCGGGGCTTGAGCAGCACTTCGACGACGAAGATGTAGCCGTTCATGTCATCGCCGAGGATCTGCTTCACAGCCGTCTTGTTGGCGTGGACGGTAGCGATGATCTCAACGCGGTCACTGGCACCACGGGCGGTGGCGACACGCGGGGGATCTTCCTTGGCGGCAAAGGCCAGGCTTGCGAGGGCAATCAGGGCAAGGAATTTCATTTGTCTCTCTCCACAAAAGATTTGACGGCTCGCGACACCTTCTTCGTTGCATCCTGCTGCACAAAGTGGCCGGCCTCAGGGATGGTGACGAGGGTGAGATCGTCGAGCCAGTCCCAGGTGCCGTTGAGGGCCGGGGATAGCAGCGCGGTGTCCTTGAGGCCATGGATGAGCAAAACGGGCATCGACAGGCGGCGGGCATCGGTGCTTTCCTGATAGGGCTCGCGGGGATAATTGCGCTGGTAATAGGCCATCATGCCGGCCAGGCTTGACCGGCGGAAGGCTTCGAGGTAGAGCTCCCTGGCGGCAGGATCCTTGACCCAGCCGGCGAGGGCTTCCGGCGTGAGGCGCTCGTGGGAGCCGGGTTGCTGGAAGGTGCGGGCGTATTCGCTGGCCTTCTGCTGGGCGGGGTTGTGGGCGAGTTCGCGGCTGAGTCCGCGGGGGTGCGGCAGGTTCAGGATGATGAGCTTCTCGACGGCGGTGGGGACGTTCAGAGCAAGCTGCCAGGCAATGGCGCCGCCCCAGTCGTGAGCCATGATGATGGCCTTGTCGCGGCCCTGGGCGCGGATGACGCTGAGGACATCGCCGATCAGCAGGCGCATGTCGTAGTTCTCGACGCCTGCGGGCTGGCCGGAGAGATTGAAGCCACGGAGGTCCATAGCGACACAGTGGTAGCCGGCATCGCCGAGTACCTGCATCTGGTCACGCCAGGTGTACCAGAAGTCCGGGAAGCCGTGGATCATGACGATGAGGGGGCCGGAGGATTTGCCGTAGGAGGCGTAGTGGATTTTGACGCCGTTTGAGTCGGCGGTGCCGTGCTGGAACTGGAGGGAAAGGGCGAGCAGGAGCAGCGGCGTCATGTGCCGCTATTTTAGCTCTTCGTCGAGGAGTTGGAGGAGGTCGGTAATTTTGCGCTGCTGGTCAGGGCGTTGGCGCAGGGCATCCACTTCAGCCTGGAGGGAGGATACTTGATCGGCAAGGTGGAGGGCAGCCAGAACCGCGGCACGGGAAGAATCCACGATGCCGCGGCCGGCGATTTGACGCATGATGGAATCGACGCGAGCGGCGAGGGTTTCGACACGCTCGGGATCTTCGCTCGTAAGAACGGTGAACTGTTGTCCGTAAATGGTTACGTGAACCGGGTTGGACACAAGCGGGATCCTAATCGGTGGTGGGGAGATCCATCTGATCGAGAAGTTTGGAAATGCGGGAAGCGGCCGTTTTGTTTTTGGACTTGACCGAGCTCAACTCGGCGTTGAGACGATCGATTTCCTGCTGGAGCACTACCTTCTCTTTGCGGAGGGCCGCCACGGCTTCAAGCGCCATGACGACCCGTTCTTCGAGCTGGGAGAGAAGGTCAGATTCCTGTTCGGAGAAAAGTTCTTCCGCCATAAGGAACCTAGGAGGCCGTGGTGGGCTTCAGCGGCAGCGGCGTGGAAGCCGGCAGGGCCGCTTTGGCCTTCTCAACGATGGCGGCAAAAGCCGGTGCGTCGAGGGTGGCGATATCGCTCAGCACCTTACGGTTGAGCTCAATACCGGCCTTCTTGAGGCCATCCATGAAACGGGAGTAGCTGAGACCGTTAGCCTTGGCTGCGGCATTGATGCGGACGATCCACAGGGTGCGGAAGTCGCGCTTTTTGCGGCGGCGGCCGACGTAGCCATATTTCAGGGCTTTCTCGACGGCTTCCTGGGCGGAGCGGTTCAGTTTGGATTTGGTGAGGAAGTAGCCTTCGGCTAACTTCATTGTTTTGTGGCGATAGTCGCGGCGACCAGTACCACGTTTTGCTCTTGGCACGTTTATTCTCCTTCGATATAAGTTCGTCTAAATCCGGGCATGGCGGGCACGTGCAAAGGGCACCGCTCGCACCGGGCACCTGCTAGGCGTAAGGAAGCATGGTGCGAACGGCGTCGATGTCAGCAGAGCTAACGGTCCCGGACTGACCGAGACGACGCTTGTTCGCATTGGACTTGCCTGCGAAGAGGTGGCGGGCGTTGGCCTTGCCCCGCTTGAAGGCGCCGGAGGCGGTCTTCTTGAAGCGCTTGGCGGCACCCTTATGGGTTTTCAGCTTCGGCATTGGAGTTTCCTTCTTAGGTTGAGCAGACGCGAATAAGGGCCGCAGGGGGCTGCGGCCCTCGTCTACCTCACTAAATATTAGCACGCGCTTCGGCGAGTCGGCTAGCGAGGGAGCGAGCGAGATCGGGTTCGCGGTCGAGGACGTTATATTGCTCACCGGGGTCGCGCTCCAGGTGGAAGAGTTCGGGGGGCTGAGCCTGGACCTGGCGGTACTTCCAGACGCCCTGGCGGACGGCGTGCAGGTCGGCACCGAGGAAGTAGAGATACTCGTTGCGGGGTGAGGGGGCCTTGCCTTCAAGATGGGGCAGCAGGTTGAAGCCATCGTAGGTGCGGCCAGTGGGGAGAGGGATGCCCGCGGCGGCGGAAAGGGTTGGGAAGTAGTCGAGGGTGGAGGCCATGTCCGCGCTGGTGCGGCCGGCCGGGATGCGACCGGTCCAGCGGGCCAGGAAGGGGACGCGATGGCCACCTTCCCAGGTGGTTCCCTTGGCACCGCGCAGGGGGCCTTTGGAGCCGGTGTGCCAGGGCTCGACGCCACCGGCGAGCATGCGGGGCGGGAGATCATGCCAGGGGCCGTTGTCGCTGGCGAAGCAGATTAGTGTGTTGTTGTCGAGATTGCGGGCCTTGAGCTCGGCGAGAATCCGGCCGGCAGACCAGTCGAGTGTTTCGATGGTGTCGCCGTAGAGCCCGGCGCGGGAGCGGCCCACGCGGGATGGGGGAGCGCTCACCGGCAGATGGGGCATGGCGTAAGGCATGTAGAGGAAGAAGGGATTGTCGCCGGAGGCACGGATGAAGCGGAGGGCTTCATCGGTGTACCGCTCGGTGAGCAGGGACTGGTCTTTGACGATCTCGATGGCGTCCTGATTGCGCCAGAGCTCGAGGGGACGTTCGGTCTTGACCCACGGGGGGATCATGTCGTTGCTGTAGAGGAGGCCGAAGTATTCATCGAAGCCGCGGCTGGTGGGCAGGTAGTCTGCGGGGCGGTGGCCGATGTGCCATTTGCCGATGGCGGCGGTGCGGTAGCCGCCCTTTTTGAGCTGCTGGGCGAGAGTGATCTCAGATAGCGGGAGGCCGCCGGTGGAATCGGGGCCGAGGTTGTTGGGCAGACCGGCGCGTTTGGCGTAGCGGCCGGTGAGCAGGCCGACGCGGGAGGGAGTGCAGACGCTGGAGGCTGCATAGCCACTGGTGAAGCGAACGCCTTCGGCGGCGAGGCGGTCGAGATTCGGCGTCTGGATGGTGGGGTGGCCGTAGCAGCCGAGGTCGCCGTAACCCATGTCATCGGCGAAGAGGAGGATGACATTGGGTTTGCGGGCAGAGGGAGTTTGGGCGGCAGCGAGTGCGCCACCGCCCAGTTGGAGAAGATTGCGGCGAGTCACTTTGCCAGTTTACTCGTCGTCATGGATGGCGGTATGGTTGGCGTCGGCGATGATCTTTTCGGCCTGTGCCGGGGGCACATAGTCGTAGTGATCAAACTCGAGCGAGAAGGAGGCACGGCCCTGGGTCATGGCGGTGAGATCCGTCTGGTAGCTGAGAAGTTCGGCCATGGGGACGAGAGCGCGAATGACCTGGGCACCGGCGTTGACTTCCATTCCGGCGACGCGGCCGCGGCGGCTGTTGAGGTCGCCGAGGAGGTCGCCGGCGTATTCGATGGGGGTATGGACTTCGACCTTCATGACCGGTTCGAGCAGGGCGGGTTTGGCCTCGGCCATGGCGGCCTTGAAGGCTTTGCGGCCGGCCATCTTGAAGCTCATTTCGTTTGAGTCGACGTCATGATAGCTGCCGTCGTAGAGGGTGACTTTGAAATCGACCATGGGGTAACCGGCGAGCCAGCCGTGGGCGGCGGCTTCCTGGATGCCCTTTTCGACGGCGGGGATGAATTGCTTGGGAACCGAGCCGCCGAAGGTGGCGTTGATGAATTCGAATTCGGCACCGCGGTCAAGGGGTTCCACCTTGATTTTGCAATCGCCGAACTGGCCGTGGCCGCCGGACTGCTTCTTGTGGCGTCCCTGGACGTCGGCAAAGCCGCGGATGGTTTCGCGGTAGGCGATCTTGGGAGCGCGGAGTTCGACGTCAACGTGGTAGCGCTTGCGGAGCTTCGACACGATGACTTCGACGTGCTGCTGGCCGTTGCCGGCCAGGAGGAATTCGCGGGTTTGCGGGTCGCGGTAGAAGCGGAGGCCGGGGTCTTCTTCGAGAACCTTGTGCATGGCGACGCCGAGGCGGTCTTCATCGTTGCGGCTGCTGGCAACGATGGCGTAGGCGATGGCGGGTTCGGGGAGATGGACGGGGGGCCAGGTGCGCGGCGTGGATTTGTCGGATAGGGAATCTCCGGTGAGGGTTTCCTTGAGTTTGGTGACGACGCCGATGTCTCCGGTGGCCAGCTCTGAGACTTCGATGAGTTGCTTGCCGAAGGGGACGGAAAGGTGGGCGAAGCGCTCGTCGTGATGGGTACGGGCATTGAGCAGATGGCCGTCGTTGCGCAATGTGCCGGCCATAATGCGGAAGCAGGAGACGCGGCCGGAGAAGGCGTCGGCGAGGGTCTTGAAGACGAAGACGCCGGGGGGCGTGTTGGTTTCAAGCGGTTGGCGGTCGGTAGGGCAGGGCAGCGACTCACAGATGAAGTTGAGCAGGTCGCGGACGCCCTGGTCCCTATGGGCGCTGATGCCGAGGATGGGGAAAAGCTGGCGGTGGAGGATCTCGTTGCGCAGGCCGGCGGTGAGGTGTTCCGGGGAGAGGGAGCCTTCGGCGAAGAATTCCTGAAGGAGGTCATCGTCGTCTTCGGCAATCATTTCGATCAGTTCTTCGCGGGCTTCGACCGAGCAGCAGCGGCGGCCGAAACGTTCGCGGATGTCCGAGACGGTGGAGGTAAATTCGGCGCGGTCATGGTCGAGCTTGGTGACGACGAAGACGACGGGCAAGTGGAATTCCGCGGCGTAGTCCCAGGCCTTTTCGGTCTGGACCTGAACGCCGGCCGAGCCATCGACGACAAGGAGCATGGCGTCGGCGGCCGGGAGGCAGAGGCGGGCGTCGTGGATAAAGGGCTGCAGGCCGGGGGTATCGAGAATGTTAATTTTTTTGCGGGAGAATTCGAGGGCGGCCAGGCCGGTGGAGATGGAGTGTTGGCGGGCGATTTCTTCTTCGTCGAAATCGGTGATGGTGGAGCCTTCTTCGGGTCGAAGCAAGCGGCTGGTAGCGCCGCCGGCGAAGAGCATGGCACTGGCGAGAGTGGTTTTGCCGGAGTGCGCATGTCCTGCCAGCGCTACATTTCTGATGTCAGCAGTACTGTAGAGACGCATAGTCAGGTCCCCTCCTATAGGGACTGTGTGGGGAATATCACAATTGAGTGACGATGTGAAGGGTCAGGTCCGAAACAGATATCTTGTGGGATGCGTCTGAGTGGTATATGAGACTTGCAGCGATTTGTATGGGACTGGCGATATCCGCCTTTGGCCAGTCGATTCCCGAAGCGACGACAATTGAAGTTCGATTGATTGATTCGATTGACTCATCCAAAGCAAAAGTGAACGATACGTTTGCGGCCAGTGTGACCGAGGACGTGGTTGTGAATGGCAGAACGCTGGTGCCAAGGAGTGCTGACGCCCGCGTAAAGCTGGTGGATTTGGCGCAGAGCGGCAAGATCAAGGGCCGTACGGAATTGGCCGTGGTGTTGGATAGTGTAGTCGTGCGCGGGCGGACAATTCGTGTCGAGACCGGGGAAGTGACGCAAGTGAGCGGCAGCCAAGGCAAGGATACGGCCGTGAAAACGGGTGTAGGCGCGGGCATTGGCGCGGCGATTGGCGCGATTGTCGGAGGCGGCAAGGGGGCGGCAATCGGCGCAGCGGCTGGCGGTGCAGCCGGAGCTGGGAGTCAAATTTTCACGAAGGGCCAGAAGGTCGTGGTTCCGAGCGAGACAGTGCTGCGCTTTACAACGTCGCACGACGTGCGATTGACCTCGAATGTAGCGCCTGCCAGACGGCGTAATCTCAACAAGAATTAGGTTAGCGGCCGATGGAGCGGAAGAATTCTTCTTTTTCCTCATTTGAGATTGGCTTCATTTCGGGAGGCGGGACTTCGCCTTTGAGGATGGCCTGGATGTCGGGTTGCGCGGAGCCGACCATCA
>CAZECF010000116.1:0-11030 GCA_964510335.1 uncultured Bryobacter sp. | reverse complement strand
CCGGGCGGGTTGTATGCCACAACTAAAACTCAGCGGTATCTTCCCGCCCATTCCCACCCCCTTTGACCATTCCGGCGATCTATACCCCGCCAAACTTCGCCACAACATCGAAAAATGGAATCGCACCAACCTTTCCGGTTACGTCGTTTGCGGTTCTACCGGCGAATCTGTTTATCTCACCGAATCTGAAAAATCCCTCCTCTGGGAAGAAGCCGCCCGGCATACTCCCGCTTCCAAAATCCTCATCGCCGGCACCGGCATGGAAAGTGTCCGCGAGACCATCCACCTCACCAACCGTGCCGCAGACCTTGGCTACAAGTGCGCCATGGTCCGTACCCCTCACTACTACAAGAACCTCCTGAACAACCTCGAAGCCCAGGCACTCTACTTCCGCACCGTCGCAGACTCGGCCCGCATCCCGCTGATGATCTACAACTGGCCCCAAGCCACCGGCCTCGACATCTCAGTCGAAACGGTAGCCCTGCTCAGCGAGCATCCCAATATCATCGCCATCAAAGAGTCGAGCGGCAACATGGACAAACTCCATGCCCTCCTCAAGGCAGTCAAGCCCGGCTTTCAGGTTCTCAACGGCAGCGCCCCCAACCTTGCGGAAAGCCTCCGCGCCGGCGCTGTCGGCGCAGTGCTTGCCTACGCCAGCGCCGCCCCCTTCTCCTGTCTCACCATCGCCGAAGCTGTCCTCAAGCGCGAATACGAAGCCGCCGAAGACTGGCAGAATCGCATCCGCGAGGCCGCCCTGCTGGTCACCGTCAAGTACGGCATCCCCGGCCTCAAGTACGCCCTCGACTTCAACGGCTTCTACGGCGGCCCCCCGCGGCTGCCGCTCCTCCCCGTCAATCGCGCGGCCCAACTGGAAATTGAATCTGCATTTGAAAACTTGCGAGGCTAGGCCATCATGAACTTCGAGCTCAACCCCGAAGAACAACGCGTACTCGGTGCCCTCATCGAAAAAGAGATGGCCACCCCCGAATACTACCCCCTCTCGCTGAACGCACTCGTCAACGCCTGCAACCAGAAGAACAATCGCGAACCGGTCATGCACCTGACCGACACCGATGTCCTGGCAGCCATTGAAAAGATGCGCTACAAGGGCCTGGCCTTTGAACACTCCGGCCGGGAGCATCGTGTCCCCAAGTATTCCCAGGGTCTGGGTCAGAAATTGAATCTTGGCAACAAAGACCTCGCGCTCCTCTGCGTACTCCTTTGCCGCGGCCCCCAAACCCCCGGAGAATTGCGAGGACGCAGCCAAAGCCTTTACCAGTTTGAAGACGTTGACGCTGTCTTGAGTTCGCTGGCCCGGCTCGGCCAGCGCGAAGAGCCGCTCATCCAGGAACTCCCCAAAGCGCCTGGGATGAAAGAATCACGCTGGACGCACCTGTTGGGCGATTCGATTCCCGATTTGCCATCTCTTACGCCCGAGGCGCCCAGCCCACGTTCTTCCCGCATCGATGAGCTCGAAGAACGCATCGCCTCGCTCGAAGCCTTCGTCGAAAAGCTAAAAGCCCAGCTCGGGCTCTAAACTCTTACAATTCCTGAACCGAAATTTTTGCCTTGTCCACACCCTGTGGCATCTCTACGACAAGCTGGTGAATTCCGTCCTGCGTCGAACTGAATTCAAACGACATCGGGTTCAGGCTTTCTCCCGCCTTCGGGGCACCGGTCCGTTCTTGCGTGGCACACCATTCCCCACTCGGCTGGCGTACTCGCGCCCGGATCAGGAATGGTTCTCGAGCTTCCTGCCAGGCGGAACGCTCCAGGTTCAGCGCCACCCGGTAGCTGCGACCTGAGACTATCTCAGGCAAATCCGTTTCCTTGGTTACGGCCCCCTGCCCTGTTACCGGCCCCAACAATTCCACCTCAACCAGCGGAACTTCCAACCTGGAATTGAAAATTTCCACTCCTACGAAAGACACCATTCCAATTAACGCAACGGCTGCCAGTCGAATCGCGATGCGCCTGATTTCCGGGCGCCTCAGCTTCACTGAAAGCAACCACAACACGAGAAAACCGGCCGTCCCAAATCCAAGGAAAACTACAACTTTTACAGCTAGCTCCAGATCCATTTCGTCAGGCTATCACCCCTTGGGCATGACCGCCTTGGAGATGTCGTTGTAGAGCACAAAGACCACCATCATCAGGAGAAAGGCCAAGCCCACCTGCAAAACCCGTTCCTTGAGCTGCAGGGACAAATCCCGCCGCCGGATCATTTCCACCAGCAACACCAGGATTCCTCCGCCATCCAGCACCGGAATCGGCAACAGATTGAAGATCGCCAGATTGAGACTCACCATCGCCATCAGAGAAATAAAGTCTGCCGCGCCCTCTTTGGCCGCTGCGGCCGCCATCCGGGCAATTCCCACCGGGCCTTCAAACTGTTTGGGCGACAGGCGCATCTGCACCACACCCTTCAGGTAATCCAGGATCATCGTCGCACCGCGGAGGTTGTACTTCACGCTCTGCTGCAAGGCTTCCAGGGGGGCGAGCGCAACTACGACATACTTCGGTTCCAGTTGGATCCCGATCATCCAGCGCTTGTCGTTCTCGCTGAACTTGGGCTGCACCAGCACCTTGTTCCGCTCGTTCTCGCGCTCGTAGATCAGTTCCACCCCAGCACCGTTGCTCTCCCGCACAATCTCCACCAGCTTCGTCAGGCTCCGGACCGGTGTATTGTTTACGCTAATCACCACATCGCCAGGCATCAGCCCCACCGTTTCCGCATCGTAGCCCTTTAAGATTGCCTTGATCCGGATCTCGCTTTGCTCACGCCAACCCGCATAGCCAACTTGCGTCTTCTCGTCCGTCTTGGGAGTCACGTTGAGATTCAGCGTGGACTCGCCGCGCTTCACTTCAACCGGAAAGACCTTCCCCGCCCCCGTCAATTCCTTTACCACCACGTCTTCCCAGGTCGGGTTCCGAACCCCGTCAAAGGCGAGTATCGTATCGCCTTCCGCCACGCCTGCCTCAGCGGCCGGCGAACCCTTCTCGACGTGACCTACCACGGCCGGACCGTCCGCATTCAGCACCTTGGGAAACTGGTACATGAAGAGGCCAGCGAGCAACCCTACCGCGAGGATGATGTTCATTAGCGGGCCCGCCGCAATGATGAAAAGCCGCTGCCAGCGTGGCTTGTTCATGAAACTGCGCGGGTCCGGATTGGTCCCCGGGTCTACCGCCAGATCATCCTGACCCAGCATCTTTACGTATCCGCCAAACAGGATTGCCGAAAAGCGAAAATCGGTTTCCCCGATCTTGAATCCGAACAACCTCGGCCCAAAGCCCAACGAGAATTGCTCCACCCTTACCTTGCAAAGCAAAGCCGCCCAATAATGCCCCAATTCGTGAATGATGATCATCACCCCAAGCAGAACGAGCAGCCAGAAAACGCTATTCAAAAATTCCATGTATTGCCTTCAGTGTATGGGATGCGTGCCGACGTGAAAAAGTTCTTGATTGTGTCAGTGTACTAGTCTACTATTACAGTATAACGCTGTGATCTTCCGACTCAACCCGAATTCCGGCATGCCCATCTACCTCCAGATCATGGAGCAAGTAAAGCACGCGGTAGAAAATGGCGTCCTGCGGCCCGGTGACCAGCTACCGGGTATTCGCAAATTGGCCGAAACGCTGGTCATGAATCCCAATACGGTCGCCAAGGCCTATCGGGAACTTGAACATGAAGGATTGCTCGAACTCCGCCAGGGGGCCGGTGCCTTCATCCCTGAAAACCTGAACGCGAAGGAAGTAACCGATCGTATGCAAATCGCCAGACCGATCGTCGATCAAACCATCGAGCGCCTGCTGGCGCTTGGCCTCAGTGAAGAAGAAATACGCAGGCTCATCGAGGCTGCCGTTGCTGCGAGGAACCTCAAATGAAAACCATCCACGCGATTGAAACCAGTGGTCTGGTCAAGACCTACGGAAAATCCTCCAGGCGAGTCGAAGCATTATCGGGGATGAACCTCGCCGTGCCGCAGGGTTCCCTGTGCGGATTGATCGGCCTCAATGGGGCCGGCAAGACCACGACCATTCGCATTCTGCTTGGGATGGCGAAGCCGGACAGCGGCAGCGCCAAAGTACTGGGCATGAATGCCCTTGAGCCAAACCAGAACCGGCTGATCCGGGCCAGAACTGCCTACATCCCGGAGCGCAAAGAGCTCTTCCCCTACATGACCGCCGGTGCCGTTCTCCGCTTCACGGCCAGCTTTTACCCTTCCTGGAATCAGGACCTTGCGGAGCGGTATGCGAAGCTCTTTGAAATCCCGCTCGACCGCAATGTCACGCAGCTTTCCAAAGGCATGCTCACCAAGCTGCACATGCTGCACGCCATCGCCCGCGGTGCGGATCTGTTGATTCTGGACGAGCCGACGGATGGCCTCGATGCGATCGCTAGCGAAGAAGCCATGCAGTCGCTCGTCACCCTGGTCGCCGAACAGGGAACCACCGTTTTGATCTGTTCGCACCGGCTGGAGGAGATTGAAAAACTGGCCGACCACCTCTGCCTGGTAGATCGCGGGGAATGCCTGCGGCAGGGTCCGCTGGACGACATCCGTGCCGCGGCACGCCGCATTCAGTTCGCCCTCGACCCGCAACCCGGCCACCTGGAACAGTTGCAGGCGCGCGGCATCGTAAAGCAGAGCGGACGCGGCATCAGCATCCTGGTGGAGCAGCAAGCCAATGAAACCATTGCCCTGGCAAAGTCCTTCGGAGCCTTCGATATCGAGGCACACCCGGTGCCGTTGCGGGAACTCTTTGTCGAGCTGGTACGGCAACGCAAGGGCACATCGAATCAAAACGGAGGAAACCAATAATGCTCTGGCAAAAGGCCTGGCTTGAAACTCGCGTTCGACTCCTGCTTGGTGTCGTTCTCAGCATCTACGTTATCTATCTGCTCTTGTTTGAGGCCCCCGCCGAAGTGGCTCAAAAGTTTCCAGACCGCCCCGCCACTGAAGTCGGAGCCAGGCTGTGGAAGCTTTTCCTGATCGCCTACGGCGGGGTGGTCTTGCCGGTGACTGCAAAAATTCTCGCTGGATCGGGCATCAATGCCCAGACTTCCATGGGGATGTCTCGCGGCTTTCACGGCTCGATGAGCTTCCTTTTGTCGATGCCAGTCACCAGGGCGCAGCTCATTCTCACGCGTGCGGCTGCCGGCGCCATCCTCACCGCTCTCACCGGGCTCATTGCTCTCGCAACTTTTGTCACGCTGGCGCCTGGACAGGGAATCCAATTGCCGCCCATCAATTTTGTGCAGTCCTACGGCAGCATGATGGTCATCACCACCTTCTTTTACTGCCTCTCCGTTTTGCTCACGACGCTCCTCGATGAGTTCTGGAGCGGCACCATCGGCCTGCTCATCCTGAGCCTGATGCTGGGCTACAGCTTCGCTTTGAGCGGTACCGCATTCGATCTGATTCAAACGCTGGAGCATCCCACTCTGGCCACGACCCTGACTTATCTCACCCTCTCGGCAATTCTGTTTTTGGCCGCAATCCGCGTCGTCGAAGCCAAGGAGTACTGAAATGTCGATTCCCAAGCGCTACCGCACGATCCTCACCTCGATCCTGATCGGCCTCCTGGGCATGCCTTTTGGATATCTGCTGGGCAAGCTGATCAGAGAGGATGGCAGCTCTCTTCCGACAATCGGTCCGTGGATCTGGTTGATCCTCGTCCTGAACATTTTTCTGGTCATCGCCTGGCACGAACTCGGGCATCTTGTTGGAGGTTGGCTTTCTGGTTTTCAGTTCTACCTCTATGCAGTCGGCCCATTGCGAATTGACCGCGGACCGCGAGGCATCGAATGGAACTTCAATCGCAATTTATCCCTGTGGGGTGGAGTCGCTGCAACTTCTCCTGCACCAGACAAGATCGCTTCCCCGGAACAACTCCGCACGCAAATGCTGCGTCTCGTTGCGGGAGGCCCGCTGGCCTCGCTCATCGGAGTATCTGCCTTCTGGCCAGCTACCCTGCTCTGGCCCGGCCAACCCCTGCCAGCGGCCGCATTGGGAATCTTCGGCTTCCTCTCTGCCGCGATTTTCATCGCCACCATGATGCCCATCCAGACGGGCGGCTTTATGAGCGACGGGGCCAGAATCCTCAATCTCCTGAAGCAGGATTCCAATGCCGACCGTTGGATTGCCGCCATCATCCTCGGCACTCTTTCTCAGGCCAGGCGGCCCCGCGAATGGCCAGCCGCACTCGTCGAGCAAGTCACTGCGGGAACCGAAGTGAACTACGACGCAATCATGGCCATGTGGATGCGCTTTAGCTGGCACCTGGACCAAGGCCAATTGAAGGAGGCCCGTCACTGGCTCGACAAAGGTCTGGAACATGTAGACCAATGGCCCGAGGCCGCCAAGCCCATCCTGTTTGCCAGCGCTGCGGAATTCTATGCCCGCTACGAACCGGACCTCGACAAGGCCCGCCACTATCTGGATAAAGCCCGCAAGCCTGGCTTCGTTCATCCCGCAGCACTGGCCATCACCGAGTCAGCGGTGCTCGCCGCCGAAGGCCGAAAGGACGAGGCCCGTAACACTCTGCGCCGCACTACCCCGGCGCTCGACATGGTAAGCGGCTCCAGCCGCGACGCACTCGCGGAAACGATCGCCGCGATCGAAGCCAGAATCAGCTAACTCAAACTGTCGAGGAACACTCTTATGTCAGCTCCTACACGATACGTGTGTCTATTCGTCATCCTGCTTTGGACGGCGCAATCGCAAAGCTCTCATCCAGCCTGGCTCCAGTCCTTTGACCAGGTCTGGCAAACCGTCGCGGACAAACATTGGGACCCCAACTACAACGGCCTCAACTGGGCAGCGATGCGCGACGAATACCGCCCCAAAGTAGAAACTGCATCGACGGCGGAAGCAGCCCGCGCGCTCATCTCCGCAATGCTGGATCGTCTGGGCCATTCTCACATCGGCCTCATCCCGGAAGCGGCCTACGAGGATCTCGCCCCAGGCCGGGGAGAGGGTCAAGCCAGGCTGGGCTTTGAAGTGATCGAGGGCCAAGCCGTGTTGAGTTCAGATCCCTACCGCGGCTGGATTCTCAAAGAAGTGAACCGGCGTCCGGTTGCCGAACCCATTGCCCGTTCCCGGTCTCCACTCGCCGCTCGCATGAGCGTTCTCAATCTGCTTCGGGGGGATGTCGGCGACACTCTGGACCTGAGGCTGGAAGACCCCGTCGGACGCATCCACGCGGCTGGACTCAAGCTCGAAGCGCCAGATGGAAAACTGGTCCGCTTCGGTGAGTTGCCACCCCTGCGTCTCGAGCTGCACTTTGAAAAGCTGAGCAGCCGCGTTGGATATATTCGCTTTTCGAGCTTCTTCGATCCCAACGCACTCATGGCACTTTTCGAGCGCGCCGTCCGCGAGTGCGCCACCTGCCGCGGCATGATCATTGACCTGCGAGGAAACCTCGGCGGCTTGGGCGCTTTGGCGGCGAGCGTGGCAGGCTGGTTTCTCGACGAACCGGCTTCGCTCGGAACCTGCCACTTCCGCACCGGGCAGATTCGCCTCCTGGCCAACCCGCGCCCACAGGTCTTCCCTGGCCGGCTCGCAATCCTCATCAATCCGGCATCCTTGTCCACTTCAGAATTCCTCGCCCGCGGCTTGCAGGATCTCGGCCGCGCCCGCATCTTTGGGCAGCCCTCCTCCGGCATGGCCCTGCCCTCCTCGATGGAACGCCTGCCCATGGGCGACGGTTTTCAATACACCACCGCAAACTATGTTTCCGCCGGCGGCAAGGCCATTGAGGGCATCGGGGTCCAACCCGACGTCGTCATCCACCCCACCCGCAAACAGCTCATCGACGGCCAGGACCCAGTACTCGCCGCCGCAACCTCATGGATCGAACACACCAAATTTCAGGAGTAAACCAAATGCATCGCCTTCTTTACCTGTTCAGTGCGCTGGCCCTGGCCAGCGAAGTTCCCAGCGCCGAGTCTCTGCTCGATCGCTTCATTGAAGTCTCAGGCGGTCCCGCTGCCTATGAATCGCTCAAGTCTCAAAAGGTCGTCGCCGAAATTGAGTTTGTCGGGCAAGGCATCAAGGGCACGACCACCCAGCTCAGCATCCACCCGCTGCGGTCTCACACCACGATGGAACTGGCCGGTCTCGGCAAAATGTTCAGTGGCGTTTGGGACGGCGTCGTCTGGGAATCCTCAGCCATGCAGGGACAACGCCTCGCCAATGGCGCTGAGCGTAGCTTGATGCTCCGCCTCAACGACATCCAGGCCGCCGCCAACTGGCGCAAATACTACTCCAAAGTAGAAACTGAAGCCGAAGAAGAGGTCTTGGGAGAACGCTGCTACCGCATTGTTTCCACGCCTCAGGATGGTGGCAAGCCCGAGTACACCTGGCTCGCCAAAGATTCCGGCCTTCTCCGCAAGTATCGCTTTACGCTGGTATCGCCCATGGGAGAAATCCCCATGGAAATCGAAGCCAGCGACTATCGCAAAGTCGGGAACTTGCTGCTGCCTCATCAGACTCTGCAAAGCGTTGGCCCACAGAAGATCTCCAGCAAAATCCGCGAAATTTCCCTCGCCCCGGATCTGTCACCCAACGAATTGGAACCGCCCGCGGAGATCAAGACCCTGATCGCAAAACAGAAGCCCTAGCCGCAATCAACTCACGGGCCAGTGCTCTCGAGCGCTGGTCCACTTCGAGCAATTCCGCCACCGATTGGGGATGCGATACGCCGATCCGGTCCAGCGTTTCCGCAACGGTGGCGGCAATTGCCGGGAAAGGAATCTCTTCCCGCAGGAAAGCCTCCACGGCAACTTCGTCCGCCGCATTCAAAGTGCAGCCCGCACTGCCTCCCGCCCGAATCGCCTGATAGGCCAGCCCCAACAGCGGAAATTTTTCCCAATCTGGAGCATGAAAATCCCAATGGTGCGGCTCGTCCCAGCGCAACTTCGGCACAGGAGCATCCGCCCGTTCCGGATAGGTGAGCGCATACTGGATTGGCATGCGCATGTCCGTTGCGCAAACCTGCGTGATGACACTCCCGTCGTTGTACTCCACCATCGCGTGCACCTTGGATTGGGGATGCACCACAACCTCTACTTCATCGGCGGCAAAGTCAAAGAGCCAGCACGCCTCAATCACCTCAAAGCCTTTATTCATGAGTGTTGCCGAGTCAATGGTGATACGCGGACCCATCTTCCAGGTCGGATGATTCAGCGCCTGCTGCGGCGTTACCTGATTTAGCTCGCTGGCAGGAGTCAAGCGGAAGGGCCCGCCGGATGCCGTCAGAATCAGCTTCACGGCCTCGCTCCGCTTCCCTGCCCGCAAGCACTGGTGCGCGCCATTGTGCTCGCTATCCACGGGCAACAATTCCGTGCCGGCTGCCCGTGTTGCGGCCATCACCAACTCCCCACCCGCTACCAGTACTTCCTTATTCGCCAGGCCAATCCGCTTCCCCAACTTCACGGCTTCATAGGTTGCTTCGAGCCCAGCCACCCCCACAATCGCCGACAAAACAAATTCAACTTCCGGCGCTGTGGCAGCCATGACCCGCGCCGCTGCGCCGTGCTCCAGTTGCGGCCAGAGGCTCTTGTCGAACCGCAAAGCACTCAACGCCGCAGCCAGTTGACTCCGTGCATCTTCATTGGCAACCACCGCCAGGCTCGGGCGAAACTCAACGATCTGTTCCGCCAGTACCCGAACGTTCACTCCCGCCACCAACGCATGCACCGCGAAGCGATCTTTCCATCGCCGCAACACGTCGAGCGTATTCACACCAATAGAGCCCGTAGACCCCAGCACCGTCAGCATCTGCATTTTCAATTCATGCTAACAGGCAGCTATCGCGCTTAGTCCCAAATCAACTCCACCAGATTCAACTCCTCTGCCGAAGCAGCGGGCCGCGCATAGATCACTTCGTCCCGCAACTCAACTTTCACGCCCTTCGCCTGGCCCGCACCGAGCGACAGCACTACCGAATCCTGCGTGGGAATACCTGCCAACAATTGCTCCACCTCTGTGCCATCTACCTTAACGGGGTCACGTCCCTTTGAAAGATAGCCTTGTGGGCGATGCACCACCAGCCGTCCCGGCGCGCCAGCGCCAACCGGCACAAACCGCAGGTTCAACACATCGCTCGAACGAAGCAAGCCGCTCATGAAGTAGGTAATGCGGCGTCCCTCTTTTTCGAGCACAAATTCGTAGCTCCGGCCTGCATCAGCCCGCAGCGGACCCCACTCGCCACTCTCGCCAGTTACCAGATCCACCAAAGGCTTCTCTTCACGATCGGCCGTCTGCGGCTTCAAAGCATAAACCTGCAACTTGACTCCCGCCAGCGGCCGATTGGTGGCCGCGCCATTTCCAGCACCAGTCACCAGGCCCTTTAATTGCGGGGAGCCTTCAGCCACAACCCCTTGCTGCTGCGGCTTTGTGCCCGTCACAAAGCGATACATCTCAGCGAATGCCAGGGGATGAAAAGCCACTTCGCGATGGTCGAGGCCGGGCAGCACCACATTCTCAGCGCCCTGCAATTCCGGGCTGTTATAGCCGACATTCGGCTGCGCGTACTTATCCTGCGTGTCGCTCCGGATAGTGAGAAACTTCACGCCCGGCACCAGTTCTGACCCTTCATTCAATTGCCGCAGGAAGTGTCCTTTGCCGTTGAATTCAAAATCGAGGTTCCCATCCATGGCCACCACGCCATGATTCGGCGTGCCACACAAAATCGCATGGCTCACCAGCGCCGCTCCGCCGGCATTCTTCAGGTAATTCCGGATCGTCATACCTCCGCGGCTGCTACCCACCAGCACCACCTTGGGAGACTTTGTTTCCAGCACCGTCCTCGCTACAAACGCACTCAACTCGCTGGCCTGATCCACCGTCGAAGACCGGTACGGCTCCGGCTTGGTATCGTCGCGCCGGGCCGAGGGGTCCGTGAGCCGAATGGGCCGCAGCAAGTGTCGCGGGTAACCATTCGATTCAAAGAGCCACATCACGCCCATCCACTTGGTGGCATCATCGCCATTCCCGTGCACGAAGACGATGGGTGGCTGC
>CAZECF010000115.1:0-11320 GCA_964510335.1 uncultured Bryobacter sp. | reverse complement strand
GGGGAATGAATTTGTGGGTGACGCTGCCGCCGGGTTGCGACAGCGCGGCGGTGCTCGAGAAGGCGCGCCGTGAAGGAGTGAATTATTTGCCGGGGCGCTACTTCAGCGTGGCCACCCCGATGAATGAATGTTTGCGTTTGAGTTTTGCCGGCTTGAGCCCTGCCCGTATTGTGGAGGGGCTACGCCGGTTGGGACCGTTATTTGCCGCTGAGGCGCAAATCGCCTCGCGTTACCAGGATCCGCAGCCAGTGATGGCGATGGTCTGATTTCAATCTGTACCGGGAGTAAAGCCAATGATTCTCAATGAAGAGTTTCGCAAGAAGATCGGCCTGGCCGAGATGTTGAAGGGTGGCGTCATCATGGACGTCACCAACGCCGAGCAGGCGTTGATTGCCGAGAAAGCCGGCGCGGTGGCAGTGATGGCGCTGATCAAGGTGCCGAGCGACATCCGCAAGGAAGGCGGCGTGGCGCGGATGAGCCCGATTGCCTGCATCCGTGAGATTCAGCGCACAGTCTCGATTCCCGTCATGGCCAAGGCGCGGATCGGACACTTTGCCGAAGCGCAGGTGCTGGAAGCGCTGGAAGTGGACTTTATTGATGAGTCCGAAGTATTGACTCCAGCCGATGACGAGAACCACATCGACAAGCATCCCTTCAAGGTGCCTTTTGTTTGCGGCTGCCGCAACCTGGGCGAGGCGCTGCGCCGGATTGGCGAAGGCGCGGCGATGATCCGGACGAAGGGGGAAGCGGGCACGGGCAACGTAGTGGAGGCAGTGCGCCACATGCGGACGATCATCCGCGAAATGCGGCAATTGACCGTGATGAAGCACGACGAATTGATGGTGGCGGCAAAGAACCATCAGGCGCCCTTTGAACTGATCGAGTATTGCGCCCAGCACGGCAAGCTGCCGGTGCCGAATTTCTCGGCGGGCGGGATTGCGACGCCAGCGGATGCAGCGTTGATGATGCAGTTGGGTGCCGAGACGGTCTTTGTCGGCTCCGGCATCTACAAGAGCCCTGAGCCGGAAGCTTTCGCGAAGGCGATTGTGAAGGCGACTTTGCACTTCAACGATCCGGCAAAGGTGCTGGAGGCGTGCGAAGAGTTGCCGGACGGCATGCCGGGCCTCGATGTGCGGCAGATGCGTGAAGAGGAGTTGATGGCCGGCCGTGGCTGGTAGCGGGAAGCTGTTTGGAGTCCTGGCACTGCAGGGTGACTACGAGAAGCACCAGCAGTCACTGGAGCGGGCGGGTGCCCGGCAGTGCCAGGTCAAGACGGCCGAGGAATTGGCCAGCGTGGACGCGTTGGTGATCCCCGGTGGGGAATCGACGACGATGCTGCGGCTCATGGATTATTACGATCTGTTTGAGCCGCTGCGGGCCTTTGGTCTCGCGAAGCCGATCTTTGGCACGTGCGCCGGGGCAATTCTGATTGCGCGGGGCGTGATGTCTCCGGCGCAACGGTCACTGGATCTGATGGACATTGACGTGGAGCGTAACGCTTACGGGCGGCAGGTGGATTCGCGGATTGTAGAGATTGAATCCACACTCGGGCCGCTGGAGGCAGTCTTCATTCGTGCTCCGATCATCCGCCGCACGGGAGAAGCCGTAGAGGTGCTGGCGCGGTATCAGGGCGATGCCGTATTGGTGCGCGAAGGGCGGCATGTGGCGGCAACATTTCATCCGGAATTGACGGACGATCTGACGGTGCATCGCATGTTTATTGAAGTTGTGGAATCCTGAAGGCAGCGATGAAGCAACGCGTGCTCTTTTTGTGTGTCGGGAACTCGTGCCGGTCCCAGATGGCTGAGGGCTTTGCGCGCACTTATGGGCACGACGTGATGGATGTGGTGAGTGCGGGGCTTGCTCCGGCCATGCTGGTGGATCCGAGCACGAAGGCAGTGATGGGCGAGCGTGGGATTTCGCTCGAAGATCAGTTTCCGAAGCCGCTCGAGCAGGCGCTGAAGCCAATGCCGAGCTTGCTCGTGAACATCAGCGGATCGGCTGTGCCGCATTTTGCAGCCGGGATTGCGGCCGAGGCGTGGCGCGTGCGGGACCCGGTGGGTGAGGCCCCGGGGGTGCACCGGGAAGTTCGCGACGAGATCGAGGGGCTGGTGATGAATCTGATCTTGCGCTTGCGGCAGCGCCGGGCGGCGAGTGCTGAGCCGCCGCCTCCGACGACAGGACGCAGGATCAAGTTTGGCCGGATGATTTAGAGGCCAGCCAGGAAGTGGTGAACGAACTGCACCACGACGCTGCCTTCGCCAACGCCACTGGCAACCCGCTTGACAGAACCACTGCGAACATCGCCTGCGGCGAAGACTCCGGGGATGGAGGTTTCAAGAAGGAGCGGCTCCCGCGAGAGGGGCCATTGTCGGGTGATGTGGCCGTCTTTGCGGAGTTGGGATCCGGTGCGGATGAAGCCATGCTGGTCAAGGCAAAGCTGGCCTTCAAGCCACTGGGTGCGGGGCTGAGCGCCAATGAAGATAAAGAGAAGCCGGGCGGGGACCGTTTCGCTTGCGCCGGTATGGCGGTTGGTGAGAGTTAAGGATTCCAGTTGATCCTGGCCATCAACGCCCGTGACTTCTGTGTGGGGGATGACTTCGATGTTGGGGGTGGCAGCGATTTGATCAATCAGGTATTGGCTCATGGTGGCGGAGAGGCCTTCGCCCCGAACGAGCATGTTGACCTTGCGGGCGTAGTGAGAAAAGTGCATCGCGGCCTGGCCAGCGCTGTTCGCTCCCCCAATGACGTAGACTTCTTCGTCGGCGCAAGCGGGCGCCTCTGTGGTGGCAGCGCCGTAGTAGACGCCGGCACCGGTGAGGCGGTCGATGTTCGGGATGGCGAGGCGACGCCAGGAAAGGCCAGTGGCGAGCAGTACGGCCGAGCCGGAAACTTTGGAACCGTTGGCCAGGGTAAGCACTCGATAGCCGCCTTCCAGTTGGAGGGCCAATGCTTCCTGCGGAGCAAGGATTTCCGAGCCGAATTTGCGGGCCTGGGCGACGGCGCGGCGGGACAGATCGCCACCACTGAGCCCGGCGGGGAAGCCGAGATAGTTTTCGATGCGGGAACTGAGAGCGGCCTGACCGCCAGGGGCTTCGCGATCAATGAGGAGGGTCTTCAAGCCTTCGCTGGCACCATAGACGGCGGCAGCCAAGCCGGCCGGTCCAGCGCCGACGATGATGAAATCGTAGAACTCAGTACTGGCGCGGGTGTTGAGGCCGAGGCGGTCGGCAAGCGATTCCGGGCTGGGACATTCGGCCGTGGTGTGATCAGGAAAAACGACCAGGGGGAGACGCTGGCCGGCGCCGAGCAGAGGGCTGAGTTCCGGGTCTGCGGCGGCGTCTTCGGCGTCCACCCAGCGGAAGGGAACCTGATGGCGGCCGAAGAAATCCTTGACGCGGTGGGCATCAGGGCTCCAGCGCTGGCCGATAACTCGTATGCCGCGGAAGGGGGGCGCGTACTCGGCGCGCCAATCGGCGAGGAGATCATCGAGGACGGGGTAGAGGTTCTGCTCGGGAGGGTCCCAGGGCTTCATGAGGTAGTGGTGGAGCCGGACCTGATTGATGGCGGTAATGGCAGCGGCCGTGTCGGCATAGGCAGTGAGCAGGACGCGGCGGGCATCCGGGTGAATCTCGCGGGCCCGGCCGAGGAATTGGACGCCGTCCATTTCCGGCATGCGCTGGTCAGCGAGCAGGAGAGCGACGTCTTCATTGCGGTCGCGAAGCTGGTCGAGCAGTTCGAGGGCAGCGCGACCGGATTCCGCGCGAAGAATGCGGTAATCGGCAGCGTAGCGGCCTCTCAAGTCTCTTGCAATGCCGCGGAGAACGGCGATATCGTCATCAACGGTAAGAATGAAGGGCTTGGCCAAAAACTACTCCTTGATACTGACTACGAAATCCGCAGCGATGGCGGCCGGACTTTTTTGCTCATTGAGGGCTTGAGCATTCCAGTTTCGCATTAGCTCGACCGGGATTTTGCCTGCCAATTTGTCGAGGGCCGGGCGCAGGGCAGGGAAAGACTGGAGCGCCTGCTGCCGGACAGCCAGGCAGGTTTCATAAGGCGGAAAGAAGTGCTGGTCGTCAGTGAGTTGGAGGAAAGCGGGGTTGGACAAGGCGGCGTCGGTGGAGTTGCCGGCAACGATATCTACCTGTCTGGAATCAAGGGCGCGGTAGAGCAGGCCCAGGTCCATGGTGCGGAGGCTTCCGTCGAGCTTCAGCGGGTAGTTTTGCGAGAAGCTGCGCCAGCCGTCCGGGCGTTGCTCAAACTCATAGCCGACGCCGATGCGCCAGGGGCGGCCTTCCCGCACGGCGTCGGAAAGAGTTTTCAAATTGCGAGCAGCGGCATCGTCGCGGCGCATGACAAAGGCAAAGGTGTTTTCAAAGCCGAGGGGCCAGCCCCATTCGATCTGGTGGCGGGAAGCGTAGGCGTCCTTGACGAGAGTCATGACAATGGCGGGGTCTTTGACGAGGGGGAGTTTCAGACAGGCAGTGAGCGCGGTGCCGGAGTATTCAGGGTAGAGATCGATCGAGCCGTCGATCAAGGCCTGGTGGGCGAGGAAGCTGCCACCGAGGTGTAGGCGTTGGCGGGGTGACTGGCCGAGATGATGGGCCAGGTATTGTGTGAGGACTTCGCCGAGGATGTCCTGTTCCAGAAAGTTCTTGGCTCCGACGGTGAGCGTGGCGGGGCCGCCGCAGGAGACGATTAGCGCGGAAGCGCCGAGGTGGAGAATTTGCCTTCGATCCATAGAAAAAGCCGGTCTGCGGCGATGGCGAGGGCTGCAGCTGGAAGAGATCCGGCCAGCAGCAACGCTGATTCCACTGTAGCGAGTCCGCGATAGAGGAGCACGCCGAGGCCGCCGGCACCGATGGCAGCGGCGATGGTGGCCGTGCCAATGGTGGTGACGGTGGCGATTCGAAGTCCGGCGAGGATACTCGGGAGAGCCAGTGGGATTTCGATTTCGCGGAGGCGTTCCGAGGGCGTCATGCCAAGGGCGATGGCGGCCTCGCGGACATCGGCAGGGATCGAGGAGAGTCCGAGAGTGGTGTTGCGCAGTATGGGGAGGATGGCGTAAAGGAAGAGCACGACTACGGCCAGACGGGGGCCCACCCCGCCCAGCAAAGGAAGTGGCAGCAGGAGGCCAAAGAGGGCGAGGCTGGGGATCGTTTGCACGAGGTCGGCAGAGAGCAGCACGAAGCGTCCGCGGCGGGGATAGCGGTGGCAGTAGATACCGGCGGGAATGGCCACGATTGAAGCGAGAGTGATGGCAAGGGTGACCAGGAGAAGGTGTTCGAAACTGAGCTCAAGGATGGTGCGCGTCATACGTCGAGACTGGCCAGATAGGTCTGGACTTCCGGGTGGAGAGAGTTGGAGAGTTGGCCAGGCGGGCCGGCAAAGGCAATCTGGCCTGCGGAAAGAAAGACGATGTGGTCGCCGAGGCGGAGAGCTTCGCGAAGATCGTGAGTGACGAAAAGGATGGTCTTGTCGAGAGAAAGTATCAGGTCCTGCAATTCACGCCGGAGCGGGGGATCGAGGGCGGAGAAGGGTTCGTCGAGAAGGAGCACGGGCGGGTTTGAGGCCAGGGCGCGGGCGAGGGCAACGCGTTGTTGTTGGCCGCCGGAAAGCTGATGGGGGAAACGTTCCAGCTCGGCGGGGCTGAGGCCGAGGGATTGGATGAGGCTGTTCAGATGGATGGAAGAATCGAGGAAGCGCTCGATCTGCCGCCGTGCTGTCCAATGCGGGAAGAGGCCCAGGCGTTGGGGGACAAAGCCCAGGGTGCGGCGGAGAGTGGTGGTGTCGAGTGCGGTGATGGGCTGGCCGTTGAAGAAAATTTCCCCGGCGGCTGGTTCGAGCAGGCGGTTCAAGAGGCGCAGGAGAGTGCTCTTGCCGCTACCGCTGCGGCCCAGCAGGATGGTGCGCTTTTTGCCTGAAAAGTTGAGGTCGATTCCCTGAAGAATCCTTTGCGCGCCGTGGGCGAAGTGGAGGTTGCGGACTTCAATCATCCCTGAGCCCGGGAAGGAAGGCAGACGGTGAAGGTGGTGTTGCCGGGGCAGGATTCGACGGTGATGGAGCCTTGATGCTGGCGGATGATGCGGTAGACGGTATCGAGGCCAAGGCCGGTGCCTTCGCCCTGCGGTTTGGTGGTAAAGAAGGGGTCGTAGATGCGGGCCAGATTCTCTGGCGGGATGCCAGGGCCGTTGTCGTGGATCTCGATGATGGCATCGTCGAGTTGGCGGCGGGTGGTGATGCGGAGCTGGCCGGTGGCAGCGGGGCTGGCCTCCATCGCGTCGAGAGCATTGTCGATGAGATTGGTCCAGACCTGGGCCAACTCGCCGCCATTGCCGCTGACCTTGGGCAGATCCGGGTCATATTTCTTAACGAGTTCAATGCCGGACTTGAAGCGGAAGCTGAAGATGAGCAACGTGGTTTCGAGGCTCTGGTTGAGGTCGATGGAGTCGGCGGGGGCGCGGTCCATGAAGGAGTAATCTTTCATGGCACTGACGAGCGAGCTCATGCGGCTGGTGGCGTGTGCCATTTGAGCGAGAACCTGTTCCATCTCAATCCCAGCGGCCATGCGGAAGAGGGCGAGTTCGCGGACTTCCGGCGGCCAATGGGCTGTGGCGGCGGCGAGGGATTCGGCGGTGAAGCCGGCGGCGACAAAGGCAGGGGCACCGCGCCAGCCGTCCTCCGCGCCAATGGAATCGAGCCAGGCGATGATTTCTTCTTCGCGGTCGCTTTGGGTGAGCGAGTCGAGCGGGGTGGGCTGGCGCACGGCGTCGGCTGCCTGTGCTTCAAGTGCTTGCACCTGAGCGTAGATTTCTTTGCTGGAGCAGAGGGCGGCAAGCTGATCGAGAGTTTCGCGGTAACAATCGAAGATCTGCTTGGCGCTCGTGCTGGCCTGTTTGGCGGCGGCGGCGGGGTTGTTCAGTTCGTGGGCGAGCCCGGCGGAAAGTTTGCCGATAGCGGCGAGTTTATCGGTTTGGGTGATGGCGCGGGCGGATTCCCGTACGCGGTCGGTCAGGATGCCGACCAGCTTGGGAATCAGGTCAGGCACTTCCTGGTACAGGGCGGGAAAGTGGCACTTGTCGAGGGCGAGGGCGCGGGTGGGGGCGATGGCGCGGGAAGAGAGCGGGAAGTGCGTCATGCGGGAGAAAGGAAGGAAACCTGAGATCATGCCGGCGGACATGGTGTAAGTCGGACCTTCGCCATTGTCGGCCCGGGCCTGGAAGGCCCCTTCCAGGATGAAGAGCATTTTGGTGGCTTCGTCGCCGGAGCGGCTCAGGTATTCGCCCGTGGCAAAGGAGTATTCTTCGCAGCGGTCGAGAAGCCAGTCGAGTTGGGAGTCATTGAGCTCAGCGAGAGCAGGAAAGAGGCGAAATTGATCCCGGGGGTGGGGGAACTGCATGCTTGGCTGATTATCGCTGAAATCACTACCAGGGTGCTTCAGAAGGGTAAGTGATGGCGACGCGGGGAGCCTGCAGGGCGCGAGCGAGACCTGGCGTCACGAAGCGAATGGGGAAGCCCGAGATGCTAACCGTAACGCGGCCCTCGGGGCTGCCGAGGTCTGCGGTTTGGATAGAAACCATCTCCGGGGTCAGTCCGGCGAGCAGGGGGCGCTGGCCGTCGGTGGGAACCGGGGAGTTCTAAAGCGCAACGTTGCGAATCCGGGTGACTTGAGAGGGGTCGAGCACGGCGGTGCGTGCCGCCGCGCGGGTTCTTTCGGTCAGGGTTTGCTGAAAGTATAGGAATTGGCCGAAATCGAGAATCGCGAGCAACATGACGAGAAAGGCAAGCACAGAAAGAGCGGACTCAACCAGGGCTTGGCCCTTCTGGCGTTTTGATCTGCGGCGAGTCATAATCAGCACCCCACCGGGCAGTATTGGCCCAAAAATGGCATTTGCAAAGATGGTTTGCCATTGATAGTGAAATTGCGGACGATCGCATCAACCGTGAAGCGGGTAACTCGCACGGTAACGATTTGCGGAACAAATTTGCCATCGAACCCAACTTCCACTTCAACGTCGGAAGGGGCAAGTCCGCGGACAACGGGTGTGTCTTCCTCAGTGGCGACCGGGGAGCCATAAACGACAGTCTTGCGAATCGAGTCGATGTAGGTTTCTGAGAGCGTACCGTTGCCCTGATTGCTGATTTTGGCCATGGAGGCGTAGCGGACTCCGCTTCGGACTGCATTGACCAAAGAGTTGTATTGATAGAACGCGTAGCCAAATTGGAAGGTGCCTAAGAGCAGAAACACGAGCAAAGTGGAAGAAAGCGCGAATTCAATGAGAACGTTGCCTCGCTGGCGAGGGCGGGTTTGGATGCGGTGCATTATTGAACGAGCCTCACAACATAAGATCCAGCGCCGTCAAAGGCGGAAACACTACCCCCTGCAGTGCGGGAACCCATGTAAATGGCGCACCAGGTCTTGTTGCCGCCATTCGGATAGGACAGCGGAAGTAGAAAGGCCGCGAAGCCGAGCACTTTATTGGGGGGGGAACTGACAGGCCCGCCATTGACGGGCATGACAACCAGGCGCATATTGTTGCCGTAATAGGGTGGTGCGGTGCCGGGGCTGGGCTGGTAATTCGTCAGGTCTGTATCCATGGCGGCGCGGGCCTGGAGTGCAGATTGCTGAGACTGCTTCTGGCCATTTGTCATGGGAACAATATCGCCTACCTCAAGCGCCATGGTCTGTCGGGTACCCATGATGGCGTCGGTAATCGTGGAAGCGGCCTGTAGTTCGAAGTAGCCGCGTTCGGAACCGGCCACGGAAGTGTCTGAAAAATTGTATTGCGGCCAGTTGACCTGGTTCCCTGCACAAGCATCATTTTTCTTGACGTTGCCGGGCCAGAGAAATGCGTATTCCTGACCGACGGTCATGCCATAATTTGGATCGCTTTCTGAAAGCGCATATGGGGAAAACGGCATATAGCCGCCGCGGGGAAAGGTCTCAGCTACCTGCGCCCCAATTGCGACTCCCAAAACGGTGCTGGTAGTGGGGGCGTTAACGGCTTGCAAAAATGAGAGCCGGAGAGACGGGCGGGCGTGGACACGCACGAATCCATAGCCCTTCGGATTATTGATGGGTTGTTGTTCCCAGGGGCCCAGGCGGGATTGGGCAAACTCGACCGTAAGAGCGGCCGCAGGAATCGCCTGCGTATTGAAATTAAAGCGGTTTACGCTGTTTGCGACAACGGCTTCGGCGGCGTCAAGGCCGGATTTCTTGCCATCGAGTTTGGTGGCTGCGGCGATCGCGGCCGAGTCGGCGAAGGCTTGTGCCTCACTCTTATAGATGTAGAGCCGTCCCATATCAACCGCCAGGCCCAGCATTCCAATTAAGACAAACACGGAAATTGCGGTGGCGATGACTACGTATCCCCGGCGACGACGCGCTCGCAGGAATTTTTGAATTTTGAACATTCTCGCCTCTTCTCCAGATCAACGATTAAATCAATAGATCGGCAGCTATTACGAAAGCTTTATACAATCTGAATCGCTCTGTCATGAACCGAAAGTACCAATTCATCTCAAAAAAGCAACGAACTGTGGCTTGAGGCGGCGCATGCGCTTGAGCTTTGTGCCTGGTTGCCAAGGATCTTTGGCGCGGATTTTGGGTAGTTCATGCTGCTTGAGGTGAGCCCAGCCGCATCGATCGGATTAGCGTTGAACCACGAAGGCTCCCTCACCTGTATTGGCAAGAGGGATCTCGCTTCGACAGTACTAAATTAGCGAAGTACCAGAACCATCCTGGCATAAGTCCCATTCGTTTTTGCAACGGTTGCAGCTAATTTAGTAGAGGGAAATTAAGGCCTCCGAGTTACAAGCGTAGGAAAAAGTACACTAGAACGGATCAAAGAAATCACTTATGAAAATCACCAAAGTAATTTTATCTCTACTCACAATGAGCGTTGGCAGCATGATGGGGGCAGCATTGTCCTTTAACTATGACTTTGCAACTCTCGGAGCCCAGACGAAGGGAACGAACTTCGATGGTAATGTTGGCGGCAACCCTGTCGCAGGTTTGAGCGCCACCGCGATGTTTAGCCTTGTTAGCGTAAACGTAGCAAAAACGACTTGGACATTCGACGTCACAGTTACCGAAACCGGCTCCCTTGATGCCCGAGTCAGTGGCCTCGGCTTTGCGAACATCACCCCGGATGCAACGGGAGGAAGTGTAGTCCTCGCGGATGGTACAGGCTGGTCGTTCAATAGCGGCGGAAGCTTCCCGAATGGTTTTGGCTCGCTCGAAGGATGTTTATCCAGTCCTCCCAATTGCCAAGGTGGTGGTGGTGGTGGTGTTCAAAACGGAACGAGTAAGACAGTTCGCTTCTCCCTGAATTTTGCTGCTCTCACAAATACGGTTGTCTTTAATTCTCTGGGTGTCCGGTATCAAGCCATCAATGGAACCAGTGGCGGGATTACATTCAAAGACGATTCTGGAACGGGTCTCCATACTGGCAACGACCCGCTCATCCCCGGCAACGAGGGTGAAATTCCAGAGCCTACTACGGTAGCTCTGATGGGTCTTGGCCTGGTTGGCCTTGGTGTTGCTGCTCGTCGCCGCGCATAAACCTACGAAATTGTTGTAAGGGAAAAAGCCATGCCTTCGGGCATGGCTTTTTCTTTTGGTGTGCCAAGCCTGTTCGACAGATGGAAAGTGGAAGTCCTCTTCACCACTTGATGGAGGTGAAGTGATAGCGAGCATACGGTGCCGGACCAGCGGGCACAGGATAGCGAAGTTCATATGCATCAAGGGCATTGGTTGTAAATTCGGCGGTTGGGTGCGGAAGCCGGTCAGCCTTAGCTTCGGAGAGCTGCCCTTTGTTTCGGAATTACGACTGAGGGTCGAGTAATCGATCCAGAACGGATGGCAGGAGCCAGCCAGAGGGCGTAGCAAGTGCGCAGGAACTAAAGGCCCGAAGGAAGTGACCGAAAGCCTGGCTATCGACGAAGGATAGACCGAAGAAGTCTGTGAGTGGGAAAATTGCCAGCAGGCATCGAAACCAGTCAAGGCCAATAAAGGGAGTCCGGGCATGAACGGGATGACTTCCTAGCAGCTACCGGAGTACCTGAAAGAGAATTGGTCAGCGAGTCAGGAACAATTGCAGAGTAGAACCTAGGAGCCGCAACCGATTAAGCGGGCGCGGGATCTTGAGTCTCGAACGCGAGGCGTGAGCATCGAGCGGATGACCGGAGACCTGCCCAGTATTTACGGGGATGGCGCGCCTATTTCGAGCCCTAGGGTGGAGGCGTAATGCTAATGGTGGGCGGTGTGCTGTCTGAAGACGCTGGAGCATCGCGACTCAGGTTCGGGTTGGGCTGA
>CAZECF010000114.1:0-11416 GCA_964510335.1 uncultured Bryobacter sp. | reverse complement strand
TCAGCAGTCCCGCTTTGCCCGCCGCCGGATACTCTTCAATCGCGGCTCGCGCGATGTCCCGGTCCGAACCAGGGTCCGCCAGCACCTTCAACGTATCCTGCGCCTTCAGCACCCCTACCCAATGATTCTCGGGCAGTTTCCCTAACTGCTCCACCAGTGCCTGTCTCGCCGTATCGATCAACGTCGGCTCCCCACTCAAGTCCAGAACCACTAGCAGCATCAGGTCGTCCCCAGGACCCTTTACCCGCAACACTTTTGCTTCCTTGCCATCGATCGTTGCCCTGAATCCTTCCCGCTCGAGGGGCGGGTCCGCTTCCGGCGCAGTCACCCGCAATTCGCTGCGCGTCCCTGCGGACTTCTTCGGTTTCGACTCATCGGCCTTCAAGCCCAATGCCAGGCACAGCGCAATCCATATCCCCAGTCTCAAAAGCTCAACCTCAACCCCAACTGAATCACCCTTCCGCCCCGCGTTTCATTGATACGTCCGGCATTGGCATTCGGGGCCGACACCGGTCCAATAACCAGGTCCGGCTGGGCATATACCCCAATGTTGGTGAAGTTGAAGCCTGTCGCGGAAAACTCCAAAACTCTTTCCGTCGTCAGCGCAAAACGCTTCGTCACCGAAAGATCATGATTCTGCAGGCCCGGCCCCAGAAGATAGGGATGCGTACGAAATCCATTGCCGGCCGTAAAGTCCAGCGGCTGGGCGAATGCCTCCGGGTTGAACCACAACTGGACCCCCGGGTTCGCCACCTCAGGATTCACCCCGGGGCGCAAATCCACCCGCAAGCCTTCAATTACTCCGCCCGTATTGTTAAACTGCGGCGTCAACGCCAGCGGCACACCGCTCTGCACAACACTGATCGTTGACACCATCCAACCGTCCACCAGGTACCGGCGCCAATCCTGAAAAGCCAACATCGGCTTCTTCGCCCCAAACGGCAACTCGTAGTTCAGATTGAGCGAGAGCCGGTGCGGATGGTTGCTCGATGTCAACGACCATTCGTTCCTCAGGTTATAGAAATCCTGTATGCCGTAAGGCCCCGAATAATCATCCAGTTGCTTACTCCATTCATAGGTGGCATTCACGGCCAATCCTGCCACGCTCCGCTTATCCACTCGCAACACACCAGCGTGGCGCTTGTAGTTTCCCGCCGGCCAGGAACTATAAAGGTTGAATCGCTGGTACTGCGGATAGGGCCGGATCTGTCGACGATAGGCTTCAGAATTCAACAGGTCGCGATCCTCCAGAAAATTCAGAGGAATGGCATTCGGGTTCGCTGCGTTATTGCCCACAAAGAGCCGCTGCCCCCGCGCATGCCCCAGGCTGAGCGTCACCATCGTCTGATTCCCCAGATCTCTCTCAAAACTCAGATTTGCCGATTGATAAATCGGTACTCGCCCCGATAGATCCAATAAATCCGCGTTCGTGAAGTTCGCCGAATCGCCTCGCAAGTCCGGCAGGGGGCGGTCGAGCGGGGGCATTCCGTTGCGCAGAATCAACGCGGGAGACAACTGGATGTTCGGGGATACCAGCGTCGGCTGCGCCACAAACCCCTGTGTCCCCCACTGGGTCGTGTAGATCGGTATGTTTCCGTAGCTCAAACCGTAGCTCGCCCTGACCACACCCTTCGTGTTGCCGCCCGGGTTCCATGCCAGCCCCAGACTCAACTCCGGCCGGATCACTGCCGGCTGTAAGGCCCGCCCCCGGCCATCCCTTGTCGCTGCCACCAAAGCTCCCGGCCGGCCGTTTTCCGGATTGATGGCCTCCAGATCGACGGATGCAAATCGGTCAAACTTCTCATATCTGGGTCCGGCATAGACCATTGTCAAACTGCCGCTAAACTGAAGTCCTTTTGAATACTCGTAGTTGTCGCTGATCCCCACTTGCATCTGATTCCGTCGCCAATAAGAGGGATTCTCCACCACCGTCGCGCTCGCTGTCTGAGCCAGACCCAGCAGGAAAGACGCAAACTCGTGGCCCGTATTGTTAATCCCGGGCAGGGAAGTCAGCCAGGGACCAAACTCAAACTGTCCCGCCGGCCGCTGTGGCAAAAATGCATTCACCTGGTAATGCCGCAACTGTCCAAACATCCGCAGCCTGTGCTTGCCAAAGCGTGTGGTGTAGGCGTCGGTCAGGTAATAGTAATGATGCGAACTGCGCGTATTCGGGTAGCTTCTTCCCATGCCCAGATAATTGTTGAAGCGGATGATCGGAAAGCCACCGCCCAAAGGCCCTGTCAGTCCCAGCGTGTCCACCGCCCCGGCCTCGCCAGGCCTGCTATTCACGCTCAAATCCGTTCGCACATCCAGCGTTAACGTATTCACGGTCGCCGCGTTCAGCGTATAGGTCCAGTCCACCGTTCCGCGCTTGGCCCGAAAATCCCGGTCGTTGTTTCCGGGGTCGCCAATCGTTTCGAAAAATCGCGGCGCGCCAGCCAGGCCATTGGTAAACGACCCATTAAAGGTCAACCGACTCTTCTCCGCCAGCGTGTGATCTACCTTGAAGATCATTCCATTAGCCACGTTGGTCTCACCGGAAAACACAAAATAGTTATTCCGGAAGAATGGCCCGGCGCTCGCATTGGGCCTGCCGTAGTACTGCACTGCACGCATCGATACCGGGTCCAGCCGGTCCGCCGGAATGCGGTTGCCAGGAAATTGCGTCCTTATGTATTGAAGATTCGTCAGGCTTACCGGCGAATTCCCCTCGAAGTCCGGATTCAGCCGCGTCGACTGCGGATCATAAATCGGCAACGGCGCGCCTGCCGGATCGACTGTCTGGGAAAAGTCTCCGCGCAGTTCCGGTTCAATGGCAATTGTCCGCAAAAAAGAACGCCCAATCCGCTCCCGCACTCCCTCATACGAGATGTTGATAAACGTCTTCCTCGACCCGTCGTAAACTCGCGGGATCACCAGCGGACCCCCGATATTGAAGCCAAACTGATTCCGCCTCAACAGGTTCCGCTCGCCCCCACGTTGCACAACTTCGTGCGGCGTCGCATCCAGCTTGTCATTACGAAAGTTCTCGTAAACCCGACCATGCCAGCTTTGCCACATCGGCGTCGCACTTTGCCGGGCAGGCGGGCTGTCGGCGCGCAACCCCAGTTCTCGGCTGGCCTGTTTAAATTCTTCCAGCGCCTCTTCAAGAGCCTTGTTCTGCGCACCCAGCGGGGCCGCCATCAGAATCACAAACCAGAAGGCGACACCTCTCATACCTTTATTTTACATTTGATTTTCTTCATCCATCAAAATTCACGGGAAATTCGACAGGCCAACTGAAAGCCCCGCTGCGGCCCCTGCCAGCGCCAACCTGCTCCCACTTGTACATTCAACCGGTTTCCCCGGAACTGCACTTGCGGCATCAACAACCGGTAGCTCTCTGTGATGCCGCTCCCTTTGAAATTCGTCTCCAAACCATAGCTGCGGCTGTCCCGCGGCTGATAAAACACCGTGTAATTTCCCACAAATGCCACAGAACTTTTCCCCCTGCGCTCTTGCTCCACTCCATTCATCGTCATCACACTCCACTGTGGGTTGAGCCTCGTCCCAGCCAGGTAAAGATAATTCGCTTTCGTCCCGCCGCCGTTTCTTCCTGCCTCAATGTAAGTCTGCCAGCCATGTGTGAAGTACTTCCGAAACGGTCCGGGCAGCGTGTGCTGCACCGCCCCCTTCCAGGCATCGACAGCCGCATTTTCCATCGGAACTTCAAACTCAATCCCGAATCCATCGAAGAGCGTGTATTCAATCTCCGGCGCATATTGCAGCGTTCTCGGCCGGTCTCCGGGCACCATCCGGAATAGCGAGTTCACCTCAAATTCTCCCCGGCTCGCTCCCAAAGGCCGGATCAAATCGAATACCATCGGCTCCGGAATTCCCAACCGCACGCTGCCAAGCGTCCCTTCATCCGGGTCATGTTTTCGTTTTCCCTGTCCAGACACACAAACACTTGCCAGGCACACCAGTGCCATGAATCGAATCCAGTACATTGCTTTCCTCTCCCGTCCAAGCACACGCCTGGCCGGATATCCGAAACCTCTTCTGTTTTGGTCTTAGAGAAAAGCGCCGGGAGGAGCCCGGCTTTGCCGCCTGTTTTGGCTTTGCTTTGCGAGGAAATCCCTGGCGGCAGCCAATCGATTCTGCTTGCCCCCATCCAGGTACTCCGCAATCCGCTGTTCAATTACGCCATCACTGTGGCTTGGGGCCCACTGGCCGCGCTGTACCTGCCGCAACAACGGCTCCCGCCACCCACGATGCCGTTCATTCGCTCCCGGGAAATTTGCGATCTCGGCCCGCGAGAACTCACCCTTGCCATCGTTCAACCAAAGGGCAATGGCTTTTCCCGTCAGGCGATCGCGCACCACCAGATCGGGGTCCCGGTCCGCATCCACATCCCGAGCGCTCAGGATCAGGTGAGACGCCCCCCGCACCCGCATCCAGTCCAGGCGCTGGTCCCCATCAAAATCCGCTGCCGTCCAGTCAAAACCTCGCGCCGAACCGGTGCCCGCCAGAAGCACCGCCAATACGCCAAGCTTCAACCACCGCAAATACATCCCTACGCCCAGAATTTCAGATACGGCCTACCTTTGGCAAGTCGCTCTACCAGCAGGGCGGCTTCCCGCAAGTGATAATCGCCCCACATGCAGCTTTCCCCGCAAGGTACCTTCTGCCCCGCCGGCACGTGGTCCCAGCCATTCGGCCGGTGATAGACAGAGTGCAACAAGAGCCCCTGATGTGAGTCATCCATCGACAGATAAGGCTCTGACAGCAAAGTTTTCAACACCGTCAGTCCTGCCTGCGTGTATTCCGCCTTCTTCAGATGCTGTCCCAGCCGGATCAGCCCCTGCGCCGCAATCGCCGCCGCCGAGGAGTCCACTGGTTCCCAATCATTGAAGGGTTCCGCCGCCCGGCCCAGATAGTCACCCAAGCGGTGCAGGTTCGGTGCACCCGTATCCCAATAAGGCACCCCACAAAGCGGCGTGTGTTCCAGATAAAAGTCGCAAGTCGCTTCCGCTGCCCGCAGCATCGTTGCCTTGACATCTTCCAGCCCCGCCTCGGGCAGTGTCTCAAAGAACTCCAACTGCTCGGCAAACCCGCACATCGCCCAAGCCAGCCCCCGCGTCCACGTACTAAACGGCGCGTAACCCTGCTGGCTGCTCGGGCAGCGGAAGCGGCCATCATTGCGGTTGAAGATCGCCTCGTGAACCGTCCGCCCGCGCAAGTCATAGCTGTCGCGGCCTTCGCCATAATAAACGCTATATTTTGCCGTCGCTTCAGCGTGTTCAATCAGCCGGCCCAACAGCGAAATCCGCTCATCGTTCTCGCCAGACAAAACGTGCCCCAACCGGTGCCCAACCGCCAGTGCCCGCAGCGACCGGATCGTATCGACAAAGAGCGAATGCGGTCCGTTGAAGGAATAGATGTAGCCACCCCCGCCATGGATCGTCGACCAGCGCGCCGCCTGCACCGCTCCAGATGCCTTCAACGCAAATTCGTAAAAATTCTTCTCCCATTCGTTGAACGCCACACGGCCCTCTGTCATCAGCCGCAACAAGTTGCCGTAGGTGCTCACATTGTTGAAGCCATGGTCGTGCACCCCGATATGCGTCACGTGGGGTGCCATCAACTCCACTGTCCGCCGCCGCCCCATCTCTAAAAATTCGGTATCCCCTGTCGCGTCGAACTGTAGAATCGACGCGCCAAACTGAAAGCCTTGGGTCCATTCCGTCCAACCGCGTGAAGTGTACTTTCCCTCAATCGTAAAAACGGGGGAACCCTTTTCGGGTGACCAATCCTTCTCCAAACTGACAATCTTGGCCGCCGAAGCCTGCCACATCCGCTCAATCGCGGGTACTAAGGTTGCTGGGGTAATCGCTGGATCGACTTTGATCATGAACTTACTAGAATAGACGACAAGGCTATGCTCAGACCCATTCTGCCCGCACTTTTCCTGACGCTTTCCCTCTTCGGTCAGCCTTCGCAACCCCCACTCGACAACGCCGCCCGTCTCCAGTGGTTCAAAGACGCCAAGTTCGGCATTTTCGTCCATTGGGGAGCCTATTCTGTGCTCGGCCGCCATGAGTGGGCCCGCCACCGCTTCCAGATTCCGCAAGCGGAATACGACCAATACGTCCGCGCCTTCAACCCCGTCAACTTCTCCGCCGACGCCTGGGCCAGCCTCTTCTCGCGGGCCGGTGCAAAGTACGTCGTCGTCACCTCCAAGCACCACGACGGCTTCGCCATTTGGCGCTCCAAAGTCAGTGATTACGACATGGAAATTACTCCCTACGAAGGGGACCCACTCAAAGATCTCGCCAAGGCCGCCCCGCAACACGGCCTTCGCCTCGGCTTTTACCACTCCATCATGGACTGGCATCACCCCGCCTACCGGCCCCGTCGCGCCTGGGAGTTCAAAGACCCCAAGGCCGGTGGCAACAACAATCAATACGTCGACTTCATGAAGGAGCAATTGCGCGAACTTCTTACGGGCTATGGTGACGTCGCCATGATCTGGTTTGACGGCGAATGGGAGCACACCCTGGCCGAGCTCAAACGCGACGACGAGGTCTACGACTTCATCCGCACTCTCCAACCCAACACCCTCATCAACGACCGTCTCTACGAGCGCAAGCCTGGGAACAAAGCCGACTTCGGCACGCCGGAACAGTTCGTCCCCGCCACGGGCTTCAATGGCGCACCCTGGGAAAGCTGCGTCACCATCAACATGGATTCCTGGGGCTACAACAAATACGAAACCGAGTTCAAGACCGACCGCGATCTCATCCGCATGCTGGTTGAAGTTGTCTCCAAAGGCGGCAACCTGCTGCTCAATGTCGGCCCCAAACCCGACGGTACGATCCAGCAGGAATTCGTCACCCGGCTTGAAGCCATGGGCGACTGGCTCGCCGTCAACGGGGAAGCAATTTACGGCACAGAAGCCAGCCCCTTCTCGCGGCTGCCCTTCTTTGGCCGCGCCACTCGCAAAGACGCCAACCTCTATCTCCACGTTTTTGCCTGGCCTGCCGACGGGCAAATCCGCGTGCCCGGTCTCAAGAATCTGATTCACACCGCCCATCTGCTCGGCGACCCGAAGAAGACTCCTCTCGCCTGGCGTCGTGACGGAAATGATGTGCTGCTGACGATCCCCAAAACTGCCCCCGACGAGCGCGCCTCCGTCATCGCTCTGCGCCTCGATAGCGCCCCCGTCGTCGAGCCCTATGTCATCCGCCCCAACCAGAGCGGCACCGTGACGCTCGGCATCGAATCAAGTGAAATCGAAACCCGCTTCGAGCAGCGCGCCAGGAAAGAAAATGCCCTCGGCCACGTCTTTCTCACCAAATGGAGCCGCCCTGACGACATCCCCACCTGGAACTTCACGCTGCCCTCGGCTGGCCGCTACCGGGTCGAGCTGAGCTATGGTGCCACCCGTGCCAATCGGGACAAGGCGATTGCTCTAACCGTAGCCGGACAAACCCTGAACGGCAAGATCCTCGATACCGGCAACGATTGGGTTTTCAAACCTCAAACGCTCGGGACCATCACGCTCCCCGCCGGCGATCACAAGCTACAGATCAGGAGCGCCACCACCCAGGGCCTCGAAGGCGTAACGCTCGAAAAAATTATTCTCCGCCCGGCAAAATAAATTTCGCCCTCTTGTCGAAAACGGTCAAACTCAAGCGTTGTACAGATATGAAATATCTTCTCCTCATACACGAAGACCACGCCACTTACGCCTCCGTCTCTGAAGCCGAACAGGGAGCCCTGTTTGGCCGCTACATGGAATTCACCAAAGAACTACAGGCCGAAGGTCGCATGTTGGGCGGCAATGCCCTCCAACCCGGCTTTACGGCGACGACGATCCGTGTGCAAGACGGCAAGCGGGTTTCAACCGATGGGCCCTTCGCCGAAACCAAGGAACAACTGGGCGGCTACTACCTGATCGACGTGCCTGACATTGAAGCAGCAACGGCCGTTGCCGAACGCATTTGCCGGCTGCATACCTGGAATGACGCCGTCCTCGAAGTGCGTCCCATCATGGATGTCGGCCTCTAGCGCCATTGAGACGGTTTACCGCGAGGAGCGTAGCCGCATTCTGGCTACGCTCATTCGCTGGGCCCGCAACCTCGACGACGCCGAAGAAGTTTTGCAGGATGCCTTCACCGTCGCCGCCATTCACTGGAATCAGGCCGGCATTCCGCCCAATCCCGCCGCCTGG
This sequence comes from uncultured Bryobacter sp., assembly GCA_964510335.1. Lineage (GTDB taxonomy): Bacteria > Acidobacteriota > Terriglobia > Bryobacterales > Bryobacteraceae > Bryobacter. The sequence goes on along the minus strand of CAZECF010000114.1, from coordinate 3,201 downwards.
CTGCTCCACACTGCCCGGCGCAAGCTCATCGATCGCAAACGCCGCGAGGCCCGCCATCGGGCTCTCCTGCCGCAACTCATCATCGATTCCCATTCGCAGGAAGAACTCCCTGACGACATCCTGCGCTTGATCTTCACCTGCTGCCATCCCGTCCTCTCGCCAGAGGCTCAGATTGCTCTCACCTTACGCACCTGCGCCGGTCTCACCACCGCCGAGATCGCCCGCGCCTTTCTGCTCCCGGAACCCACCCTTGCTCAGCGAATTGTGCGAGCCAAAACCAAGATCCACGAGGCGGGCATACCCTATCGGGTGCCGGAATCCGCAGATCTTCCGGCGCGTCTCGATACGGTTCTGCACGTGATCTATCTGATCTTCAACGAAGGCTATACTCACTTCCGCAACGATCTTGCCCACGAGGCCATCTTTCTGGCGGCTCAACTGAATTCCTGGCTCCCCGCCCAGCCGGAAGCGGAGGGCTTGGAAGCCTTGATGATCCTCCAGCACGCCCGGCGCGATGCTCGCCGCAATGCGGCCGGTGACCTGATCTTGCTTGAAGAGCAGGACCGCTCCCTTTGGCAGCCAGCCGAGATTCAATCTGGCATCCAATTGATCGAGAAGGCCTTGTCCCGCAAGCAGGTGGGTCCCTATCAGTTGCAAGCCGCGATTGCCGCTGTCCACAGCGAAGGTACCGATTGGCCTCAAATTGCCGCGCTCTACAGCGAGCTCTTGCGTTTCGATTCCGGTGCCGTCGTGCGCCTCAACCATGCAGTCGCGGTTGGTTACGCCTACGGCTTCAGTTGTGGCTACCCCCTGCTCGAGCAAATTGACGGTCTCTCCCATTACCTCCCCTTCCATGCCGCCCGAGCCATGATGCTCAAGTCGCTGGGCCGCAGCGCCGAGGCACGCGCCGCCTTTGAGACTGCCCTTCGCCTCGCTACTCATCGAGCCGAGCAGGAATTCTTATCCCGCCAGATGGCCGCCGTGTTGCAATAACTCTTTGGAAGCACTGAAACGCCAGATTGAAAACTGCACGGCCTGCCCCAGACTCGTTGAGCATTGCCGTCAGGTTGCCATACTCAAGCGCCGCGCCTATCGCGATTTCGATTACTGGGGCAAACCCGTCCCCGGCTTTGGCGACCCGGCCGCGCGCCTGCTCATTGTCGGCCTCGCGCCCGGCGCGCACGGCGCCAATCGCACCGGGCGAATCTTTACCGGTGACCGCAGCGGGGACTTTCTCTTCGCCGCCCTGCACACGGCCGGCTTTGCCAATCAGCCCACAAGCACCAGTCGTGAGGACGGCCTCCAACTCCACGATGCCTTCATCACCGCTGCCGGACGTTGCGCTCCGCCAGGCAACAAACCCTTGCCGGAAGAGTTAGCGAATTGCCGGCCCTTCCTGCTCCGTGAACTCGAATTGCTGCGCCACCTCCAACTCGTCGTTTGCCTCGGGCGCATCGCCCTCGATGCCTACCGGCATGCCCGCAATCTGCCGCGTCTCGACTTCGGTCACGGCCTCTTGCACGACTTGGATCTGCCCATCCTCTGCTCCTACCACCCCAGCCAGCAGAACACGCAAACCGGCCGCTTGACCATGCCCATGCTGGTCAACATTTTCCAGCTGGCCCGCCAGCGTTTACGCTGAGATTAAGCATGCTGCGCTTACTCTGTTTGCTCCTCGTGGGGCAGTTCGTCCAACAACCCGCACCGATTCGTTACCGGCACAAGGTAATCCGCAGCTTCCCGCATGACGCAGGCGCCTTTACCCAGGGCCTGGAATACCGCGACGGCTTCCTTTATGAAGGTACAGGTCTCAAGGGTCAATCCAGCCTCCGCCGCGTGGATCTCAATACGGGCAAAGTCCTCCAGAAAACAGATCTTCCCTATCAGTACTTCGGTGAGGGCATCACCGTCCTCAAAGACCGCATCCTCCAACTTACCTGGCAGTCGCAGACCGGCTTTGTCTACGACCGCAAGACCCTCCAACAGACTGCCAAATTCCAATACCCCGGCGAAGGCTGGGGGCTTGCCTCCGACGGCAAACAGATCTACATGAGCGACGGCAGCGCCCAGATTCGCATTTGGGACGCCGCCACCCTGAAAGAATCAAAGCGCATCACAGTCCGGTCCGCCGGCCGCGCCATCGATCAGATCAATGAACTCGAATGGGTCGATGGCGAGCTCTACGCCAATGTCTGGCAGACGGATTTCATCTTGCGGATCTCTCCGGCTGACGGGCGCGTGCTCGGCATCATCGACTGTTCCGGGCTCCTCGATTCGGGCCAGGGGCAAGCAGACGTGCTCAACGGAATCGCCTACGATGCCCCCGGCCGCAGGCTCTTTGTAACCGGCAAACTCTGGCCCAAAATCTACCAGATCGAGCTGACCCGTGTTCCCTGAAATCCGGGCCGTCGTCAAGAAAATTCCCAAGGGCAAGGTTTCCACCTACGGCCAGGTTGCGGACAAGGCGGGCTTCCCGCGCGGGGCACGTCAGGTTGCCTGGGCCTTGCGCGTCTTTGACCCGAAACTGCCCTGGCACCGGGTGGTCGGCAAGGGCGGCAAAGTGCTACTACGCGGTGCCAACGGAGTCGAGCAAATCCAGCGCCTGGAAGCAGAAGGTGTCGTTGTGCACGGCAGCCGTATCGACTTGAATCGATTCGGTATAGTCTAGAAGTTAAGATGCAGCGAGTATTAGCTTCCCTTCTTTGTCTGGGCCTGCTTCCTGCCGCCCCGCGTGTTGATCCCAAAGAAGAGGCCCTCGTTGCCAAACGCCGCAATTATTGGGCCTTCAAAGCTCCGGTTCGGCCGGAAATTCCCGCTGGCCTTCATCCAATCGATCACCTCGAACCTGCCAGGCGCCCACCACTGGAACAACGTGCGCTCATCCGGCGTCTGAGCCTCGACGTCACCGGCTTGCCGCCAACCGATTTCAAAGGCAGTTATGAGGAGATCCTCGATCGCCTCCTGGCCAGTCAGCAATATGGCGAGCGTTGGGGGCAGAAGTGGCTCGATATCGTTCGTTACGCCGATACCAATGGCTTTGAGCTGGACGCCGAACGCCCGCACGCCTGGCGCTATCGCGACTATGTGATTCGCTCCTTCAACGAGAAGAAGCCCTTTAACCTTTTCTTGCGCGAACAGATCGCTGGGGATGAACTCTTCCCCGGCAATAAGGATGCCTTGATCGCCACCGGCTTCCTCCGC
>CAZECF010000113.1:0-11443 GCA_964510335.1 uncultured Bryobacter sp. | reverse complement strand
TGCAAAAGTTCGAGAAAATTATTCGGGATGCGGATGTTTTCGCTGATATTGCAACCCACCGCAAGCAACTTGTGATTCTGGGGTTCAAAAAAGATCAGCCCGCCCCTTCGTGGAAAGGTTTTGAATACTTCCACGGCTTTAGATCCCTTGACACTGAAGCCACCATGCCAGCCTTTCACGAGGTTCCAAACAAGGATCAGGAAGCAAGTACATAGCAATTCTGGGACTCAGCTTCATCCCCTCATGCCTCAAGGTCTCCGCAAACCCAAGTTCCCCCTGGCCATCCGCGCCGCCCAACATCACTCCAGCAGCTACTTTCCCAATCCAAATTAACAGGCCAATCGCAAAAACAGCGCCGGCAAAAAGCGGTCTTGGGCGCAACAGCAAATCCATTCTCAATCCCTCAAAGTTGAAGTCGCTCCCTTGTAAATGCCGGGTAACCCCGAACCCTCTGTTGCACTTACAGTACCCCCAGCACTTGCCATATGATCATCCTATGCAGCGCATCCTGCTCGTCCTCCTCCTCGCCACGCTAGCCTTCGCAGCAGACCCGCCAAAGGGTGCCACGGAACGGCCCAAGGTCCACGGTAGAAGCCTCGAAGGCAACCTCATCGGGGATTCTTCCATTCGCGACGTATCCGTCTACCTGCCTCCCGGTTACGCCAACAATCCCCAACGCCGCTACCCGGTCGTCTACATGCTGCATGGCTTCACCGACAGCGACGACCAGTGGTTTGGACTCCGCAAACACTGGATCAACCTGCCGGAAGTGCTGGACCGCGCCATCGCCGCCGGCTCAACCGAAATGATCGTCGTCATGCCCAACGCCCTCAACGTATTCGGCGGCAGTGGCTATTCGTCCTCCGTCACCACGGGAGACTGGGAAACCTTCATCGCCCGGGAACTCGTTGCCTATATCGATTCGCACTACCGCACCCTGCCCACCCGCGCCAGCCGCGGTCTCGCCGGCCACTCCTTCGGTGGCTATGGCGCAATTCGCATCGCCATGAAGTTCCCCGATGTCTTCTCCTCTTTCTACGCCCTCAGTTCCTGCTGCCTCCTCCCCCCGGCTCCGGGACGCCCCGGTTCTCCTCGTGCCGAACAAATCCAGTCTCTGTCTGAGATCGCCACCGCCGACTTCGGCACCAAAGCCTCCTTCGCCAGCTCCGCCGCCTGGGCGCCCAATCCCACGAACCCTCCCTTCTATCTCGACCTCCCCACCAAAAACGGCGAAGCACAGCCCCTTGTACTCGGCCGCTGGGCGGCCAATGCCCCGGTCGCCATGCTCGACCAGTACATTCCCAATCTCAAAAAGTTCAACGCAATTGCCCTCGATTGCGGCGATGCCGATAGCCTCCTGGCCGGCTCAAAGGAACTCAGCCGCCAGCTCACCAATTACGGAATCGCTCACGATTTCGCCGTCTACCCCGGCAATCACATCAACGGGGTCGCCGGCCGGATCGAGAAGCATGTGATGCCCTTTTTCAGCGGCAAGCTAACGCTCAAATAATAATTCTGCCAACTCCAAGAGTCCTTTCCGTTACTACCAGTGACGACCTGGTAATTGAAAACGCAAAGGACCCTTCAGCATGGCAGAGCAAATTCAAAAAGACATGGCAGTAGCCATCCTTGACGAGGTGACGGAGCGGCTTTCCCGCATGGTCAAGCAAGGCGGATTCGACAACGCCTCGGTGATCTGGCTGATCAAGGCCTGGACCAAGGTCGGCGTAAGGCTCCGTGGTCATGGCTATCACAGACAATCCATGGCCTACTACACCATGAAGCGGGACGCCCAACCCACTAAAGAAAAACGCTCGCGCATGCTGCTGAACGCCATGGAGGCCTTCGCTTCGATGCTTTCCCGGCATGGGACCACCGAGGGCGATTACTTCAACCGGGTCGATCAGGTCATGCGGGATTTCGTCTGGGACTACCGCAAGCAAGTCTCCTTGCAGCCGGACAAGGGCAAGTCGGAGAAAGAATTTGTCGCGATGATGGTGGACTGGCAAAACAAGTCCGCCGAACAGGTTATGAATGAGGCGGTGGCCGGCGTTGAGCGCCACAACTGAACTATCTCTTCCGCCCAGCGACTTCGACCTGCGAATCGACATAAGGATTAGCGGGCAGTCGTCGTTGCCAGCCTTGCCACATCTCCAGATTCCGCCGGTTGAGTTGATCTGCCCGCCCCAGATTGCCAGCCACTTGCTGAGCTCGTGCCAGCCCACGGTAGATACGCGTCAGCGACGTTGCGTGTCGTAAATTCGATTCCGGCGTTGGCTTCGCGGCCACCGCAAGTTCAAGGAGTCGCTCATACTTTGCAGCCGCCTGTACCGCAAGGCCTCGCGCCGCAAGGTCTTCCGCCTCGGCACGCAAGACGCGGTCCGCTTCACTGCCAGCCTCCCACTGGTCTTTCGGAATCCCGCCTGCAGCCCCAAGCTTCGACAATGCTGCAGCAACCCGGCGGGAAGCTTCCTCCCCACGGCCCAGCCGGCGAAGCGGTGCAGCCGAAGCGGCCAACAAGTCAGCTTCCTGCAGCCGCGCCGTACGATTCTTCTCAACCTCGCCGAGCCGCCGCAGCGCGACTTCGTAATATTCCAGCGCCCGCGCTGGCCGGTCCGTCCCCAGGAGCGGCGCAAGCTCGCGGACGGCCGTGGCAGTCCGCAGCCGGCTCGTGGACTCGCGCGTGTCCGCTACCGAAAACCTTTCCAGAATCCCGATCTCGCGTTCGAGCAGCGCAATGGCCTCTTTATGCCGCCCTAAGCTCACCCCATCCTGCGAGCCAAGCACCACGGCTTCCCGCCAGAGGGCAGAGGCCAGATTCAGTTGGTTCAGTAAGTTGCCGGGCTTGCCAGCAGCTTCAATCTGCTCTCTGGCCTCCCGCGTCACGGCTGCTGCCGTCAACAAATCGCCCTGAAAGCGGAGTGCATTCCCCAAAATTCCCAGCGCTCCGGATGGCTTGGCTCTCGTGGAGGCAAACTTGCGCTCCAGGTCCACTGCCCGTCGCGCTAGCCGGGCCGCATCGTCAAACTGGTCAGCGTTGAAATGGAACAGTGCAATGTTCGTGTAGGCCATCCCCAGGTCTTGCGCTTCCCTCTCATCCGGGCCGCCCATTCGCTCGAACTCGCCAATTTGCGATAGCGCCGCCCGGGCATGCTCAAAGGCTTCAGGCTTGCGACGCCGGGAATCGGCCAGAATCATCCGGAACTGCGAGACGCGAAAGAGTTCGTAGGGAACGCGACGGTCTCCAGGTAGCCCTTTGCTGGCATCTTCCAGATGTCGTTGCGCCAGAGCGAGAGTGCTTTCCGCCTCATCGAAGCGGCCCAGATTGCTGCCAGTGGGTACTCCCTGTATCTGGGCCACTTGTGCGTAGGCCGCGCCTGCCTCCAAGGCCAAAGCAGGATCATTCGAAGCGCTCGCAGTGAGCCCTTCGAGATATCGCAGCGCTGTCGAGACCAGTTGATGGCGAGCTTGTGTGGAACCCGTGAGCCCGCGAATCTTCTCATCCAAGCCAAACAATTCCTGCACTAGCACCCTTACCTGATTGAACCGCGCCTCCGCCACCGCCCGTTCCCGCTGCGCAATCCAAAGGCCTGTGACAAGAGCAATGAGGGTCACCGAGGCCGCCAGCATCGGTATCCAATGCCTTCGCGTCCAACGCGCAACTCGGTAGACCGCGTCCCCTTGCCGCGCACGTACCGGACGATGATCGAGCAGCGAAGCAAGATCCTCCGCCAGTGCCTCGGCTGAACTGTAGCGGTCGGTGGCTTTCTTCCGCAGCGCCTTGGAGAGAATAAAGTCCAGGTCTCGCGGCACTGCCCGATTCAGTTGGCTCGCCAGGCTGGGTTCCCGGCGGGCAATCGCCTCATCCAGCGTAGCGGCGTGATCGCGCAACCCGGCATGCGGTGATTGCCCGGTAACCAGCGCATAGAGCACTGCCCCAAGCGAGTAAACATCCGTGGCGGTTGTCTGCGCTGCGCCCTGCAATTGCTCAGGACTCGCGTATTCCGGCGTCAGCAGTACTTCGCGAGTCGCCCAGGCCGGCGCGGTCGCGTCCAGCACCTTGGCGATTCCAAAGTCGAGCAGCTTTGTCAGTCCCTGCGCGTCCACCAGAATGTTGGAAGGCTTCAGGTCCCGGTGAATCACCAGGTTTGCATGCAAGTAGGCAACGGCTTCGCAAACCTGCAGCATCAACTCTACCTTCCCGCGGACGTCCAGCTTCTCAGCGTATTGGTCCAGCGGAATGCCCTCTACATACTCCATCGCCAAAAATGGCTGCCCGCTTCGGGTATGGCCCGCATCCAGCAACCTCGCGATCCCCGGGTGATCCAGCTCCGCCAGAATCTGCCGCTCCCGCAAAAATCGCTCACGAAAAATTCCGTCCGGAATGTCCCAACGCAAAAACTTGATCGCTGCCCGCTGCCGGATCTCCCCGTCACAACGCTCTGCCAGATATACCGTCCCCATGCCTCCTTGCCCTAGCCGTTCTACCAGTCGGAATGGCCCAGCCTCCATCCCGGTTTGGATCGAATCCCCCGCCGCCAATTCAGCCGCTGGCTCCGCAACCAGTCCAGTAATAAGTCCATCTTCGCCAGAGTCAAACCCGATCAGCGATTCGACTTCCGTGCACAGCAATTCAGGCGTCCCGCGATCCAGATAGATCCTCTTCCGCTCTGGCTCTGGCAAATCCACAACGGCTGCAAACAGCTCCTGCGCCTCCTTTGTCATCGCCCTCCTTTCGGTATGAAACTGGACCCAATCATTACACAGTCAAGGCCTCCCCGATATACTCATCCTATTGATGGCGGATGAACCCGGCAGCATTCTCAAAGAGCTGCAAGATACTCGCGCTTCCTGGTCCGGTGAGTTGCCGCCGCAGGTGTATGACCAGCTCCGCCGCCTCGCCCGATCGCTGCTGCGCGGACAAGCCGGCGGGCACACCTTGCAACCCACCGCTCTCGTGAACGAGGCCTACCTGAAGGTCTTCGGATCAACGGAACCGCAATTCGCCGACCGCGCCCATTTCCTGGCCTTGATGGCTCGCGTGATGCGCCAAGTGCTGGTGGATTATGCCCGTTCCCGCGGGGCCTCAAAGCGCGGAGGAGAGAAACCGCTGTCTCTTGAAGACCAGGCTTACGCTGCCGCGCCGGCAGCCGATCCTGCCAGTCTGTTGGATCTGAATCTCGCCCTCGACCAACTCACTACGATGAACCCCGAACTCGCGCGTGTTGTCGAGTTGTACTACTTCGGAGGCCTCACCGCCGAGGAGATCGCATTGGTCCAGGACCGTTCCGCCCACATCGTTCGCCATGACTTGCGTGCCGCCCGTGCCTGGCTGCGCCGCGAACTCGCCGCAAACCCTGCCAGCGAGCCTCAACGTGGCACTGCCGTCTGAAGTTGAAGCCTCGCCGACTCCATACCCTTGGCATTCCCGGGCAGACCTTCGAACAGCAACTGTGCTGCCATCGGGCTCTTCGCCCACCGGATCAGGCCTTCCATATCGATGCTATGCGCCGGAGATGTCGTACCCCCGATATACAGCCCGGCCGCTTTGTTGACTCGCGTAATTTGGCTCGACGGAACTCCGAGCCTGACCAACTCATCTCGTATCGGCACCAATTCCCACACTTCCGGGTTGATTGGGTGATTTAACTTTTTCCAGTACGGCAGATCGCGCGCGCTGGCCCAACCTATCCAAAGCGCTACTTTCGCACTGCGCGTCAGCGCTGACTCTTCAATTCCCGCTGGCGCGTCGGTGAAGAAGGGAGACCGCCGGAGCGACTCTTGAATCGCCTTTGCGCCTTCGGCAGGAAAAGTTAGCCCCATATGATCGTAAAAAGCTCGCGCAAAGTCCGAGAGCAGTTCTGATCTTTCAAGAATGCCTTCCTTGAGCCGGTTGCCGTACTCCTCCGGGTTCATTCCGACGGGTGAGAACGCATCGGTGTTCGCGTCGGGCTTGGTTAGCTTCTTGAGAATCGGATCATTTACAAACTTCTCAGTCGCTTTCTTGGCTACATCCCCCATCACGTCGCCTGTCCATTCCACCAAGAGCGAATCAGAGGCGATTTTCGCCGCTAATTCCCCGACGGCTGCGCCGGACTTTCCGCTCTCCGTCATCCGCTTCACAAACCGGTTTGTTACAGGGCCTGCTACCCCGACTGTGAGCAGGGACAGCGTAAACGTGATCAGCTCGATGTCGCGCTGCTTCCTCTTGTCAATCGTCTGCTTCACTTTGGCCAGGATGGTTGATTGCGACAAGTACGCATTCCGGTAGCTTGCTTGTGCTCCTTCCGCAAACCTTTTCCACTTGTTCGTGTATTCCAGAATGTCATTGCGCAGACCGCCCAGATAGAAAGAAGCCTCCCTGCTCATCTTTATCCACCCCTTCACTCTCTGTAACGGAATCGGTCACAGCTTTTGGCAAATCTGCGATACCATTCCCCCACGCCCATGAGTTGTTCCACCCTTTTCCTGCTTGCCTCCCTCGCCCTTCCCCTTGTCGCTCAAACCTTCGCCGACTACGAAGCCCAACTCCACCGCGTCTTCAACGAACGCACCTACGACGCCTCTGAGACCAGCGGCTTTGAATGGCTCCCCGACGGCTCATCCTATTCCCTCACCCGTGGCTCCAACCAAATCCTCGTCTGCGCATCGGAATCCGGCCGGTGTACCCCCAGAGTCAACTCCAGCGTATCGATCGAATCCTACTCCTGGTCGCCCGACGCCAAACACGTCCTGGTCTTCACCAACTCGGTCCGCAACTGGGCTTCCGATACCCCGAAATACGCCAGAAAAGGCGACTACTGGCTCATCGATGTTGCCACCGGCCAGTCCCGCAAGCTCGCCCCGGAGGCCGCGCCGTCCACCCTCATGTTCGCCAAGTTCTCGCCCGATTCCCGCCGCATCGCCTACGTCCGCGAAAGCGACATGTACGTTGAAGATCTCACCTCCCGCCGCACCCGCCGCCTTACTCGCGACGGCTCCGCCACCCTCCTCAACGGCCGTGCCGACTGGGTCTATGAAGAAGAGCTGGCACTGGCCGATGCCTTCCAGTGGAGCCCCGATAGCCGCTCCATCGCCTTTCTCCAATTCGATACTTCCCCCGAAGGCCTCTTTCCACTCATCAACAACACCGACACCATTTACCCGAAACTTACGCTCTACCCCTATCCCAAAGTCGGCAGCCGCAATGCCAAACTTCGGCTCGGCATCCTCAACGCCACCTCTGGCGCACTCCGCTGGACCGACGCCACCGGCGATCCTGACTCCAGCTATCTCGCCCGCTTTCAGTGGACAAGCAACACCCGGCTTTCCGTTCTCAAGCTCAACCGCCTCCAGAATGAAATGGACCTCCTTGTCCTCGATACCGCGAGTGGAAAATCTCGCTCTGTCTATAAGGAAAAATCCGATACCTGGATCGACATCATCAGCGATCCTCTCTGGCTGGACGGATCCGATTCTTTCCTCTGGCTCACCGAGAAAGACGGTTGGCGTCGCGTCCTCCGCATCAATTCCACTTCAGGCGAGTCGACTGCAATGACCCCCACAGGCTCTGACGTCGCAACCCTCCTGGGAGTGCATGCAAAGACAAACTCTCTCTACTACCTTGCTTCCCCCAAAAGCTCTGCCCAGCGCTACCTTTTCCGCACCAACCTCGACGGCACTGGCAACCCCATGCAACTCTCGCCTGCTTCTCAAACCGGCGTGCACGAATACAATCTTTCCCCCGGTGGCGATTGGGCCACCCACCGCTACTCGCGATTCCAACTTCCACCCACCACGCAGATGATCTCCCTGTCGGGCCACCGCTCCACTCACGTCCTCGCCGCGAACCAGGCTTTTGAAAGCAAGGTTGCGCCAATCCTCGAACCGGCCCTCGAATACTTCACCGTCGAACCCGAACCCGGCGTCCAACTCGATGGCTGGATGATGCGTCCGAAAAACTTCAACCCCGCCCGCAAATACCCCCTCGTGCTCTACGTCTATGGCGAGCCCGCCGGCCAGACCGTGATGGACCAATGGGGACGCGGCCGCGCTCCCCACGCCATGTTCTTCCATCGCGCCCTGGCAGACCTCGGCTTCCTCGTCGCCAGCGTCGACCCCCGCGGCACACCCGCTCTCAAGGGCACCAAGTGGCGGCATCAGATCTATGGCTACATCGGTCCAACCGCCTCGAAAGACTTCGCCGGCGCAGTACAAGCCCTTGCCCGCCAACGGCCCTATATCGATAGCACCCGCGTTGGCGTTTGGGGCCGCAGCGGCGGTGGCACCAGCACTCTCAACCTGCTCTTCCGCTACCCTGATATCTTCCATGCCGGCGCTTCCGTCGCCCCCGTCCCGGACCAGCGCCTCTACGACACCATCTACCAGGAACGCTACATGGGGCTTCCGGCCACCAACACCAAGGGCTACGCTGAATCCGCCATCCACCACGCTGCCGGCCTCCGCGGCCACCTCTTGCTCATCCACGGAACCGGCGACGACAACGTCCATATCCAGGGCACGGAACTCCTCATCAACAAACTGGTAGAGCTGGGCAAGCCATTCCACACCATCGCTTACCCAAATCGCAGCCACGCACTCACCGAAGGGAAGGGAACTCCTTACCACCAGTTCACCAGCATTGGCCGCTTCTTCTTCGAGCACCTGAAGCCCGGGCAATAAACCTCACCGCCGGCCGGGCGTCTTCACCCGAATGCTGAAGATTGTTCCGCCCGCACTCACATACAGCGTCCGCAGATCCTTGCCGCCAAACGCAACATTCGTCACTTCGTCCAGCGGCACCGGAATCATTTCTAACAATTTGCCTTCCGGTGAAAACACATACACTCCGCCCTTCATCTTGTCGGTCTCGAAAGGTGGCTGCGCCCGGTTCAACCCGCCCGCGACAAACAGGCGTCCCTCCACGTCCATCTCCATCCCATCCGGCCCTCGCCCGTCACCCCAGTCAAAGATCATCTTCCGGCTCGGCCCATCGACCGATCCGTCCCCCCGCAACCCAAATCGCCACAACTTCCGCGACCCACCGTGGTTGTTGTTATTGTTGTCCGCCACATACAAGTACCGGCCATCCCCCGAGATCACCAGTCCATTCGGCCGCTCCACCCACTCCCGTCCCAGCACGCGAGCCACTTTGCCCGGCTCATCAATCCGGTACACCCCCTCCACATCCATTTCCATACCGTCGCGTTTCCCATAGCGCGGGTCAGTAAAGTAAATCTTCCCGTTGCGATCCAGGGTCAGATCATTCGGTGAGTTAAATTTCTTCCCTCCATACTCTCCCGCCAGCACCGTAATGCTGCCGTCCCGCTCAGTTCGGGTCACCCGCCGATTGCTCGCTTCGCACACCACCAGTCGTCCCTCACGATCAAAAAGCAGTCCGTTGGCAGCCCCGGATTTCTCGCGAAACACGCTGGTCTTACCCGCCCCATCCAACCGAAAAATCTTCCCCTTACCGGTAAAGTACAAGTTGCCCGCGCCATCCCAGACCGGACCCTCACTCCCGCCTGCTTCGCTGGCCCGCTGCAACACCGCGCCCTCTTCCGTAACTACTCCAGCCCACCCGGCCACCGCCAATAACATCAATAAATTTCGCACGCCCCGATTCTATCCCGCGATTCGCTACTCTGCTTTCATGCCTTCCGTTGCCGTCGACCCCGCCAAGGTCCACGAGTTTCCCGACTTGGATTCCTTCTCCCAGTGGCTCAGCCAGCATCACAGCACGGAAACCGAAGTCTGGATCAAAATGCACAAAGTGAGTTCCGGGCTCAAGTGCATCACCACCAGGGAAAGCATCGACGCTGCCCTTTGCTGGGGCTGGATCGATGCCATTCGCAAAAGCCTCAATGATTCCAGCTATCTCCAGCGCTTTACTCCGCGCGGCAAGAAAAGCATCTGGAGCCAGGTCAACGTCGACAACGTAGCCCGCCTCATCCAGGAAAAACGCATGACTCCCCACGGTCTCAAGCACGTTGAAGCCGCCCAGGCCGACGGCCGCTGGGACCGCGCCTACGCCAGTGGCAAGAAGCTGGAAATTCCTGCCGACCTCCAGGCCGCGATCGATGCCGAACCCAAGGCCAAAGCCATGATCATCAAGCTCACCGAGCAGAATCGCTACGCTCTCGCCTTCCGCATGCACAACACCAGGACCCCCGCCGCCCGCCAGCGCAAAATTGCTACCTACGTCGCCATGCTCAAGGCCGGCGAAACCATTTACCCCCAAAAGGCCTGATCGGGGCGCTATCCTCTTCCCATGCTGCTCCTGCTACTGACTCTGCTCGCCCAATCCCCCGGCACGATCCACCATTACGACATTCCCGTCCCTGCTCTGAACGACCCCGCCACCCGGATTCCTGTCACCGTTTTTGAAGGCGCCAACCCCGGCAAGACGCTCATCCTCACCTGCGGCGTCCACGGTTTTGAATTCGTCCCCATCCTCGCCGCCCAACGCCTGCTAACAGAACTCGACCCCAAATCTCTCACCGGCAAAGTCATCCTTGTCCGCCTTGCTCATCCGTCGGCCTTCTTCCGCCGCAGCCTGCACGTGAACCCCTACGATGGCAAGAACCTCAATCGAGTTTTTCCCGGCAGTCCCACCGGTACCCAATCCCAACGCATTGCCCACGCCATCTCTGAGCTCATCTCTCAATCCGATCTGCACATCGACCTGCATGGCGGTGACGGCAACGAACTTCTCGACCCCTTTGTCGGCACCTACGGCGGCAAACTCGCCTCCGCCCAATTCGCCACGTCTGATGCCATGGCCCGGGCCTTTGGCCTTCCCCGCATTGTCGATTACCAGATGGACACCTGGGACCAGGTCAACTCCGGCCGCTCCTGTAACCGTCAGGCAGTCGCCGCCGGCATCCCCACCATCCTCGTCGAAATCGGCCAGCAAGGCCGCGCGGAACCCGCTGAAATTTCCCTCGCCACCCAGGGCATTCTCAACGTTCTCCGCTCCCAAAAGATGCTCCCTGGTGCTCCCCGCCTCAACCGCACGATGCCGGTGCGCTTCAACAACACCTTCGGTGTCAGCTTTACCCAATCCGGCATCTGGTACCCCGCCGTAAAGCCTGGCACCGCAGTTGCCAAAGGGGACAGCCTCGGTGTCGTGCGCGGGCTTCTCAATGAGGTGCTGGAAACTCTGGTTGCGCCCGAAGCCGGCGTCGTCTTCTATATGACTGCAGCCCCGCCCGTCAACGCCGGGGAATCCGCCATCACCATCGCCCGGCCCCAACGAGCGAAATAAAAAGACAACTGAACTATTTTTTGACTTCAGTCAGAAAGATAGCCACTGCCATATCTTCAACCTTGGCTGATTGCCGTCGATTCTTTCGTGACGCTCTCAGCCAAGTGCTTGACCCCAGTCATCACTTTCCCTGCTTCGTCTACGAAATTTACTTGGTGCGGACGAGAGGACTTGAACCTCCACGAGGTTGCCCCCGCT
>CAZECF010000112.1:0-11676 GCA_964510335.1 uncultured Bryobacter sp. | reverse complement strand
AGCAGCCAGGCTTCGGCCATTCGTAAGTCGCGACGGATTGTTTCGACAGAAAGATGCTCGGCCTGGGCGATTTCCTCGATTTTCAAGCCACCAAAGTAGCGTAGCTCCACGATGCGTCCACGTCGCGTATCCATGGCCTCCAGCGCCGAAAGAGCCTCGTGCAATTCGAGGACATTATGCGCCGCGGGACTTGCTGCCGCGCGCGCCTCGTCCAGAGGCAACAAGGAAAGCTCACCGCCGCGTTTGGCTGCCTGGGCCTGGCGGCTGCGGTCAATCAGAATTTGCCGCATGGCGCGGGCGGCGAGTGAAAAGAAATGATCGCGGCTCTGGTAGCAGCGGCTGTCCGTTTCCGCCAGTTTCAGGTAAAGCTCATGCACCACGGCCGTGGGCTGGAGAGTCTGGCTGCTGTGGGCTGAGTCGAGCCGGTGCGCAATCCGACGCAACTCGTCGTAAACCAGGGGCACCAGGTGCTCGTAGGCACGGTCGTCCCCTTCATTCCACCGCAGCAGAAGCTGAGTGATTTGCCCTGGTCCCTCCATTGGCATAGCCCCAATAGTACCAACCGGATCATTTGGCTTGAGGGGTTTTCCCTCTCGATTCCGTACCCCTACCAGCAAATAGTTTTGCTCGGAGGAACCAGACCACATGAAACTCATGCAAGAACTCACCGGATGTCTGCTGCTGCTAGGGCTAGCAGCCAGCCCGGCGTTCACAGCCAATATTTCCAATATCAATTTCAACAACACTAGCGCTCCCAATTTTTCCAACAGCGACGGGGGCCGCATTGTTAGCTATGCTACGTCAGGCAGCGCGGGAGGCTTGAATATCAGCGGCAATTCTTCCGATTTCACCTACTCCTTCCAATCTCAGTTCCGCTTTGCTTCTGCGCTGAGAGTGCCATCTGGCGGGCCGGACTTCGCCAACATCTTGCTAACTTATCCCAGCTACGAAGTTCGCTTCCAGGTAGATGACCCAACGAATATCGGCTACGAGTTGACAATTGATTCCATGCTCCGCGGCATACTTGCGGCCAGCTATGAGGGCTTTACCGGTTCAGCAAATGATTCGGATTTTGGTGTCTCTGTGTTTGGCGCAAACTTCCAGGCCTTCATCGACACCGGGAGCGGATTTGGGCCCATCGTCACTGCCCTTTCGTGGCCTGCCCAGTCCGTATCCGCCACTGCCGACAACCCCACTGCCAGCCTGATCGTAGGCGGCACCAAGTCTATCAATCTCGGCAGTTTTTCAGGGACTCAAGAGTTCGGCATTCGCCTTTCCTACAATCCATCCCCCACCACCACCCACATCAGCTCCAACTACGTTCTCAGCACCACTACAGCGCGATTTGGCGTCGATTTGGGGTCGGAGATCGGCGCCGCCGCCTACCCCGGCCCGGATGGCGAACCCGCCTCAGACCACGGCCATTTCCTCACCATTGGCGCTCGCTTCCAGCCCACTGCAAACCCGGATCCCGGCCAGATTCCGGAGCCCTCCACTTATGCCCTCCTCGGGGCAGGCTTGATCGATATGGGCTTACTGCGCCGCCGCTAGCTTCGGAGCCACCCGTCCGCAGGCGGCGTTACAGTTTGCGCCGCCTGCGTTTCTACCAGCTCCAGAAAAGCCTTTGCGGCGTGGCTAAGTGCCCGCCGTGCCGGATAAACCAGCCGGATCTTGCGTTCCACGTTCAACTCCTTCACCCGCACTTCCTTCAGCGTCCCCGCTTCGAGTTCCGGCTCCACGCACATCTTCGGCAGGAAGGCCACACCCTCATTCCGCTGTACCAGCCGCCGGATCGTCTCCACTGTCGGCATTTCTACGTCCATATTCAGGGGCACCCGGTGGCGCTGAAACTCCCGCAAAACGATTTCCCGGTACGGGCTCAGCACATTGTGGGCAATAAACGTTTCGAGGCCCAGCTCGCTGATCCCCACTTCTTCCCGCGATGCTAGCCGGTGTTGTGGCGAAACGACAAATACCAGCCGGTCTGTATAGATCACGGTCGACACAATTCGTTCATCGCCAGGGTCAAAAGAAATCAGCCCCAATTCGAGGTCCCCATCCAGTAGCTGTGTCGGAATCTTGCTCGACAAACTTCGCCTCACCTGAATCTTCACTTTTGGATACTGATTTCGATATTCTTCGATGTGATTGAGAAGATAGAGCGAAGTTGATTCATTCGCCCCAATCACCAGCCTCCCTGACGAGTTGTCCCGCAACTCTGCCAGGGAGTTATACATTTCCGCTTCCAGATTCTCAAAGCGTCGGGCAAATTCGAGTACCACTTTGCCCGCATCCGTCAGCAGAAGTTCTTTGGCCGACCGGTCAATCAATTTTTCTTCCAGCTCTGCTTCAAGCCGCTGTACTGCCAATGATATCGCCGGTTGCGTTCGCAACATCTTTTCCGCCGCTCGGGAAAAGGATTTTTCATTCGCTACGGACAGGAAAACTTTTAAGGAGTGTAAAAGCACGATGCCTCTCGAAACTGGCTTATAGGATAAATGGCGCTTATTCGATTATGGCTGATTATCGCCATCCCGAGCGATATAAATTTGCTAAATCGTTCAAGCCGGAACATAATGAGAAAGCAATAAGGAGGCGCCCATGACTGAGGCCCAAATTCAGCCCGAGAAACAGCCCCGCGTCTATATATTCGATACGACTTTGCGGGACGGTGAACAGTCGCCTGGTTGCAGCATGTCCGTACCGGAAAAGCTGCGCATGGCGGCCAGACTTGTCGACCTTGGTGTCGACATCTTGGAAGCAGGCTTTCCCATTGCCTCCGAAGGGGACTTCGAGGCAGTCCGCCGGGTAAGTGAAGAGTTTGCCTGGGTGCAAGTGGCGGCACTGGCCCGTTCTACCCGCCTTGATGTGGAACGCGCCGCTGCTGCGCTTGAAAAAGCCAAACGCCCTCGCATCCACACCTTCATCGCCACCAGCGATATCCACCTCCAGTACAAGTTAAAGAAGTCCCGTGAACAGGTGCTCGAAGACGCGGTGCGCTCGGTCGAACTTGCCCGCAAGTACGTGGATGATGTTGAGTTCTCCGCCGAAGACGCTACCCGCACCGACATTGAATATCTCGAACAAATCAGTCAGGCCGTTGTCGCCGCCGGTGCCCGCACCGTTAATCTTCCTGACACCGTGGGCTTTTCGGTGCCGGAAGATTACGCTGAACGCATTGGTCGCATTGTCCGCCTGCTCGGTGACAGCGCCATCGTCAGCGTCCATTGTCATGACGACCTGGGCCTGGCCGTTGCCAACTCCCTGGCCGCCGTTCGCGCCGGTGCCCGTCAGATTGAATGCACCATGAACGGTATTGGCGAGCGCGCCGGCAATTGCGCTCTCGAAGAAGTTGTGATGGTCATGAAGACCCGCAACGACTACTACCCCTACGAGACTCGCATTGTCAGCGAGCAGCTTTTTCCGGCCAGCCAGATGCTGACAAGCATCATCAATTTTGGCCCGCAACCAAACAAAGCCATTGTGGGCGCCAACGCCTTCGCCCATGAGGCCGGGATCCACCAGGATGGCTACTTGAAGAACAAGAGCACCTACGAAATCATCGATCCCAGAAGTGTAGGCGTCCCGGAAGGCAAGTTGATTCTGGGCAAGCACAGCGGCCGCCACGCCCTCAAAAAGCGCGTGGAAGAGTTGGGTTATCCCGAACTCACCAAGGAACAGCTCGACCTGGTTTACGAGCGTTTCACCACCGCCGCCGACAACAAAAAAGGCTTCACGAACGAAGAGATCACCGAATTCATTGAAACGGCGCTAGAAAAAGCCGCCGAGAAAGTCAGCTAGATGGAATTGAAAGTTCTCGCCTTGCCGGGCGACGGCATTGGCACGGAAGTCACTGCGGAAGGCCTGCGCGTCCTCCGCCATGTGGCACAGAAATTTGGGCATCAGCTTTCGCTCAGCGAAGGTCTGCTCGGCGGCATCGCCATTCACAAAACCGGCACCCCTTATCCGGCTGAAACGGAACGCCTCGCCCTTGAAGCCGACGCGACCGTTATGGGTGCCTTCGGCCTCCCCGAATTTGACAACGCTCCCCCGGACAAGCGCCCCGAAAAAGGCCTGCTCGGCATTCGCAAGACCCTCGGCGTCTACGCCAACCTGCGTCCAGTACGCGCCTACGAAGCCCTGATCGACTCCTCGCCCCTCAAGAATCATCTCCTGGCCGGCGTCGACATGATCATCGTGCGCGAACTCACTGGTGGGCTCTATTACGGGACCCCACGCGGCATCACCGGCGAAGGCGACGAAGAGCGCGGCACCAACACCATGACCTATACGCGCGCCGAAATCGCCCGCATCACGCGTATGGCCTTCAATCTGGCTAGCAAGCGCAAGAAGAAGGTGACGAGCGTCGACAAATCGAATGTGCTCGAAACCTCACAGCTCTGGCGCAAAGTCGTCATTGAAATCGCTCCGGAATTTCCCGACGTCAGCCTCGACCACATGCTCGTCGACAACTGCGCTATGCAGCTTGTGCTCAAGCCGGCCCAGTTCGACGTAGTCCTGATGGAGAACATGTTCGGTGATATTCTTTCTGACGAAGGCTCCGTCATTGGTGGCTCCATTGGCATGCTGCCCTCGGCTTCGATCGGTGCCCGCCGCCCGAGTGGTGCCTGGGTCGGTCTTTACGAACCAGTCCACGGTTCCGCGCCCGACATTGCCGGTCAAGGTATTGCCAATCCGCTCGGAGCGATCGGTAGTATCGCCGCGATGCTCGAATACAGCTTCGGTCTGCTTGAAGAAGCCGCTGCCGTCAACAACGCCATGGAAGCTACACTCAACGCCGGAATCACTACTCGCGACCTCAAAGGCAATGCCACCACTGAAATGGTCGGCAAGGCCGTCTGCGAGGCTATTGGATAACAAATGAGTCAACCCAAAACCATCATTCAAAAACTCTGGGATTCGCATGTCGTGGCCAACCCGCCCGGTGCTCCCGCCCTCCTGTTTATCGACCTGCACCTCGTTCACGAGGTCACCAGCGCCCAGGCCTTCGACGGTCTTCGTGCCCGCGGCCTCAAAGTCCGTCGTCCGGATCTTACCTTCGCCACCACGGACCATTCCACCCCGACGACGCCGCGCAATCTTCCGATCCTCGATCCCATCGCCAAAAGCCAGGTGGAAAAGCTGGAGCGCAATGCCCAGGAATTCGGCATCCCCTACTTTGGCTTCCTCAACGAAAATCAGGGCATCGTTCACGTCATCGGTCCCGAAAACGGCCTCACCCAGCCCGGCATGACTGTCGTTTGTGGGGACAGCCACACTGCCACGCACGGAGCCTTTGGTGCACTCGCCTTCGGAATCGGAACTAGCGAAGTCGAGCATGTGCTCGCTACCCAGTGCCTGCTGCAACGGCCTTCCCAATCATTTGAAGTAAAGGTGGATGGCCAGCTTGCTCCAGGCGTTGGCGCCAAAGACATCATCCTCGCCCTCATTGCCCGCATCGGCATCGGCGGTGGTACGGGTTGTGTCCTCGAATATACTGGCAGCACCATTCGCGCCCTTTCGATGGAAGAGCGCATGACGGTCTGCAATATGTCGATTGAGGGCGGGGCCCGTGCAGGCCTGATCGCTCCCGACGACAAGACTTTTGAATACCTCGCCGGCCGTAACTTTGCTCCTGACGGTGCGGATTGGGACGCGGCTGTGGCCCGCTGGAAGACGCTTCCCTCCGACGACGGCGCCACCTACGATCGCTCCTTGAGCATCGACGGTGCGGCTCTCCAGCCGATGATCACCTTCGGCACGAACCCCGGCATGGGCATGGGCGTGACGGAATCTGTCCCCGACCCCAGCAACATCGCTGACGCCCTCGAACGCGACAGCTTGCGCAAAGCCCTCGAATACATGGCTCTTGAGCCCGGCAAGCCGATTCTCGGCCGTCCCATTGACGTCGTCTTCATCGGGTCCTGCACCAACTCCCGCATGAGCGATCTTCGCGGCGCCGCCTCGATTCTCAAAGGCCGCAAGGTGGCTGACAATGTGCGCGTCATGGTTGTGCCCGGCTCGCAGCAGATCAAACGTGAAGCTGAAGCTGAAGGTCTCGATCAAGTCTTTCGCGCCGCCGGCGCAGAATGGCGTGAGGCGGGCTGCAGCATGTGCATTGCCATGAATGGCGATCAGTTGAGCCCCGGCCAATACAGCGTTTCTACTTCAAACCGCAACTTTGAAGGCCGTCAGGGTAAAGGCGGGCGCACTTTCCTCGCCAGTCCGCTTACCGCCGCCGCCAGCGCGATTACTGGCAAAGTCACCGACGTTCGCACTCTGCTGGGAGGCAACTAAGCATGGAAAAATTCGTACCCTTCTCAAGCCGCCTGGTCGTGATGCCCATCGACAATATCGATACGGATCAGGTTATCCCCGCCCGCTTCCTCAAGAAGACCGACAAGACCGGTTGGGGAGAGCTCCTTTTTCATGACTGGCGCTACGAAGCCGATGGCACGCCCAAGCCGGACTTCATCCTCAATCAGGACTTTGCCAAGTCGGCACAGATTCTGCTTGCCGGCGACAACTTCGGCTGTGGCAGCTCGCGTGAACACGCTCCCTGGGCTCTAACCCAATACGGCTTCCGCGCCATCATCAGCACCTCATTCGCCGACATCTTCAAGAGCAATTCGCTCAAGAACAGCTTGCTCCCGATCGTGGTCAGCCCGGATGTTCACAAGAAGATCTTCACTGCGCCAGATCAGGAAGTTCACGTCGATCTCGCGAGCCAGACCATTACCTTGGCCGACGGCACCAAGGCGGAATTCCCTGTCGATGCCTTCGCCAAACAGTGCATGCTCGAAGGCGTGGATGAGCTGGGTTTCATCCTCAAGCACAACGATGCCATCTCTGCCTATGAGGCGCAGCGTGCCATTACGCTGAATACTCTCGCGGGATTACAAACCAGCAAATAATGTAGGCCAGAATCCCGGTTCCGGCCAGGATGATGGTCGCCAGCCACAAAAGCCTCACCAGCGTTACATCGATTCCGAAGTATCGCGAAAAGCCGAGACATACACCAGCGATCCATTGGCCGCCAATGGGTCGTGTGAGCCTTTTTTCCGCCGTCATCCCGGGGCTGGCGTTGATGCCCGCAACTGCCGTCCCGCACTGCGGGCAAAAGCGGACATTGGCTTCTATCGTGGTACCGCAATTTGTGCAGAACATACTCAAATTACGCTAGCGCCGTCAGGAAAGTTCCGCTTGGGCCCTCAGATTTGCTACGCCTGCCGTGTAGCGGGTATCGGACACCGTAAAGCTGATTGCGTCCTCCAGCCACTCGTGCCACACACCGTCGGGGTCGTGTGAAGCGGCAGTGATGGTGTAGCTCTGCGGGCAGAGCTGGCAATCAAAACGGAAGGTGACGGTCCGTGTTTCTCCCGCCTTCACCGGCCCGACGGCCAGCTTTTCAAGCTCCGTATTCGTGCCGTACACTTCAAAGCCAATTCGAGTGCGGATCATGATTCCAACCACCGGGTCGCTCACCTCCGCCTCGAAGCGGACCCGTACCCGGATTGCCATTCTCTCGCCTGATGAAACAAACGAAGCCAATTCGTCCGTCGAGTTCAATACCTCGAGCGCCTCAATTGCCGCCCGGCCATCGCCCCGCCGCATCGCCGGTGCCAGCGCCACCTCGCGCGGGTAAACACTGCGCAGGTAGTCGGTGATCACCCTGCCCGGGTCCCCGCGCTCCCGCAATTTGCCGTCTTCGAGCCACCACACCTCGTCGGCCAGATTGCGAAAGATTTCCGGGTCGCCGCTGCCTGCCAGCACCATGCTGCCCGTCCGTCGCCGCGCTTCCGCTTCAGCCAGCCAGGCCAGTCGCGAAGGCGTATCGAGTGCACTCAGATTCGGGCAGGTCCAAGCTCCTTCCGGTACCGTCGCCAGCACTTCTGCAATGCCGCTTTCCCCGTGGCCAATCAGGCCGGTGAAGCTCCCCCCCGGCAGGCTCAAGTTAAACTGATCGAAGCGAATGGACATGCTTTCCAGAATAGCGGTGCTGGCGCTGGCTGCCTCGCTTTCCGCCAGGGAAATTGTGCTCAAACCGGGCGTGACCCTCCTCGACAAGCCCATGGTGATTGAGCCCGATCCCGCAGGCGTGCGCGTTGTCGGCGCACCTGCTGGCTCTACTCTCAAGGCCTCGCCGCGTTTTCAAGGTGCTGCGCTCATCGTTGCCCGTGGCGTCAAACACTTGAGCTTTGAGGGCTTTACGCTCGACGGCAGCCGTTCCCAACTGGAGCGCCGCTTCCCGATTGCCCCTTACGACAAAGCCTTTGTTGACTTCTACCCTCTCAACGGCATCCTGGCAGACAACTGCGAGGGCCTGATCCTGCGCCACCTCGAGATTCGCCACATTGTTAACTTCCCCATTTTGATTGCCCGTTCCCGGCAGGTCCGTATCCATTCCACCCGCGTCGAATACTCGGGCTCCCGGGACGCTCAGGGCAAGAACAACACCAGCGGCGGCATCCTGCTGGAGGAAGGCACCGCGGACTTTGAAATCCGCTTTGTGAAGATGCGCGCCATCCGGGGCAACGGCATCTGGACCCACTCTCGTTACGAAAGCCCGCGCAACCGCGACGGACTCATCCAGGAAAACGAAATCAATGGCAGCGCCCGCGACGCCATTCAAATCGGCCACGCCACCAATGTCCGCGTCCTCCAGAACGTGATGTTCAACATCGGCTTTCCCACCAATGAAGTGGACATGGCCAACGGAGGCATCCCCGTCGGCATCGACACGGCCGGCAACGTTGATGAAAGCATCTACTCCGAAAACCTCATCCAGGAGGTGAATGGCAAGTGCCTCGATCTCGATGGCTTTCACCACGGCGAGATTCGCGCCAACCGCTGCTACAACGCCAAGCCCGCTTCCGCCTATCCGCAAGGCCACTTTGGCATCGTGCTCAACAACACCAACCCCGACATGCGCAGCGAAGCCATCCTGATTGAAGACAACGAGATTGAAGGCATGAAGTATGGCGGTATTTTCCTGATCGGCCGCAACCATATCGTCCGCCGCAACCGCATGCGCTTTCTCAACACCGCCGGTTGCACGGAAAGCCATGGCAAAGGCTTTGAATGCTACTTTGGCGCGGACGAACCCGATCTTTTGCGCAGCGGCATCTACCTGGGAAAAGGGGCGGAGCGGCCTGACCCGGCCCACAAGATTTTGATTGAAGACAACCTCATTACTGGCTACCTCATGGCCGAACGCTGCGTCGCTTTCTCTCCGGAAGTGGACAAAGCCAGCACCAAAGAAATTCGCAACATTTGCCTCAACGCGGAAAGGCCCACCCCATGAGCGTCACTGCCCAGATGCGTGAGGACTGGAACCGCCGCGCCCGCGAGGACGCGCACTATTACGTCGCCTTTGGCCGCCACGAGCAGGACGAGGCCGAATTTCTCGCTACGGCTTCGGACGTCCTTCGGGGCTTTGAGCGGGAACTTAAGCGCGGATTGCCCGGCGTGAATCCACGTGCCCGCCGTGCCCTCGAAATCGGCTGTGGCCCGGGCCGGCTCATGAAGCCGCTCGCGGCCCAATTTGGCGAGATCCATGGCGTCGATGTCTCAGACGAGATGATCACTCTCGCCCGCCATCGCCTCAGCGAAATCCCACACGCTCACCCCCACGTCGGCAGCGGCGCTGATTTGCGACAATTCGCCGACGAGAGCTTTGACTTCATCTATAGTTATGCCGTCTTCCAGCACATCCCTGACGCTCAAGTGGTCTTTTCTTATTTGCGCGATGCCGCGCGCGTACTGAAGCCGGGTGGACTGATGCGCTTTCAGGCCAACAACCTGGAGGCCGCCCGCACGACCGCCGCCACCTGGCATGGCTGCTCCATCGAAGCCAATGAGATCCGCGACTTCGCCGCCGGCCACCAGCTCCGGTTGCTGGCCCTCGAAGCAGTACGAACCCAATACATGTGGGTCACCCTTCGCAAGCCATTTCCAAACGAAGCCAATGCAGTTGCGACGGTCCGCATCCGCCGCATCACCAATAGTGAATCGAGCGAACCCGTTGCCCCCAACAGTGGCCGCTACGCCGCCATCTCGCTCTGGCTCGAAGCACCCCCACTTGCGGCTGATTTGCTTTCTCTGCGGCTCGACGTAGGGGGCAAGCCCGCCCGGCTTACCTATCTGAGCGCCCCGGAGATGGACGGCCTGGTCCAGCTCAATGCTGTGCTGCCCGCTGGGCTGGAGCCCGGCCTGGTTCCTGTCCGGCTCTCTTTTCAGGATTCGCTGCTGGCCGAGTCGGTATTCCGGATCATCCCCGCGCCCCCCGCCGTCCCCCGGCTCGTTGAAGCCGTCGATGGTCTCGACTACCTCTCCGGCACGCGCATCGTGAGCGGCAGCGTCAAGCTTTTCGTCGAAGAGCTGCTCGCGCCGGAAACACTTCGCGCCAGCATCGATGGCCTGCCCGCTGAAGACTATTCCATACTCTGCACGGATCCGATGCCGCCGCGCCACGAGATCAATTTTCGCTTGCCTGCTGGAGTCCCGGCAGGCCCCCAAACTTTGCGCATCGAGGCAGGCCGCCGCCTGATTGCGCTGGTGCCGGTTGAAGTCGCTCCCCAAACCATTCCCGAGGTGAACTAAATGTGGATCATTTTGCTGCTTGCTGCCAGCCTGGCTGCCCAGGACTGGAAGGCCGGTGTCGCCCAGGTCGACATCACCCCAAGCGAACCCATTTGGATGTCCGGCTATGCCGCGCGCAAGAAGCCCAGCGAAGGCGTCATTCTGCCGCTGCACGCCAAAGCTCTCGCCCTCGATGATGGCCGTGGTGGTCGTGTGGTCTTTGTCACCACCGACATCATCGGTTACCCGCGCAACGTTGCCGAAGAAATCGCCATTGCAGCGCTCAAGAAATACAAACTCGAACGTTCCCAACTGGTCCTCAACGCATCGCATACCCACAGCGGCCCGGTGGTCTGGCCGAACCTGGCCACGATGTACTTCTTCGGGGACGACGAGCGCTTGAAGGTGGAGCGCTACACCCGCCGCCTCGTTGAGGAGGTCACCAGCGTCATAGGCGCAGCCATCGGCAACCTGAAAACCTCTCGCATCGAACGGAACATGGGCCAGGCCAGCTTTGCCGTGAACCGCCGCCTGCCTACGCCGGAAGGCATCAAGAACTCACCCAATCGCGAAGGTCCCACCGATCACTCCGTGCCGGTTCTCAAGGTGCGTGATGCGGGCGGTAGCCTCAATGCCGTGCTCTTCGGTTACTCCTGCCACAACACCACCATGACGGGTGAATTCCACATGCTGGGCGGTGACTATGCCGGTTTCGCCCAGGCTGAGATTGAAGCCCGCACTCCTGGGACGATTGCCCTGTTTGCCACTGGCTGCGCGGGCGACCAGAACCCTTTTCCGCGCAGTTCCGCCGATCTGGCCAAAACACATGGCAAGGCGTTGGGGGAGGCCGTCCTCGCCACGCTGGGGCAGCCGGGAGAGGCACTCAAAGGCCGCATCCGCTCCCGCTTTCAATTGATTGATTTACCATTTCAGCCTTTTGGCCGCAATGACTTTGAAAAGGAACTCGAGTCCACTGACATCTACAAGAAGCGCAGGGCCGAAGTAAGCCTGAAGGCCCTTGACGAACGCCGGCTTTCGCACCGCCTCTCCTATCCCATCCAGGCAATTCAATTGGGGCAAGCCACCGTCGTCACG
>CAZECF010000111.1:0-11910 GCA_964510335.1 uncultured Bryobacter sp. | reverse complement strand
CCGTTCTCCGAAATTTTCGCGATCTGCTTCATCGTAAAAAATTGCATCGAGCGTGTAATAGTCCCGCGGAAAGCACTTGAGCCCCAGTTCATTTGCAACTTGCGGCAGAATCTCGTCTCGCATTAATGTTGTATATTCCGCATACCTGAACCAACGCCTGTCCAGCTCGGAGCTGAAATTAGATGCGACATTCCTAAAGGCTTTATAAAAAGCCGCTGGCTGGACAAGGACTGGATTCGACATGAATGTGAGGGTAGCAGAATTTCTGGGAGCAAATAGGTCCTGTTCTTGAAGACACAGGAATTCAGTAAGCTCGGGGTAAAGAAGAGGGAAGATATGCGCACGACAATCTCTCTCTCCCGGCATCGCGCAGGTCGATGCTCCAAAACAATCAGAATCCTGCTTGCGCTATGGCGTGGTTGAGCTTTCCTTCTTCGGTTCTGCTGTCCCCGGCGAAATGGGGCCAGACAGCGATATCGACGTGCTGGTCGAGTTGGATCCTTCGACTGGCATTGGGGTTGTCGAGTTCGTTTCACTTGTCGACTGCCTTAAAAAACTCGTGGGGCGAAAAGTTGAGTTGGTGACAAAGCGCGGACTCAAGCCTTGGGTGCGCCCAGGGGTTAGCAGAGAAGCCAGAGTCATCTATGCGGCATGAGGCTTCATTCCTGCAGAATGTCCTCGCAGCCTCCAATAGTCGAGCCCATTGCTAAGGCACTTACAGAGTAGCTTGGCACCAAATCATAACAGTGCACCACAGGATTGGGCACGTATATTTTGATCTCGGCTGGCAAAACCTCTGGAATGCCGCTCTAGAGGAAATTCCGCAAGCGAAGCTACTTAAAAATTTTGGGATGAGTTTGAAAGTTGGCTCCCCGGCATGGATTCGAACCACGATTGACGGAGTCAAAGTCCGCTGTCCTACCATTAGACGACCAGGGAGCAAGTCGAGGACCGACATTCCTAGTGTAGCAAGAGCTCAGCGGTTGACAATAGCCTTCAGTCGTTCCACTTCGATTTCTTCTTCCGGCTTGAAACCAGCCAGACGTCCGTAGGAATTCCACATTCCAATGGCTTCTTCAAAACATTCCTGCGCGATTACGGTTTTGCGCTGGGCGCGGGCTAATTCGCCTTTCAGGGTCAACGCAACGGCGAG
The DNA here is from genome assembly GCA_964510335.1 of uncultured Bryobacter sp. Classification (GTDB taxonomy): domain Bacteria; phylum Acidobacteriota; class Terriglobia; order Bryobacterales; family Bryobacteraceae; genus Bryobacter. The sequence goes on along the minus strand of CAZECF010000111.1, from coordinate 10,757 downwards.
CTGGCGGCGGTAATCGGAGCGTCCCTCGGGCCGGGAGACGAGCTTGCGCAACAGCTCAACCGCCTTGTCCGTATCCCGGCTGGCTGTGCCGGCATCGCCGCCTTCGCGGTTCATTCTGGCTGTCTTCACCAGGATCTCGGCCAGGCCCTCGGCGGCCTCGTCGTTATCCTTCTCCTTCTGCGCCGCCTGTTCCAGAAGCTGGCGGGCTTCCTTATAGCTGGCCTTGGCCTGGTCACTCTGCTGTGATTTTTCCAGCGTTTCCCCGAGGCCGCTCAGGGTGCGGGCCAGATCGAGGAGCGGCCCGACTTCGCTATCCGGTTTGGTGGCGGCCGGGCGGATGGTTGTCTCCGCGGTGCGGAACATGCTCAAGGCCTCGCTCAACATGTTCATGCGAAGGGCCTTGCCGCCTGCGTTGTTGGCGGACTGAGCGTAGTCTCTGGCTTTGCCGGTGTTGCCCCGGTCGGATTCAAAGATCGCCCCGAACTGGCGGACTGCAGCGCGGGCAAAGGGCATGGAGGCCTGCTGGTCGCCGGCAGCAAACATCAGATCAGACAAGGCGGCGTCGGCGGTGGCCAGCGCACGCTGGACCTGCGGGTTGTCTGTTGAAGCGGCGGCCAGTTTGTTCTTCCAGTCGGTGGTGACGCGGATCGCCTCTTTGTAGTCGCGCGCTTCATTGAGCAGTTCCGCCAGAAGCTTGGCCGAGCGGGCGTATTCGAGCAACTCCACGTCGGTTGCGCCTTCCCGGTTGGACAACTGCAAGGTCAGCTCGTAGGCCTTGCGGGCCGACTGGATCGCCGCCCCGCGGTTGCCCGCCAGCAAGCCACCGCCATTGAGTTCCACCTCTGCCAGACGGAAGTAGGCTTTGGCCAACTCGCCGATGACTTCCGGCTTGCCGGCATTCTTTTCGAGCATGTCGTCGAGATACTTCTTCGCGCTTTCGACCGTGGAAAGGCTGGTGTTTTGCCTGGCGCCTTTGCCGCCCGGACCGGCGCCGCCAGCGAGGATGGCTCCGGTGATGTTCTGAATCTGGTTGGCCTTGTCGGTCGACCGCGACTTCTGAAAAACGGCAATGCCGGCAACGGCCAGAACTGCCACGACCAAGGCAGCAGTGACCCAATTCTGGCGGACGGAACGAAGCACAAATTCGAGGAGCTTCTCCTGCCGGGGCACAATGGCGCGGCCCTCGAGATAAGCCTCGATGTCGCGGCCAAAGATGATGACCGTGGGGTAGCGACCCTCGACATTCTTCTGCAAGGCTTTCGAGACGATGAAGTTGACGTCGTCATCAACGCCATCAATCGCGGGCGGGATGGCTTCGCAAATGGCCCGGCCACGTTCCATCACGGAATCCTTTGGCGAACCATAGGGTGGTTTGCCGGCGAGCATTTCGTATAAGAGGACACCGAGCGAGTAGACGTCAGAGGCTTCGGTGAGGTCCTTGCCGCGAATCTGTTCGGGGGAGAAGTAAGCCAGGCCTTCGGCGTCGATTTCCGTCTGTGTGGCGATGGCATCGCCGCCCTTGGCAAAGGCCCGGGCCAGACCGAAGTCCACCAGCCGGGGATTGCGCTCGCGGTTGACCAGAACATTGGACGGCTTCATGTCGCCGTGGTAGATGTTGCGCTGGTGTGCATAACCAACCGCAGTGAGTAACCTGAGAAAAACACTAAGGTTTTCCCGCAGGTCCAAACTCAGTGCAAATTCCGTGATGGGCACGCCACCTTCGAATTCACTGACGACAAAAGGACGGCCGGTGGAGACCCAACCGGTGTCGACGACCCTGGCGATGTTGGGATCATAGAGCATCGCAAGGGTGCGCATTTCCTGCACGAAATCCTGCTGGTTGGCGGCCTCCTCCAGCACAATTCGGCCCACCTTGAACATCATCAACTGTTCCATGGTGCCGTCGGCGCGCTCGGCGAGATAATCCATGCCCAAGCCGTCGGAGCCAAGTGGTAACAAAAGGCGCCAGCCAGAGATCAAAGGGGGCAAATCCTCATTTTCGCCAGACCTTTCGACCAGACGAAGGATGCGGTGTGCGTAGGCAAGCAAGTCCTTATCCTGGTCGAGCTGGTCGACCAGGTAGGCTGCGCGGGAGCGCGGAGCGAGCTTGAGGGCCTCAAGCACGATCGGCTCAATGGTTTGCCACTGCGATGTCGTCACAAAGGTACCTCCCAGTATGACGAGGCGCCGCGGCGGGCGCCATACAGGTAAAGCCTGAGGCTAGACCTCAATTTGGGGCCGGGAAGGCTCCGGCCAGTCGAGATGGAAGAATTTTCCGCGCGGCTGATCGGTTCGTTCGTAGGTATGCGCACCGAAGTAATCCCGCTGGGCCTGGAGGAGGTTGGCGGGCAAAGTTTCACTGCGGTAAGCATCGTAATAGCTCAGCGCGGAGAAGAAAGTGGGAGCCGGGATGCCATTGGTAGCGGCGGCGGCCACGACCTGACGCCAGTTCGTCTGGCAGCGGTCGATTTCGCTCTTGAAGAAGGGATCGAGCAGCAGGTTGACCAGACCGGCATTGCGGAGATAGGCCTCCGTGATTTTTTGCAGGAAGCGGGCGCGGATGATGCAGCCACCGCGGAAGATGCGGGCAATGTCGGCAAAGGGGAGTTCCCACTTGTATTCGACTTGAGCGGCGCGCATCAACTGGAAGCCCTGGGCGTAAGCGCAGATCTTGGAGCAATAGAGTGCGTCGTGGATGGCGGCGATGATGGCGGCGCGGTCGCCTGTAAAGGCTTTGGCGGGGCCGGAGAGTAGCTTTGACGCGTTAACGCGTTCGTCCTTGACGGCACTGAGGAAGCGGGCAAAGACGGCTTCGGCGACCGTGGGAGCCGGGGTGCCCATGTCGAGGGCGTTGACGCTGGTCCATTTGCCGGTGCCCTTTTGGCCGGCGGTGTCGAGGACGATGTCGACGAAAGCGCCCGTACCGGCCGGGTCCTTCTGGGCGAGGATGTCGGCGGTGATCTCGATCAAGAAGCTGTCGAGGACGCCCTTGTTCCACTCCGCAAAGACAGCGGCACATTCCTGGGCTGACATGCCGAGGAGATTCTTCATCAGGTCGTAGGCTTCGCAGATCATCTGCATGTCGCCGTACTCGATACCGTTGTGGACCATCTTGACGTAATGGCCGGCCCCGTTGGGGCCAATGTAGGTGGTGCAGGGGACGCCACCCGTGATGGGCTGACCGGGCTTGGCGCCTTCGAGCGGCTTACCAGTTTCATCGTCTACTTTGGCAGCGATGGCTTCCCAGATGGGACGGATTTCTTCAAAGGCGGCAAGGTCGCCACCGGGCATGAGCGAGGGGCCGAAGCGCGCACCTTCTTCGCCGCCCGAAACGCCGGAGCCGACGAAGCGAAGGCCCTTGGCGGCGAGATCTTTTTCGCGGCGGATGGTGTCGGTCCAGAGGGCATTGCCGCCGTCGATGATGATGTCGCCGGCCTCAAGCAGAGGCGTCAACGAATCAATGACGGCGTCGGTGCCTGCGCCAGCCTTGACCAGAATGATGATCTTGCGGGGGCGCTTGAGCGAGGCAACGAAGCCTTCGAGAGTAGCCTCTCCGACGAGGCCGCCGGGAGTGGACGGATTCTCGGCAACGAATTTCTCCATCGTTGCGGTGGTGCGGTTGTAAACCGAAATGCGGAAGCCGTGGTCGGCGATATTCAGGGCCAGATTCTGGCCCATTACGGCAAGGCCGACGAGGCCAATGTCTGATTGAGCTTGGGACATAGTGGGGAACTGAATCTACTAGGCTACCACTCAGAGTAAGGGGTGCCTTCAAGGCTGCGCTGGTCGGAACCGGAGCGGACGTCATAGATGCCGGGCTCGGTCTGGTTGACACTGGCCAGACCGTCTTCCATTTCGACGCGCCAGGTGTCAGAGCGGCCGGTCATGGGGTCGACGGGAATGGCGCGCAGATAGCCGGCGTCGACGAGGTCGCGGAGGTCTTGCGGGGCTTTTTGCTTGTCGTAAGTGAATTCGTCGATGACGGTGCGCATGGTGAAGAGATTGTTCTTGAGCACACTCTCGCGGGCACGGATCAGAGACTTCTGGTAGATGGGAATGGCCAGCGCCAGGATGATCGAGATGATCGCCATGACGATGATCATTTCGACGATCGTGAAGCCGCGGCGGAGTTTACTCCCACTCTGAATAAGGCGTGCCATCGGGGGCTCTCTCCATCGTTTTGGAAAACACGTCGAACACATTTTGCCCACCCCAGCTCATGCTCTTGGGGTCGTCCTGGACGCTGCGCTTGCCCCAGTCGTTGGAATTGGTGAAGGGGTCACGCGGGAGGCGGCGCAGGAAGCGGATCTTCTTGTCTTCCGGGCCGGGCACCTTGACGCCTTCGACCAGCACTTCCAGCGTTTCGGGGTAATTTTCCGCGCCGAGTTTTGTTTGGCCGAGCTGCTGGGCTTCGGCCATGTCCTTGTACTTGTCAATCGCGGTGCGGATTTCCCGCAAGGCCACCCGCAGGTCCCGTTCCTTTTCCCGACGGACTTTATAGCGCGCCATCGGAAGAGCCATGGCGCTCAGCGTGATGAGGATCGTGAAGGCGACAATGAGTTCGACCAGTGTGAGTCCACATTGTCTGAGGCGGCGTTTCTGCGATACGGGTTGCATGGGGCAGACTTAGTCGATCCGGACCGTTACCTCGGGGAGCATGGGGGAATTCAACGGTGCACTTTGGGAGTTGGATAGTTTGGCACCGGCGATCCGAATGGCGGCTTCTCCCTTGGCGAGGCTCAAAAAGGTGAGTTTCACGAGCGAGCCGTTGCCGCTGATTCCGCGGGTGCCGGCGTCGCGCTTGAGATCGACTTCGCCTTTGCTCAAGTCGAGGTTGAGATTTTCCTTTTGCCCGTCGGATGCAAGCAGGCCGCCGGAATCGACGCTAACCAGCCGGAGCATTTGCTTGTCGTAGTCAAGCTGGAGGGGAGCCTGCGCGAGGTCTTGCGCGCCTTCGACGCGAACGTTTACGACGATGGGGGCACCCAGGAAGTGAGTACCGGCCTGGGGCTCAAGCACGAGTCGGTTGGGGATCGCAATCGGTATGCCCGGCGGGGCGGCCGATGGGGGTGCCACTGAGGGTTGGGTCACCATGGGGATCGGTATTGGCGGATTGGGCAGTTGCTGCGGCGGGGTCACGGTGGGGACTGGGGCCGGAGGTACTGAAGCAGGAGGGGTTGCAGCAGGTGGTGTTGCCGGTGGAGGTGTTGCCGGTGGGGCCTTATCATCCCGCATCTGGAAGCTGACGCGGACCTGTTGATCCGTACCCGTGCTGACGCCGCGGAGATTGAGTTCCGTCAATTCCGGCGCGCGGACGAGGTGAGGCACCAGCACGACCAGAAGTTCATTGTCGCTGCGATCATCCCCGTCGGTTCCGAAAAGCCAACCGAGGCCGGGCAGAGTGACCAGCCAGGGGAGCCCGCTCAAGTTGCGGGAACGGCTATTCGATTTCAGGCCGCCGATGACATTGACCTCGCCCTCGCGAATGCGGATATCTTCCCCGATCTTTCGCTGACCGATGACGGGTTGGCGGACGCCGCCGATATCCACCTGGTCGGCAATGTTTGACACTTCCACTTCGATGCGCAATGAAATTTCTTCATTGCCGTGAATTTTGGGAGTGATGTCGATGTTGACACCGATTTCCGCAAACTGGAACTGGGTGGAGGCAATGGGATTGCCGCCACCCACGCCGGTTCCGACGTTAAAGCTGCCGGTGGCATAGGGGTAACGGTCGCCAATCCGGAGGGTTGCCTTTTTGTTGTCCACCGTCCGGACTTGGGGGTTTTGCAGGACGCGCGTGGAGCGGTCATCCAACACCGCATTGAGAAAGGCCCCGGGGAGGTTGATTGAAAAATCGTTGGCTGAAATTTTGGACAAATTGGCGAGGGATATCGCGGAGGAGGCGGTTGTCGCAGCGCCGTCTCCGCCGGTTGTGCCGGCGGTGGGGCGGAAAGTGATGGACTGGTTCAAGCCGGGGCGCCCCCCATTGACAATCGTGGCGGCAAGAGAGCGCGTGCGGGTGCGGTTGGCCTCGAGGATATAGACATCGAGCATGATTTCGGCGCGAGGCTTATCCATGTCGTTGAGGATCTTTTGCACCAGAGAAACCTGGTCGGCGGTGCAGCGCACCATCACCGCCATTTGCGCAACGTAGGGAACCACCTTGCGGCATTCCCCGACAACACGAATGGCATTGGCGATTTCCTGAAGTTCCTGCGGTTCGAGAGCATGCTGGAGGTAAAAGACCTTGACGATGTAGTCTTCATAGTCGCGGCGCTTCTGGGGGTTGTCCACCGTGACATAGATGGCGTTGGTGGAAATGGGCTTCCAGTAGGCTTTGGTCAGGATGGAAAGGTAGTCGAGGGCTTCTTCAAGGGTGGTGTTCTGGAAGTCGACCGGAAAGTTTTTGCCGGAATTCTGACTGATGAAATCCGGGTCAAACATGACGTTGATGCCAGCCATTTTGGCGAGGGTTTCAAAGAGAACCTTGACCGGCTGGTTGTTCATCTTGAGGTTGACGATTTCGCGCTGGATGGGCTTCAGCAGTGGCGAATCCATCAGGTTGTTGAGCTTGTCTTCGTTCTGTTGGCGGACGCGATCGGCGGCGGTAAGGCCCCGCTCTTCAGGGGGTGTAGCTGCTCCGGACTTTTTCTCGCGCTTGATCATTTCAAAGGTCTGGCGCATTCGCTGTTCGGCGATGGAACTGGAGGGGTCCAAAGCATAGGCTTTCTGGAAGAGGGCCAGCGCTTCTTCGAGCTTGCCTGCGGCGCGAAGCTTTTCGCCGCGGTCGACCAACTTTTGGGCTGCCTGGAAGCGAACGCGATCGAGGCCCAGGCGGTAGGCGGTGTCGCGGGGGTCAATAGCCAGCGCCTGCTGGTAGAGATCCAGAGCTTTGTCGTAATCGCCCTTCACTTCGGCCAGTTGCGCTTCGCGCAGCAATTTTTCGCTTTTGCGATTCTTGGCGGCCGCCGGAACCGGCACCATCATGGTTTGGAAGGCGAGAACCAGCGCCAGAAGGACGCTGTTGAATCTTGCTAACCCTTTGCAAAAAAGCATCTTATTCGATTTCTCGTGTTAAACTTTCAGTTTGGGCGCAAGTCGTGGGAGCGCCTGAAAGAATGACGCCGGGGACCCGCAAATCGTGCAATGAAACGCGAAAACGAAGGAAACAAAACGATAGCGGACAACCGTGCGGCCCGGCACGAGTACTTTGTTCTGGAGACGCTTGAGGCTGGCCTCGTGTTGACGGGGACGGAAGTAAAGGCCGCGCGAAACGGCAAAGTGCAACTCAAGGATGGCTGGGCTGAGGTGCGCGGGGGCGAGGCGTGGCTCGAAAACGTACACATCAGCGAATACACGCACGGCAACATGATGAATCACAAGCCGGTGCATGCGCGCAAGTTACTGCTGCACAAACGGGAAATCGAGAAACTGCACGGCAAGACGCGGGAGAAGGGCTTGTCGCTCATTCCGCTAAAGATGTATCTGAAGCAAGGGCGGATCAAGTGCGAACTTGCCTTGGCCAAAGGCAAGAAGCTGCACGATAAACGGGACACGTTGCGCACCCGGGAGCAGGAAGCCGAGGCGCGCGTGGCGATGAAGGCCAGAAGGTATCAATGAACACAAGCATTCAATTTCAATCATTTTCGGGCGTCGAGGCAGATGCTCTTGTTTTTGTCGCCCATGAAGGCATGGCACCGGTAACCGGCATTGCTGCGTTGGACGAGTGGGCGGCAGGCTTATACGAATCCACGGAGTTTACGGGGAAGGCCTTTGAGGTGGCGACATTGCATCGCCCGGCGGGCATCACCGCGCGGCGGGCCGTGCTGCTGGGGGGCGGCAAGCTGGAAAAGTTTGATGGGGTAACGGCGCGTAAGACAGGCGGGGCGGCGGTGCGTTTGTTGAAGGCGAAGTCGATGCTGCGGCTGGCGCTGGTGGTGGACCGCAATCTGCAGAAGCCGGACCTGGTGCAGGCGCTGGTGGAAGGTGCGGTGGCCGGGGACTTTGAGACGGATCAGAACAAGTCCAAGCGGGAATCCAAACATATCGAGTCGATTCTGTTTTTGGCTGAAGGCGGCGGAACCGAGCTGGCTGAGGCTTTGCGGGCTGGCGCTGTGATTGGGGATGCGCAGAACTTTGCGCGTACGCTGATCAATGAACCGGGCAACCTGTTGCCCCCGCTGGTGCTGGCTGAGAGTGCGAGGAAGATGGCGGCCGAGCAGGGCCTGGATTGCGAGATTCTCGACGAGGACCGCATGCGGCAACTGGGCATGGGCAGCCTGCTGGGAGTGGCGCAAGGAAGCGCGGCGCCACCGGCGTTGATCGTATTGCGCTATCAACCGGCCGAGGCAAAAGAAGGCGTGCATCTGGGGCTGATTGGAAAAGGCGTGACCTTCGACACGGGTGGTGTGTCGATCAAGCCCAGCGAGAGCATGGACAAGATGAAGTACGACATGGCCGGCGGAGCTGCGGTGATTGGCGCCATGAAGGCGATCGCGCAACTGAAGCCAGCCGTGCAGGTAACGGCACTGATTCCGGCGGTGGAAAACATGGTGAGTTCGAAGGCGATGCGGCCGGGCGATATCATCACGTCGCTGGCAGGCAAGACCATCGAGGTGCTCAACACGGACGCGGAAGGCCGGCTGATTCTGGTGGATGCGATCACCTACGCCAAGCGGCTGGGAGTGACTTGCATGGTGGATGCGGCAACGCTCACGGGGGCCATCACGATCGCGCTGGGGGCGGTGAACATTGGAGCGTTCTCCAACAACGACGATTGGCAGGGGCAAGTGCTGGCGGCGGCGAAACAGGCCGGTGAAAAGATGTGGCCGATGCCGATGGATGACGATTACAAGGATTTGTTGAAGAGTGCCTTCGCGGATATGCCGAACATTGGCAGCCGCGGCGCGGGTTCGATCACGGCGGCCCTCTTTTTGAAGGAATGGGTGGAAGATACCCCATGGGTACATCTGGACATCGCGGGGACGGCCTGGCTCGACGAGGCCAAACCGTTTCTGGCCAAGGGGCCGACGGGGGTATCGTTGCGCAGCTTCGTCGCGTTGGCGCAGCAACTGGCTTCCTGATTCTGGAAGCGATTGCTTTCTGAGGCAGGGCTGAGCCTGAACTAGTGAACCGTGTAGGGAGCTTTGAGGCCGAAGGGAGCGATTTCGATGTCGAATTCCCTGCCCTTGCCGCTACGCATCTGGTAGGTGCCTTCCATGCGGCCAGTGGGGGTTTCCAGACGACACCAGGAAGAATACTGGAAGGATTCCCCGGGTGGCAAAGAGGGTTGTTTGCCGACCACTCCCGGGCCGCGAACTTCTTTCACCGTACCCGTGGCATCGGTAATGATCCAGTGCCGGGTGAGGAGCTGGACGGTTTCATCGCCCAGATTGGTGATGCGGACGGTGTATTCAAAAGCCCAATTGCCCTGCTGGGGCCGGGACTGTTCGGGGACATGGCGCGCCATCACTTCCACACGGATGCCGTCGGTGATGACGTCCGAGAGTGGGCCGGGGTTTGCAGGAGCCACGTTCATCTCACCTGTGAGCATAGCAACAGATCACGGCGTAGATGAAGACAATTTCCATTCACAAGAAATATGAAAGTATATTTCTATTGTTTTCAACACCTATTTAAAATTCTGTATTCGGTTGAATCGGGGCGGTTAGATATTCACTGCGGGCAAGAAATTGCCGATTCCACCCCAGGACAACCCTCATGAAATCCAACCCCGACTTGGCGCAAATCGAAGAAGAGGTCAAGAGCCGCTTTCAGCCGGCGAATCCGATCTCGGAAGCGATTGCCGAAAAACTCGCCAGGGCGCTCTATCTCCAGAGGCGCTGCGATTCGCTTGTGCAGCATGCGCGCGCTTATCCAACCCTGAAACTGGACCAGTTGCCAGCAGACAAACAGAAGGCCTTCCGCAAGAAGATCCGTGAGTTGGTAAACCGGTCACTTGAACTCAAGCGAGCGGCGAAAGGCTACTCAAACGCTCTGAATGTAAAGACCCAGAAGGAATCCGGAGATTAAAATGAACCCACTTTATCTTGATGAATCAATTCTATATTCAACAGAATCAAGAAATGATTTTTTGAATTTAGCATCTGATTTAGTTGCGGACTTTCAACCAGCGAATGCGCAGGAGAACGAAATCCTGGAGCGAATGCTGGAAGCAGAATGGCTGAAGAGGCGCTACGCGAAAGTCAGGGCGCGGCTTTACGACCGCAAGCGGATGCTGACACCCACGTCGCCGGAAGAAGAAGCGGTAGTGAGATCGATTGAGCACTTTCAGGTTGAGGTGGATTCGCAGAAGGTGCAACTGGCAAACTTGCGGAGATCGCTGCGCCGGATGCGTGACAGCAAGGCCACGGGCCGGGAAAGGCGGGACAGCGATGCTCTACTTGCCGCCTAGCAAAACTCCCCCGACGGAAGAAGAGATCGAGAGGTTCAACCAGCTTTACCAGAAAATGCATGCCCGGCTCGCACCGGGCACGGAGGAAGAAATATCGCTGTGCAACGAAGTGGTAGTGGGTTTATGGCACAGCCGCTGGAACGAACAGCACGAGTTGGCGGCAAAAAAGCGGCTCAAGCAACTTCGGCAGCAAGTGGCTGAGCCTGACTCTATCGAGCAGGCAGCCAGAGAGATGGCTTTTCATGCTTATCATGCCCGGCATCAAAAGAACTTTGCCTGGCGGCGGCGCGGAAAGTACTTTGCGCTGAAGACCGCCCGCGAGGAGCAGGAACAACGGCTG
>CAZECF010000110.1:0-11971 GCA_964510335.1 uncultured Bryobacter sp. | reverse complement strand
GGAGGCATTGATCCGAGCTGTATTCTTAGACGTATGCCACTTGTTGATCGTGGTGTCGAACTGCATGCCCGGGTCACCGCATTTCCAGGTGGCCTCTGCGATCTGGCGCAGAAGATCCTTGGCCATATAGCGCTTCAAGGGCGCGCCCGTCACACGGCTCTTGGTCCAATACTCGCCATTGCGTTCGGCCGCCTGCATGAAGTCGTCATCGGCGCGTACGGAGTTATTGGCGTTCTGAAAGAAGATACTCGTATACGCTTCGCCGTCAATCGCGGCATCATATCCAGCCGCAATCAGCGTGTGCGCCTTCTTCTCCTCCTTGGCCTTGCACCAAATGAAGTCTTCCACGTCGGGATGGTCCGTATTGAGGATCACCATCTTGGCCGCACGGCGCGTTTTGCCGCCGCTCTTGATGACACCGGCAAAGGCATCAAAGCCACGCATGAAACTCAACGGGCCCGAGGCACGGCCTCCGCCGGACAGAATCGCGTTCTCTTCCCGCAGGCTTGACAAGTTCGACCCGGTGCCAGAACCCCACTTGAAAAGCATTCCTTCCGTCTTGGCCAGGTCCAGAATCGACTCGAGCGAGTCTCCAGCCGAGTTGATAAAGCAGGCTGAACATTGCGGGCGATGCTCTCCCTGGTTCAGCTTGCGGATCTGCTGGATGGTTTCATCCCACACCCAGCCGTACCCGCGCTGCTCCTTCACGCCGACGTTGAACCAGACAGGCGAATTGAAGCAGGCCTTCTGGTACAGCATCAGGTGGGCGAGTTCCTGCCGGAAGTTCTCTGCGTCCACAGGAGTCTTGAAATAGCCATCGGCCAGGCCCCAATCCGCGATCGTATCGACAACGCGGTGAACCAGTTGGCGGACACTCGTTTCGCGCTCCGGCGAGCCCATCTTGCCATGAAAGTACTTGCTGGCGACAATGTTTGTTGCAGTCTGGGACCAGTCGGCGGGCACCTCTACATCACGTTGTTCAAACACGACAGCTCCGGACGAATTACCAATCGTCGCGGTCCGTTTTTCCCAAACGATCTCATCGTAGGGAGTTCTGCTGGACTCCAATTTCGCCGTAAAATAGCGCGGAAAGGTAACACCTTTGCGCTGAGAATGAGGGAGTGACTCTTTGCCCTGTGGAATTTTTGCACCGAGTGCAACTGCTAGCTGGCCCATGAACGAAACCTCTTTTTATTTTTACTAAAACCTTTTGCACACCAAAGCTCGATGGGTCGGGCAGCCGGGGGAGGCATGTGAAATGGTGTTGCGTTAGTGATAATGACACAAGATATTGTGTTACAGCAAGAAAAATATCTATATGCTGTAGAACAACTTACGCCCCAGTTGCCCTTCTTCCACAGCCTCGGCAAAGTTTTGCACACACTTTCCACAGCCTAAGCCCTGAAAAAGTGGTGGGTTAGACGAAATGGAGGCACGGACTTGGAGACAAGCAATATTTCCTGTGAGAATTACGGGTATGGCAGAATTTGTCGATTATTCCCTGCCCCGGCAGTCCAGCGGCGAGCAACTTGAGGGCATCAGGGGCTTCCGTCAGAAATTGGGAAGCCGCCGGACGGTGCGCCACTTCAGCAACGAGCCCGTTGCCTTTGAAGTGATCCAGGAAGCAATCCGGGCCGCCGCCTCGGCCCCATCCGGTGCCAATCAGCAGCCTTGGCGCTTTGTTGTGGTACAAGATCCCGAAATCAAGCGCAAGATCCGGGAGGCTGCCGAACAAGAGGAGCGGGAAAACTACGAACACCGGTTTCCTGAAGAATGGCTGCAAGCTCTCGCGCCCTTCGGCACAGATTGGCAAAAGCCCTTCCTTGAAATTTGTCCCTATCTGATTGTGGTCTTTCGAGTTGACTACGGCCTGGAGGCAGGAAACAAGGTCAAACACTATTACGTCCAGGAGAGCGTCGGCATCGCTTGCGGGTTTCTGCTGGCCGCTTTGCACCTCGCCGGACTGGCCACGCTCACCCACACCCCCAGTCCCATGGGCTTCCTCACTCAGATCCTCGAGCGGCCGGTCAACGAACGTCCCTTCTTGCTGATCCCGGTCGGCTATCCGGCTCCGGACGCCAAAGTACCCGCCCTCACAAAAAAGTCGCTCGAGGAAGTTCTGGTGCTTCGTTAGACTGGGAGTTCCATGCAATTGAATACAGGCTCGATTTACCTTGATCTCCGCAATGTACACGGTGATCCCATCAAAGCTGCCCAGGCCAACTTCTATTTGTACAACCATCGCTTGAGAAGCCTCGATGCAGCGTTTCGCATCAAGCTCACTGGCGCTCCTCTGCTGCTCAAGGAAGTGCCCGCCTTTCCCTTTGGCACCGGCGATCTGGTCTTAAACCTCAGCCGCTACCGCTCCAAGCGCCGCTTCGTGACCATCCGCCCGGATGAGGCGCTTGAATTGCAGGAGACGTTTTTCCTCGATGCGGGCCACGCGAAGGCGAAGTTTCCGGCCCGGCACCCGGCTTATGAACAGATTGCAACGCCGGTTGCGGACCTGACGGAACTCCAACGTGCTGGCTTGCTGAATGTTTATTCGAAACTGGCTTCGCTCGACCTCACGGATGCAATCGAGTCCATCGAGCAAGTTTTGCCCGCCCGCATCTTTGCCCGCGTCAACGAAAATCTCCTCGATCAGATCCGCGAGTCCCAGGACATCTTCAGCCCGGCCAGCGGCATCAGCCACAGCTTTCCCCGCGGCTGGGAGCGCATTGAAACATTGGGCAGCTTCAAGACCAGGGAACGCCAGGGCAACCTCCAACTCACCTTTGCCACCAATTCCGACAACCAGCTCATGGCCGATATCGACATCGATGACAACCAGGGCGTAGCCCATGCCTTCGACGTGATTGGACACGCGCTCTCCGGGGCAGACACGCATCCCTTCAACATCCACCAGATCCTGGTTGCCCTGCAAGGCATCGATCCCGGCTATAAACTGACCTGATTACTTCCAGAAGCCGGCGGGTTCAGGACGGTAGTCCCGCACGCGCACCAGAAACTTTCCGGTATTTTCACCATGAAATAGCCCGATCAGCGCTCGCGGTGCCTGGCTCAGGCCATCGACGAAAGTTTCGGTGTACTTGAGCTTCCCTTCCCGGAGCCACGCAGCCATCTCCTTCCGGCCCTCGGGAAAGCGGTCGAGCCAGCGCGAAACGATAAAGCCTTCCACTCGCAGTTGCCTGGCCAGAATATGCAGAAAAGGCCTTGGACCGCTATCTTGCGCGGGGTCGTTGTAAGCCGAGATCTGGCCGCAGATCGACACGCGTCCGCGCAGCTTCATGCGCGAAAATACTGCGTCTGTCAGCGGGCCCCCAACGTTGTCAAAGTAGCAGTCGATTCCATCGGGACAGACTTCGTCGAGGATGTCCCGGTAATCGCGATCCGTGTGGTAGTCAAAAGCGGCATCAAAGCCATAGTCGAGCAAACCAGCCACCTTGGCTTTGGTGCCGGCCGAACCCACCACCCGGCAGCCGCGGATCTTGGCAATCTGCCCTACAGCCGAACCAACGGCTCCCGCAGCCCCACTGACGAAAACGGTCTCCCCTGCTTGCGGAGCGCAGATTTCCAGCAGTCCAAAGTAGGCCGTCATTCCCGGCATGCCAAGAATCCCAAGCGCGGTCGTGATCGGGGCATCCGCTTCGTTCAGCTTGAGCAGGCCGGTGGCAGCAAGGGCGGCAAACTCGGCCCAGGCCCAGTAGCCGCAAACGTAGTCTCCGGGAGAGTACTGCTCAGCCTTCGACTCCAGCACGCGGCCAACACATCCGCTGATCATCAGCTCCCCCACCGGAATCGGATCGGTGTAGGATTTCACTCCGCTGATCCGCCCGCGCAGATAGGGATCGACACTGAGGAAGAGCGTCTCCACCAGAACCCCTTCCGGTGGGCAAGCTGGGATTGCTGCGTCCTCAAGTTGAAAGTCGGTGAGCGCAGGCATTCCTTTCGGAACGGAGGCGAGGCGAATTTGCTGCATGGTAGCCATGACTGAATCTTAGCGGCACTTGATCGAAGCGTCCATCGAATACCGCTGGTGCCAGTGTGAGCACACCAACCAGTTACGCTGATTTCGAGATCCATTTTTGGGACACCCGAGATCCCGCCGTCGCCAGAGTCGCCATCGAGCGCATGACGGGTATCCTTCTCAAACTGGTCGAAAGCACAACGCTGCACTACGCTGCCCAAGCCAAATTGGCCTTCTATGCAACGGAGGTTGTTTTCGAACTCAAGCATAGTGAAGCCGGCCGGCGCCTCTACCGCCTGCGCGTAACCCGGACCGCGCAATTGCAGTGGATGAGCCAGGAGCGGATGGACCGGGAAATGGCCATCAGCCTCAAGCACTGGTCAGGCCAGTTGCAAGTCGCAGAGAATCTTCCCCAGAATCTCGAGCCCGGCGCCGATTACGCCGCCGATCTTGCGATGGCACGGGAAGCAAACCAGCGCGAACCATTCATCGACCACGAGCTGATTGCTCACCTGCAAGGGCAGATTCTTGCAGCCGTTCGCGGCGGGGCCAGCTACCTGCAAAGCGACAAAGAAGGAAACACACGGATCTTTTTCAATGGCACTCATTTCATGCGGGTGCGCGAGGGCGATGACCCGGAAATAACTCGTTTCGTTGACGACAAGCAATTTCTCCTGGCCTTGCGAAATCTCTTTCACTGGGAAGCGCGCAAACTGATTTATCCCCACGATCCGCCAGAGCACGAGATCTGGAAACACGCAGCCAAATACTTCGGCATCCCGATTCGCTAAACTCCAAAGATGAAATTTGCCCTCCTGCTGCTGCTCAGCATTTCCGGCCTTGCCTTGGAGGTGGCTGTGGAATTCCCGGCCGGCAAGGCGTCCAAGCCGCTGGATGGCCGCTTGCTGATTCTCTTTTCAACTGACCCGAGCGCCGAGCCTCGCTTCCAGATCAACGACTCCCCGAAATCGCAAATCGTCTTTGGTGCGGATGTAGAAGGATGGCGTCCGGGCACAACGCACGTCGTCTCGACAGAGCTCTATGGTTATCCGGTGCGGCGCCTGGCGGATCTCAAGCCGGGCGAATACCAGGTACAGGCTTTGCTCGATCTGTACGAAACTTTCACGCGCAAGGACGGGCACGTCGTAAAGCTTCCGATGGATCGCGGCGAAGGCCGGCAGTGGAACCGGGCACCGGGCAATCTCTATTCCAGGCCCGCCAGGCTGGAGGTGAAGGCATCCGGCACGCTGAAGCTGATTCTCAGCGAAACCATTGCGCCAATCGTTCCACCTTCTGATACCAAATACATCAAGCATGTCCGGATCCAAAGCCAGAAGCTGACCGAGTTCTGGGGCAGACCCATGTATCTTGGCGCAAACGTCCTCCTGCCGCATGGCTTCGACGAACATCCTCAGGCAAAATATCCCCTGATGCTCTTTCACGGGCATTTTCCGGCAGACTTCGCCGGCTTTCGCGTCGAAGCTCCCGACGACAGTCTGAAGCCTGATTTTTCAGAGCGCTTCAAGGTGGCCGGCTATAACCGGATCGTCCAGCAGGAAGCTCATAACTTCTACAAGAAATGGATCTCCCCCGATTTTCCCCGCTACCTCGTAGTGGAAGTGCAGCACGCCAACCCCTTCTACGATGATTCCTATGCCGTAAACAGCGCCAACCTGGGGCCTTATGGCGACGCGATCATGTATGAGTTGCTGCCGGAAATCGAGCGCCGCTTTCGGGGCATTGGCGAGGGCTGGGCACGCTTTACCTACGGTGGGTCAACGGGCGGCTGGGAAGCCCTCGCCGCGCAGATTTTTTACCCCGAAGAGTTCAATGGGGCCTTTGGGGCTTGCCCGGACCCGATCGACTTCCGCGCCTTCACCACGGTCAACCTCTATCAGGACAAGAACGCCTACTACATCGAAGGCGACCACCAGCGCGTCGCCCGCCCCGGCAAACGCGACTACCTGGGGCACGTCTCGGCCACAGTTGAGTCGATGAACCTGCTCGAACTGGCACTGGGATCCAGGACTCGTAGCGGCCAACAGTTCGACATCTGGGAAGCAGTCTATTCGCCCGTAGGGTCTGACGGCTATCCGAAGCGCATCTGGAACAAAGAAACAGGCGCGATTGATGCTGAGGTCGCTGCTTACTGGAAAGAGCACTACGATCTGCGCCACATCCTCGAACGCGACTGGGCCAAGCTCGGCCCCAAGCTGGCCGGCAAACTACACATCTACTGCGGCGACATGGACCACTTCTATCTGAACAATGCGGTCTATCTGATGGAGGACTTTCTCAACAAGACAAGCAACCCGCAATATGGGGGCGAAGTCACCTATGGAGACCGTGCCGAGCATTGCTGGAATGGCGATCCCACCCAACCCAATCACATCACCCGCTTACGCTACAACTGGATCTACCTTGACAAGATCCTCCGGCGGATCGAGGCGAACCACCCGCCGGAAGCTGATTTGAAAAGCTGGCGCTACTAGAGCTTTAATTCCCAACCGGGCCGGAACTTCGGCTTCACAAGTTGCGTGGCCGCAGCGCTGTTCTTGAAGCGCATCAGCTTGCTATCCCACTGGAGTTTGCCGGGAACCTGGAAGGCGATGGCCGCCAGCGCCAACCATTCCGCGTAAGGGCCGGAGATGCCGAAGTGCGAACAGGCAGGGTCGCCCCCTTTGGCGGCGCGCACAAAGTCCGCCATGTGGCCAGGCGACCGGGTGAGCAACTGCGGCGGCAGCGTGTACTCGGCCCAACGAGCGGAAGGCAGCAACCAAACACCCTCACCACGCTCAACGGTAGCCATGATTCCCTTAGTGCCGATAAAGACCGCTCCGTTGCCCGTCAGCAAACCCTTCTGGGGAGCTCCCCGCTCGCCACCAAAAACGGCAACACCAGGACCGCCAGGACCAGTGCGCGGTGCATTGGCAGGCCGTTGTTGCGCAGGAGGACCACCAGCACGTCTGCCACCACCCATGGGCCGCCCCTTCTCGGTCAGGTTGTTTGAAGGCGGCAGGATGGTCTCGTTCTCCATCCCCGGCACGCGGAAAACTTCGGGGTCCGTTGCCCGGGCCGAGTCATGATAGAAAACCTTGACAGCCGGCATCGAACCACGTGCCGGAAAATCAAGGCGAATCGTTGCGCGGTCAGGATAGGTGAATTTGCTGGGGTTGGTCTGCGTAACGCTCTCAATGCTGTCCGGCGCACCGAGCATCAAAGCGTGATGGACGGGACCGGCAGTGTGCGTGGCCCAATTGCCAATTTGCCCGGTTCCAAAATCGTAGAAGCCGCGCCAGTTGTAGGGAACATAGTGCTTGCTGAAGGCTCGCATGGGAGCGCTTCCAAGCCACGCCTGCCAGTCCAGCGTATCGGGCACACTGCTTTCCGGAGGAGCTTCCTTCAGGCCCGTGGGATGAGTGCCAGGCGTGGTGGACACGTGAACTTCGGTCACATCGCCAATCTCACCCGACCACAAAATTTCCGCCGCGACGCGATGGCTCTCATGCGAGTAACCCTGATTACCCATCTGTGTCGCCACCTTATACTTGACGGCGGCATCGGCCAGTAGCCGGGCTTCCCATGGCGTGCGCGTCAACGGCTTTTCAAGATAGACATGCTTGCCGCGCTGCATGCAGGCCAACGCTACGGTTGCATGCATGAAGTCGGGAATCGCAATCGTCAACGCATCGATATTCTTTTCTTCCTTATCGAGCAGAACACGGAAGTCCCGATACACCGGCAGCTTTTCAAACTTCTTCAGGTTGGCGGCCCCGCGGTCGAGATCCACATCGCAAAGCGCAACAATGTTTTCAGTTTGAGCAGCTTGATTCAGAATCACACCACCCTGCCCGCCACAGCCAATGGCGGCTACATTGAGTTTGTCGTAAAAGGGTTTGTAACCCAGGGCCCGGAGGGAAGCAACACTGCCATAACCGGCCAGGGGTACGGCACTGGTAAGTAGTGATCCGAAAAAGAAAAAGCGGCGAGATGTTTCAGTAGACATGTCGCCGCTTATCGTATCAGGAAGTCACTCGTTAAAAGAGCAGTTTGAGTCCAAACTGCAACTGCCGTGGCTGATTGGCCTGAGCGGTTACGCGGCCAAAAGCAGCACCACCATTGACGTTGTTGTTGGGCGCGGAGAACTGCACGCGATTAGCGAAGTTAAAGCTCTCGGCCCGGAATTGCAACCGAAACTTCTCGCTCAGGCTGAATTGCTTGAAGAGCGAAAAGTCAAGGTTGTTCGCGTGGTGCGCACGCAGGTTGGGCACCAGCGTTCCCACATTGCCCAACGAAAACGCAGCGGGTTGGGAAAAGGTGCTGGTGTCGAACCAGCGATCGAGACGATCTTTCGCGTCCACGTCAATGCGAGCCGAATTGCCGTTGGTATTGGCGCGGATCGCCTGGTTAAAGATCCCGGCGGTATTGGACGCCGAGATGCCGATCAACGATCCGGATTGCAGGGTGTAAATGCCGTTCACCTGCCAGCCGCCCAGCAGGAGTTCCGGCACGCGCGACATGCCGCTCAGGAATTGGCGGCCCTTGCCGAAAGGCAAATCGTAGACGCCGCTGAAGACCAGCCGGTGACGAAAGTCCTGGCCCGTCACACTGCGGCCCATGCGCAGGTCGTAGCTATCCTGCGCGCTGGTTCCGTCGTCGATGGACTTGGCCCAAACGTAATTTCCATCGAAAACGATACCGCGCGAGTACCGCTTGGAAAAAGACATCTGCAAGGCGTTGTAGTCAGAATTGGACCCTGCCGAGAAGAGCGGGAAGACGTTGAGGAATTGCGGATAAGGCCGCAGCAATTGGGCGCGGCTGATTTGCCGGTTGCCCAGAATGCCCCCCAATCCCTGACCGAAGAACGGATTGGGAACAAGCTGGTTCAATTGCGAGCCTAGCGAAAGAAACTGCGGATCAACCTGGTTCAGAGTAAAGCCGCCTTCCCCGCCCCGTGAGAGCTGCCGGCCGCGATTGCCAACATAAGCCACTTCGAGCGAAACGCGCCCGGGTAGCTCGCGTTGGATGGTCAAGTTGTACTGGATCGTGTACGGAATCGGCGTATCACGTAGCGGGCCTTCAACGTTGCCGCCTACTGCCGTCAGGAGTCCATCACGCGATCCCGGCACGGGTTGAAATCCTGCGGGAAAGGGATTGCGCAGGTAGTTCAAAGGCGTGACATTATCGAGCGAAGACACCCAGGGCGTCTCCACGCGAAAGCCATAAGGCCCAACCGTGCCTTGAGCTCCGAGCGTGGAGCTGGCATACATCACGCCCCAACCACCACGAACCACCGTCTTGTCGTTCGCCTGGTATGCGAAGCCGATACGGGGGGCGAGGTTGTTGTAATCACCGTCATATTGAACCCGGTTGTTTCCATCCACACCCACAAAGCGCAGTCCACCATTGACGTTCGATTGGGTTGCGGCCAGCGGCGAAGGAGCCGAGGGGTCGAACCAGCTCATGCGGTTGTAGCGCTCAGTGCGAGGGGTGTCAAAGTCATAGCGAAGACCCAGGTTCAGCGTCAGTTTGCGATTGACGCGGATGTCGTCCTGAAAGTAAAAGGCGTGATAGTAGCTTTCCGCCGCCACGTTCTTCCAGTTCTGGAAGAAGTTGCCGCCGGAACCCGCGCCGAGCAGGAAAGAAGCCAGACCATAACCAGCGGTAGCGCTGGCCGAGTTCGGATTCGGGCCCTGCGTAAATCCAGGGCTGAAGTTGAAGGTGCCCGCAGCACGCGCTTCCCACACATTGATCCGCAAATGACGTCCTTCATAGCCCGTCTTGATGTTGTGCTTCCCAATGATCTTGGTGTAGCTGCCTGCAAGTCCGTACTGGTTGAAGCCGCTACGCCGATGGTCATTGCCGCCGAGAGCGGTCTGCCCGCCAACAGCAAAGCGCGGGAACATGGGGAGATCCACGGCTGAATCCAGATCACGGGGCAAGCCAAGTGTTGAAGGGGCAAAGCCGAGTCCCTGGTTGTCAAAAAGAAAGAAATTTCGGGCGAAGGAAAGCCGGAGATTCAGGATGGACGAAGAGCTCAGGGTATTGGTGTAGTCGGTAACTGCATTTGTTCCCCAGTCATTCAGATTGATCCGGCCTTCAGCCACGCCTGTATCGCCAGGGAAAAGCTGCGGCGGACCATCGAAGGAATAGCGTCGGGAAATCCGGCCAAAGATCTTTTGCCGGTCATTGATGTTGTGGTCCACCCGAAAATCGTAGTTGTTCGTGTCTACGGAAGCGGACCCGTTGTTATAGAAATTTTGCTGACGGGAACCCTCGATACCCGGCTGATTGGGATTGGGAAAGTAACGCATGACATTCACGGCTACAGGGTCAAAGCGATTCGCAGGAATACGGTTGCCCGGAAACGCCGTGCGCACAACCGAGTTTCCAGACGGTGTGGTGGCCAGCGGATCGAAGATCGTAATGGGCCGGCCGATACCGGCCAGCGTCTGGGAGAAGTCGCCAAGGCGCTGCTCGGAAGTGGGCATGGTGCTCAAAGTTTCCCGGAACGACCGCTGCCGAAGGCTTTCATAAGAAACCAGGAAGAACGTGCGATTCTTGCGGATCGGCCCGGACAGTGTGCCACCAAACTGGTTGCGCTTGAAGCTGGCCAGCGGCACTCCACGCTGGTTATTCCAGTAGTTGTTGGCGTCCAGCACGGAGTTGCGAAGGAATTCGTAGGCGGAACCATGGATCTCATTCGTTCCCGACTTGTAGACCAGGTTCAGCACGCTGCCATTCGAGCGGCCAAATTCTGCCGAATAGTTTGAGGCTTGCACCTTGAACTCAGCGACGGCATCGACAGAGGGGAAAACGGATATTCCATGAAATCCATTAACAGTGGGAAAAGCGGCTGAAGAACCATCAATCAAGGTGTCGAAGAGTCCACCACGAACGCCGTTGACCGAATAGCCAACCTGGTTGTGAGAGTTGCCGATGCCGCCGGCAACGCCAGGCGTTAGGTAAATCAAGCTGTACACATTGCGCGTATTGAGCGGCAAATCCAGAATCCGCTTGTTGTCCACGACTTTGCCGATGGAGGAGGAAGTTGTTTCCAGAAGAGAGGCGTCGGCGGTGACGCTTACGCTTTCGGCTACATCGCCTACTGTGAGCTGTACGTCCACTCGTCCTTGCTGCTGCACCTGCAGTACGATGCCGTCCTGGACGTACTTCTTGAATCCGGGGGCCGATACTTCGATGCGATACGTTCCCGGCTTGAGCAGCGGCGCAAGATAATTGCCGGCCGCGTTGGCTACGGTGCGAAAGGGTTCATTGGTGGCCGTGTTGGTGATGATAATACTGGCTTCGGGGATGGCCGCGCCAGCGGGATCTAGGATAGTGCCAACGAGAGACCCGGTTGCGGTTTGCGCTGGAGCGGCAAGAGCAACCAATAAGAAGCAAATTACTTTGCAGAAAAATCGAGACATAACCAAGAACTAACAGTTGTTCATGTCAATCCCGTTGCAGTCCGGTCAATTCCAGATAACTAAGCGGATCTTAGGCTCGGCTAAATTTCGCAAGTGCTGCGTCAAGCTCTTCCGTGGAATCATGCAACCGCATCAGCTCAAGCCGCAAAGCATCGCACATCGCCCGCCAGCTTGCTTCAATGATGTTTTCGGAAACGCCCACAGTCGTCCACGACCGCTTAAAGTCACTCCACTCCACCAGCACCCTAACCTTCGACGCGGTACCCGGCTTCGAGTCCAGCACGCGAACCTTGTAGTCTGTCAGGCGAACCTGGGCAATTTCCGGATACCGCAAGCTCAAACATTGCCGTAATGACAAATCGAGGGAGTTGACCGGCCCGTCTCCCAGGGCAGAGGCCGACAGTGTCGTTTCATCCTGCAACTTGACGATGACGCTCGCCGTTGTGGTCGAAAGACCGCCCGGCGCAGACCGGGTGGCCACTTCATAGTTCACCACGTCAAAGAAGTGTGAACCAGGGTGCATTGCTTCGCGCACCAGCAATTCAAAGGTTCCCTCGGCCGCTTCGAGGTC
>CAZECF010000109.1:3889-12025 GCA_964510335.1 uncultured Bryobacter sp. | reverse complement strand
AAAGTCTCCTGCCCCAACATGACGTCAATTTCGAGCAACTGGTTCGAAGGCTGATCAAAGGGCCGCGGATAGCGCAAAATCCGGTTGTTATTCGTATCGGCGACATACAGGTTCCCCTGCGCGTCCACCACCAGGCCCGTCGGTTGATTCAAACCCGTCGTAAAGCTCGTACCCGGCCCGTTTCCGATCGTCGAAAACCGGTCGCGCTGCCCAATCACCAGGTCCGCCGGTGCACCATTGGCCGCATTCACCGGATTCCGCCACGCCAGCACACGGTTGTTCCCCGTGTCAGCCACATACAGGATCGGCGTCGCACCGGTCCGGTCCAGAGCCAGCCCCTGCGGCGTCGTCAATTCCCGCCCTTCCACAAAATTCGGCGCGATCGTTGAAAGTTCCCGCCGTGGATGTCCCAGAATCCGGGAGGGCGCGGGGTTCAGTTGGACGCTGATCGGCTGCGCAAACAACGCTGCCGACAGGGCAAAGGCATAGACAAAAATTTTCAGCTTCATGAATTCGGTTCCTGTAGAAAAGGACGCGGGACGGGCCCGTAACTACCCCATTATCATCTCAGACTTTGTATCGGGAGTCCTCCGGTTAGAATATAGGTGATGCTGTGGCTTCTTCTTACTACCCTCTTCCTGTCAGGTCCTCTTGAAGACGCTCGCGACCGGCAGGACTCGGCCTTTCTTGCTACCCAAATCGAAAAGCTCGCCACCGCCACGACTCCCAAAGACCTTTATAACCTGGCCCTCGCCCGCTCCTACGAAGCCGAAATCGCCATGGAAAAAGGCGACAAACGCGGCTCCGCCTCTGCCGCCACCGCCGGTCTCGACCCCGCCCGCAAAGCCCTTGCCGCCGAACCCAACAACTCCGAATACCACCGGATTCTCGGCACTCTTTGCGGCCAGATCATCCCCGCCAATGTCCTCGCCGGCCTCAAGCACGGCCGTTGCGCCATGGACGAAGTGGCCAAAGCCATCGAGCTCAACTCTAAATCCCCCGAAAACTGGCTCTCCTCCGGCGTCGGCAACTACTACCTGCCCCCCTCCTTCGGTGGCGGCATCGACAAAGCCATTGCCGACTTTGACAAGGCCCTCGCCCTCAACCCCAAACACCCGGAAGCCCACCTCTGGCGTGGCATCGCCCTCCGCAAGGCCGGCCGCAATGCCGAGGCCCGCAAAGCCATCGCTCGGTCTCTCCAACTCAACCCCCGCCGTCTCTGGGCCAAAACACAACTCGAAAAAACGCCCGCCCAATGAGTCCACTCCAACTCAGCCTCCTGGGCGGCTTCTTCGCCGTCCTCACTGCTCTCGGTCTGCTCATTTTCCCCGGCCACACCTTCCTGCTGAGCGACACGCAGATCTACATCCCGCTCTTCGAACACCTCCGCACTCCCACGCTCTTCCCCAACGAACTCATCCGCGAAGGCGCCCACCTCTCCTATACCATCTACGACGAAGTCACCCTCACCCTTTCCCGACTCACCGGGCTCGACTTTGAAACCACCCTCTTCGCCCAGCAATTCCTTTACCGCTGGCTCGGTTATCTCGGTGCCTTCGCCCTTGCCCGCGCCGCCGGCTTCAGCGTGGGGGCAAGTGTTCTTTCCTCCGCCCTGCTCTGGCTCGGAGCCTTTATCTACGGCCCCGCCATCATCACCACTGAATTTGAACCCGTCCCTCGCGGCTTCGCTGTCCCCCTGCTCGTCGCCGCCCTCGGCGCTCTCGCCCACCAACGCCACTGGCTCGCCTCAACTCTTTTCGCCATCGCCTTTCTCTATCACTTCCCCGCCGTCTGGCCCTTCTTTCTCCTCGCCCTGCTCTCGCGCCAATGGCGTCTGCTCGCCATTCCCACCGCCGCCGCCCTGCTGCTTTTCATCAGCGCCCGCCTGCAACCCGGCATCGTCGAAGCCCAACCCTTCTTCTCCTTCATCGATCCAGCCCATCGCGTCATCATGCAAACCCGCGCTGCCTACAACTGGATCTCCCTCTGGCCCACCCGTTACATCCTCCATTTCCTCCTCACCAGCGCCCTCGCCTATGCCGCTTACCTCCGTCTCCGCGACATCCTCCCCGCTGCCGTCCAACCCTTCTTCCGCTGGCTCCCCGCCGTGGGCCTCGCCACCATGCCCCTCTCCTGGCTCCTGCTCGAAAACCTCGGCTGGGCTCTCTTTCCCCAACTCCAGCCCATGCGCGCCCTCCTCTATTGCCACCTGCTCTGCCAGTGGCTCGGCACCCTCGCCGCTGCCCGCGACTTCAACGACGGCAAATATCTCCGTTCCTTCCTCTGGCTCTTCGTACCCCTCACGCTCGCCCTCCGCGGCGACATCCTCCAGTTCCCTCCGGGCGCACTCCAGAAACAATTCCTGCTCACTGCCGTCCTCGCTGCGGCCATCCTCATCGCTCGCCGCTGGCCTCGCCGCGAATGGGCCTTCGCCGCCAGCCTCCTCGCTGCGGCCTTCTTCGGCGAAATACTCCAAGCCCGCGCTTACACCCCGCTTGAAACCCCCGCCCTCCAGCAACTCTCCCAATGGGCCAAAGACAAGACCCCGCGCGACGCCGTATTTCTATTCCCCGACCTCGGCCGCCGCCTCGAGCCCGGCATCTTTCGCGCCCGCTCCACCCGCACTGTCTACACCTGCTGGAAGCAGGGCGGCCAGGTGAATTACTTCCCCATCTACGCCAATACCTGGTGGAAGCGCTGGAACGACCTCCTCGCCCCGTCTCACCCCCCGCTCGATTTCGACGACCTCCGCCGCCGTGGCATCCAATACCTTGTCTACACCAAAGACAGCCCCGACACCGCGATCACTCCCGCTTACGCTTCACCCCAATTCCGCGTCTACCAGCTCAACCCGTAAGCGTCCACTTCTGCCCGCCCCGGCACTGCGGTCTGCGCTCCCATTTTCCTGACGCTCAACCCGGCCGCTACACTGGCAAACCGCATCGCCTGCTCCATCCCCATTCCCTCGCTAAGCCCCACCGCCAGCGCTCCGTTATAGACATCCCCCGCCCCGGTCGTATCCACGGCTTGCACCGCAATCGCAGGCACAGCCAAATCTCCACACCGGCTTCCCCGCTCTCCCAGCTTCACCAGCAGGGCCTTGCCCGCAATCTCCCCAATTCCCCGCGCCTCGCTCTCATTCGGCGTCAATAAATCTACTGCCTCAATCAGCTCCCTCGGCAACTCCCGCGCCGGCGCCGGGTCCAGAATCGTATACGCCCCCGCGCGCTTCGCCATCCGCGCCAATCGGGTCACGACGTCTATGGGTATCTCCAATTGCAACAACACCAGGCGCGCCCCGCGAAGTTTCCCCTCAAGCTCTTCCAATCCCCAAACAAAATTGGCCCCGCTGGCCACCACAATCGAATTCTGCCCCTCGGCATCCACCGTGATCGAAGCAATCCCCGTCGGCACCCCATCCAGCATGTCAACACTGGTCACATCCACACCCACCGCCGCCAGGTTCGCCTTCAGTTTTTCCCCAAACAGATCCCGCCCCACCTTGCCAATCATCGCGACTTGAGCCCCGCCCAGTTTCGCCGCCGCATAGGCCTGATTGCCGCCCTTCCCCCCGGGCAACATCTCAAAGCTTTCCCCCAGCACTGTCTCCCCCGGTGCCGGAATCCGCTTGCTCCGCACCACCAGATCCATGTTCAGGCTGCCCGCGACAACCAGCACCCTACGACCCCAAATCGATCCCCAACTTCTTCAACTCTTCCGCGTAATACCGCTTGTGCAGAATCTCGTACTCTTCGCTGCCCTCCAGAATCCCCTTCTTCTGCGACAACACCTTCGCCCGCGCGTCCTTGTCCGCCTTCTCTTCCACCTGCAAGATCTCCGTGAACGCCTTCACGATCTCCAGCCGCGTATCGTTGATGTCTTTCTTCAGCCGCGCATCCCGCACCTTGCGCAACATCGTCGCAATCTGGTGCGATAGATCCGTCACCTTGTCCCGCGACAGCTTCATGTTGTCGCCCGTTTCCCGCCCCGACGCCCGAATAATCTTCCGCTGCGTCACCATCGTGCTCTTGATCTTGCGGAACATGTCCTGATAGGACACGCCTTCCTTGCGCATGTAATCGGAATACTGCTCCAGAATCTCCCGCACCTCATCGTTAAGTTCGTCTTCCACCGAGAGGTCTTTCACAATCACATCTGCAATGGTTTCGGTCAACCCCTGCGGATTGGCCGTATCAATGTAGGTGGGGTTCAGCCGCTGCACCAGCCGGCGGGATAAATAGCCAATAAACTCTTTCGCGATTACCATGTGTCGAAATCTAGTGTATCGACTCTCCCACTAGCCCCCCGCGCAAGCCGGGCAACTCCCGTACAAAACCAGTTCATGCCGCGTAGAAACATAGCCCTCCGGCAGCGATGCCTTCAACTGCACCGGACACCCCGGCAAATCGAAAACCTTCTGGCATCTTTCGCAATGAAAGTGATGATGATGCGCCTTGCCCGCCACCTCATACCGGTCCGGCTCCCCCGGCAGTCCCACTGGCGTCAGCCAGCCTTCTTCCACCAGCGATTTGATATTCCGGTACACCGTCGCAATGCCCAGCCCCGTCTTCCGGCTGCCCGCATGCTCCAGCACTTCCTGTGGCCCCAGCGGGCGGTCCATCGCGAGGAAAACCTCGCGGATGGCCGCCTTTTGCCGGGTATTTCGTTGCTGTACGCCCTTATCCGAATCAGGCTGCTTGGACTGGCCCATGATTGTCGCAATGCCCTTCATGAAAGTGATGCAGATGCCCGTCCACCAGATAGTCCACATGGTCGCCATGCGGTACTGCCTCGTGTCCGCACCCTGCGCCATGTACATGCCCGGCATCATGGCCGGCGCAGTCATGCCCGCCCGTGCAATCGGCCGGATTCGTCGCCGTCACCTCCAGCACATGCTCGTCAAAGTGCCCTTCATGCGCATGGTGCAAATGCCCGTCATGCAGATAATCCACATGCCCTTCGTGCACAATCGCTGTATGGCCGCAGTCGGGTCCATGTACGTGGTCGTGGTTTTCGTGTACGTGATGATTTGTCATTTTCTATTTCCCTTTCGTAGTCTTCTTCTCGGTTGAGTGCGCTAACGCATTAAAGATGAGTCCCGCTACATGCTGATCGGCCAGCGAATACAGAATGTGTTTCCCCTGCCGTCGCCGTTCCAGCAAATTCTCACTCCGCAGCACCCGCAAACGCTGGGAAATTGTCGACAACTCCTCATTGGTCGCCGCCGCAATCTCCGTCACGCAAGCTTCCCCCTGCGCCAGCATCGCCAGCGTCCGCAACCGCGGCGGGTCGCCCATCGCCCGGAAGATTCGCGACGCAGCCTCAATCGCCGCGTCATCCACCGGCGGCATCAGCCGCTTGCGATGATCCGGATCATTCGGCTCACAGGGTACTTCGATTTTCGTCTTTGCTTTCACTTGAACAACTATTCAACTGAATCCTACCACACTGCACAAACTTTTCAAGAGCGATATGCTGTTTTTCATGAACCGACGCCAATGGATCGCCTCTTCTGCTGCCACTTCCGCCGCCTCCGCCCTCGCCGCCGATACCCCCATCCCTACCCGCACCTTCGGCAAAACCGGCGAAAAGCTCACCGTCATCGGCCAGGCCGGCGGCCGCTTCGGCATGGTCAGCTTTGAAGAAGCCAAACAGGTCACCCGCCGCGCCTACGAACTTGGTGTCAACTACTTCGATTGCGCTCATTCCTATTGGGGTGGCCGCAGCGAAGAAGTCTACGGAGAAGCCCTCCAGGACGTCCGCAAAAAAGTCTTCCTCACCACCAAGTCCGAACGCCGCGACAAAGCCGGTGCCCAGCGCGAACTCGAACTCTCCCTCAAGCGCTTCAAGACCGACTACGTCGACCTCTGGCAAATCCACGCCGTCGGCGAAATGGAAGAAGTTGACCGTATCTTCGCCCCCGGTGGCGCCATCGAAGCCTTCGAAGAGGCCAAAAAGAAAGGCCTCTGCCGCTTCATCGGCTTCACCGGCCATCGTGACCCCAATGTCCATATGGCCATGCTCCGCCGCTACGACAAGTACGACACCATTCTCATGCCCCTCCACCCGGCCGAGCCCTCCTATCTCAGCTTCGAGAAAATGGTCCTCCCGGAAGCCGTCAAGCGCGGACTCGGCATCCAGGCCATGAAATCCACCGCCAACGCCAAACTCCTCCAGCGCTTCTCTGTCCGCGAATGCATCAACTACGTTTTGAGCCTCCCTGTCCACTGCCTCGCCCTCGGCTGCACCACCCTCGGTCAGATTGAAGATGACGTCCGCATCGCCAAATCCCTCACGCCCTTCAGCGAAACGCAACTGGTTTCCCTGCGCGAACGCGCGGCCCGCTTCAAACTCTCCGGCCCGGGCCTCGAAGACTGGAAGCGCGACACCACGCTGACAGCCGGCCGTGAAATGAAATACATTGGCGGTTAATGAAATTCGCGCCGCTCTGCCTGATCCTGCTGCTCGCCTCCTGCCAGCCGCAGTCAAACCCCACCCAGCAAGCTGAACTCCTCGGCTCCGATCCTTCGTGGGGCAATACCGAAGGCCCGGCCATCGACTCGAACAATACTCTCTACTTCACTTCCCGGGGCACCTTCAAGGGCATCGTCTCCTGGAATGAAAAGGACGGCTTCCAGCAATACCTCGCCGTCGCCACCAAAGAAGGCCCCGGCGGCCTCTACTTCGACGACGAAGACAACCTCTACGTCACCGCCACCGGCGAACAACAGATCCTCAAAATCACTCCGGCCAAAGAAGTCAGCGTCTACGCCGAAAACTTTGATGCCCAACCCGGCCAAAGCAAAGGCCCCAACGATCTGGTCGTCGCCAAAGACGGCACCGTCTATTTCACCGAGCCCAATGGCTACGACGGCACCAGCCCCAAGGGCACCATCTACCGCATTCCCAAGGGCGGCAAGCCGGAAGTCTTCTCGCAGGAAATTACCGGCCCCAACGGCATCATCCTCAGCAAAGACCGGACCACTCTCTACGTCAGCCACAATGTTGCCGAAAACACTTCCCACATCGTCCGCTGGCCCCTGCCTGCGGGCAAGATGGAGCAGGTTGCGGTAATCGAGCCCTGCCAGGCCGACGGCATGGACATCGACCAGGAAGGCAAGCTCTGGCTCACCTGCTATTCCCACGGCATCGCCCACCGAATCGACCCAGCTACAGGCAAGTCTCTCGCCACCATCACAACGGAACAAAAAGCCCTCACCAACGCCAAATTCGGTCGCGGCGCACTCTCTAGCACTCTCTACCTCACCAGCTCCGACATGGCCCGCGTCACAGGCTATGTCTACCGGGCCAAGCTCCCCGTCGGCGGCCTCCGCTAAGGGCTTTAACGATTCACTCTTGCGCCGCGCACCCCCTGGACGACCGCGATTGAATTTGGTAGGGATAGATTGTCACGCGATACTTGCCGCAGGTGACAAAGGAGAATTCAGATGCGTATTGGGCATGGATTCATTCGATTCGCGCTAGGCACGATGCTTCTGGGCCACTTTGGCACTTCACATCTCAGAGCCCAGTCGTCAACCACTACCCAAATAGTTCCAGTCACCTTGACTTCAGTTGCAACAAACGTGTCGACGCCGGAGCGACCACTCACTGTTGTCGACAGGTTTCATTCAAACGGCTCGATGGCCAAAACCACAACACTTCCGCAATCGAGTGCTTCACCCCGAGTTTACGTTATGGACACCCAGGCGAAGCGGCAATATGTCAAGGACACTCTGTTGCGAGCCTACGACGAAGCTGTATTGACTCAGTCCGAATACGATCGTCGCATCCTGGCTCCCGCAACCTGCAAAACGGCTCTACCGCCCGGAGCTGTATGTGCACCCATTGGCAACGAGACCCACCTCGGCTATCGCGTCCAAAAGGCTCGCATGTCAGATTCCAGACACCCGGACGACTTTGTAGAGGTTTGGCTTGCCCCAGATTTGAATTTCGCCCAAATGAAACGCTTGCAATTTAAGGCAGGTATTCAAGTTGCAGAGGTTCAGGTGATAGATGTCGTACTGGGAGAGCCGGACGCGGAATTCTTCGAATTACCCGCGGACTATAAGAAGTACGCCTCCTCGTCCCAATTCCTGAGCGATGGGGAAAATCTACGTGGCGAGAACTCATCTT
>CAZECF010000109.1:0-3879 GCA_964510335.1 uncultured Bryobacter sp. | reverse complement strand
ACGGCCAATCGATTTGATGAGATGCAGCGCCGCAAGGCTGGCCTTGCTTCCTTAAACAGGGTTCGCTAGTCTTCCAGCCAGGCCCGTAATTCTCCGCACAAACTAGCAATCCAAAGGCTGTCTGGTCCATTTCGCGCCGCGTCTGCGCGATCCAGATAACCATGAAAAACCTTCTTCTCTTCGCCAGCCTCCTCCTCGACACCCTGGCCTTTGGCCAGCCGCTCGCCTACCTCAACCAGTTCGCCACACTTACCAACTCCTCCGCCGCCGACGACACCGGCAGCTATCTCCTCGTTGACTCCACCTTGCAACTCTTTCCCTCCTCAACCCTCTACAACAAAGCCATCACGCTCCGAAAATTCAGCAATGCCACCGGCGCCGAAGAGTGGTCGCGCGAGATCTGGACCAACGCCAACACCGCCCTCGGCCTCACTCCTCTTGTCGCTCTTGACCCCAGCGGCATCTACGTCGCCTACGCTGAGCCAGTCTCCGGCGGTGGCCGCACTCCCGTTGTCAGAAAATATAACCGCGAGGGGGCCGTCCTTTGGACCCAAACTCTCTCCAACATCCCTTCCGAAGGCCCTGCCGGCTTACTCCTCGCCCACGGTGTCATCTATGTTGCAACCGTCTCGCAAACGGGCCAGATCTACCGGCTTGATCCAAATACTGGCACTACGATTTCTACCTCCCCATTCAGTTTCGGCTGGCCCAACCTGCACATGACCGCCAGTGCCAACGCCGTCTTCGTCGTTGGTGGTTTTGCCGCTAACAACATCTTCGCCTTCGACCTCAACGGAACTCCCATCTGGCAGCGCCAACTCGCCGACGGCCAAACGGTCGCGCTTGCGCAGACCGCCCTCGTCTATGGCGATAGCCTCTACGTTGGCGGCGAACCCATCAACACAAGCCGATCCATCTTGCAACGCTTTGACTTCAACGGCAACCTGCTCAATTCCGTATCGATCGCCACTGCCTCTACCGGCAATACGAGAGTACGTTCCTTAATTGCCTCCTCCAGCGGGATTTTGCTGGGTGGCAGCGCTAGTGGCGCGATCCCCGGCTCCACGCAAATCGGCACTCGCGACCTCTTCCTGCAAAACTATACGGCCAATCTCAGCCTTCTCAACACCACCATCATCGGCTCTTCCGGCGTTGCATTCAACAACGTGAAGCTGGCAACAGTCGGCCCCTCCCTCCAAATCGCCGGCACTGCCGTCGGCAATTGGCCCGGCAATTCGATCACCACCCCGCAAAGCGCTTTCCTCGCGCGTTACACCCTGCCGGTCATCACTCCGCCTTCCCTCAGTGAAGTCCTCGACACAATCCAGGCCCCCTCCATCAACGGCTTCAAGGGCCGCGTAAACTCCATCTGCCAGCAGCTCGACAATCTCCGGCGCGACATCGAATCGAACCGCTCCAATCTCTTCTCCTCCACGCAAAAAGATGCCGCCGCTGCCTCCATCGCCACTGCCCAAACCGCCCTCGGCTGCACCCAATAGTGATACCTTCGCTTTATGGTCCGGCTTAGCTTTTTATTGCCTCTGCTGATCCTGGGTCTGCCTCTCGCAGCCCAGGACTGGCCCGGTAAATACACCAGTCCAAACCTCACCATCGAACTCAAACAAAACCCCGCAGGGGGCCTCAACGGCACCCTCACCTTTGACGGCAAAACTTACCCCGTCACTGCCACCCCCGCAGCCAACCAGCTCACTGGCTCCTTCCGCGCCGGCAATGATACCTTTCCCTTTGAAGCCGTCCGCACCGGCACCCAGCTTCGCTTCTCCACCGGCGGCACGGACTACCTGCTCAGCCGCGAATCCGCCACAGCTAACCCCATAGCCAACCCAATAGCCAACCCCGCCACCAAGCTCCAACAAACCAAACTCGGCTTCGCCTTCCAACTCCCCACCGGCTGGACTCTCCGCGAAACCCCCGAAGGCGTCCTCCTTCTCCCACCCGGCGTGGTCTTCACGGAAAACTCGAACAACAATTCCGAGGTCTACATCGCCGGACTGCGCAACGATTATGAACCCGCTGGCGAAGCCGACACCGTCCGCCAACTCAGCCAGGCCGTATCGCAAAATGGTGGCACCGGCGGCCAGCGCCAGGCCCTCACTTTCGGCCGCCGCCCCGGTTCCCTCTACCGTTGGGATATCCGCAACGCCCAAACCGGCCAGCCCGCCGCCTTTGATGTCTACCTCGCCACGGAAGGCACCAACGCCTTCGTGCTCCTCGCCGCCGGCGAACAGGCCCGCATCCGCGCCAACGATCCCACGATCCGCCAGATCCTCGCCAGCATGACGCTCACCGCCCCAACTGCCGCCGCTGCCCCCGGTGGCCCGCTAGCCGATTCCACTCCCCTCGCCCAACGCTGGCTCGCCAAACTCCGCGGCAAGATGATCCGCCAGATGTGGGCCAGCCAGGGCATGAGCTTCGACAAGCGCCACTGGCTCAACGCCGATGGCACCTACCGCTATCACTCCACTTCCATGGTGTCCGTCGATGTCTCCGGTGCCAGCGCCCTCGGCACCGGAAAAGGCGAAAACACCGGCCGCTGGCGCATCCGCGACATCAACGGCCAGGTCTTCCTTGAAGTCCGCTACGACAACGGAAACTCGGCCCAGATGCGCATCCGCGAAGAAGCGCAAAACTGGTATCTCAATGGCGACAAAGCCTTCGCCGTCGAACCTCAGTAGCCCTATGCGTTACCTCGCTCTGATCCTCCTCCTCTGCCAACTGGCTCTGCCGCAAGCCCAGCGCGACCTCCTCGTCACCCCCACCCACACCCGCCACGCCCTCGTCATCGGCAACTCCGCCTACCCCAAATGGCCGCTGAAGAATCCTCTCAACGACGCCACCGCCGTCGCCACTTCCCTCAACGAAATTGGCTTCCAAACCACCACCGCCACCAACCTGACCCTGCGCTCCCTCGAACAATCCGTCAACACGCTTACCGCCAAAGTCAAAAGCGGCGACGTCGTTCTCTTTTACTACGCCGGCCACGGCATCCAGATCGATGGCGACAACTACCTCGTCCCCGTAGACTTCGACGCCAAGGACGAAGTCGATGCCAAGTATTCGGCCTATTCCGCCACCCGCATCCAGGAGCGCCTCGAACGCGCCGGCGCTCGCGTCATCGTCGTCGTTCTCGACGCCTGCCGCAACAACCCCTTTCAGGCCACACGCTCCCTCGGCAATGGACTCGCCGCCATGGGCTCCGGCAAAGGCTCCCTCATCGCCTTCGCCACCGCTCCCGGCAAGACGGCTGACGACAATCCCCGCGGGTCCAACGGCCTCTTCACTTCCCACCTCGTCGAAGCCCTCCGCCAGCCCGGCCTCAGTCTCGATCAAATCTTCAATCGCGTCCGCGAACGCGTCTATCAGGATTCCCAAGGCAAGCAAGTCCCCTGGACCGTCTCGAGCGTCATCGGCGAAGTCTACCTCCGTCCAGGCCAGGCCAGTCCCAGCCAAGCCAGTCCCGGCCAGGCTGTCGCCGCTGCAAACCCCCTCGCGCAACCCAAACCCACTGCCCCCAATCCGCTAGCCCGTCCCCGCGAAACTCCTCCCGCTCCCCCCGCCACTCCCCCCCTCGACCAGGCCGCCGCCTACTTCAAGCAGCAACAGTGGGACCTCTTTCTTTCTTCCGCCCGCGAAGCGATTGCATCCGGCAGCTCCATCCCCTTCGCCCTCGGCCACCACCACACCCTCACTGCCGCCCACGCCTCAGTCCTCACTGTCACGCGCGACACCATTGCCTACCAGTCCATCGGCACCTCCTGCAACCAGCCCAACTTCACTTATCCCTTGAGCCAACTCGTCTCCGCCCAGGTCATCACCTCGAACAAAGGCGAAATCCTGCTCAACCTCAAAGTCCTCGAC
>CAZECF010000108.1:0-12049 GCA_964510335.1 uncultured Bryobacter sp. | reverse complement strand
CATATGCGGCGCATCCCCCTTGGTGTCAAAACGCCGAACCACCTTGCGCCCCACACTATCGATCAGCAACAAACCGGAAGGCCCTTCCACCGTCACCACAATTTGCCCATTGCGCGGGTCCAGATCCATCCCGTGCGGCCGGTAATTCTGACCCAGTTCAATTCTTCCGGCCAGCTTGCGACCGGGCAAATCCACCACCGCAATGCTGTTGCCGCCCTGGCCGGGATCCGTCATCCAGAGCATCCCGTTTTCGGTCACAAAAGCTTCCTTGCCATCAGCCGAAAAGATCAGCTCATGCGGATGCGTCTTGAGTGCAACTCCATCCAGCCGCGTCCCGTTCGAATCATAGAAGCCGAGCGCATGGCCCTTCTTCTCCACCACTGCCAGTTCCTGGGCACAACCGAGTGCCACGCCGATAAGAATTGCCGCCAATTTCATGCGCCAAGTCTATCAACCCTCGCCTCTCATTTGCCCCACCAGAAAATCCACCACCCGCTCGAAGGGATCAAAGCCAAAGGCCTCCCCAATCGGTTTGCGCAAATTGGAATTCGCATTGATGTCATAGAAGACCAACCGTCCGTCCGCGGCCTCCAGATACTCAATTCCCCCCACGTCCAGACCCGCCGCCGCTGCAATCCGCTCCCCACTTTCCACCGCCTCCGGAGGCACCTCCGGATAAGGATAGAACTCAACCGGCTTTGCTGGCGGCTTCTGGCCAATCAGGCAATGCGAATCCTCACCGCCCTCCGGATTACAAGCCTCCGAAGGACACAGATTAAAGGCCCCGTGCGAAATGACCCGCATCGCATAAAGCAGCTTGCCGCCCAAAAACTCCATCCGCACAATCCCCTGCCCCGCCGGCAATGCAAAGTATTCCTGCAAGAGCAACAACTGATCCGGCTCCCACAATTGCGGCTGCTCCCGCAAGAGTCGCCGCAACTCCTCAGGCTCTTCCAGCAAAAACATCCGCGCTCCGCTGCCACCCTGCTCCGGCTTGACCAGCGCCGGCCAACCCACCTGCCACTTGTCCAGCGCCGCCTCCACGTCGTTGAAGGCCAGCGTCCGCGGATGATCAATCCCCAGCCCCTTGAGTAGTGCCGCCTGCTCGCTCTTACGCAACTCCAGCCCAAAGGCCCGGCTCCCATTCAAGACCCGCGCCCCGCGCAATTCGAGCGTCCGCATCAATGACAACGCCAAGGGCACGGCCCGCGTATTGCCTCGCACATAAGCGCTCGGGCTCGCCTGGTTAAAGTAAAGCCTGGCCTCGGGCACCGCGTCCGGGTCAAAGGCCGCCTGCTTTAGGTCGAAAGGGGCAAAATCAATCCCACGCCGCTCTAGCGCCGCCCACAATGGCTTCTGCCATTCCGGGTGTTCAAACAGAACTACCAGGTCCTTCATTTCTTTATTGTCTGATGCGGCCGCTTGTCCGGAACAAAGCCATCCCGGTTCGGCATCTTCACCTCAGGCAACGTCTTCTCATTCAACTCGTGCGTCTCGGTGATGATCCCGTTCCAGTGCAACAGCACCGCCGTAATCGCATACACTTCATCCGGCTTCAAGGTGCGCGGCGTATCGTAGGGCATCGCCCGCCGGATGTAGTCCCACACCGTCGTCGCATGCGGCCAATAGGAACCCACCGTCTTCACCGGCTTCGCCATAGCGATCGTCCCCACTCCGCCCACCAGCCGTGGATACTGCTGGTCACGCCCCTCGCCCTTCTCGTTGTGACACTCAGCGCACTTCTCCTTATAAATCGCCGCACCCTGTGCCGCTGTCCCCTTCCCCGCCGCCAGACCCCGGCCATCCGGATACACCGTTAAGTCCAGCGCCTTCACTTCCTCCGCACTCGCCGGCTTGCCAATCCCCAACGGGGCTTGCGCCAGCATCACGCCCAGCACCACTGCCTCAAACATTCGTCACACTCCCATCTGCCTTCACAGACCAGCTCTTGATGCCGTTGTAGTGATACGTGCTGTTCGGCCCGCGCGCCGCCAGAATATCCTCCCGCGTCGGCTGCACATAGCCCGTTTCGTCCGTGCATCGCGACGCAATCACCGCCGCACTCCCATCCCACTGCCAGGGCATCTTGAAGCGCACGGCGGCCTTGCTACGTACCGGCTCCTCCAACACCGCTTGCGCCCAGGTCTTCCCACCATCCACGGAAACTTCTACCTTCGCCACCTTCCCGCGTCCCGACCAGGCCAGGCCGCTAATCTCATAAAAGCCCGGCCCATTCAACTTCTGCGTCCCCGAAGGTCGCGTAATCACGGAGTTCGCTTCCATCTCAAACGTAAAGATGGATGCCTTGCCATCCGGGTGCAGATCCGTATAGTGCGCCGTTTCCTGATTACTCATCGCCGGCTCGCTTGCCACCTCCAACCGGTGCAGCCACTTGATGCTTGCATTTCCTTCCCAGCCCGGCAGCAGCAACCGCAGCGGATAGCCCTGCTCCGGACGCAGCGCCTCCCCGTTCTGGCCATAAACCAAAATCGCGTCTTCCATCGCCTTCGCCATCGGAATACTCCGCGCCATGCGGCAAGCGTCCGCCCCTTCGGCAATCACCCACGTGGCCCCGCTCTGCAACTTCGCCGCTTCCAGCACAGTCCCCAGCCGCACTCCCGTCCATTCCGAATTCGATAACAAGCCATGCGACCGGCTCGCGTCCGCCCCTGCGCTCCCCGCCAATTCTCCACCACCATTGCCGGAACACTCAATAAAGTGCGTCCGCGTCACCGAAGGAAAGCGCCGCAAGTCGTCCAGTGTAAATTTGACGGGCTGCTCCACCATCCCATGCACCAGCAGCATATGCTGCGCCGGATCAATTTCCGGCACACCCGCATGATGCCGCTCAAAGTGCAAAGAGGCAGGGGTAATCGACCCATACAGCTCATGCAGCGGTGTCCGGCTCGATCCTACGCCAATCGACTTGGTCGACTCCCGCGCACTCCGCTGCGCCTTCTCAAACGGGCTGCGCTCCCCATAGGCCCGCATCGTCAATCCCGTCCCGGGCCGCGCCGCCCCTGGTTCCTGTTTCGAGCAGGAGACCAGCGCAAAACTGGCCCCCAAAGACAATAGCCGCCGTCGTTGTCGCGAAGTCATGCGTCGAAGCTAATGGATTCACCCACCCGCTGTCAAGCCTTCAGTTCACCCCCAAACAAATATCGCCCCACCAGCTCCCAAATCCGGTCGGCATTGGCCTCCCCGCCACAACAGCCCGCCTCCCGGCAAACCGTCACCAAACCCGCCCTTCCCAGCAATTCCTGAAAGTGCGGCAAACTGGGCCCAAACTCGCTCGCAAAAACACCTTCATCCCAGGCCAGCACTCGCTCCCGGTACGCATAAGCAAAGCAATCCAGATCGATATCGAGCAGAATCGGACCCTCCTTCCAATCCAGCACTTCCCGCGCCCGCACTCCCACTCGCCCCAACTTGCCCGGCATCTCAAATCGCCCAAAAATTCCATATTCACCCACGGCCTTGGGCAAGTCGCCCATGCGGTCATCCACTCCAAATATGAAGACGTCGGCCAGTACCCCCATCCGGATCCCCGCCACAATCCAGTCGTCATCATGATGGCTCAGTTGCGTCTCGCAACAGCCAATCATCCCCGCCAGCGTTCCATCCCACTCAAGCGGCCTCGGCTCAGCCGCATCCGTATGCCGGTCAAACAGCACCACTCTCGCAGGCCGCGGCAACACGCCCCGCTCCTGCGCATCCACCACCAGCGGCAGCACCCAACGGTGATCCTCCTGCAACAAGACTTCTTTATCCCGCCACTGGTAGCGGCGAAGATCATTCATAGCGCAAGGCCTCAAGCGGTTCTACCTTCATCGCCTTCCGCGCGGGCAGGTAACCCGCCAGCAGCGCCGCCAACACCAGCGCCACCGATGCCACTACAAAGATCAGCGGGTCCCCGCTCTGAATCTCAAACAAGAGCGACTCCGAAAATCGCGCCAACGCGACAGCCGCCGGCAAGCCGAGCAAAACTCCAATCCCGGCCAGCCACCCCACTTGCCCCATCACCAGCCCCCGGATCCGCTCACGGTCCGCCCCCAATGCCATCCGGATCCCAATCTCGCGTGTCCGCCGCGCCACATTGAATGCCACCACTCCGTAAAGCCCAACAATCGCCAACAGTGTCGCCAGCCCGGCAAAGCTGCCAGCCAGCGTGGAAATCATCCGGTCCAGCCCGATATTTTCCTGAATCTGCACTTCCATCGTCCGCATGTCTTCCAGCGGCAAATTCGGATCCAGTTCCTGCATCAGCCGCCTTACAGCAGGCACGATTGTCTCCACCGGCACTGCCGTCGTCAGGTACACATTGCCCTCCCCAAAATTTTCCGCCTGCCGGTAGGGAAGAAAAAACAGCGGAGGTACGGGCCGCTTGATCTCGCTGTATTTCGTATTCTTCACTACCCCTACGATCTCAATTTCATTCTTTCCGCCCGCGCCCTGCTGCATCCGTTTGCCAACCAAACTCCCCCCGTTGCCGAACTTTCGCTCAAAGGCCTCGTTCACCACCGCCACCTTTGGCGCATTCGGCCCGTCCGCATCACCAAATTCCCGCCCTTTGATCAAAGGAACTTGCATCATCCTGAAGTATCCCGCCCCCACCGCATTGAACATCGAATGCGTGTCCGTATCCGGCCCCGCCTCAAAGCCATCCACACTCACGTTACTCCCCCAGTTATTCCCCGAGATCAATGGCACCATGGAAGTGCTCGCTGCCTCGACTCCCGCAATAGCCGCCGCTTTCTGCTCAATCTGCTCAAACAAAGCCCGTGTGCGCTCCTTGGAATATTGATTCGACTCAGGCGAGATCCGGAAACCCAGCACATTGTGCGTCCGCATGCCCACATCCACACTCAGAACCTTTGTCAGGCTCTGAATCAACAAACCCGCTGCCACCAGCAGCGTCAGGCAAAGCGCAATCTGCCCCACCACCAGCGCACTCCGGAATCGTCCTGCCTGCGCCTTCATCGCCCCGGCAAGATTCGACCGGGTGGCGTGATAGGCGGGAAACAAACCAAAGAGCAGTCCGGCCACAACCGCGACACCAAATGCAAACACCACGACAGGCAGACGAATGCCGGCGTTCAATATGTCCTGGGCTTCTCCCGGTAAAAAGCTCTGCATCAACCTCACCGTCCCGTACGCCACAAACATACTCGTCGCCCCGGCCAGCAACGCCAACAGCATCGACTCAGCCAGCACTTGCGCCATCACATGCCGGCTGCCGGCCCCCAACGACATCCGGATCGAGAACTCCTTCGCCCGGTTTGCGCTCCGCGCCAGCAGCAGATTCGCAATATTCGCGCAGGCAATCAAAAGCACAAACCCCGTGATCGCAAACAGTAACAGCATCGGCGTCTCCACCTCTTTGTATAACTGGCTCTGCCCGCGCGAGCCCTCCAGCAAAGCCATCTGTTGCTCCACAAATTCCTTGCGAGTCCGCTCGCTCATCTCTTTCTGCAGCGGCAACTCCACATTGCGAATCATGTTGATGTAAGTCGAATGGAGCTGCGCCTCGGCTGCTTCCAGACTTACGCCCGGCTTCAACCGGCCAAAGAGATAGACCCAGTAACTCCTCCGCTCCGCAAACCCCCTCCAACCTGTGCTGAGCGCCTCCCTCATGCTGATGGGCACAAATACCGACACGGGCGTACCAACGCTGGTGCCATTGAATCCCTCCGGGCCCACCCCGAGAATGGTCATCGCCCTGCCGTTCACCACCATCGTCTTGCCGATCACTTCCGGGCTTTCATTGAAGCGCTTCCGCCAGTACCGGTGCGACAGGACGACCAATTGGTGCGCCCCCGGCACTCGATCATCCTCAACGGTGAA
Source organism: uncultured Bryobacter sp. (assembly GCA_964510335.1). Taxonomy (GTDB): domain Bacteria; phylum Acidobacteriota; class Terriglobia; order Bryobacterales; family Bryobacteraceae; genus Bryobacter. The sequence goes on along the minus strand of CAZECF010000108.1, from coordinate 6,205 downwards.
CAACCGCCCGGCCGCCGGCTGCAATCCCAGCACAGGAAAGTAGGACCCCGACACAAAGCTGGCCCCTTCCACCGACGCCTGTCCCTGATACGCCACATTGGCTCCAAAGCTGCGATGCGCCGCCAGACCGGTCAACGTTGACTGCTTCGCCTCCAGATCGCGAAACATCGCATAACTGAATATCGATTCCATCCCGCCCGCATCATTCGTCGAGTTGCTACCGGACTTCGGCCCGTTGGATGTGATGTTCACCAACTCCCCCGGCGTCGGCACCGGCAGCTTCCGCAGCAAGACCTGCTCAAAAATCGAAAAGATCGCCGTGTTCGCCCCAATTCCCAATGCCAGCGATAGGACAGCCACCACCGACACGACAGGACTCTTCACCAGGCTCCGCCAGGCAAATCGAATATTCCGCATAGCTATCTTCTACGAATCAATTTGCAATTGGTTTCGTTAAACTTTTTAACGCAAGATGAATTTTTCGCTCTCCCCAATCGATTGGCCTGTCCTCACCACGACCGAGCCAGCCCCGCGCCTGCCCGCATCCCTCTTCACCCAACGCATGGAGCAGCTCAAAGCTCTCATGCGGGAGGAGTCCTTCGATGTCGCTCTCATCTATGGCGACCGCGAACACTTCGCCAACCTCCACTTCTTCACCAACTTCGACCCGCGCTTTGAAGAAGCCCTCCTCCTCGTCAACCAATCCGACACCCCGCTGCTGCTGGTCGGCAATGAGTGCCAGTCCTACCTTCCGATCAGCCCGCTGTGGAAAGAGGGCGGCTTGCGCCACGAACTCTACCGCCCCTTTTCACTCGAAAATCAGACCCGCACTCTCACCCGCAGCCTGGAAGATATCCTCACCGCGGAAGGCTGCCGGCCCGGCTCACGCGTCGCTCTCATTGGCTCCAAGACCTACGGCAACGATTTCGCCAGCGACATCCCCAGCTACATCGTTGACAGCGCCCGTAGCCTCTCTGAAAGCTGCCTCAACCGCACCGCCTGGCTCATCGACGCCCAGCAGGGCCTGCGCATCCAGCTCTCCGCCGCTGACATCGCCCTCTTTGAAATCAACAACACCAAGGCCAGCGAGGCCATGCGCCGCATGCACTTCGCCATGCGCCCCGGCATCACCGACCACCAATTGCTTGCGGAAGCTGCGGGCTACGACGGCACCCCCCTCAGTTGCCACATGACCTGCAAGACCGGTCCCCATCGCGTCAGTCTCGCCAGCGCCTCCGGCAACCTCATCGAACGGGGGCACACCTGGTCAGCCAATCTTGCCTATTGGGGTGCCAACGTCTGCCGCGCCAACTGGATCGCGGAAAGCGAAGCAGACTTGCCCGCTCCCGCTCGCGACTACCTCCCGCACTTTGTCGGCCCTTACTTCCTCGCCATGACGCAATGGCTCGAATCCATTCAAATCGGCGCAAACTGTGGCGAGATCTTCAACCAGACTCTCGCGCTGCTTCCTCACGATCTCTTCCACGTCGAACTCAACCCCGGCCACCACATCGGCTACGATGAATGGCCCAGTGCTCCCTTCTACGAGGGATCGCCCGTCGAACTCCGCTCCGGCATGGTGCTCCAGTCCGACGTCATCCCCAGCCACCCGGTCTACTTCTCCACCCGCATGGAAGACGGCTACGCACTCGCCAACGAAACGCTTCGCCAGGAGCTGAAGCAGAACCACCCGGCCTCCTGGCAACGCATCGAGGCCCGCCGCCACTTCATGGCCGCCCAGATCGGCATCCAGCTTGCCCCCAGCGTCCTGCCCCTCTCCAACTGCGGCGGCATCATTGCGCCCTGGGGACTCAGCCCCAACCGCATCCTTACGCGCTCTTGAGTATCCGCTCACTGGTGCGGAAGGCCAGCGCCTGAATCGTCAACGAAGGGTTAAACCCGCCATTGGTCACATGCACGCTGCCATCGGCAATGTAGAGGTTATCCACCCCAAATACGCGACAATCGGCATCTACCACGCCCAGCTTCGCGTCTTTCGCCATACGCGCCGTACCCGCCTGATGCTGCCCGCCGGAAACGCCCGTTCCCGTTACGCTCAGGAAGACTTCCAGCGCGCCCGCTGCCCGTAGCCACTCCGCTGCCTTGCCCGCCATAAAGCGGCCCGTCTTCAGATCCTCATCATGCTTGCGGCCGCTGATCCGCAATACCGGGATGCCCCAATGGTCCTTCACCCTGGGGTCTATTTCGACACGATTCTCCCAACGCGGCATTTCCTGCACCGGCCCCTTCAGGCCCATCGAACGCCTGTACCATTGCCGCTGCCAATCCTTATGCGCCTTGCCCCAACGCGGCGCACCCGGCGGCCGCACACTGCGGGCAAACAGATACGGCAAACGAATAAACTCATTCGCCAGCATCGACCCTCCACGAATACCCTCGTTGCCATGGCTGAAGTCGCAAGCCGCAATCCGCGCCGCCGGGCCCACGCCATCCCAAAGCTCCTGCTCAAACAAACCAAATGCCCCGCTATAGGCATGCCCCTGCAAATTGCGCCCCACCCAGTCGTAGCGGTTGCCCAAACCATTTGGATGCAGTTTTGATTTGGAGTTCAACAGCAACCGGGCGGTCTCCGTCGCGCTGGCAGCCACTACCACCACTCGCGCCGGCTGCTCCACCAGCTTGCCTTCCCGGTCAAAATAAGCCACCGCACTCGCCTTGCCCTTGCTATCCGTCAACACTTCCTTCACCACGCACTCCGTGCGCAGCTCACAATTCCCCGTCGCGATAGCCCGCGGAATCACCGTCGCCGCCGTCGAGCTCTTCGCATTCACTTCGCACTGAAAACCCACGCAGTGCGGACATTGAATACAAGCCCCGCGTCCCTGATAAGGCTTCGAATTGATCGCCATCGGTATCGGAAAAGGATGCATGCCAATCTTGCGGCCCGCTGGAGCCAGCACGCTCGCTTCCCGATTAAAGGGTAGCGGCGGCATCGGATAGTCGCGCCGCCGGGGGCCTTCAAAGGGATTGGCCCCGGCCTTGCCGCTTACCCCGATCTCCCACTCAGCCTTGTCGTAGTAAGGCTCCATCTCTTCATAACTCACCGGCCAATCTTCGAGCGTCGATCCCGCCGGGGCACCATAGGTGCTGCGCATCCGGAAGTCCTTGGGCAGAAATCGCCAGGCCATCGCCCCATAGCTGAGCGTGCCTCCGCCCACCACCGCGGCAACATTGTTATAGCCCCCCTCACTCGGCAACACCTTCACCCAGTCGCCATTCTCGATCTGCCGCACCCGCACATGCCGCTCGTCATCCGGCCCGAACGCATTGCCCAATACCGTTGTCCGCTGCGAGCGCAACTCATGGTGGCCCGTCTCTTCAAAGCGCTGCTGGCGGCCCCTTTCGAGCAACACGACTTTCCATCCCGCCCGCGCCAGCTCGTAAGCCACCACACCTCCGCCACCGCCCGCGCCAACAATCACCGCATCTACTTTTTCAAGCGCCATGCCAGTGCCCCTCGCCCATATGCTTGTCAATGCCCAACATCTTCCAGCTCGCCATGGCCCGGTTGCCGCCATGCTCCGGGCTGCCGTAAAAACCCTGCATCGTATGATCGATCAACATCTCGAAAAACGGATCGCGGCCCAGGCTCTCCAGCACTGCATCCTGAGCTGCCGCATCCAGCTCCAGGAATCGCGGATGCGTGCTCTGAAAGCCCCCCAAGCCCTTGCGGTAAGCCGGCACAAAGCGCTTCAGGCCCTCGCCCAACTGACGGTCCAGATAAGCCAGACAGCCCGCCTCCCGGGCCCCGGGCGCATCATCGGTGGGAATAATGCGTGCCTGAATCGCCTCTACCCAACGCGCATCTTCTGCACTGAACACGCGCATATCCGCCCCAGCCATCACCGGCGCAATCGCTGCCAGTGCCACAAACCCTCTGCGTGGGATTTCTACCATGCCGACATCTTATCTGCTTCCGCATACAATAGCGGCGTGATGCGCTTCCTTCTCCTGCTGCTCGCCAACCTGCTCGCTGCCCAGCAATGGCAAGCCATCGACACCTGGCGTCCCACCGCTTTCCCGAAGGCGGGCAACGCAACCGTCGAAGGCGAAAAGCTGGTTCTCCACCCTGGCGCGCCCATGACCGGCCTCACTGCCACCAGCTTCACCCCACGCATCAATTACGAGATCCGCTTTGAGGCAACCCGGCGTAGCGGCAACGATTTCTTCTGCTCGCTCACCTTCCCCTATCTCGACTCCCACGCCACCTGGGTCAACGGTGGTTGGGGCGGCGACATTGTCGGCATCTCCAGCATCGACAACTGGGATGCCAGCGAGAACGAAACCCGCACTTACTTCAACTTTGAAAACAACCGCTTTTATCGCTTCCGGCTGGAAGTCACTCAAACACACATCAAGGCCTGGGTAGACGACAAACTCCTCGTCAACCTCTCCATCAATGGCCGCGCCATCTCACTGCGGCGCGGCATGGACCCGACCACTCCCTTGAGCTTCTTCAGCTACAGCACCGCCGCCGAAATTCGCAAAGTGGAATACCGGCTCTTGCCTAGCCGTTGAGCTTCCAGTTGGCGCGGTACTCGCGCTTCAGATAGTCATTGGCTTCGTTTGAATTCGTAACTCGCCCGGCATTGCCGTCATACTCGAGCTTCTTGCCCACCCGGTGCGCCACCAGGCCCAGCAACATCTGCTCCATCATCGTGCCCGCATAATCAAAGTCGCAATTCGTCTTCGTGCTGGTGCCATGCACTGCCTTGTCATGCTTGCCTTTGCAAGCCTCCAGCCACTCAATCTGGAAAACATCCGGCGGGCTCTGCGGATTCCCGGCGAGGATACTCTGGACATTCGGATTCGGCAGCCCCAGCGCAGCAGGCAACCCATTCTCCAGAAACTGCACGTCAGCCCAGCCCGTCTTGCCCGGCAATTGGCTCGGCAGCGCCGTAAAACCCTTGGGCAGCGGCGCGGGCGTCGATGGGCGGCGTGGCGGCACTCCCTGCGTACGCTGACCCGTACCTCCAATCAACGGCAACGTCTCGCCCGCACCCCGGCGCCTGTAGTAAGTCATATCCCCATCGTCGTTATTCGGGATGATCACGCGTGTCGTGAAATCAGCAAAGAGACTGCCCTTGGTGCCTTCAAAGATCGCCCCATTGCCCACCCGCGAAAGATCCAGATAGGGCTTCGGCGCTTCCGGCTTGAGTCCGCCCTGATACCACACCAGTTCAATCGGGCCGCGCCAGCTATTGGCCGGATGCTGGAAGTGCGCCTTCAACTTCACCGGACAAATCTCCGGATGATATTTGTCGCTCTGGTCTGTATCGATCTCAACGGATGACGGCGCGCCTGCGTCCACCACATTCCAAACCAGGTCCATCGTATGCGCGCCCATATCGCCCATCTGGCCCACACCAAAGTCCCGGTACATATTCCAGAACAAACAATTGAGCCCGTTCGACCCGCCAAAATACTGCGGGCTGTAAGGATGATAGGGCGAGGGGCCAATCCACTGCTCGTAATGCAATTCCTTCGGCGGATTGCCCTCCGCTTGCGGATAGCCCGGCCGCGGTAACTCCCGCGCATCCCAACTGTGCACTTTCACCAGATCCCCGATCGCCCCATCCAGAATCAGTTCCCGCACCCGCTCAAAATTCGGATAAGCATGGCGCTGCGTCCCGTGCTGCGTCGCCACCTTGGTCCGCTGCCGCAAGTAATTCGCCCGCACCGTGCGAACTTCATCCACCGTAATGCCCAGCGGCTTCTCACAAAACACATGCATGCCGCGGTTCAGCGCCCAGTTCGCGATAAAGGCATGATGATGGTCCGCCGTGCAAATCACCACTGCCTCCACGTCCTTCTGGTCCATCACCCGCCGCCAGTCCCAATGCAGCTTCGCCTTGGGAAAAATCTGCGCCGCCTCGCGCGTCCGGATGTCATTCACGTCGCACAAGGCCACGACATTCTCATTGCGCAGCGAGTTGTAGTGAGCCGTGCCCCGCCCCCAAACTCCAATCAGCGCCACGTTGAGTTTGTTACTGGGTGCAGACTGGCCCCGCAAAAGGCCACTCTTGAGGATGGTCAGACCGGCAGCATGGCCGAGAAGTTCGCGACGTTTCATGTCGTGGATTCTATCGAAGTTTCAACCGTCGAGAAACTGCCGTGCATTCACGATGCGCGCCACCGGCCAGTCCAACGGATAATCCTTCAGATTTCCCGTAATTAAATACTC
>CAZECF010000107.1:0-12123 GCA_964510335.1 uncultured Bryobacter sp. | reverse complement strand
TCGCCGATGATGAGTTCGCGCTGGCCGCGGCCGATCGGGATCATGGCGTCGATGCTCTTGATGCCGGTTTGCATGGGCTGCTTTACGGGTTGACGATCGACAACGCCGGGAGCGAGACGCTCAACGGGATTGAAGTTGTCGGTGGCGATGGGACCCTTGCCGTCAATGGGCTCACCGAGCGCGTTGACGACGCGGCCGATCATGGCCTTGCCGACGGGGATTGACATGATGCGGCCGGTGCGGCGGACTTCGTCCCCTTCCTTGATGCCGGAGGCGTCACCGAGGAGCACGACGCCGACCTGGTCTTCTTCGAGGTTGAGAGCGAGGCCGGAAACACCGGCACCGGGGAACTCGACGAGTTCGCCAGCCATCACCTTTTCAAGACCGTAGATGCGGGCGATGCCGTCACCGACGCTGATAACCGAGCCTGTCTCTTCGACATTGACAGCCTGGTCGTAATTTTCGATTTCCTGCCGCAGTACGCGCGAAATTTCGTCTGCCCGGATTTGAGCCATATGTAGTTACGTTTTCCTAAAAAGTTATGCCTTCAACCGGCTCTTCAACGCGGCGAGTTTGCCACGGACGGAGCCATCATATACGGTGGAACCGATGCGGGCGACGATGCCGCCGAGCAGGGTGGGGTCCCAATGAAATTCACAAAGAACCTGTTGGCCGGTGACGCGAGAGAGTTCGGCGGCGATGGCCGATTTTTGCTCTTCGCTGAGGGCAGCGGCACTCAAAACTTCCGCCCGGGCGATACCGCGGCGGCGATCGATGAGTTCATTGACTTTTCGTCGCAGGACGGGCAGCAAGGAGGTGCGGCCGCGGTCAATGACGACGTAGAGAAAGTTGCGAACCGTAGAACTCATTCCCGAGGAGGCAGCAATTTGTGCGACCACGGCGCGCTTGCGAGGGCGGGAGACGGCGGGGGAATTGAGGATGTGTTTGAGATCGTCGGCGGCCGCAACCATCTCATCAAAGTCGCGGAGTTCATTTACGGCCTGCTCCGGGGTGAGCGGAGGATCGGGTGAGAAAAGGATATCGGTGAAGGCGGTTGCGTATCGGCCGGCCAGAGCTTCAGACATTAGCGAACCTCCTGTTGTTTCAAGCCCTCGACGAAAGCGTTGACGAGCGCACCCTGGGTGGCGGGATCGGTTTGCGTTGCGAGGCGGGCCTGGGCCAGTTCGAGGGCCTTGTTGGCGGTGAAGACGCGGAGTTGAGCCTGTGCGACCTGGGTCTGGTTGGCAATTTCGTTTTCGCGGTGAGAGGCAACCTTGGCCAGCAGCGCAGCGGTTTGGGCTGAGATGCGGCTGGATTCGGCTTCTCGTTCGGCCATGGCCTTTTCGCGGATCTCACGAATTTCGCCATCGAAATTGCCGAGCCGTGCGGTGAGTTCTGCAACCTTGGCTTCGGCTTGCTTGACGGTGGCGGCCGATTCGGCAAGGTCCTGGTGGATTACCGAGGCGCGCGTGCGCAGGGCTGGCAGCATGTACTTGACAATCAGATAGCCAAGCGCTGCGGCGAGGATGGCAAAGTTGATCCACTTGTAGGTGAGCTCGGAGGAGGCGTGATCGCCTTCTTCAGCGGCAAGAGCAAAGAGCGGGGTGAGGAAGATCAGCAAGTGGCGCATTTTAATTCCTGCTCCCTTTGAGAATGCTGCCCACGATCTGGTCCGCGAGGCCTTCGGCTTCTTTGGTGAGGGTGGCGCGGGCTTCTTCCACCTGGGTGCTGATTTGGAGTTTTGCCGATTGAATTTGCGCGTGGCTTTCTTCGCGAGCTTTGGCAACGGCGGCAGTCTGTTCGTCAATCAGTTGGCGACGCCAGGATTCCTGTTCCTGATAGATTTCCGAGCGGGCTGCCCGCAGGCGGTTGTCATACTCGGCAACTTTCGCTTCGGCGGAAGCCAATGCAGCAGCAGCCTGCTGGCGCGCACCCTCCGTTTGGGCGTGGCGGTCAGCCAGCACTTTTTCAAGTGGCTGAAACAAAGTCGTCTTGAGGTACCAGTGCAGGAGAATAACGACTATGAAGGTAGGCAGGGCCTCGATCAGCAAGGCTCCTGCGGTTTGGAGCATCTGTTCCATGAATGTTTTTTAGGCTTTTCGAACGGGGAAAGGCTGTTGGCGAGTCAACAAGAAAGGCCTGTCCGGAACTTATAAGGGTATCAAATTCACTGCCAGACCACAAGATTTCTTGTTAGACCGTAATTTTTCGAAAAGGGTTTCATATAGGATCTAGCTAGCTATGCAGCAAATGAAACCGAACCTCCTTTTTTTGATCGCGGATGATCATGCTGGCTATGTTTTGGGAGCACACGGAAACCGGATGGCAGCAACGCCGAATCTGGACCGGCTAGCGCGGGAGGGGACGCGTTTTGCGGCCAATTTCTGCAATTCGCCTGTCTGCACGGCTTCGCGGCAGTCGATTCTGACGGGACTGTATCCTCACGCGGCGGGAGTGACGGCATTGCGCACACCGTTGGCGGAGGAAAAGACGACCCTGGCGGATTTGCTTAGCGCGGAAGGCTATCAGACGGCGGTGTTTGGGAAGATGCATTTCAATCGTCCCGGCAAAGACGGCATGCATGGGTTTTCGACAGCCTATACGGAAGATCGGGTGAATCAGAGCTGGCGCGAAGCAGTTGGCAGGCCGAGGCCGCCGTGGCGGCCCTTTCAGGACCCGGCTCATGAGTGGCTGAATGCCGAGAAGAAGGCGATGCCCTTCCGGGATGAGGAGATGAAATCCTTTCACCAGTTGGGGAAGGCGAAGGAGTGGTTGAGCCAGAACCACCGGTCAGCGCCGTGGGCGATGTGGTTCAGCATCCAGGAGCCGCATTCTCCCTTTGATTTCCCGTCGGAAGACCAGCAGAGTTTTTCGCCGGACAAGTTTCAGATCCCAAAAGTGGGACCTGAGGATGCAAAGCAGATCCCTTTGATATTTCGAGACTTAACGGATTCACAGAAGCAAGGCATCATAGCGGCCTATTACACCAGTGCGCAATATCTGGACCGGAATATGGGGCGGATGCTGGCGCATTTGGATGCGTTGGGGCAGCGGGAGAATACGCTGGTTGTGTACATGGCAGACCATGGCTACTGCCTGGGACAACATGGGCGCTTTGAGAAGCATTGTTTTTATGAACCGGCGATGCACGTTCCGCTGATGATGAGGATGCCGCGACGGTTGGGGGCGGGAAAAGTGGTGAAGAAACGTACCGAGTCAATTGATGTGGGGCCTACGATTTGCCGTTTGCTGGGCTTGAAGGAACGGCTCCCTGGGCAGCAGGGCCGAGATCTTCTGAACGATCAAGTAAGAGATGAGATTTTCAGCGTATATCAAGATAATGAAGAAGCTTGTCTGATTTGGGACCGCTGGAAATTCATCTATACAACGGGACGCCGCAAGCGTACCGATGGCTATGAGACCGACAATCCCACGCCGGGGCGGCAGGAACAATTGTTTGACCGGAAGCGGGATCCGGGAGAATTCCAGAATGTGGCGAAGCAGCATCCGGTGCTGGTGGAGACGTTGCGGCGGAAGATGGAGGCTCGATTTGCGGCAACGCACCCGGTGGCGGGGCGGAGCCTCGACGAATATCTGAAGCCTGTAGAGAAAGAGTCGTGAGATGGCGCAACCTTTTGTGATGCAACGGGTTTAGCAGATTGTGACGACGGTGGTGAGCCTGGAAAGAGACGCGCAGTTGATGTTGCGAGTTCGAGAAGGGGACGAGACTTCCTTTGTACTCTTGCTCGAGCGGCATCGCAATCCAACGATTCATTTTTTGTACCGGATGGTGCAGAACCAGGCTACGGCGGAGGAACTCGCGCAAGAGGTTTTCCTCCGGGTTTATCGCAATCGGGGCAACTACGAACCGAAGGCAAAGTTTACGACCTGGCTTTACCGGATTGCGACCCATCTGGCATTGAATCATCTGCGGGACCGAAGACGTGACAAATTGCATGATTCGGTGGACGAGACGCCAGAGGGTTTTCTTCCCCGCCAGTTGATGGCGCAGGAGTCGACCGTTGAGGAGGCGATGGTGCGGGAGTCCAGGCTGCTGGAAGTCAGAAGGGCAGTTGAAGAACTTCCCGAGAAGCAGAAGGCAGCAGTACTGATGCACAAGTATGAAGAGATGGACTATGCGCAGATTGCCGGAGTCCTGCTGTGTTCGGAATCGGCGGTGAAAAGCCTGCTGTTTCGTGCCTACGAGAGTTTACGTTTCCGGTTGAAGAGTTTTGATGGCTGCAAGAGTGGAGAAAAGCAATGAATTGCAAGTGGACCGAAGAAAAGTTGCTGGATTACAGTTCCGGGCGCATGAACGCTGGGCAGGCGGCGGAATTTGTCGAGCATCTGGGTAGCTGCGAGGGTTGCCAGGAGAGCCTTGCTTTGCAATTGGAACTCGATGAGTCGTTGGAGGCTTGGACTGCGCCGGCGGTGAGTGAAGGTTTTGATGCGCGGCTGCTGGCCAGGATTGAGGCGGAGCGGGAGCAGGGGGTGAACTGGTGGCAGAGGCTGCTGGGAATCGGATGGGGATGGCGGGTTTGGGTTCCCGTGGCATTGGCAGGTTGCCTGATGGTTGTCTACTTTGCGACGCAATCGCCAGTGGTGGAGGAAGTGGCGCAGCAGGACTTGTTGCGGGTGGAAGAATTGGCCGAGGCAGAAGCAGTGCTGGAGGATCTGGATGCGCTGCGAGCACTTCATACATCGGAAGTGATTGTCGAGGAAACGCTGTGAAGTTATTTATTTCAATACTCTTAGTGGCTTTCGGATTACTGGCTCAGGAATCGGAAGGAAAGCGGAACCGTCCGAGCCCGCTCGAGCGCTATGAACGGATGACCCCGCAGCAGAGGCGAAGGATGCTGGACCGGATGCCAGCCGACCGGCGGGCGGAGTTTGAGCGGCGTATGGAGCGATTGCGGGCGACGGATCCGCGAACGCGCGACCGGATGCGGCGGGATTACGAGCGGATGCAGCGGATGAGTCCGGAGGAGCGGGAACAGGCGAGGAAGGCCGTGCGAGCAATTGCGGACCTGCCCCTGGAGCGGCGAAGGGAAGTAGGCGGCGCGGTACAGACTTTGCGGCGGATGAGCCCCGAGCGGCGGGCGGAAGCCATGAATTCGAGCCGGTTTACCCTGCGATTCAATGAGGACGAGCAGCAGATGGTGCGGGAAGCGCTGAGTGCGCTGGGCGAGAATCCGCAGAACTAGTTGGTTCGCCGGGGTGCCTCCCGCGACACAATACGCGACACAATAGAAGGCACTATGCGAAACCATGCCGGGCCAGGAAGGCCGGATATTACGATCGACACCTCACGGTATCCGGCGATGGGGGGAGTGAGCCGATTGCACCCGGAACTGGACCGACTGATTCCAACCCGGGCATCCATTGAAGTGGTGGCGGCGGGGTTTGAATGGACGGAAGGGCCGGTGTGGGTCCGCGAGGGCGAATACCTGCTGTTTAGCGACATCCCGCGAAATGCAGTGATGCAATGGAAAGAAGGCTGGGGCACGAGTGTGTATTTGCAGCCTTCGGGATTTACGGGAGTGGGCGATTACGGCAAGGAACCCGGGTCGAATGGCCTGACGCTGGACGCTGAGGGGCAACTGGTGAGTTGTGAGCATGGGGACCGGCGGATGAGTGTGCTGACCCACGGCGGCGGGAAGCGAACGCTGGCGGATAACTATCAAGGCAAGCGGTTGAACAGCCCAAACGATTGCTGTATCAAGTCGAATGGGGATCTTTACTTTACGGATCCACCTTATGGATTGCCGGGCAACTTTGAGGATGCGCGGCGGGAACTGGATTTTTGTGGGGTCTATCGAGTGAGGCCCGGCGGGGAGGCGGAGTTGTTGACGGCGGAGTTGTCGCGGCCGAATGGCCTGGCATTTTCACCGGACGAGAAGACGCTCTATGTTTCCAATTCGGACCCGGAGCGGGCGGTGTGGATGGCCTACCCGGTGCGGGACGACGGCAGTTTGGGCAAAGGGGAAGTCTTCTACGACGCGACGGAAAGCGTGGGGGAGGGGCCGGGGCTGCCGGATGGATTGAAACTGGATGAGGCTGGCAATCTGTTTGCTACGGGGCCCGGCGGGGTTTACGTGCTGGATGCGGGGGCTCGCCTTCTGGGCCGGATTGAACCGGGCGAGGCCTGTGCCAACGTTGCGTGGGGTGGCAATGGCAGCGTGCTCTTCATCTGTGCTGACATGTATCTATGTCGCATCGAGACCGCTACGCGCGGACGTTTGCTTTAGTTTGTCTGCTTTCCCTTCCGGTTGGAGCGGCAGAATTTGCCGCGCGCTGGGAAGAGATTCGAGAGAAGGCGAGCGCGCCGCAACTTTATGCGTTCTTGCAGCGCATGCCCAAGGGTGGCGACCTGCACCATCACGCGTCTTTAAGCTTCTACGCGCACCATGTCCTGCCGGCGGCCATTGAGGCGCAGAAACTCGGCTATCGGTATTTCACGCGCACGCGCGCGCAGGATTGTGGCGATCGTGAAAATGGCCCGGTGGTGCTTTATCAGAACATCAGTGCGCCGATGCGCGCGGCACTCTCGCCGTGTCGGCAGGAGGACTACACACCACTGGATGGAATGAGCGAGAAGCAGCGGCAGGCGTGGTTGTCTGCCCATATCCTGGATGAGCCGGGCGAGAACCGGAATGAGTTTTTTGAGGAGATCGTGAACCGGCTGACGCCGCTTTCGCGCAACCCGCATTTGTTTGCCGAGCTGTTCGCGCAAAATTTGAAGCTGTTTGCGGCGGAGGGCGTGCGGTATGTGGAAGCGCAGTGGGGTCCGTTTTTGAATCAGAAGCCGGATGGGAGCCTTTACACGCCGGAGGAGGCATTGGCAATTGTCGAGCAGCGACTGGCCATGGCGGACGTGAAATCCACGGGGATTGAGCACCGGTTTCAGGTGACGATCATCCGCTTCCGTCCGGATGTGGAGGAGCAGATTGCGCGGCTGCATGACTTTGTCGCAAAGCACCGGGAACTCTTTGTCGGCATCAATGCGGCGGGGCGGGAAGACAACGACAAGGGACATGCGTTGCGGATGTTGAAGGCCTTCCGGGAAGCTCGACGGAAGCACGGCAATATCCCGTTGAGTTTGCATGCCGGCGAGAAGGATTCCCCGGGGCCGGAGGTACGCAATACGCTGGTGCTGGGGGCGACACGAATCGGCCATGGCGTGAATTTGATCGAGGATCCGGACACGATGCTGCTGATGCGGAACGGGAAGTATCTGGTGGAGATCAACCTGGTATCGAACCGGGTGTTGGACTATGTGCCGGACCTGCGGCAGCATCCCTTTCCGGAGTATCTGCGCTTTGGGATTCCGGTTTGTCTGAACACGGATGACCGGGGTAGTTGGGATTCGAACATGACCGATGAATACATGCACGCAGCGCAGTTGTTTCGCCTGAGCTGGGACGAGATCAAGCAGTTGGCAAGGAATAGTCTGGAGCATTCGTTTGCGCCGGCAGCTTTGAAGGCATCGATGCTGGCCAGCTATGAGCGGGATCTGGCTGCATTTGAGAAGGGCTTGGACCGCGCCGATTGGGCTGCGGTGCTGGACCAGGAGAAAGTGGAAGTGAGCGGGTACGGGCGGCGGAATTTCTTTCCGTAAAGTTTATGGCTCGGCCGGAAAGCAAAGCGCGCTTTGAAGTGAAGCTGGTGGAGCCGTTGCCGCAGCAATCCGGCTGGCTTCGTCTGACGGAAGCGGATTGTCTGGAGGTGGAGTTGTATGACTTCAGCAGCGATGCGCAAGGGTGGTTTGGCAATGATGTCGCCTGGGTGTGGGTGGTGGAGAGCAGTGCCCTGCCCCGGGTTTATGCGCGGCTAGCGGCAGAGGCGCGATGCAGTGATCCGGCGCTACTGGCAGCGATTGTTGACAAGGGGCAACATGCCCGCGGCATTGTGGATTGGTTGCGGGCGGCAGGGGTGCCGGTTAGCGAACAATTTGATTCGTGGGCCTGAGGGGGATTGTCATTTGCGGAGCGGCTGGCTGCGAGAGCCGAATTCATTGAGGAAGACGACATCGACGCGGCGGTTCTTGCGGCGGCCTTCTGGGGAATCATTGCCGGCGACCGGAACGGTTTCGGCATAGCCGGATACGGACATGCGCCCACGAGGAACCTCGAAGCGGTCAGCCAGCAGATTGAGCATGGCAATGGCCCGGGCGGCGGAGAGATCCCAGTTGGAGCGGAAGCGGTCATTATGAATGGGCGTGGAATCGGTATGGCCTTCGAGGAGGATGCGATTGGGAAGTCGGCGGGCGCTATCGGCGATCTTGCTGATGATGGGGTAGGCATCGGGCTGGATGGCATCCCCGGCGGGGGGAAAGAAGGCGGCTTCCTTGAGGCTGACAACGAGTCCGCGTGGCTCCATATTGATCGAAAGTTTGCCGGATTCGATTTCGTCCTGGAGGGCATTGGTGAGCGCCTCAAGTTGGGGGGCGAGTTCGGCGAGGGCGGCCATGGCGGAATCGACATTGGCCCCTTCCGGCAGCGCAATGGCAGCGGAAGACTCGGGGTTAGATGTTTCCGGGGGCCGACGGCGGCCCATCATTTCCATGATGGCCTTGGGGAGATGGCCTTGCTCCAGGGCTTCCTTGATCGAGCCAGAGACTTGTTGAGCCTTGTGCTTGTCTGCGTGGGAGCTGGCAAAGAGCACGACGAAGAACGCAAAAAGGAGAGTAATGAAATCGGCATAACTCACCAGCCAGCGCTCATGATTTTCGTGTTCTTTGGGTTTCTTGCGGCGGGCCATGATGGTTTGGAGTGTGGCGGCAGGTTTCCGGATGGTGGAGCCAGAACGCACGGCGGCACCTAGGCGGCCATGGCCTGCGGCGAGCGAGAGGCCTTGGATGCTTTGGCGTCGCCTGGGTGGTGGTAGGCCTCCAGTTTTTGCAGGATGAGTTTCGGATTGAGGCCCTCCACAATGCCGACTACGCCTTCGAGCATCATTTCGCGGCGTTCGGTTTCGGCGGCAATGCGGGCCTTGATTTTGTTGGCAGCCGGGAGAAGCACGATATTGGCCAGAGCAACTCCGTAGACCGTGGCGACAAAGGCAACGGCGATACCGTGGCCAACCTGATTGATATCGGCGAGATTCTTCATGACCTGAATCAGACCGAGCACGGCGCCGATGATGCCAATGGTGGGAGCATAACCGCCGGCAACCTCAAAGACCCTGGCTTCAGCTTCGGCGTGATGCTCGTCGTTGGCGATGTGGAGTTCCATGGCGGAGCGTAGTTCTGTAAGGTCACAGCCATCGACGGCCATGTTTAACGCGCGGCGCAGGAAGGGATCCGTGACCTTGGGAATTTCATCTTCAAGCGAGACCAGGCCCGTCTTGCGGGACTTGTTGGCGAGGTGGATGATCTCCTCAACCGTGGCCGATAGAGGCAGTTGGGGCACGATGAAGACATCACGAAAGCGTCGCAACGCGCCGCGTAAAACCGGGCCGGGAGTATTGACACAGACCGCACCCAGCGTTCCGCCTACGACGATGATGGCAGCGGTGACTTGGGCGATGTCCTGCAGTTCCCCGCCCTCGAGCACGAGGCCTCCGGCGATACCGCCCAGCGCCAGGCTGAGTCCGAGAATGGTGATCCAGTCCAGACGTCCTTTGGGAGTCTTAGCGGCCATTTGATATGTCTCCGGCGCCGGGAAGCTGGCAAGCATGCACCCGGCGTTTGAATTCCACAACGCGATCGGCAACTTCGAGAAGAGATTCACGGACTCGGAGACGCTCGCCGGTGCTAAGGGCGAGGACGGTGTCCGGATTGGCTTCCACCAGTACGATGAGGTCTGAGTTGACCAGAACGCCCTCCTGGTTGAGACGGGTGAGTTGGATCATGGCCGCTGCGTAAAGGACTTATCGGCTGAGGGTGGGAAGAATTGAAACTAGTCTTTGAGGAAATTCAAGATGGAGCGCAGTTCGGCCTGGATAGCTTTGAATTGAGGCGTGCTGGCAGAAGGAGGCGGATCCCCGCCGAAGAGGCTGGACTGTTGCCGGGGCATGGGTAAGGAAGATACGCGGCCACCGGAGCTGCGCCTGGGAGCTTTTGCGCCGGGCTTGGGCTTGGCCTCGATGTGCTTGCGGGCGCCCTCAATGGTGTAGCGCTTCTCATAAAGCAGGTGCTTGATTTCGAGAATCGACTCGACGTCCTTACGCCGGTACATCCGGTGATTAGAACCCATTTTGCGGGGGGCAACAGCCGGAAATTCCGTTTCCCAGTAGCGCAGGACGTGTTGTTTGAGACCGGTGAGTTTGGCTACTTCGCCGATGCGGAAGTAGAGCTTGGAGGGCAGTTCTTCGGCGGACCGGATTCCGGGTTCGAGGTCAGAAGGGTCAAAATCGAACATTTCCCGTGGTGCGTCGCTCAAGATAAATGCTATTCGGGTTAGCGTTGCCGAGTCAAGCATTTAGCGGTGAATCCTCAGGCCCTGCTATAATTTTATTGAAAGGGGGGCGTAACGGATTCGACGGGATGGATGGTTTCATTTGAGGCGTGTCGAGCTCCAGGCTCTCGTTAAACGACTGGAAAAACACAATTGCCAACACGCAATTTGCATACGCTGCTTAATTACTAAGTAGCCGCCCAGGCGGGCATTTTCGTGGGTCCGCTAATGGGCGTCATTTCACGGAATGGGTCGAAGGCTTCTGTTCGTAGCTTGAAGACCGAGATCAATCGGACTAGGCTCTGGCTTGTTTTGCCGCTTCTCTAGAGTTGGAGCTGAATCAATAATGAAGCGGATACACACGTAGGCTTGGGTGAGGCTGCCATTTCGGACGTGGGTTCAACTCCCACCGCCTCCACCACTTTCACAAGATCCCTCTGAGCAATTTGCTGACCTTGCTCACATCAGACACTCGATTCTAAGGAATCTTCAGCATAAATGGCTTTCCCCACTGAAGGCCAACTGCCTGAACTCTCACAGCGCCTTATTGCCAGTTCGTATCCCTCCCCGAGCGGAGGCCAATTCAACACAAATACGCTTGAATTGATTGGTGTACAGTCATTCATGTGGTGCATTGCTATAGGGAAGCATCGTAAGTATGCCTTCGGTCCTTGCATGGATTGATCATGACTCGAAAGCGCGGGAACGAACACTTCGTATTCTTTCTCTTTTTCAGGAAAAGGAGAGCCGTGACGAACTCGGACTCGGCTCGGTGAGAGACAGTTTTGCCGATCAGTTGTTTCCAGGAACGAGCACGATCCAGACGCGCCTCCGCTACGTACTTTTCGTGCCATGGATATATCAATCCCTCGAAGAGAAGCGGGTGCCTGCAGAAAGTTTTGCGATCCAAGCTGACAAGCTGGAACGAGCCTTGGTTCAACCACTCTTAAATTCAAATGACCAGGCTGGGGTTTTTGGAAAGACCGCTGGAAAGAAGCTCAAACGGTTGCCGAGCTCAGTCTACTGGGCGGGTCTCGGTGTCTGGGGAATACGCATTACCCCATTCTCGCAAGACGAATATCACAGGCGCATCGAGGAAACTTACCGCCGCCGAAATTCCCTGAGGGCTCTTGAGAAAGACGCAAAGGCACGAGGAGACGATGTCGACGTTGATCAGCGGATGGCCGCTCTCAGTTGGCATCCTCGATTGCCAGCACCTCCGGAAGAATTCCCTTCAACAGTGAATTTCGCTTTATCCCGGGAAGAATCCGAGTTTATTCGAGATCGCATCCATGTTGCTCGTCCTAACAGCCTTCTCTCGTTCTTGGCGCTGCACTGCGAACCCGCCGACACCCAAGCCCCATGGGAACATCCGGATTACGGCCGCTTTTCCGAACAGCATAAAGAACTCCTGATCCATGCACGGCTGTTCTCGGAGGTGATGCATGGGGCGGCGCTCTCGTACAACATTCAGCTCGCCAGGCTTCGAAACCATGACGACCTTGTCGCCGAGCATCAGGCAAATTTCGACGAATGGACCGCAAATCTTCCCCTGGAGGAAATTCGCGCCTGGTCTGTGAGCCGCCTCTGGGAGTTGACGATGGATCATGGCCACACCATCACCCCGCAAACGAGATCCTTCGTTCAGCATTGGATCGACCATATCCGGAGGTCCACCAAAGATCTCCTTTCAAATGCAGATGCTCTCAACCTGATCAAAAGAAGG
>CAZECF010000106.1:0-12294 GCA_964510335.1 uncultured Bryobacter sp. | reverse complement strand
CCCCCGGGCTGCGATACACTCCGAAAGGCGACTTGATTGGGTGCATTGATGGCAAATTCTCCTTTTTCTGTAGACGGCTTGAACGTGGTCATAACCGGCGCTGGACGCGGGATTGGCAAACGGCTGGCGATTGGCTTCGCTTCGCGAGGTGCGCGCGTCGGCCTGGTGGCCCGGACGAATGCCGAGCTGGATTTGACTGATCTGGAGATCAAACATGCGGGCGGAATCAGTCACAAACTGGCTGCCGACGTCAGGGATTATGAGCGCCTGAGCGGAGTGCTGGAAATGATGCGGCACCGTCACGGGCAGATTCAGGTCTTGATCTGCGGAGCGGCGATTCAAGGCCCCATCGGGCCGTTTCACAAGAATTCGATAAAGGCATGGGCCGATACGATTGAAACCAACCTGATGGGGACGGTAAACGCCTGCCGGGCCGTAGTGCCAAGAATGATTGACAACCGGCAGGGGAAAATCATTGTGATTGCCGGGGGTGGTTCCGCCAGGCCGCGACCCAATTTTACGGCCTATGCCTGTTCCAAGGCCGCCGTCGTGCGCTTTGCGGATTCTCTCGCCGAAGAACTGCGTGACCACAATATTCAGGTCAATGCGATCTCCCCAGGCGGCGCGTACACGAACATGACGGATGAAATTCTGGCGGCGGGCGAAGCCGCGGGTTGGCGAGAACTGGAAGCAGCCGAACTTGTTCAACAAACAGGAGGGGTAAAGCCTGACAAGCAGATTGAGTTGGCATGCTTTCTCGCTTCTGAATCTTCAAACCACATCTCTGGCAAGTTTTTGCACGTTGAGGATGACTGGCGGCGGCTGACAGATTCCCAGGTGACACCAGAATTGTTCACATTGCGGCGGGTCAAGAAGAGCTAATCCCCACAGACTTTGAATTTTGGCGACGGTGCATGGCCTCTTGAGGCTCCTGCTTTCGTTTGTTGGGTATGCAGAAGCGAATGATTGTGCTGGTCCTCTTTCCGGCGTTGGCTGTGTTTGGCCAAAATGCGATCCGGACCAATTCTGGATTCTCAGCAGGCACCTTGAACGAAGGTGACTCAGTCGCCTCGCCGGTTCAGCAACTCGGATTTACCGCAAGCTATTACGGCCGCAGCTTTACGGCAGCCAGCGTGAACGCGGACGGAATGGTGACGCTGGGAATCGCTGCCGCAAGCTTTCAATACCGGCCCCTCCGGGAGCTTACGCAGGCATCCATTACACCCTTTTGGAGCGACGCATATGCCAACGCGAATACGGTCAGTTTTGGCCGCGATACGATCAACGGCCGCAATGCGTTTGCGGCGACATGGAATGGCATTATTCCCTTTCCGTTCAGTGCGAGCGGACCGCGCAATGTCTTTCAGCTTGTATTGATCGATCGGGCTGACACGGGTGCCGGGAATTTCGATTTCGAATTCAACTATGGCTCGATTCTTTGGGAGTGCTCCAACAACAACCGCACTTGCGCAAACGGAGTGGGATTTTCGCAGGCTCGCGCCGGATGGACGTCAGGAACGGGAGCCCCGGCCATCACGGCATTTGAAATTGACGGATCGAACGAAGCCGGACTCTTCCTGGACTCCAACCCGCTGAGCCTGGGCCTGATTACGCGGTCGATGGATGCCGGCGGCGCGACGGGCAGACTGGTTTTTCAGGTTCGCGGCGGCACGGTACAGAATTCCAGCCGTGCGCCACAAATTTCGAGCGTCGTCAACGCTGCGAGCTTTGCTCAAAACTTTGCGCCCAACGGCTTCTTTACCGTGTTCGGATCAAACTTCACAACTTTGCAGGGGCCATGGAGTAAGTTCATTGGAAATGATACCCTGCCAGAGTCCATTCGTTCCATGCGAGTTCGAGTAAATGGTCAGAATGCTTATATTTCCTACTTCAGTCCGGGGCAGCTCAACGTGCTGGCACCGCCTGGAAACTACTCCGGCAATGTAGAAATGGAAGTGTCAAACGGAAGCGGAAGCACCCGACGAAACGTGCAGGTGAACCGGGTATCGCCGGGCTGGTTTGGCTACTTTCTCGGGGAGCAATTCTTCCCTTCAGCGCTCTATGCAAATAGCGCGGTATTTGTTGCAAGAAGTGGCGCACTGGGAGGAGGCGTGGAGACCCGGCCCTGTCGCGCCGGAGATGTCCTGACTTTGTATGCGAACGGATTGGGTCCAACTGCACAGCCAACTCCAGTGGGGCAAGTACTGTCAACCGCTTACCCGATTGATAACCCCGGAAGGATTCGTGTGACTTTAGGTGGGCAGCCGGCCACGATCCTGTTTGCGGGAATGACTTTCGCGGGTGCGTATCAGGTAAATCTCGTCGTGCCCGCTGGCATCACGGGAGGGGAGCTGCCTTTAGTAATGGAGGTTGACGGGGTCCGGGCGCAAGGAGCATTTCTCAGTTGCGTGAACTGAGAGGATCGCTGCTAGCCCAAGGCAAGAGGAGCTGCCCCGGTACAATGGCGGTATGCCAGCGCAACCGGGGTCAGCGGGAGTTACGGAATTATTGCGGCAATGGCAGAAGGGTGACCGGCAGGCACTCGCGCAAGTAATTGAGAAGCTGTATCCGGAGTTACGAAAGGTTGCGGCTGGACGCTTGCGTGCACTCTCCCCGCAGGCCACCATTTCTCCGACTGAGTTGCTGCACGAAGCCTGGATACGGCTTGCCAATTCGGAAAACCTTTCGTTTGAACAGAGGGCGCCGTTTTTCACGGCATCAGCGATCATCATGCGGAACATTCTGGTAGACCGGGCAAGAGCAAAGGGCGCCGCAAAACGGGACCCGGCCAACTCGCTCCCCATTCACCTGAAGATGGTGAGCGAATTCAACTTGCCAAACCTTGACGA
The DNA here is from genome assembly GCA_964510335.1 of uncultured Bryobacter sp. Lineage (GTDB taxonomy): Bacteria > Acidobacteriota > Terriglobia > Bryobacterales > Bryobacteraceae > Bryobacter. Next base: position 9,445 of record CAZECF010000106.1, on the reverse strand, counting down.
GGCGTTGGATCAATTGGAAATTTTGTCTCCACGGCAAGCCCGGCAAGTGGACCTGCGATTTTTTGGTGGTTTTTCCGCCGAGGAAACCGCCCAGATTCTCGATATCTCACCGACGACACTCAAGCGGGATTGGCTGGCCGCGAGGATGTTCATCAAGCAATTTATTGAATCAAAACCATGAGCCATTGGGAGATCATCACGGACCTGCTGGCAGAAGCCACCGAGCGCCCGGACACAGAGCGGCGTCGATGGATAGAGGGGTCGGGTTATCCCGACGCGGTGATTGATCAGGCGCTCGGCTTGTTGGACCTGTGGGAACGCGACCCACATTATCTGGATATCGATCAACCGGTACCGGCGGTGCTGGGCCCCTGGCGGATCGGGAGAGAACTGGGGGCCGGGGGAATGGGACGGGTATTCGAGGCATTCCATACTGACCCTGAGATTGAGCGGCGGGTGGCGTTGAAAGTGATCGGTGGGCGGCGCTTTGCTCCGGAACTGCTGGACCTTTTTGTGAGGGAGCGCGCGATTCTAGCCCGGCTGGAACATCCGAACATTGTCCGGCTTTATGACACGGGAAAAACGCCAGGCGGGATGCCTTATTTTGCAATGGAATTTGTGGACGGGCAACGCCTGGATTCCTTTGTTCAAGAGCGGCAACCTTCTATCCCGGAGAGAGTGAGGTTGATGGTGCGGGTGTGCGCGGCGGTCGCCTTTGCCCATCGAAATCTGATCGTGCACGGGGATCTGAAGCCTGGCAACATACTGGTTGGCCCGGACTTGGAGCCGCGCTTGCTGGACTTTGGCATTGCACGGATTCTCAGCGAAGCCGAGGGTGGCACGGCGGCGCTGACGATCTCACGGGCGAGCCCAGAGCAATTGTCTGGACAGGCGCTGACCACCGAGAGCGATGTCTATCAGTTGGGACTTTTGCTTGACGGGATCCTGGACTCGACGGATAACGAACTGGTGCAAGTCATCGCGAAATGCCTTCAGGAAGACCCAGCCAGGCGTTACTCCACCGCAGAAGCGCTGCAAAACGAGTTGCAGGCCTGGTTGGAGTACCGGCCACTTGCAGCCGTTGATTCAAGCTGGCTTTACTCCACAAGCAAGGCCATGAGAAGGCATCCATGGGCGGCAGCGCTGGTTACTGCCGTGCTTGTGGGAATGGTCACAACCGGGTGGCAGGCTCGCAGAGCCAGCCTGAACCAGGAGCGGACATTACGGCAGTTTGAGAAAACCAGAGCGTTCTCCCGGGCGATGCTGCGATCCGTTGGCGACCTTCCCGTCGCGGCCCGTGAGTCCGTGGTGGAAAGTACCGCGAAATTGTTGAGTGATTTTAGTGAGTTGGAGAATCAGGACCCGGTTTTGCTACTGGAAATGGCGCATGCCTGGAGGGCTTTGGGTGCCGTGCAAGGTTTGCCGACAACGGCGAATCTGGGAGATTATCGGGCGGCAGCCGCGAGTTATGAGAAAGCGATCCTGCTGGCAGAGCAAGCCCGTCAGGGCAACAGTAAGGAATCCTTGCAGGCGCTATCCGCCTATTACGCAGAAGCAGGTCGCGTATATGCTGTTCAAGGCAACTCAGCCAAAACCGCGGCGTTAACGGCGAAGCTTGCCGCAGTCGTAGAAAAGCTGAGGGAGTTTGGGGCATCGGCGGATCTGGCAACAGCCTATAGTGAGTTGGCATTCTTTCTGTCGAGGACAGACCGCTCGCAGGCAATGGCAGCATATCAACGTGCAGTAGATTCCTTTGAACGGACAAAGGATAGTGACCGCGCTCAAATGGCATTCGCCCTGAAGCGATGGGGCGCGCTCCTTCTGGCAGAGAAGAGACTGGAGGAGGGAGCGGCGCGGTACGAGGCAGCGCTGGCAATCGAGAGACGAATCCAGGCGGACACCGTCAGCATCAGCTACACATTGTCGGACCTGGGGCTGGTAGCGCGATTGCGTAAGCGCTATGGGGAGGCGCTAAAGCTCTATCAGGAAGCGCTGCAAATCCGGGAGGCAGCGCATACAGCGGACCCCAAAGACACCAGGATGCTGACAGGCTTGGCTTCCACTTTGACGTATATGGCCTGGGTGCATGCCGATGCGGGAAAGAACCGGGAAGCGGTGGCCCTAGCCCGCCGCGCTCTGCCCTATCTGGAACTCGCGGCTCAAGCGCCGTCAGACACGAAATTCTCGCGGTTGAAGCGGGCCTGGGGTCAGGTCTATCTCGTGAAATTTCTTCGCCGGGAAGACGGGAATGGCAACGCCAAAGAAGTAACCAGGCTGGTTGCCCAGATTGAAGGTGCCTTGCGGCGTGATCCAGACGCGGAGCTGGAAGCGGAATACCGCGAGTTAGTTAAATCCAAGCTCTAGCCGTCGGCAGGGGCAAAGCCGACAACCGTGATGCCTGCCCGGTCAGCGGCGGCAAGCAAGGCGTCCTTGTCGAGCAGAAGAGTTCGACCGGCGTCGACCGCCAATGACTTCGCATTGCATTCGCGCATCACTTCGATTGTGGTGGGGCCCGTAACGGGGACGTCAAAAAGCAGATGCTTGCGGCGGCGGGAGACCTTGACCAAGGTAAGATCTTTTCCGTTGACAAGACCAGCGGCGCGACGGAGCATGGCGTCGGTTCCTTCCATTGCCTCCACTGCAACACAAGCCTGGCCAGCGATGGCGACGCTTTGGCCGACGTCGTGGCCGGCAATGAGGTTGGCAATTTCGCGACCGTAGGCAATGTTGGCTTCTTCTTCGCGGGAGGGCTTGCGGCGAGTCATGGGGCCGGGGGTGGCAAGGAGGCTGGTGAGCAGAAGCGTGGAGGGGACAAGCTCGATGCCTTCGCTGCGAAGCTCATCCACAACGGCACCAATGAGGGAATCGGTATTCTTGGTGGCCAGGCGACCCAGCAATTTGAGCAGACGCCAGTCCGGCGTAATGGCCGAGAAAATGCTGGCGTGCTTGACTTGACCAGCCATCATCAATTGCGTGATGCCCGCGGCATGCAGCGTGTCAATGAGTTTGCTGAGCTGGCCGAGGGAGATCCATTGGGTGGATGCGGCCAGGGAGTTGATAGCTGGATCGGCTTCTTCCTTGATGCCGATTGCGATGACGTCGTCACCCTGGCGGCGCGCTGCTTCCAGCGCAAGGATGGGGAAGCGGCCATTTCCGCAGAGGATGGCGTAGCGCGCGGGCATCTATTTCACGAATCCGCGTTCGGAGGTGGCAATGAAGGCTAGCAGCTCTTGGCGTTCCGCTGTTTCCGCCACCTGTTCGCGAATGGCGGCAACCGCCATCGAGGTATTCAACTTCTTGTCGCGCAGGAGGCGGAAGGATTTGTGGAGGGCCTGGATTTGATCGGGGGAGAAGCCACGGCGTTCGAGTCCGACCTTGTTTACATCAAAGAGTTTGATGTCACGGCCTGAGCCGGTGGTTAAGGAGAAGGGCAGGACATCCTGCACTACAACACTGAAGCCGCCAATCATGGAGTGACGGCCGATGCGGCAAAATTGATGGACGGCGGAATGGGCGCTGATCACGGCCCAATCACCGATGGTGACGTGGCCGGCAAAGGTGACCCCGTTTGAAAGAACACAGTGGTTGCCCAGGTGAACGTCGTGGGCAATGTGGCAATAGGCCAGCAGGGAGTTGTCATCCCCGATGGTGGTATGCAGACCTCCGCCTTCCGTGCCACGGTGGATGGACACAAACTCACGGATGCGGTTGCGGTGGCCGATTCTGGTGAAGGCGCGCTCCCCTTTGTATTTGAGATCTTGCGAGGCAACGCCAACGGTGGAGTAGGGATAGAAGAGATTCTCTTCGCCGATCTCGGTGGGGCCTTCAACATAGATGTGCGCCATCAGGCGAGTTCCCGCGCCGATTTGCACATCCGGGCCGATTACGCAAAAGGGGCCAATTTCGGCACTTGGGTGGATGCTTGCCCGCGGGTCCACGATCGCCGAGGGGTGCACGGACATGGGGGGTCCTTAGACGCCGCCCTTATCGCGAAGAACACACATGACAGTGCACTCGGCGACAAGTTCGCCATCGACGCGGGCCTCACCACGCATTTTGGCAACGGAGGCGCGCTTGGAGATCACGGTCATTTCGACGCGCAGCTGATCGCCAGGGACAACCGGCTTGCGGAACTTGGCACTTTCAATGGTGGTGAGCAGGACCACTTTGTTCTTGCGGTCGGGAATTTGGCTGAGGACAAGAACACCAGCGGTCTGGGCCATGCATTCGACGATGAGGACCCCGGGCATGACGGGAAAGTCGGGAAAATGGCCCTGGAAGTGGGGCTCGGTAGCGGTAACATTCTTAAGGCCGACGACACGCGACTCTTCGAGTTCGAGGATCCGGTCAACAAGAAGGAGCGGGTAGCGGTGCGGGAGAATATCCTGAATTTCCAATATGTTCAGCGAGGGCATGCAAACTAGTTATTATAAGCGCCTATGGATCAAGTACTGGACTGGATGAACGGAAAGCGGGCTGAGTTTCTTGGTTTTCTGCGGGAGATGGTGGAAATTGAGACGCCGAGCGGGGATGCGGCGGCGATTAGCCGTTTTGCCGATTTGTTGGAAGCTCGCCTGGCCGGGGAGGCAAAAGTCAAGCGGGTTGGGGCCAAGGGAGCAGGACCGCACTTGCTGATTGACTTCGATTTGCCGGGGGGCCGGAAGCAGGGCCGGATTCTGGCGTTGGCTCATTCCGATACGGTGCATCCTGCGGGAACGCTGGCGAAGTTTCCGTTTTCGGTCCAAGACGGCCGGGTATATGGCCCGGGTGCGCTGGATATCAAGGGGGGAATCGCATTGGTGGTGTTTGCGGCGCGAGCACTGCGGGAATTGGGGATCCCGGTGAAGAAGAAGCTGACGTTGCAGATCAACAGTGATGAGGAAATCGGGTCAGATTCCTCACGGGCCTTGACAGAAAAGATGGCGGCAGAATCCGAGTATGTGTTGGTGGTGGAGCCGGGCACCGGTTTGACAGGGAAGCTGAAGACAGCAAGAAAGGGAACGGGCGATTACACGGTGCGCGTAGAGGGGATTGCGAGCCACGCGGGCGTGGATTTCGGGGCGGGCGCGAGCGCCATCGTGGAGCTGGCGAGGCAGATTGAGATCATCGCCGGGTTTACGGATTTGGCGAAGGGCATTACCGTGAATCCAGGGGTGATCCGGGGTGGCACGCGGACGAATGTGGTGGCAGCCGAGGCTGAGGTAGCAGTGGACATTCGAGTGGAGCGGCTAAAGGACTTTGCGGCACTGGACAAGAAGTTCCGGCGGCTGAAAGCGATTGACAAGCGGTGCAAGGTGAGCGTGGAAGGGGGCTTGAACCGGCCCCCGATGGAGCGGACCCGGGCGATTGGATTTCTGTTTGCGGCGGCGCAAGGTCTCGCCGCTGAACTGGGCGTGAAGCTGGAAGAATCGTCAACCGGTGGAGGGAGTGATGGCAACTTTACGGCAGCGCTAGGCGTGCCGACGCTAGATGGATTGGGATGTGTTGGCGAAGGGGCACATACGCTGCACGAGAATTTCTTGCTGGACCGGGTGGCGGACCGGGGAGCACTGCTGGCGAAGCTGGTGGCAGCACTGTAGCGCTAAACTATGGAAGGCTGGGCGTCACGCGGTACGCGCGCGAGACCCACCATCTTTAATCGCTCCCTAGAGGTATTGCCTTGTCGAATTTGCCGTTAGCCGCCATCCGTGGCGTGCGTCTTGAGAAGATTGCGTCTTTGCGCGAACTGGGCCTGAATCCGTATCCGGCCAAGAGCAAACGCACGCATATGACTGCGACGCTGACGGGCAATTACGAAGCCCATGAAGGCGAAACCGTCACGATTGCCGGCCGCTTGATGAGCTGGCGCAAGATGGGTGGAATGGCTTTTGGCCACGTACAGGACCAGTCCGGGTTGATCCAGATTGCGCTGCGGCGTGGCGAAATGCAGGGTACCGATGCGGCATCCGGTACGCTTGGCTTTGAGAACTTCAACCTGCTCGATATGGGCGACATTGTCGAGTGCACAGGCAAGGTAGGCAAGACGAAAACTGGTGAAATGTCAGTGATCGCCGACAGTTTGCGAATTCTGACCAAAAGTTTGCGCTCCTTCCCGGACAAGCATTTTGGGATCAAGGACCGGGAGATCATTCTTCGCAAGCGGTATCTCGACACCACCATGAACCCGGAGAACCGGACGCATTTTGAGCAGATTTCCCAGATGCTCTTTGCCATCCGCAGCTTTCTCAACAGCCGGGGTTTTCTGGAGTTCAATACGCCGATTATTCAGAGCCAGTATGGTGGCGGCACGGCTAAGCCCTTCATTACTCATGTGAACTCGCTGTCGACGGACATGTACCTGGCGATTTCCCATGAGCTTTATCTGAAACGGCTGATTACGGCGGGATTCGACAAGGTTTTCGTGATGGGTCGCCACTTCCGCAATGAGGGCATCGACCGCAGCCACCACCCTGAATTCGTGATGCTCGAAACGATGACGGCCTACGAGAACTACGAATACAACATGCAGTTGATCGAAGACCTCTTCCGGCATATCGGGACAACCGTTTTTGGCCGGACAACTTTTGAAGTGAAGGGCCATCAGGTGGACTTTGCCAATGCCTGGCCCCGGGTCACAATGGCGGATGCGGTCAGGAACACCACGGGATTGGACTTCAAGGCGATGACAACAGTGGAAGAAGCCAATGCCGCGCTCACTTCTCTTGGTATCAACGATGCGCAACCTTCAATCGGGAATGCGCTGGTGCGGGCTTTTGAAGAGAAGGTGGAGAAGTCGCTGATTCAGCCGACCTTCATTTATGGCCATCCGATTGAGATTTCGCCCCTGGCCAAGCCGATGCAGGATGACCCGCGTTATGTGGAGCGCTTTGAGATTTTCATTGCCGGCATGGAATGCGGAGACAACTGGAGCGAGCAGAATGACCCGGTGCAGTTGCTCGAAACGTGGAAGAAGGCCTTCCGGCCGGAGGACCGCGACGAGGGCGAGTTTCATCCGCTGGACTACGACTTTATCGAAACGCTTGAGCACGCAATGCCGCCCACGACCGGGATCGGGCCAGGCCTCGAACGCATGGCGATGATCTTTACCGGCAAAGAAGACATCTACGATGTAATTTTCTTCCCGATGATGAAGCCGCACCTGGGCGAAGTGAACAAGATTATCTATGACGTGAAGGATGACGAAAGCGAGCAGCAGAAGGTGGACCTGCTGTTGACGGCCGAGGAGTTTTCAACCTGGCTGCAACAGGGCAAGCTGAAGCCTCGCGGGGCAGCGGTGGCGCTGACGCCAGTTGAGACGGTGTGGGAGGGCCAAAAGCTGAAGCATTACGAGATCACAGGCTTGTCAAACGGCGGCAGAGTGACCGTGCGCGGGGCCGATATAAGCGTTATGATCGCGGAAAGCTTTCCCTCGGTGGAGCTGAAAATCAGACCAGTACGAAAGGCGAACTGAACATGCTGGGTACAGCAAAAGCGGTCACGTTTGTTTTGACTTCCGATTTGGAGCGGGCCAAGAGTTTTTATCGCGACAAGTTAGGGCTTGGCTTTTTGGCGCAAGACGAATTCGCGGCCGTGTTTGACCTGAATGGAGCGACCTTGCGATTGACAGCTATGTCAGCCCATCAACCGAGCGAGCATAGTGTGTTGGGTTGGTCGGTAGCCGACATCCGGGAAACAATTCAGGGCTTGTTTTCCCTTGGCATTGCCATGGAGCGCTACCCTTTTCTCGAACAGGACGAACTTGGCGTCTGGACTTCGCCGGATGGCGTGGCGAAAGTGGCCTTTTTCAAGGACCCGGACGGCAACGTGCTCAGTTTGACGCAGGCCTAGAGAGCTTCGAGGGCGGCAAGCACTTCCGCAGCGTGACCGGCAGGTTTGACCTTGGGAAAGATGCGCGCGATTTTGCCTTCCTTGTCGATCAGGAATGTACTTCGCTCGACACCCATGTATTTCTTGCCATACATGCTCTTTTCCACCCACACTCCGTACTTTTCGGCAACAGCGTGTTCGGCGTCAGCCAGCAAGGTAAAGGGGAGCGCAAACTTTTCCTTAAACTTGGCGACTGCTTTGACCGGGTCAGGCGAAATGCCAAGAACGACAGTATTGGCGTTGGTGTAATCGGCGTCGCGGTCGCGAAATTCGCAGGCTTCTGTCGTACAGCCGGGCGTATCAGCCTTGGGGTAGAAGTAGAGAACGACATTCTTGCCCTTCAGTGAGGAGAGCTTGAGTTTGTCACCGGTATCGGTTTCGAGTGCGAAGTCGGGGGCCTTTGATCCTTCTTTGATGGGCATAGTTGTTAGATGCCTTCCTTTGCTGATGTGGTGAAAAATTCTTGGGTGGCAAGCCAGGCACGCGTTCGGGGCGCGGCTGCGGATTGAGCAATGCGATGCAAGTCTTCGACGCTGTCAACATCCTGCCAGAGCGGACCAAGTTCCACTTTGAGGCCAAGCAATTCGGCTTGAACAATGCTTTGGGCAAGGGTTTGTGAGGTGGACCATTCCACTCCGTCAAAAAGTACAGCGGGTACGGCGCGGAACAATACTCCCCAATAGCCGCCGTCGGAGGCGGGTCCGAAGGCGATGTCGGCGCTGGACTGGAGCAGGGAGGAGATATGAGAAGCGGGGAGGTCCGGGGCGTCGCTCCCGAGAAGAAGTACAGGAGAGAAGCCGCGAGAGAGTGCATCGATGGCGGCATTGCGCATCTTTTGACCAAGATCCGAGCCTTGTTGGAGAAGGCGGGGAAAGTCGCAATCAGGCCAGGCCTTCGAATGCGTATCGAGGTGCAATTCGATTTTGGCTGAATCCCGGAAACCCATGAGGGTATCGATCACGTCTTCTGTAAGCGAGAGATGCAATTCTGCGCATTGATCGGCGCTCAACACCGGTTGCAGTCGGGTCTTGACCCTGCCCGGCACGGGAGCTTTAGAAAAAAGCAGGATGACGGGGGGCATATGGCCATTGTAAAATTAGAAACAATGAAGAAGAGTGTCGTTCTTTCCTTTGGAGCTGCTTCGTTGGCAGTTTTCAGTTTCTTATCAGCGCCTTCGGCCGCTGCGCAAAACGGCGCAGTGGACAAGGGCAAAGAAGTGTTTGAACAGTGCTCGGTTTGCCACAATGCGGACAGCGACGAAAAGAAGATGGGTCCAGCATTGAAGGGTCTTTTCAAGAAGGAAAAGATGCAGAACGGCAAGAAGCCGACCGAAGAGAACGTGCGCGGCATCATCAATGAGGGTGGCAACGGCATGCCCGCCTATGAAGAGCTGCTGAGCAAAGAAGAACGCGACGATTTGCTGGCTTATCTGAAGTCGCTGTAAAAGCGGCAAAGATCTGCTATCATTAGAAATTGTGGCTGATCTTGCAGCCCCTCTCTTGCGTCCCCATCGTCTAGAGGCCTAGGACACCGCCCTTTCACGGCGATAACCGGGGTTCGAATCCCCGTGGGGACGCCA
>CAZECF010000105.1:0-12420 GCA_964510335.1 uncultured Bryobacter sp. | reverse complement strand
AGGTGCAGGACGGTGGCCCAGAAGTCGTAAACCGTCGTTGGGTTTTCTGTGACGCGGCGGCCGAAGTCATCTGTCGCGCCCCAGGAGGTGGCTTGCTTGACGCCCGCGCCGAGCATCCAGACCGTGTAGGCATCGGGATTGTGGTCGCGGCCGAGCGTACCTTGCTGGTGGGTGGGCATGCGGCCGAACTCAGTCGTCCAGAGGACCAGCGTGTCCTCGAGCAGACCGCGGCTGGCCAGGTCCGTAATGAGGCCGGCGGTGGGTTGATCGAGGATCGGCAGGTGGCGCTCGTAATCGGACTTCAGTGTCTTGTGGGCATCCCAGTTGAGGAGCCCGTCGACGCCGGAAGCGCGCGAGGCACAGTAGAGCTGCACGTAGCGGACTCCGCGCTCGACAAGGCGGCGGGCAAGCAGGCAATTGCGGGCGTAGGCGGCCAGCAGGGGGTTTTGGTGATTGGCGCCGTAGAGGTCGAGCGTGGCCTTCGATTCGGAATCGAGATTTGAGACTTCAGGCGCCGATAACTGCATGCGTGCAGCCAAAGCATACGACGCGATGCGGGCATTGAGTTCTGAAGCACCTGCTCGCTGCGAGGCGTGTTGCTGGTTGAGGAAATTGGCGAATTCTCGACTGGCCTGGTCGGCAGAGGCGGAGAGCTCCGGCGGGCGTTCGAGGTTGCGGATGGGCTCGGCGGCATTGAAGGCGACGCCCTGGTGTTCGGCGGGGAGGAAGCCGCTGGTCCAATTGGCCGGCCCGGAGGGGGGAATGCCGCGGACGTCGGGGATGGCGACATAGGCGGGAAGGTTTTCATTCTCGCTGCCGAGGGCATAGCTGAGCCAGGCTCCGGCAGAGGGGAAGCCTTCAAAGACAAAGCCGGTGTTCATGGCTACGCAGGCCGGGCCGTGCGTATTGGAGCGGGAAGACATCGAGTGGACAAAGGCCATGCGATCCACGTGGCGGGCGAGGTGGGGCAGCATGGAGGTGACCATCTTGCCGGACTGGCCGCTGGGAGTGAAGGACCAGGGGCTGGCCATGAGATTGCCGTTGGCACCCTGGAAGGTGACGTCTTTGTCGCCGCCGGGCATGGGCTGGCCACTGCGGCGCGTGAGCTCCGGCTTGTGATCGAAGGTGTCCATGTGCGAGACGCCGCCGGGACAAAAGATCTGGATGACGCGTTTGGCCTTGGGAGCAAAGTGGGGCGAGCGCGTTGCGCCACTCAGCAAATCGGCGGCGGCGATTGCGCCGAGTCCGGTAAGGAAGCTTCGCCGGTGGAGATGGTGGGCGTTAATCGACATAGAGGAACTCGCTCGAATTGAAGATGGCGCGGGCAAAAGCGATGAAGCCGTGTTGCTGGATGAGTTTTTCGGCGGCGGCAGCTTCAGCAGGTGTGGGAGTACGGGCGTAGGCCAGTTCAAAGGTGCCTTGGATGCTGCCCTTGGTGCGTTGCTCCAGTGCCCTGGCCATGTCGAGAGTGAAGCTGTGATTGAGCAGCGAGAGGGCCTGCAACGGAGAAGTGGTTACGACGCGGCGCGGCTCGGGCAGTGAAGAATCGGGGCAATCAAAGACGCTGAGCAGTTCGGTGCGGATGGAGCGAGCGGACTCGGCATAGACGCTGCGGCGGTAGGTGGAGGGGGCAAAGCGGTCGAGGGGAAAGTAAGTGGCAACATTGTCGACCGTGTACTTGTAGAGGCGAAAACTGGGGCCACCCCTTTGGGGATTGAGCACGCCGGCCACGCTCAACATGGTGTCGCGGAGGGCCTCGGCCGAGAGCCGCTGCGGGGGGAAGCGCCAGAGGAGGCGGGCATCGGCATCGATGCGGGCGGCGGCCTCGTTGAAGGTGCTGGCTTGGCGGTAAGTGGCCGAGAGCAGGATTTCGCGGTGCAGGGGCTTGAGACGCCAGCCGGAATCGAGGAGGCGCTGGGAGAGGTAATCGAGGAGTTCCGGATGAGAGGGGCGCTCGCCGTTGAAACCAAAGTCGGAGGGGGTGCCGACGATGCCCTGGCCGAAGTGATAGTGCCAGAGCCGGTTGACGATGACGCGGGGCGTGAGGGGGTTGCGCGAGTCGGCGAGCCAATCCGCAAATTGCAGGCGGCGCTGGCCTTCGGGAGCATCTACAGGAAGTTCAAAGCCAAAGGAGGGAATGGTGCTGAGGCTGGCCGGGGCGATCTCGGCCCCGCGTTGCATGACATTGCCGCCACGCAGGAGGTAGACCGGCTCAGAGGGTTGCTTGAAGGTTCCGGCGAAGGCTTGCGGCAGAGAAGGAAGCTGCTTGAGTTCTTTGGTGATGGCGGCGAGGCGGGCTTCGGTTTGTTTGAAGTCCGACTGGTCGGCTGGGGAGAGCGCCTCGAGGGTGATGAGGCGGTCGAGGTCGGCGGGGCGGTGGGGGAGACGGCCCTCGCCCGAGGCAATCCGGGTCCAGCGTCGGCCGTCGCGGGAGATCTCGATGGTGTAGTTGGACAGCGTGTTCTGTTGGAATCTTCCCTGGAAGGCCTTGGGGCGATCCGTTGACCAGGCGGCCTTGACCAGCTTCACGGGACGAGGAAATTGCAGCTCAATGGAGGCGGGAGCGTTGGTTTCGGCGAACCAGCGCTTGTCGAAGTTGCCGTCGGTCAGGTGGCGGGAGTGGTAGGCATCGGGATTGCCATCGGCGATGCGAGTGGAGGAAACCTTGAGCCTGGCCGTGGGAGCAAGGTTCTTGCCGGAAGCGTCGAAAACTTCTACTTCGTCGATGCCACCGGGGAAGCCTTCAGGGCCGTTGATGCGGAGGAAGCGGGCCGTGGCGGGCGTCCAGGATTCTTCGCTGCCGAAGGGAGAGACCGGGGGGCGGAGACGGCCGCGGAGTTGTGCTTCGGCGGCTTTGCGGTTTGACTGCGTGGATTCGAGGAAGCCTTTGAGGCGGACTTCGAGCGTTTTGGCTTCCTCTTCAAGAGGACGTGCCAGAGCTTCGCGTTCGGCTTTGGCCGTGGCGGTGGCAATGGGACGGTCAGCATGGTTGACACCCGCAAAGATGGAGGCGAGGCGGTAATAGTCAGCCTGCGCAATCGGGTCGAACTTGTGGTCGTGACAGCGGGCACAATTGACGGTCAGGCCGAGGAAGGCAGAGGCGGTTGCGTTGACCATGTCGTCGAGGTCGTCGGCGCGTTGCTGGCGTTGGGCAGCGAGGTTGGAGTTGCCAACGGTGTCATGTGGACCGGCGACCAGGAAGCCGGTGGCGACGCTGACTTGCGGGTCATCGGGGGCGATGAGGTCACCGGCGAGTTGGTGCCGGATGAACTGATTGAAGGGGAGGTCGCGGTTGAAGGCCTCGATTACATAGTCACGGAAGGGCCAGGCGTTGGGGCGGACGTGATTCTGTTCGTAGCCGTGGGATTCACCGTAACGGATGACGTCGAGCCAGTGGCGGCCCCAGCGCTCGCCGTAGGCTGGTGAAGCAAGGAGGCGGTCGATGACTTTCTCGTAGGCATCCGGGGAGGAGTCCGCAAGAAAGGAAGCAAGTTCTGCAGGAGTGGGTGGAAGGCCGGTTAAGTCGAAGCTGACCCGGCGGAGGAGGGTGCGGCGGTCAGCGGGCGGTGAGAGGCGCAGTTGCTTTGCGGCGAGTGATTTTTCGATGAAAGTGTCGATCGAGCCGGCGTGGCGGCGGATGGGTTGGAGGGACCACCAATCGGCGTTGGCGCGGGGCCGGGCTTTGGCCGCAAGGCTTGCTTCCCAGGGAGCGCCGGCCTCGATCCAGCGCTTGAGTTCTTCGCGTTCTTCGGCTGGCAAGGGAGCGCCGGGCGGCATTTCCCCTTTATTGATTCGATCGAGTAATTTACCGCCCAGAACGCGTTCTGCACTCAGCCGGGAAACGAGGCTGAGGTTGCCCATCTTCGCCGCTTCGTTGTGGCAGGACAGGCAGCGTTTGCTGAGAATCGCCGTGGGGTCAGCCCAGAGCGAGGCTTGAAGTACGAGTATCCAGATCAGCCGCATTACTGCTGCGATTGTATGTCAGGAGAAGACTCCATCATGCGGGCAACCGGCTTGGCGAAGGCGGCGAAGACGAGAGCAACGATGATGCAGAAGGCGCCGATGCCGCCGAAGAGATGGGGCAAGGGCAACGTCTCATAGAGGCTGGCGAGGCGGCCACCGATGTAATTGCCGCTCGAGATCGAGAGGAAGAAGACGCCCATGATGAAGCCGGCCATGCGCTCGGGGGCGAGTTTGGTCATGGCGCTGAGGCCGACGGGCGAGAGGCAGAGCTCCCCAATGGTGTGAAGCAGGTAGGTGCCGATGAGCCAGATGGGGGAGACTTTGACGCCGCCTTCCGAGATTTGAGCGCCGAACATGAGCCAGACATAGCCAATGCCGACAAAGAGCAGGCCGATGGCGAACTTGATGGGGACGCTCGGCTGGCGGTCCCCCATACGAACCCAGAGGGCAGCAAATAGCGGGGCAAGGGGGATCAGAAAGAGGCTGTTGAAACTCTGGAACCAGGTGGAGGGGAAGAGTTCAATGGTGTTCTTTTCGGCGAAAAGGTTGAGCGTGCTGCCGGCTTGTTCAAAGCTTGACCAGAAGAGCGTGGAGATGAAGAAGAGGATGCAGACAACGGCGAGGCGGCGGCGTTCAAAGGCATCCGGACTGCCCTTGAGCAACAGATAGCCCAGGACGACGATGACGATGGTGAGCAGGAGCGCGCCAAATGAGTCAGCCAGTGCTTCGACGCTGGGGGAGATGAGCCAGGTGAGCGACAGTACGGCCACAATGGCTGCCAGGCCGTAGCGCAGCCAGCGGACGCGGGACTGTTGTTCGAGAATATTGCCTGCCGGAACGGCGCGGAAGACGCGCTCGGGGAAGTGCCTGGCGCCGAGAGCGAACTGGATCAAACCGATGCTCATGAACGAGGCAGCCACGGGGAAGCCGTAGCGCCAGTTGACGCGCTGAGCCAGGTAGCCAACGAGCAGGGGCGCGACGAGTGCGCCAATATTGATGCCCATGTAGTAGATGGAAAAGCCTGCGTCCCGGCGCGGATCGTTCTCGCGGTAGAGAGTGCCGACCATGGTGGAGGCGTTTGTCTTGAGCAAGCCGGTGCCGACGATGATGGAGCCGAGGCCGGCATAGAAGGTGGTGAGGCCCGGGAAGTACATCATGGCGTTGCCCGCCGCGATGAGGATTCCGCCCATGAGCACCGCGTTGCGCAAACCGAGAAACTTGTCGGCGAGCCAGCCACCCGGCAGCGCCAGCAAATAGTTCATGGAGGCATAGAGACTGTAGATGGCGCTGGCCTTGGCGATGGAAAAGCCCAGACCGCCGGTGGAAGGGTCGGCAACCATGTAGAGGAGCAAAATGGCGCGCAGTCCGTAATAGCTGAAGCGCTCCCACATTTCGGTGAAGAAGAGGGTGGAGAGACCTCGGGGGTGGCCGAAGAAAGCGGTGTCCTGGTTTGAAGTAGACAAGTTACTTATCCTAATGCAGTGGGGTTGGGGTAGGTGCCGTCGTTGTCATCCTGCAGGCGGGGGGTGGTGCAGGCCCAGTCTTTTTCAATCAGGATTTCGATGCCTTGCGACGTGGCCGAACGGCCTACTTCGTCTGAAGCTGGCCAGTGATGGGCCCAATCGCGGGGCACGTTGATGTCGAGGCTCGAAGAGTCGAAGCTGGCGAGCAGGTCCTCTACTTCGGAGGGAATGACCTGGAAGTGGAAGGGGACGGGCGTGGGGAGGGTTTCGCGGATCGTTTCGCCTTGGGCCAGACGGTCCACTTCCCCTTTGAGCAGGCGCAAGCGGATGGTGTTGGCACGGAGCCGGAGTTTCATGAATCTAGTTTAGATAGTAAGTGCGGTAGAGGGTGTCGCGCTGTTTGGGAACGAAGCCGGCGTCGCGAATCAGACGCCGCAAATCTTCTTCGCTGGCCTGGTGGCGAGCACCGGCTTGGGAGACGACATTCTCTTCAATCATGATGGAGCCGACGTCGTTGCCGCCGAAGCGCAGGCCCATTTGGCAGACCTTGAGACCCGGAGTGACCCAACTGGTCTGGATATTGGGAATGTTGTCCAAATAGAGGCGGCTGATGGCGAGCATCTTGAGGAACTCGACAGCGGTGGCCTCTTCCTTGATGAAGCGGCCGAGGGAGGTGCCTTCCCGCTGGAAGCTCCAGGGGATGAAGGCCGTGAAGCCCCCGGTTTCGTCCTGAAGGCGTCGGATGTGTTCGAGGTGGTTGAGACGATGGTCGAGCGTTTCGCCGGTACCGAACATCATGGTGGCGGTGGTGCGGACACCCAGTTTGTGGGCAGTCCGGTGGACGTCGAGCCATTCTTCGGTGTTGCACTTGAGCCGGGCAATGCGGTGGCGGACTTCGTCATCAAGAATTTCGGCACCAGCTCCGGGGATCGATTGCAGACCGGCATCGCGCAGGCGGGCGATGGTGTCGTGGATCGAAAGGCCGGAAATCTGAGCGATGTTGAGAATTTCCGGGGCACTCAGGAAGTGAAGCCAGATGCGGTCGCCGAACCTGGTCTTGACGGCGCGGCAGAGGTCCTCGTAGTAGTCAATTTTGAGTTCTGAATGGAGGCCGCCCTGCATGAGGACGCCGGTGCCACCGAGGTCAATGGTTTCCTGGATCTTTTCAAAGATGACTTCAGTCGGGAGGATGTAGCCTTCCGGGGAATTCATGGGGCGGTAGAAGTTGCAGAAGGTGCAGTATTCCGTACAGAAGTTTGTGTAATTGATGTTGCGATCGATGATGTAGCTGACAACGCCGTGGGGGTGCCAGGCTTTGCGGACGGAGTCGGCAGCCATGCCGAGGCCGATGAGGTCATCAGAGTGAAACCAGTCGCGGGCTTGTTGGCGGGAAATTCGTTCAAGGTTCATACAAGTAGCTTTTCTTCGTGCTGGATGGCGTGATCGATATAGAGTTGCATACCGCGGCGGTAGTCGGCCTCGAGCTCGTAATGGATGATGGAGGCGAGATATTGGTGAGCGAGCCTGGGGTCGATTTTGCGGTTAGCGGCTTCCGCGGTGACGATTTCGTCGAGCCGGGCGCGGCCGTAGCGGTAGGATTCATCGAGAATCGCGGCGAGCGCTGGATGCTTGCGGTATCCGGCCCAGATGGCGAAGACCATGGGCAGGGCGGTGAGTTTGTACCATTCTTCGCCGAGGTCGAGAACGTGCAGGCCGGTGGAATCGGGATCGATGCGGAGGGCAGGGTCCCCGATGATGAGGGCGGCGTCAGCCCGGCCGAGCATGGCGTTGAGATCGGGGGGCATGATGAGTGTTTCCGGGTGCAGACCGTAGCCTTCGGCGAGGATGATGCGCGTCAACATCACCGAGGAGCGGGAAGAATGGTCCAGCGCCAGGGTGCGAATGTCGCGGATCGGCACTTTGGAAAGCAGGAGAATACTGCGGACCGGGCCGACGCAGGCGATTCCGAGATTGCCGACCTGCGGGAGGTGTTGGCGGGCGGCTTCGATGACCGGGACGAGACCGGCTTCTACTTCTTTTGAACCGAGGCGCTGGGCGCAGACGGCGGGCAGGTCGAAGTCGAGCTTGGCCATTCCGTTCTGGGGGCCATGCATCAAGCCCCAGACAAGTGGGCGCGTATTGAGGTAACTGACTGCCGACAAATGCATCTCACCTTATAGGATGCGAAAATTGTGAGCGCGATGGCGAAAGCTTTTCTTCTCATGGTGGCGATGTGTATTTATTTGCGGGCGGACGTTCGCTATGTTCTGCGCTGTGAAATGGAAAGCTCCGACCAGGTGATGGCCAAAAACGGGGTGCTGGCGGATGCGGTAAGGAATTGCACCACGGAAGTGCTGCAGGCCAAGGGCAAGCAACTGACGCGGACGGCTCGATCGAGCCAGATCTATTTCTATGAGACCGAGGAAGTGATTACGCTGGACCATGGAAATCAAACCTGGACAAAAAGTTCCGTGGAAGAGGCGGAGAGGGCTTCCCAGGCAGCTCTCGCGCAGTTGAAACAAATGGGGGCGGTGTTTCGCATTGTTTCCAATCCGCGGAGCGAGGGTAAGGAAATTGGCGGTTATCCGGCGAAAGGAATGGTGAGTGTGCTGGATATGAGTTTCCAGGTGCCAGGACTGCCGAAGGGAATGAGTTCCCGGACACAGATGGAATTCTGGGCCAGCGAAGCGGCACCGGGCGGCAAGGAAATTGCAGACTGGACCCGTCGCATGCAGGCCAAGGGTAGCCAAGTGACCTCGCCCACCTTGCGAATGATGACCCAGTTCTTTGCCAGCATCCCGGGGGGAGCGCAAGTGTTGAAAGATGCCGAAGGAATGACAGGACAGGTGCTGGAGCTGACTATGCGTATGGAAACACAGGGCTTAGCCGACACCCTCACGATGCGGATGACGATGCGGGCCGAAGATTTCGATACGAAGCCCATTCCGGAAACAGAGTTTGCGATCCCGGCCGGGTATAAGGAAGTGAAGTAAAAGATGCGGGTCCTGTTGCTGGCGATCGTAATGGTTGGGCAGGTGTGGGCGGACGCTCGCTATGAGCTGGCCTATGCGGCGAAGACCAATTCGATTCTGCAACTGGTGGCAGGGATTGCGGGAATCGGAAAGATGACAAGTGCTGGCGAAGTAGTGCTGCTGAAGGGTAGCCGGATCCTGGTCAAGGGGGAAAAGCAGACGATTCTGGTGAACTACGCGGACGGCACGATGGTGCTGATCGATCATCGGGATCAGACCTTTGAGAACTTGAAAATTGAGGAGATGCGGGAGCGGATTGCCGCCGATATCCCGAATGTACTGGTGGAGGGATTGAAGCGGCTATTTCCTGGCGGGGGTGGTGGGACGGCCACGGAGGTTAGCGTGGAGCGCAAGGGCGACGCGGGGCGGTATCGCAGCATCAAGGCTTTTCAGCAAAAGCATGGCCTGGGTTATCTGCTGCCGGGGATGGAGAGTGTGATTTCGCTGATGCCATCGGTGGAGAGGGAGATTGGGAAGGTCAAGTCGCAAGGAGATCTGGTGGAGGCGATGCGCATTCAGGTGGGCGAGGGCGGAAGGTTGGTGGATGCGGCGGTGGAAATCAAAAATTACCGGGAAAGCGCGGTAGAAGAGAGCGAATTGCGGCCGCCCCTGGAATATAGCGAAGTAAAATGAGCCAAAAGTTGGGTTCGCGTCGCGTCTCCTTCTGATAGATTCGTTTTTGGAGGATCAACCGATCATGAAAGCAGTAGCAATCGGGCTCTTGTTGACAGGAGCTTTGCTGGCGGACTTCCGCTACGACGCAACGACACGCATAACCAAGGGGATGGCGACCAAGTTTGGCAAGAAGCCCGAGGCGGACACAACCACCAACTACTTCAAGGGCGACCGGATGGCGACGGTGTCAAAAGACAACAAGTCCATCATCGATTTCGGAAAAGAAACTTTCACTGTTATCGACCTGTCGAAGCGGCAGTACTGGCAGGTGACCTTTGCCGAGATGCAGCAGATGATGGCGGATATGAATGCGGAAATGAAGGAAGCCACCAAGGGCAAAGACGTCAACGTGAACATGAAGTTTGACGCGAAAGCTACGGGTGTGCAAAAGGAAGTGGGCGGTTTTCCAGCCAAGCAGGTGATCTTCACGATTGAGGCGGCGGCTTCTGATGGCAAGAACAATGCGGGGATGATGCGCATCGTGAACGATAGCTGGCATAGCGAGAATGTGCCTGGATATTCCGAGTACCGTGCGTTTCAGGAACGGATGAAGGATAAGGCCAACTGGATGGGGATGCGAAACCCGATGGCGAGTGCCGGGCAGCCCGGCATGGCTGAGGGCATGCAGCGGATGATCGAGGAAATGCAGAAGACACCGGGTATTCCAGTGCTGACGATTTCGCGGATCACGATGCCGGGGATGAATCTGAACTTCGGTGGCGGTGGAGCGGGTGGGGAAAATGTTGATCTGGGCGGAGCGGCGAAGGAAGCGGCGGGAAGTACGGCAGGCAGCACGGCGGGTCGGCAGGTTGGCGGGTCGATGGGCGGTCTGGTAGGCGGGGCCCTGGGCGGCAAGTTGGGCGGCTTCGGGCGCAAGAAGAAAGACAACGCTCCGAGCCAGGCGGAAGCTGAAGCTGCGGCGCGGGACGCGAAGAAGGCCATTGAAGAAAGCCAGACCGGCGAAGGGATGCTGGTAAGCGAGTCCTTCACGGATGCCAGCAATTTCTCGACGGCCAGCATTGGCGATGATGTTTTCGCTGCTCCAGCGGACTTCAAAAAAGTGGAGCCGGAGATGGTGAAGCGCAAGCGCCGCTAGGCACTTAGGTTTTGATCGTTTAAGACGGGGCGGACTTTGCTTCCACCCCGTCCTATTTTCTTGAAAGTAGCCTTTAAGTTTCTGGACAACAACCGTAGAAAACCCAAGAGTGCGACTCATTCTCGCAATCGTTCCAATTTACATAGATGGCCCATTCGGTTGAACTGTCGGTTGAACATCCATAAGAACAGTTGTTCAGAGTCGACCATGCAAAGGCGTTTTGGATCGTTCCGCTAAGCGAAAGTATGAAGCAGTAACCTGGTGCTCCAATGTTATTGCAGCTCAGATAGAAAAATCCGCATTGAGCAAAGCCGCTGCTTAATGGAGCCAAGATGAGCAGCAGAAGGAATAAATGTGTTCTAATGAATTTCATTGAAACACTCCCGAGTAGATCAATTGATCGCCATTCAGGCTAATTACGCGAACGGAGTCATTGACGAAAGAAAAGCCGGAAAAGTGCACCGGGTTCATTCGTCGAGAATTTCCTTCAGGGTGTTTCAGCAGGATTCGAGATAATTCACGCCCTTCTCTGTCTGTCTGGATGGCGTAGAGCCCAACACCTTTTTCCGCAGCGGAGAGCAGAAACCATGGTTTATCTTCTGGCCCCTTGAAATGGCCGATGACAGTCATGCGAAAAGCCTTGACTGACGCTGCGGCCTGAAATGGAGCAGGCTGGTTTTTCAGGTCCCGGATCAATTGCGAAGAAATTGAGGTCCAATACGGTGACGGGTTGGACTGGTCGAGACGGTAGGTACGGAATCGAGCCAGTGCGGGGTCCAGAATCGTGAGAGAGACGTCGTCACAATGTCCAAACACCAGAACTGGCGTTTCCGATGTGAATTCATCCAAACGGTGTACGGCCTTCGTTTTTAGATCGACTCGAGACAATTGGTACAAACTTCCGCGCCCGTGAATGACGTAAAGGACTTCACCAATCACGCGAATCTGGACAATTTGCGTGATTTCCACACTGAACGATTGAGATGACTCATCGGCAAGCTTGTGGAGATGAAATTTAGATTGAAGAGGTCCAGGCTGAAGCCAGACGAAATAGTCCGTGCTGAGGGTGGAGAGGGCTGGTATTTTGGGCAAGGATTGGTTTAGCGGCGCAATTGCCGAGCTATCCAGGTCCCAAGCGCTAAATTTACCAGATTGGTCGAGGGGGTCAATCAGGGCGATTGCTCTTGTGCCGGAAAAAGCAGCGTGCCGAACGGTTCCTGACAGCAATGAAGCGGGCTTGGGTTTTACTGTTGGCTGAAATCGTGGTGCCAATGTCTGAGACATACAGGTAAAGGCAAGGACATGACAAAGGACAAATGTTTTGTACCTCATACCATTCATATAGCGGTGTTCTTTCATTTTGTCAACTACTTATTCGGAAATTTAGTAACATAATTCGAGTCGATGGGAACTGACAAGAATCTGCTTGAGGATCTCTGCGCTAGTGCAACTCAATTCTCGAAGAACAAATCTCCGCCCTTTTTGTTTGCTCTTGCATATCATGGAGCGGTGTCTCAAGACCCAAACTTAAGTCGGGTGCGCTATGCTGCCGCAGCCATTTTCATGCAGGTGTTGTTGGGGATTCTGTATAGCTGGAGTGTTTTTCGGCCACCACTCGAGCAACTGCACGGCTGGACGCGGGCCCAAAGCGTGATGCCGTACCGGTATTCGCTGATTGCGTTTGCCGTGGGGATGGTGATTGCCGGATTCTGGCAGGACCGCAAGGGGCCGCGGGTGGTGGCGAGCCTTGGGGGACTGCTCCTGGCGGGGGGCTGTCTGGTGGCAGGATTGCTGCACGAGAGCGTGGAAGGGCTGGTCTTAGGTTATGGACTGATTGCCGGGGTGGGCGTGGGGTTCGCCTATGTCACTCCGATTGCGATGTGCGTGAAGTGGTTTCCGGACAAGCGCGGCCTGATTGTGGGGTTGGCCGTGATGGGTTTTGGATTGGGTCCGCTGGTATTTGGACCCTGGCTTGAGTGGATGATCGGCCGGGATGTCGCAGCGATGAATGAGACGATTCCGCGCACCTTCTTTGTTCTGGCTGCGGTTTTTGTGGTGGGGGTGGTGGGGGCGGCCCAGTTCTATGCAGTGCCGCCACCGGGCTGGCAGCCGGCGGGTTGGACGCCTTCTGCCAAGCGGCTGGCAACAGTTGAGGTTTCCGCGATGGGCATGCTGCGGCAATGGCGGTTTT
>CAZECF010000104.1:0-12572 GCA_964510335.1 uncultured Bryobacter sp. | reverse complement strand
CCCGGGCCGAAGCCGACGGCGCCCTGCTGGTGGTGGTCGGCGACGTCAGCGGCAAGGGACTGAAGGCCGCCATGCTGGTGTCGGTGACCATCGGTATGTTGCGGCTCCAGCGCACCTCGTCGCCAGGAGCAATCCTCGCGACCTTGAACGACGGACTCGCCGGCCACATGGGCGGCGGCTTCGTCACCTGCGTCTGCGCCCGCTTCGACCCTGACGGCCAAGCCACCATCGCCAGCGCCGGGCATCCATCCCCTTACGCCGACGGCCAGGAAGTCCCTGTCGCCGCCGGGCTGCCTCTCGGCATTGCGGCTGGAACCAGCTATGACGAATTCGTCACCCGCTTCCTCCACCTCACCCTCGTCTCGGACGGCGTCGTCGAAGCCGAGAACGCCCAGCGCGAACTCTTCGGCTTCGATCGTACGCGCGAGATATCGACGAAGTCCGCGCAGGAGATCGCTGACACCGCCAAGGCCTGGGGCCAGAACGACGACATCACCGTGGTGACGGTGCGGAGAATCTTTTGAAAGTCCTGTTGCTGATGTTTGTTGCCCTTGCGGCCATAGCGCAAAACGCATTCTGGCTGGATCTCTCCGGAACCTGGCTGGCTAATGATGGAGTGCAGGGATGAATGTGCGGCAGCGCTATGAATTTGACGCGTTGAACCGGTTGCAGCAGTTCCGGGAAGAGCCGGCGGGTGGGGCTGCGGCGGCGGTGATTGAAGATTACTGCTATGACCGGCATGGGAACCGGGCCGTGGTGGCGAGGCCGGGCTTGAGTGCCCAGACACCGCAGGTTTCGGTTTGCACGGAGGGGCAGGTGTTGGGGTTGTTTCCGATGAACCGGATCGCGGGGACGAGCTATGACGTGGGCGGCGAGTTGGGGAGCGATGGCTGGAACGGGTTGCGCTTTGATCTGGAGGGACGGCTGCGGAAGAGTATTCCCACGAGCGGGACCGAGACCAGTTACGAGTATGACGGAGAAGGCAGGCGGGTTCTGAAGCAGACGGGACTGAGTAAGACGGTGTTTGTTTATGACGCCGCGGGGCAACTGGCGGCGGAGTATGGGGGCGCGGTGAGTGTAAGTGGGACTGAGTATGTGCATGGAGATATGCTGGGTTCGACGCGGGTGGTGACGGATGGGGTGAATGTGGGGCGGCGCTTTGATTACTGGCCGTTCGGGGGCGAGTTGACGGCGGGGGATACGGCTTACCGGACGGTGGGCTTCGCGGGGGCGGGTCCGGCGCAGCGGTTTACGGGGAAGGAGCGGGATGGAGAGACGGGGCTGGATTACTTTGGGGCGCGGTATTTGGGGAGTGGGCTGGGGCGGTTCAGCTCACCCGATGAGCCATTGTTAGATCAAGACCCAAGTGACCCGCAGAGCTGGGACCCGAAAATGGGCTGTTGAGCTATAGTACTTAGTGCTACATAATGAAGGGAGCCACCGATAGTTCTCTTGCGCGTCTGCGAGTCTTCCAGTCGAAATGGTTTCACCGGTTTTCCCGTAAAGAGGGGATCGAAGAGTCGGCATTGATGGAAGCGGTGGACCGTGTGGTCGCTGGTCAGATTGATGCCAACTTGGGCGGTGGTGTTTTGAAGCAACGGATTGCCAGGCCGGGAGAAGGAAAGTCTGGAGGCTTTCGAACCGTGCTCTTGTTCCGGCAAGGTGAACGAGCGGTTTTCCTGTACGGTTTCCCGAAGAGCGAGCGCGACAATCTTCAAGCAGATGAAGAAAAGGCATTCAAGGTTGCGGCGAAATACGTGTTGGCCTTGACGGAGGCGCAGATGAGCGCGCTGGTGGAGAAGGGAGATTTTTTGGAGGTGAAGCGAAGATGAGCAAGGTTTACCGGAGCGAAGCGATGGCCTCGATTCACGAAACGATGGATGCCCTGAACCGGATTGGCGCGATTGACAAGCAGACGATGCGGGAATTTGATGAGGCTTGCCTGACGACCGTGGTTCCGTTGACGGCGAATCAGATCAAGGCCATCCGGGAGCGGGAACGGGTAAGCCAGGCAATCTTTGCCAATTACCTGAATGTCACGACAAGTCTTGTGAGCAAATGGGAGCGCGGTGAGAAGAAGCCTTCGGGGGCGGCCTTGAAGCTGCTGTCGCTGGTGGACAAGCATGGGCTGGCCGCGGTGGCTTAAGGCTGCTTGGGGTGGCCAGCAATCCGGATGGGCCGCTGATCGAAACCAAATCCTAAAGGTGAGGACATTGGGTATGGAATAAGCTGAAAGCAGAGGGCGGCATGGCCAAGATTGAAGATGAAACCGGGATCGATTGGACAGCCTGCGATTTGGTTGAGCGGGTGCCTGGTAAAGTCTCGGGTCAACCTATTGTGCGGGGAACGCGCATCCTCCCAGACCCGATTGTCCGCTGCTTTGATCGCGGGGAGAGTCTTGAGGATATTCAAGAAGCGTGGCCCTCGCTCTCGATTGAACAGATCGAGACTCTGATTGCTTTCGCACATGTGCAACGCGGCCAACTCGTGCCGTGAAAGTTTTGCTGGATGAAAACCTCGATCACCGGTTGAGGAGACTGCTCTCAGCTCACGATGTCTACACGGTGGACTATATGGGTTGGGCCGGACTCAAGAACGGAGAATTGTTGCGCGTAGCGGAAGCGGGTGACTTCGAGGTGTTTCTCCCTGGGGACAAGAACCTCGGCTATCAGCAAAACCTTGCAGGACGCCGCATTGCCATCATCACGCTTTCTGCCATCGATCTTGACGTTCTCAAGCCCAATATTTCACTCATTTTGTCCGCAATCGAGATCGCCACGCCCGGGGTGTTTCTGATGATAGATTGCGGTAGCTTCCAGCGGCGCGTGGATTGATTGCGAATCTGCCTGGCGCCGGAAGTGAGTTTTCGACCTACCGGAGGCGGCGGTTTAGCGGTAAGCTTCTTTGCGGTCGAGAACACGCTCGATCTGGAGGGAGTCATCCTGTTCGCGGAAGAAGACGCGATGGTTCTGGGCGCGAAGGCGGATCATGGGCGGGGTGACGCCCTTGAGTTGCTTGGTGGCTCCTTCGCCGGTGAGGACGTAGCGGCCCAGGGTCTTGAGGATCTGGATGGCGATGGGCTGCTCGATCGCGCTAACGTCGGCCTTGGCCTGGTCGGTCCAGACGATGCGTTTGGCCATGCTGGTTTACGGTTCGCGGCTCATCTTCTCCCAGTCGGCCATGGAGAGGCCGAACTCGGCGAGCACTTGCTCGTGCGGGATGGGGGTGTTGTGCTTGGACCATTCGTCGGCTTCGGCGATGGCTTTGGCTTCAGCGGGGCTGAGGGTGTCGCTGTCTTCGATGTCGTCATGAATCATGACTTCCATCAACTGCACGACGGCGGCGAGCTTGTTGGGGCCTAGTTGGCCGACGAGTTCATGAGCTTTGTCTTCGAGGGTGCTAGCGGCCATGGCGGTCTCCTGTTTGCGTGCTGGTGTTCTTGCGGAGCGAAGTGCCAGCGACTAAAGAATGAATCAGCCGGACGACGGCTTTCTGGTCGCGCTCGGGCAGGGTGGCGATCATCTGAAATCTCTTCCACTGGCGGCGGGCTTCGGGATCGTCTTGGGCGGGCGCGGCCTTGGGCGGCTTCAATCCCAGCAACTCGTCGGTGGAGACGTGGAGCGCCTGGGCCAGGCTGATGATGGCGGGGGCGGGTGGAAAGCCGGCTTCGGTCTCGTAGTAGGAAACGGCGCGTTGGGTGGTGGCGGCGGCTTCGGCGAGTTGCACTTGCGTCAAGCCGCGAGACTTGCGGAGGTTCTGGAGACGTTCGCCAAAGCTGGACTCAGTGCACTTCTTTCGGGGCATCGCACCCGTGATTGTAACGTCATTTTCTGGCTCCTTTCTTTGCGCCGTTGACAGGACTTCCGTATAACGTATACTCTCAGAGGCGGTATTGTGAGGTCAAGCGGGTTCCTAAAAACGTGTAGCGACAATGGGGAAAGGGGACGGGCTGAATCGTCAGAGTGCTCGGGCCGCAAATTCTTCAGTATTTGATAGTTATCGAAAATATCAAGATGCTGCGGCCTTGGTAGAGTTTCTCCTGCACTTATCCGGCTGGGGTTAAACTCAATGGAATCAGAGTGAATCGCAAGGCGGGTTTTGGGTCTAAATACGAGAGGGACGCAGGTGTCTGTCCCTTCGGCTGTCGGCACCGGGGAGTGCGGGCGGCTGGACGAACCATTTGCAGGTGGACGCGCTGGGGCGTACGCTGAAGGTGGAGCAGAAGGCGGCGGATCTGGCAGTGCAGATACTGGAATACAGCTACGCGACGAACGGGTTTGTGAAGACGATGAAGTATCCGTCGGGGCGGGTGGTGAGTTATGCGCAGAGCAATGCGGGCCGAACGCGATGCAGGCTTTCGGCAGTTGCGCCAAGTCCTGGAAGGATTGGAGATGGGCTCCTGATTTTAGTGCATTCACTCAACCCGACCCGAATGCAACCCTTATCGGTAGGCATCGCGGCGATTGCGCACGCGGAGGACGGTGATGGTGGTTGAGCTAATGTGGAAACGGACTCGGTAGTCGCCGATGCGAAGGCGAAATTCCGGCGGATCGATGCCTTGCAGGCGCTTTACGTTGCCGACTCCAGTTCTGGCAAATCGCTCAATAGATTGCGTGACGCGCCGGGCGATGCCTTTATCGAGATGGGCAACGTCGGCTATGGCCGCCTAGGTCCATGCAAGCTCCATTTCCGGACAGCTACTTTAAACCCAGCCGAAGCATAGCGTCAGCGTGAGAAATGCCCTTGCCGCCATTGTTCTTGAGCCATGTCTTTGCTTCGGTAACGGCAGCTTTCTCGTCGTCTGTTTCCAGTTCATCATCCAGAGGTGCGTTGCGGAGAGCTGTCTTGACCGGATCAACAATTGATTCGAGAAACTGAACCAGGCCAGCGATCTGTGTTTCGGACATGAGGTCAATCAAAAGATGGGCCTGTTGGCGGGTATCGTTCATGGGCTGGTTGCTTTCAAAGCGGACGCAGCGAAGCAAGGTCTTGTGTTGATGTGGCTGGCGAATTTGAGCTGGTTATTCACCTTGCGCGCCTCAAGACTTATTTCCTACAGTCAGGATATCTTAAGGAGCGATTGAGGCTGAAGGTGGAGCAGAAGGCGGCGGATGTGGCGGTGAAGACGCTGGAGTGTACGTATGCGACGAACGGAGGGAGTGGGGGGAGTGGGGACGGGATGAATCGTCCCAGAGCGCTGGGACGCAAACCAACCAAAGCCGAACCAATCGCGATTTTATCGGTTGATGGAGACAGCCGCCTCATGGAAGGCCGTCCACCTCTCCAGGTTGCATCATAAAGTTGTTACGACTAAGTCTGGAAACTCGCGAAACCCCTTATCGAAGGTCGCCAAACGCCGCCCGGAACTTAACGCCAAAGCCGCTAAATATCCGTCGTTGACGAGTTGTGGAGTGGGCTGTGAATAGCGCCACATGGCCGGGAATTGCCGCTCAGTTAATGGATCTTCGGTAACAAAGACGACGCGCGAATCCTCGGATAACTCGGCTAAGACGCGCCAACCTGCTGACACCAGCATGGCCTCTTCCCCCATTACCCGCCTGGTCGCCAACAAGCGAAGCACGGTTAATTGAACCAGCCGGCAAAGCCCGAAGTCTTTGTCGTCTAAATCCCGATACCAGGTCCGAGCCAACTCGTGATGAACGTGGGTCTTAACCAAAAGAGCCAGCACCACATTGGCATCAACCAAATAGGAGTTCATCTAGTTCTTCGCTTGAAAAGACCGGTATCTTGGGGCCGTCTAAGGTGCCCACCGTTGGAGGCTCCCGACGTACTCGCTCCGTTGCTTTGCCGCCCTGGAGCTTCAGCTCTAAAGCGGCTACGAAGAACTCTCGCATACTCTTGCCTTCGCGCGCTGATTCCAGCCTCACGCGGCGCATCAAATCATCGGATAATTCAACGGTGGTCCGCATATGCCATATTTATGTCATAATTTGGTGTTTTGTCAACTTTGGACTGAACCGCGAGATTGGGTAGGGTGGGAAGTACGGGAGACCTGATTTTATTGGGATTTGGGAAGGGGCGGGTCAGGAGTCTGTCGGGGCGGGTGGTGAGCTATGCGCAGAGCAATGCGGGCCGAACGGTTTCCGCAACCGGAAGCGGACTGACGTATGGAGCGAATGGGGCGTTGCTGGGGGCGGTGTGGAACGGGACGGGGGCGACGCGGCTGGTGGAGGCGCGGAGCTATAACTGGCTGGGTCAGATGCGGGTGGTGGAGGTAAAGAAGGGCGGCGCAGAGCTGAAGTGGAAGATCACGGGCCCTTGGCAGGCCGCTGCTTAGAAATCCTTGGAACTTCCTCGAATGCTGGCGGGGACGTTGGAACTCTTTAGAACTTCTTAGAAGAACTTGGAACGGCCCTTTTCCCGCCCACGTGGGGCGGCGGTTTAGCGATACGCCTCGGAGCGATGGCGGACGCCGAAGATGCGCATGACGGTGGGACGGTCCAGGCGGCGCACATCGGCCTTGGCTTCATCGAGCCACTCGATACGAAAGGGCGGCATTACTTGCTCAGCGGGAAATCTTCCGGCTTCATGCCGAACTCGGCCAGCACATCTTCCATGGGAATACCTTTGCCGCTGTCAAAGAAAGCCTGGCCTTCGTGAAAGCGGCGGCGGTCCTCATCGCTGACTGGTTCGTCGTCCTCCACCATGACTTCAAGGAGAGAGCGAACAGCGCCGAGCTTGGCGGGGGGAAGTTTATCGAGCAGGGCGTGGGCTTGCTTGAGTTCTTGTTGGAAGTCGAGGGCCACGAGAGTGAGTTCCTTTCGCCGCGATTCGAGACGGTCTGCCAGCGGCGGGTTTCGTGCTTGAGGATCATACCTTCGAGCAAGGAATCGAGGGGCATTTCCCAGACTTCATCGTACACTGGCCCTCTTGGCGGCTCAAGCAAGAACGGTGCTTCTTTGACTAGCCGCCTTTCAAATGAAAAACCGCATCAGGGGGGTTTACGAGTCCGGATGGGCCGCTGGTGGATCAGTATCCCCGCAGATCCGCAGAGCTGGAAGTTGCGGCCTAGCGTCTAGACGCTCGCGCCCAACTCGATCAGTTGCTCGGCATACTTCATCGCCTCGCTGGTAAGACGTTGGCCGCCAATCATCCGGGCCACTTCCTGCACCCGGGCTTCGCCGTCGAGTTCTTCGACCACGCTGTGCGTGCGTCCTTTCGTCTCTTTCTTGGAGACCGAGTAGTGGTGATCGCCAAAGGCAGCAATCTGCGCCAGATGGGTTACGCAGAGCAGCTGATTGTGTTGCGAAAGCGCTTTCAGCTTCTTGCCTACCTGCTCGGCGGCGCTGCCCCCGATACCGGCATCCACTTCATCAAAAACCATCGTTCTCCCGCCTTTTCCAGCCAGAGCGACTTTGAGCGCCAAAGCCAAACGCGATAGCTCACCGCCGCTTGCCACCTTCTCGAGCGGCCTGGGTTCCTCCCCCAGGTTGGTTGAGATCAGAAACCGGACCTCATCCGTTCCCGCCGCACTCCATGCCGTGGAACTGATTTCAATGAGAAAACGGCTGCGCGCCATGTTGAGATCCTTGAGCTCTTCCTCAACTCGACGATCGAGGTTTTGAGCTGCCTCGCGCCTTCGTTCTGTCAACTCGGCGGCAACGGCCCGATAGCCTTCGCGCAAGGTCTCCGCATTCTTCTTGAGCTGCTCCCGCCGGTCATCCGCACTCTCCACCAAAGTCAGGTCCGCACTCACCTGATCGAGGAAGGCCAGCACCTCTTCTACGTTGTGACCATATTTCCGGCGCAGCTTGTCAATTTCCGCGATGCGATTCTCCACAAAGACCAGACGCCCCGGGTCGGCTTCGAGCCGGTCCACGTAGCGGCCCAGATCCCGCGCAGCATCATCCATGGCCACCTCGGCAGCCTTCAGGCTTTCCACTACCCCATCCAGACTCCCATCGATACGGCGCAATTCCTGCAAACGTTTGATGGCCAGCCCCAGGGTGGAAACAGCACTCTCCGGGCCTTCCTGCAAAGCCTCCAGCGCACCGCCGGCCTGCTCTTTCAGCTTCACGACATTGGCCAGCACCTTCAATTCCTGATCCAGTTCGGTGTCCTCACCGGGGCGCAGGCCGGCGGCTTCAATTTCCTGCTTCTGGAAAGTCCACATGTCGCGCTGGCGCAGCATTTCCTGTTCGCGCGCCTCCAACTCGCGGAGCTCCAGTTCCGCCGCGCGGAGCTGGTTCCAGAGCTGGGCGCACCGCTCCAATCGAGCCTCATTGCCGGCGTACTCGTCCAGCATCAGCCGCTGCTCATTGGCGCTAAAGAGCCGCTGCTGGTCATGCTGGCCATGGATGTCGCCCAGGAAAGGCTGCAACTCTTTGAGGAAGCCAGCGGCCACGGGGCGCGATCCGACAAAGGCCCGGCTCTTGCCACTGGCCAGAATTTCGCGCTCCACCAGCAGCTCGCCGTCTTCAAGCTCCAGCCCGGCCGCTTCCAACAACTTCAGAAATTCGGCTTCCCTGGGCGCTTCGAAAATACCGGCAATTCTGGCCCGATCCGCACCGCTGCGGACCATTTCAGAACTGGCACGCCCCCCGAAGAGAAGCCCGAGTGAATCCACGATCAGGCTTTTGCCGCTACCCGTTTCCCCGGAGAGCACGTTCAGCCCCTGATGGAAGCCTGCACGCACCCGGTCCGCCACCGCAAAGTTCTCCACCAGCAATTCGACGAGCATCAGCTTGATTTTACTGGCAGCGCTCGCGCCGTGGCGGTCATAATGAAGTTTGCTAATGATTGCCTTCCTGCTTCAAATCAAGCTGGCGGAACTTTTCGATCCCGCAAAGCCGATTCCCTTTGCCGTGCTGGTTACGCTGATCGCCTCCTCCTTACTGAGTTGGTCGATCATTTTCGCCAAGATTGGCACCTTGCGGAAAGCACTGAACAACAACCGCAACTTTTTGCGTGCCTTTCGCAAAGCCACCAATTTTGAAGTGATTGCCGGAGCCGCCGAACAATTCTCGACGGCACCCATGGTCGCCGTCTTCGATTTTGGCTACGCCGAGGTGGAGCGGCAGGCCCGGACGCGCAACCAGATCCGGAACAAGCCGATGATCGAGCGCAATCTCCAGCTCGGCATCAGTGAAGAGATCCAGAAGCTGGAACGCAACATGAACTGGCTGGCCACAATCGCCACCGTGGCGCCCTTCATCGGGCTCTTCGGAACGGTTTGGGGCATCATCGACGCCTTTGAGGCTCTTTCGATGTCGGCGAGTGTGAGTTTGCGCACTGTCGGGCCGGGCATTGCAGACGCCTTGATCGCGACCGGCGCGGGCCTGGCCGCGGCGATTCCCGCCGCTGTGGGCTACAACTATCTGGGGGGGCAAATCAAAGAGATTGGCAACCGGATGGAAGACTTCGCCCTCGAGTTCATGAACTTCGTGGAGCGCACCTTCGAGGTCTAGGCTTTATGGGTTTCTCCGTTCAAGATTCTTCCTCAGGCCGCCGTGGCCGGCGCTATGGCGGATCGACGCTTTCTGAAATGAACGTCGTACCTCTGGTCGACGTCGTGCTCGTCTTGTTGATCATCTTCATGCTCACCGCGCAAGCCATGCAATTCGGTTTGGAAATTGAGGTGCCAAAGGTCAAGACGGAAAAGGCCTCCGCGCAAGACCTGAACGTTGTCAACATTACCAAGACCGGCGAGCTGTACTTTAACGACAAACCCGTAAACATCAACGAACTGGCCGCCCAGGTGAAGAACAACAAGAAGGCGAAGGAAGACCTGGTCTACATCCGGGCCGACAAGGCCACTCCCTATGACCCCATCGCCAAGGTAGTTGCCGAACTGACCGATGCCAAGATCGGCGTCCGGCTTGTAACTCAGACCGATGACAGCAACCCACGCCGACGCTAATCCTCGCGGTTTCTTCCCGTCGTTGCTCTTGCACGCGGGAGTAATCACGGCCTTTGCTACCTACGAATACTGGAATCACCAGGTGCGAGACCGTTTTGGCGACCCCACCTCGCTGGGGGCTTCCGCCGGAGTGTCGGCAGTGGCAAAAATACCGCTGCCGCGCCGCGATGCGCCCACTAACCGCGTTGCCGACGACTCGGAAGCCAACATGCCGCGCCCCGAGAAAGTAGAGCGCAAGGCTGCTCCCAAGCCGGAGCCGGACGACCCCAAAGCTATCGCGCTCAAGCGCCCAGACAAGAAGCCGAAGAAGGAAGTGGTCGCTTCCACCCGCAAGTACCGGGAAGACCCCGTGCCGCCCAATCAGGTAGCATCCACGTTGGGGCAAGC
The DNA here is from genome assembly GCA_964510335.1 of uncultured Bryobacter sp. Lineage (GTDB taxonomy): Bacteria > Acidobacteriota > Terriglobia > Bryobacterales > Bryobacteraceae > Bryobacter. Next base: position 2,305 of record CAZECF010000104.1, on the reverse strand, counting down.
CGCAGTTTCCCCCCTGATTGGCGTCCAGGGCTCTGGCGGAGTCGGCACCAGCGCAGCCTCGCCCTTCGGCAACCGCTTCGGGTGGTACGAAAAGTTGATCCGGGAACGCGTGGCCCAACGCTGGCGCACCAATGACGTGGAGGCGCGTCTGCGGACTGCACCGCCCTGTATTGTCACGTTCAATATCGCCCGCGACGGTAACATCACGAACATCAAGGTGATCCAATCGAGCGGGAGTTACGCCCTCGACCAATCCACCGTGCGCGCCATCTACGAAGCGAACCCCATGCCACCCTTGCCGCCCGGCTTTGAGAAATCCTCTGCGAACATAGAATTCTGGTTTGAACTGAAAAGGTAATCCTCTGTCATGAATCGACGCACTGCAATTTTGAGTTGCCTGGCCCCGACACTTTACGGGCAGGACATTATCAGCCGTATCACGGGAGGCCAACAACCCACCATCGCGATTCCGGACTTTCGCGGCGCCGGCGAGGCCCAGCCCTGGATGCAAACCTTCAACCTTACACTCTATGAGGAGCTCCTCAGCGCGGCACTCTTCAAAATTTCGCCAAAGAGTTTCTATCCCGTGCAGGTTCCGCAACAACCGCAGGATTGGCGGCAGCCCGTTGGCGGGCAATCCCAAGGGCCCTGGCTCACCGATTGGTCGGGTCCGGCGGTTAAGGCCAATTACCTCGCGATGGGCTATACCGCGATTCAGAACGGACAGTTGGTGCTTTTTGGCTGGCTCTACGACGTAACCCAGCAAGATCTTACCAATGCCCAAATGTTTGGCAAACTCTACTTCGGGGCGATGGATGAAGGGGGAGTGAAAAAAATTGCGCGAGAATTCGCCGCCGATATCCTGGCGAAATTCGGTGTGAAATCTTTGCTAGGTTCGCGCATCTACTTTGTTTCCAATCGTTCCGGAGCCAAAGAGATCTGGTCTATGGAGCACGACGGTTCCGATCAGAAGCCGGTTACCCGCTTCAACAGCATTTGTACCACTCCGGCAATCAGCCAGGACAACACCCGTCTGGCCTTTACAAGTTTTTTACAAGGCAATCCAGGCCTCACGTTGATGAATGCCGACCCCGTGCGCAGGTTAACTTTCGTCAATCCGAATTCCAGCATTGTCTCCTCGCCTGACTTCACTCCCGATGGCAAGATGTTGCTGTTTTCGACCAAAATTGGTGGAGGATTTCCCAATATATTCAGTTCGAATCAGGATGGTTCGAACCTGACTAGAATTACGACCGCCAGGGCGGTGGAAACCGAGCCCAAGGTGAACCCCAAGAATTCTTCCGAAGTACTTTTCGTTTCAGGTAGATCCGGGCCCGCACAAATCTATAGAATGAATATCAGTGGGTCTGATGTTGAAAGGCTCACTGATGGCACGGGGCAAGCGGCAAATCCGTCGTGGCACCCCAATGGACAAATCATGTTATTTGCCTGGACTCGTGGACTTGAGCCGGGAAATTTCAATATATTCATGATGGATGTCGCGAAACGGGAATTGACGCAGTTGACTTACGGCGTGGGCCGCAACCAGAATCCGGTCTGGGCCCCCGATGGCGTTCACATTGCGTTCTGTTCGAATCGGAGCGGCAGCCAACAGATCTGGACCATGCTGGCCGATGGAACTCAAGTCAAGCGGCTGACGACCGCGGGCCGAAACGAAATGCCAGTATGGACTCACTAGCTTACCCGTCGCTTGCTTTTGGAAGTTGAATTTTGCTGCCTGTTGAACTTTTGGAGGTCATTCAGAACCATGTCGCGTAAACCGCTGAGCATCGCACTGCTCGCACTCTCTCTTTCTCTCTTCGCAGTCGGCTGTAAGAAGAAAGCACCAGCTCCTACCCCACCCCCACCCCCGCCCCCCGCGGCGCAGGTGGAAGCCCCGAAACCGGCTCCCGTGATCAGTTCCTTTACGGTCCAGCCCGGCTCCATCACTGCTGGACAAAGCGCCACCCTGGCTTGGGCCATTCAAAACGCTGATTCCGTAAACATCACTGGCATCGGCACGGTACAGGCTACCGGCAACCGCTCGGTCAGCCCCACGTCCACCACGACCTACCGCCTTACCGCTACCGGTCCCGGTGGCAGCGCGGAACGCAGCGTTACCTTGAACGTATCCGCCCCGCCTCCGCCCCCGCGTCAGGACCCGCCCCGTCAGGTAACAGTCAGCCTGGCTGAAATGGTCTCTTACCTGCTCGCTGATGTCTATTTTGACTATGACAAGTCGGATGTCCGTGATGACGCCCGGGCCGTGCTCGATAGCGACGCGTATTCCGCTGACGTCTCGCAG
>CAZECF010000103.1:0-13746 GCA_964510335.1 uncultured Bryobacter sp. | reverse complement strand
GGCTCAGGCGGGAGAGCTTCTCGTTATAGAGCTTGCGCTGGCAGGGGTCCTGGATGGCGCGGATCTTTGCGCCAACTTCGCGGAGCTTGATTTCACGGTTGTTTTCGTCGACCTCCCAGCCGAGAGAGCCGAGGCGGTTGAGAGCAACCTTAGTCTTGACGGCGGGAGCGAAGACGGCCTGGAGGCGGTAATAATCCTTCTGCGAGATGGGATCAAATTTGTGATCGTGGCAGCGGGCGCAGCCAGCGGTGAGGCCCATGAAGACACTGGCGGTGGTGTCGGTGAAGTCCATCAGGGTTTCGACGCGGTTGATGTCAGCCTGGTCGGGGAAGAGGTCGCGGTTGGGGCCGACGCAGAAGTAGCCGGTGCCGGTGTTGGCGTGTGGATCTTCGGGCCAGAACTCATCGCCGGCGAGCTGTTCGCGGAGGAAGCGGTCGTAGGGCTTGTCCTGATTGAAGCTTTCGATGACGTAGTCGCGGTAGCGCCAGGCGTCGGGGACGTAGGTGTCGAGTTCAAAGCCAGCGGTGTCGGAGTAGCGGACGAGATCGAGCCAGTGGCGGGCCCATTTTTCACCGTAGTGGGGAGAGGCCAGCAGGCGGTCGACCAGTTTGGCGTAGGCCTGGGGATCTTTCTCGGCGACGAAGGCGTCCACTTCGGAAGCTTTGGGGGGAAGGCCGGTGAGGTCGTAATAGAGGCGGCGGATGAGCGTGGCGCGGCTGGCGCGGGGGGCGGCGGGGAGCTTTTGCTCGGTGAGTTTGGTCTGGATGAAGTAGTCGATGGGCTGAGTGGCCGTGGCGGGGAGGGCCGGGCGCTGTGGCGGAATGAAGCTCCACCAGGAGGGCTGCGTCTGCGTCGCTTTGGCCTCAGGATAAAGGGCGCCTTTGCTGACCCAATCTTCGAGGATGGCGAGTTCTTTGGGGCTCAGGGGCTGGGTGGGCGGCATGGGTGCCAGGCCCGCTTCACGCTTGATGGCTTTGAGGAGCTTCGAATTTGCGGGTTGCGACAGGTCGAGGGCCGGGCCCTTGGTGCCGCCCTGAATGAGGCCGGCGTGGGTGCTGAGGTCGAGGCTGGAGAGCTTGACGGTACCGGAGTGGCAGCCATAGCAGTGCTTGGCGAGGATGGCTGTTGCCTCTTCGGCGGTGCCCTGAGCCAGCAGCGGCAAGGCCAGGAGTATCGAGAGCCAGTACATGGTGAATCTGCTCAGAGTCTATCAAGCCGGGCAAGGTATGAGAGCTTAGGTAGGGTATGTCCTGGCGACCGAATTCGCGCGATGCAGTTTGGGTATTGCTCTTTCTCGCGCTGCATTTGACTTCGCGAATCAGCAATGACGCCGAGGTGCAAATTCTGGTGGCGCTGGCGCTGTTTGAGATTGCGGAGCCGCGGCTGGAGTGGTTTCAACGCGATGGGCGCGGGCGGTTGCTGGGGGTCATGGTAAGGCTGCTGCTGGCGTATTTGCTGATGGGGGTGACGGGCGGCATTACGTCGAGTTACTACCTGATCTTGCTCTTGCCTGTGGTGCGGGCGGCGACGCTCTTCGGGCCGCTGGCCAGCCTGACGCTGACCACCGTGGCAGGACTGTCCTACCTGTCGTTCTTGTTGTTTCTGGATTTTCAGACGCTCGAGATTCCGCAGGACCAGCAGCAGGAGTTGAGTTTCCGGATTCTGTTTCTCTATCTGACGGCCTATCTGACCTACCAGTTGGCGCGCACCAACCGCGAGCAGGCTGAACGCTATCAGTCGCTGGCGGAAGAGTTGGGCGAGGCGAATACGAACTTGCGGGCGGCGCAAAGTGAAGTGCAGCGCAGTGAGCGTCTGGCGGCGTTGGGGCAACTGACGGCGGGGCTGGCGCACGAGTTGCGGAACCCCTTGGGGACGATCAAGAATTCGGCTGAGATGCTGGCGCGGCGGCTGCCGGAATCGGATGCGATCTCAAAAGAGTTATCGGGATACATATCGTCGGAAGTGGACCGGACGAATGATCTGGTAAAGCGCTTTCTCGATTTTGCGCGGCCCTTCCGGTTGCGTTTGGAAGTGTGCGAAATGGCCGAACTGATTGACCGGGCGATTCACGATGTGGAGGGGAAGTCCGCCGCAAGACGGGTGACGATTCTGCGAAATGATTCGCCGGAGCTCGAACCGATTCCGGTGGATGCGCAATGGATTGAGCGGTTGATCGGGAATTTGTTAGGGAATGCGATTGAAGCAAGTGCGCCGGATTCTACAGTGACGGTTGGCGCGAGGCCGATGGACGGCGGGGTGGAGTTGACGGTAAGCGACCGGGGGGAGGGAATACGCGCGGAGAATCTGGACAGCATCTTCAACCCCTTTTTTACGACGAAGGCGGAAGGAACCGGTCTGGGGCTGGCAATCGTCTCCAAAATAGTAGATGAGCACCGGGGGCGGATTCAGGTGGAAAGCAGCCCGGGGGTGGGCACAAGTTTTCGCGTCTGGCTGCCGGACCGGCAGGAGCTTAGGGATTAAAGAATGAAGATTCTGGTGGTAGAAGACGAAGAGAAATTGCGGCGAGTGATTGAGCTGCAATTGAGCGGGGAAGGCCATGAAGTGGTCTGTGCGCCGAATGCGGAAGAGGGCTTGCGGCAGGCTCAAGGCGTGGATCTCGCGCTCACTGATTTGAAGCTGCCGGGTATGGACGGGCTGACGCTGCTGTCGCGCTTGCGAGAGGATGCGCCGGGATTGCCGGTGATTGTGATGACGGCATTTGGCAATGTGGAGACGGCGGTGGACGCGATGAAGCGAGGGGCGGTGGATTTTCTGCAGAAGCCGTTTTCGCTGGATCATCTGACGGCGGTGGTGGCCAAGGCGCTGGAGCTGCGGCAACTGCGGACTGAGAATGAGCGACTGAAGCAGGAGTTGGAAACGCGCTATCAGTTTGGCAACTTGATCGGACGCAGCGAGGGCATGCAGGAGGTGTTCCGCCTGATCGAGAAGATCGCGCCGAGCCGGGCCACGGTGCTGCTCTTTGGCGAAAGCGGTGTGGGTAAAGACATGGTGGCGCGGGCGATCCATGTGCATTCGCCGCGCCGGACGCAACCCTTTGTGAAGATCAACTGCGGGGCGTTGCCGGAGAACCTGATGGAGAGCGAGCTCTTTGGTTTTGAGAAAGGGGCCTTTACCGGTGCGACAGTGGCCAAGCCGGGCAAGTTTGAGCAGGCGGATCAGGGAACTGTTTTTCTGGATGAAATCGGGGATGTGCCGTTGCCGGTGCAAGTGAAGCTTTTGCGGATTCTGCAGGAGCGGGAGTTTGAGCGCCTGGGATCGAACCGGACGCGGCAGATTGATGTGCGGGTGATCGCGGCGACGAATGTGGACTTGCGGGCGGCGCTCGAAGGGGGGCGCTTCCGGGAGGATTTGTTCTACCGCTTGAACGTGATGCCGATCAACATTCCGGCCTTACGGGACCGGCATGAGGATATCCCCGCGCTGGCGCAGCATTTTGTTGGCAAGTTTGGCAATGGGAAGCAGCGGCTGACAGCCGGGGCGCTGGATAAGTTGCTGGTGCACAACTGGCCGGGGAATGTGCGGGAGCTGGAGAATGTGATTGAACGGAGTTTGCTGCTGGCTCCAGCGGATGAATTGAGGGCTGAGGATATTCGATTGGACATGGGGCCACGGGGGCGAGTGCCGGGCGGGGAAGTGCCTTTTCTGCCGCCGCAGATGACGCTCGATGAATATGAGCGCGAGATTCTCAAGGAGGCGCTGAAGCGGGCGCATGGCAACAAGAGCCAGGCGGCGCGGTTGCTGGGGATTACGCGCAACGCGCTGCGTTACCGGCTGACTCAGATGGGCGAAGAAGACCAGGACGGGGACTGAAAGGTGCGCGGCGACACGGTGCGGCATTTGTTTGTTTACGGGACGCTGCGTCGGGGCAGCAATGTGCCACAGGCAGCATGGTTAGCGGCACAGGCGCGCTACAAGGGACAAGCGAGCTTGCCGGGCCGGCTCCTTGATTTGGGAGACTATCCGGGTCTGCTGCCCGCGCAAAGCCCGGATGAGAAGGTTTACGGCGACCTGTTTGAATTGCCCGAGGGGCAGGAAGTGCTGGAGGCGCTCGACCGCTATGAAGGTTGTCATGGCGAGGATCCGGAGCCGCATGAGTATTGCCGGATTCTTGCAACGCCAACCGATGAGGACGGCGTGCGGGTCTGGGCCTGGACCTATCTGTACCAGTTGCCCGTGGATCCGTCGCGGCAAATCAAGGGCGGGGACTGGCTAAAGCGTAACGATGTTGTCGGCCTTGAAACGCTTGAGCGCGTTGCGGGTGTCGACGATGAGCGCTGAGCCTTCAATCACTTTGGCATAGTCTACGCCGCTGTGATCGGTGACAACGACGACGCAGTCTGCCGCAGCGCAGGCCGGTAGCATCTCCTGGCTGGCGAGCTGCTGCCCGTCGATGCGGAGGCTGGGAATGAAGGGGTCCGTGTAAGAGATGTCCGCACCGCGCTGCATCAACAGGTGCATGATGTCGAGGCCTGGGGATTCGCGCACGTCGTCAATATCCTTCTTGTAGGCCATGCCGAGGATGTGAATTTTCGAGCCCTTGACGGGTTTGCTGTGATCGTTGAGGGCGCTCTGGATTTTGTCCACGACAAAGTGGGGCATCTGGCCGTTGATGTAACCAGCCAGTTCAATGAAGCGGGCCTCAATGCCGGATTGTTTGGACTTCCAACTGAGGTAGAAGGGGTCAATCGGGATGCAGTGGCCGCCGAGGCCAGGGCCCGGATAGAAGGGCATGAAACCGAAAGGCTTGGTGGCGGCGGCGTCGATCACTTCCCAGACATTGATGCCCATTCGGCCGCACATGATCGCCATTTCATTGACGAGGCCGATGTTGATCATGCGGAAAGTGTTTTCGAGCAGCTTGACCATTTCGGCAACCTTGGTGCCGCTGACGGGCACAACGATGTCGAGGGCCTGTCCGTAGAAGGCAGCGCCGACCTCCGTGCAGTTGGCCGTGTGTCCCCCAACAACTTTGGGAATGTTGCGGGTCTGAAACTGTTTGTTGCCGGGGTCCACCCGTTCGGGGGAAAAGCAGAGGAAAAAGTCTTCGCCGACCTTCAGGCCGTTCTGCTCCAGCTTGGGGAGGACGAGCTCTTCGGTGGTGCCGGGGTAAGTGGTGGATTCGAGGATGACGAGCTTGCCGGGGCCGAAGTGATCGGCGATCGATTGAACGGCCGAATTGACATAGGTCATGTCGGGGTCCTTGGCCTTGGATAGCGGCGTGGGGACACAGATGTTGATCGTGTCGAGGTCCTGGATTTTGGCGAAATCCGTCGTCGCGTCGAGCTTGCCCGCATCGACTAAGGGCTTGAGCACGGAGGTGGGAATGTCCTGAATGTAGGACTCGCCCGCGTTCAGCTTGTCAACTTTGCGCGCATCGACGTCGAGGCCGGTGACATGGAAGCCGGCATGGGCGAACTCGACGGCCAGGGGCAGGCCAACATAACCAAGACCGACTACGCCGACGCGAGCGGTCTTATTCTGGAGCTTTTCAAGTAGCGTATTTTTCATGCTTCTCTGTAGAGGAAATTGCCGGTTGCGGTGAGTTCCGCCGGTCCTAGTAAGTAGATCGAATCTTCCCACGAAAGGTTTAGGATCCCGGCGGGAGTATGTACCGCGACCGGACTTTGGGTGAGCCCGCGGAGGACGCTGGCGGCCATAGCGCCGGTGGAGCCAGTACCGGAAGAATTGGTAATGCCGACGCCGCGCTCAAAGAAGCGGACATCGATGGAATGATCGTCAAGAATTTTGACGAAACTGACATTGGTGCGATGGGGAAAGCGCGGGTGACGCTCGGTTTCAGCCCCTACGCTGGCCCAGTCAAAATCAAAAGTGTCGACAAAGATGGCGCATTGGGGGTTGCCGACGTCGAGAATGGTGCAATCGGCTTCGTAGTGAGTGAGCTGCAAGCGAGTGTGCAGGTTGCCTTCCTCAACGACGGGCAAGCCCATGTTCATGCGGATTTCAAAGTGGGGCCCGGATTCTTTGATGACGCTCATGGACTTGGGGCCGGCACCGGTAAGGATCCTGACGTCGGGGCCGCTGGCTTTGCCGTTGAGAATAGCCCAGGCGGCGGCGCAGCGAGTGCCATTGCCGGACATTTCCACCTCGCCACCATCGGGGTTGAAGAGGCGGATGCGGATGTCGCAACCGTCTTCGCCCGGCGATACCAGCAGCCAGCCATCCGCGCCAACACCGGAGTTGCGATGGCAGATGGCGGTGGCGACTTCGTCGAGCTGGATGCCTGCTGGCAGGTCATCCCGCCAGGTGAGCAGGAAGTCATTGAGAGCCCCATGGGCTTTGGTGAAAGGAATTTTCATGGACCGAATCGTCTCCAAACCTCAAGATCCTGAGTGAAGGGAAACGTTTTTAGTTTCACACACCGGTAAGGAAGTCCTGCGGCAGTGGCGCGGGTCATGGCGCGGGAGGCACGGTCGCCTTCGAGCGAGATCACCCAGGCAGTGTCGAGAAAGAGATCAGGGCGGGCGGCATAGCGGTTGAACTCGAACTGGTCGCCGGTGTGGATGGTTTCCCGCAAGGGGATGCCGGTTTTTTGGAGGATGCCGGTGAGGTCGCCGAAGGGCATCCAGAGGCCGGAGCCACGCTGGTATTGTTCGTTGAGGAGGCTGGAGGCGGCTTCCGTATAAGCGCGGCGGCCCCGGGAATTGGCTTCGCCTTCGTTCTTGACCGTAAGCGGCACAAAGGTGAACCAACTGAGGGCAAGCAGCGGCAGCAGCCACTTGCCGCGCGGCAGCCAGGCGGCCAGAGCAGCGGTGGCGAAGGCAATGAGAGGCAGCGGAGCGAGGGCGTAACGGGAGTTGTAGTGAGAAAAGGGGTGGACGTCCGGCACGTAAATGGGCAGGTCGCCGGACTGGAGAGTCAGGACGTAGAAAAACGGTGAGGCGAGGCCGAAGAGGATCGGCCAGAAGAGGCGGCGCTGGAAGAGGGGTAAGACTCCGAGGAGACCAAAGACCAGGGCCGGCCAGCCGAGTACCGAGCGCATGGCGTAGAAATACTGAAGTGCGGCGGCGGACCAGTCGTGAGCGCCCGGGTAGTCGCGGCCATTCTGGATGTCTTTGGCCGAACCTTCGCCACGGTAAAACTCAAGCCAGTCGGAATAGAAGATCTGATTGTGAGCGAACCAGAAGAGCGGACCCATTGCGGCTACGGCAGTAAATGCGAATGCGCAGGACCAGCGGCGCTCGCCGGCAGCATAGAGGATGTAGAGTCCGGCCAGTGGCAGCAGCGCCCAACCTTCATAGCGGGTAAGGCTGGCGGCGCAACCGCAGAGTCCCGCGAGGGCGGCGTGAGAAGGCGATTTCGATTCAGCAAGCCGGACGGTGAAATAGAGGAGGCCGAGCGCGGCAGCAAAGAAGATCGACTCCGTCATGGGCGTGGCCTGGAGATAGAGCAGGTTGGGCTGGAGGGCGAAAAGGGCGGTACCCGCGAGGCTGGCGGCCCGGTCAAAGAAGCGTCGCAAGGTGGCGAAGAGAAAAGTGCCGGCCAGGACCCAGGCCATACCCGCCGGGATGGCTCCGGCGAGACCGTTGCGCCACCAGCTATCGATTGTTACCAGCGGTAACATCAGCACGTGGGGCAAGGGGAGCCAGACGGTGCCAATTTGCTCGTAGCCGGGGTGTCGTCCATCGACGATGCGGCGGGCGATGTTGAGGTGGGCGGCGGCGTCCCCGTAGAAAAGGGCAGTGCCCTCCCACTGCACAAAAACAATCGCGGCGGCACTCAACACAAGGAGCGCCGCCGCGCAGAGCAGCAATTCGAGTTTGCCCGCGGAGAACTTAGAACGCCGTGAGCTGGCGGAATTCCCGGAAACGGCCATCAATCTCCTCACGAGTCAGGGTGCGGAAGCGGTCGACGCCAAATTGTTCGCAGCAGAAACTGCCCATCACGCTGCCGTAGATCACGGCGCGGTGCAAATCGTGGGGATCAATTTCACCCTTCAAGTCGAAGCCCCGCTCGGCGAGGTAGCCGACAAAGCCGCCGGCAAAGCAGTCGCCTGCGCCGGTGGGATCAAAAACGCTGTCCAGCAGATAACCGGGCACCATGAAGAGGCTGTCCGGGCGGAAGAGCATGGCCCCGTATTCGCCGCGTTTGATGACGAGATTGCGGGGGCCCATGGCCATGATTTTGTCTGCCGCTTTGCGCAGATTGGCTTCGCCGGAGAGAAGCTTGGCTTCCGAGTCATTAATCAATAGAAAGTCCCAGTCGCGAATGGTTTCCAGCAACTCGCTACGGAAATCGTTGATCCAGAAATTCATCGTGTCGCCGCCGCAGAAGCGCAGCGCCGGCATCTGGCCGAAGACCTGCTTCTGGAGAGCGGGCTGGATATTGCCGAGGAAGAGGTAGGGCTCTTGCTCATAGGCGGCCGGCAGCTTGGGGGAGAATTCGGCGAAGACGTTGAGATCGGTCCGCAGCGTGGTGCGGTCGTTCATGTCATCGGAATAAACGCCTTGCCAGAAGAAGGTCTTGCCGGTGGCTTCTTCGAGACCTTCAAGGTCAATGCCGCGACTGGAGAGCAAGTCGCGGTCGGCGGCGTCAAAATCTTCGCCGACAACGGCCACAATCTTCGGCTTGGTGAAATAGCTGGCCGATAAGGCAATATAAGTGCAAGCGCCACCGAGCATCCGGTCGACCTTGCCATGAGGAGTTTCCACTCCATCGTATGCAACAGAACCCACAACGACTAAAGACATCGTTCCATTGTAGCGGAGGCTTCCCGGGCTTCCGCTGGACGCGCCATACTGAAAGATTGGGAGTATTTCACTGCGTCAACTGATTCTGAGCGACATCCATTCCAATCTTCATGCGCTTTACGGAGTGCTGGAAGATGCCGAGGGCCTTTACGACGAAATCCTTTGCTGTGGAGACCTGGTCGGGTATGGGGCTTGTCCGAATGAAACGGTGGAGTGGTGTGCGAAGCATTTGAAGGCGGTGGTGCGGGGCAATCACGACAAAGTAGCCGTGGGGATTGAAGGGCCGGAAGGCTATAACCCGGTGGCGACCTCTTCGCTGGCCTGGACCGGCGGAGTGCTGACCGGAGCCAACCGCTCTTATCTGATGGCGATGCCACGCGGGCCGCTGGCCTGGGAAAGCTTCTGGCTGATGCACGGCAGTCCGGTGGATGAGGATCACTATCTGATTCAGGAATGTGATGCCCAGGGGATGGATTCTTACTTGCCCGGGGCGATGAGTTTCTTCGGTCACACGCACCGTCAAGGTGGCTTTCAGTTCATCCGGAAGTCGGTGCGAACGCTGGGGCCGGTGCCACAATCGCGGACGGAATCGACACTGGTGGTTGAGGCTACGGCGCGCTATCTGATCAATCCCGGCAGCGTGGGGCAACCGCGTGATGCAGATTCCAGGGCTGCCTATTGCATCTACGATGCCGCGGAAGGCACGATTCGCTTCCGCCGGGCGAGCTATGACATTGAAGCCGCAGCCAAGTCAATTCTGGATGCTGGCCTGCCGGAAATCCTCGCGCGGCGGCTCTTCCTGGGAAAATAGGCAATGTTTTCCAACCTGACCGTACGTTTTACTGCCAGACAGTAATTTTTTCTATACAATACGGGTAGCCCGGCATCCACTAAAACGGAGGCCAAAGACTCCTCTTTTGAACAAGTTCCGAGGCTCGACAACCCCTATGGCAACCACCGCAGTTCCTAACTCCAAGCTTCACCAATCCCTGGCTCTCTACCAAACCACCATCGGAAAGAAATACGTAGTCGCAATTACGGGCGCCGTCCTCTTTCTCTTCACCATCGGCCACATGATGGGCAATTTGCAAATCTATCTTCCCAATGCCCAGGAAGCGCTCTCGAACTACGCGAAACTCCTGCACGCCTCGGCAGAATTGCTATGGGCGGTGCGGCTGGGCCTGCTGGCCTGTTTCGTGCTGCATGTAGTCACGATCGCGCAACTTTACAACATCAATCGTGCGGCGCGGCCGCAAGGCTACGTGAAGAAGGAGCCGACGGTTTCCACCTATGCATCCCGCACGATGTACTGGTCAGGCCCCATTCTCTTCTTCTTTGTTCTCTACCATTTAAGTCACCTGACGATTGGCAGCACGCATCCCCAGTTTGTTGAAATGGACCCTTATCACAATCTGGTAATGGGATTCCGCCAGCCGCTGGCCTCGCTGTTCTACATCATTGCGATGAGCATGCTGGGCTTGCATCTGACACACGGGGTGTGGAGTATGTTTCAATCGGTGGGCTTTAACCACCCCAGATACCGCAATCTGCTGCGCAATTTCGCCACGACGGCGGCAGCCGTGATTTCGCTCGGCAATATCTCCATCCCCGTCAGTGTGTTGCTTGGCATCGTCGGAAAGGACCTTGTTTAACTCATGACGCTCAATTCGCGTATCCCCTCCGGTCCCATTGATAAAGCCTGGGATTCCAGCAAGTTCACGATGAAGCTGGTAAACCCGGCGAACAAACGCAAATACCATGTGATCGTCGTCGGCACGGGCCTGGCGGGTGCCTCATGCGCCGCCAGCCTCGGTGAGCTTGGCTACAACGTAACGGCATTCTGTTTTCAGGATTCCCCCCGCCGTGCCCACTCCATTGCCGCGCAGGGCGGCATCAACGCGGCCAAGAATTACCGCAATGATGGCGACTCGATTTACCGGCTTTTTTACGACACCTTGAAGGGCGGCGACTTCCGCGCCCGGGAGCACAACGTCTACCGGCTGGCTGAAGTCTCGGTCAACATCATTGACCAGTGCGTGGCGCAGGGTGTGCCCTTTGCCCGGGAATACGGCGGCACGCTGTCCAACCGTTCCTTTGGCGGCGCTCAAGTGTCGCGAACCTTCTACGCTCGCGGCCAGACAGGGCAACAGTTGCTGATTGGCGCCTATCAGGCTCTCGAACGGCAGGTGGCTAGCGGCCAAGTCAAGATGCTGACGCGTACGGAGATGGTGGACCTGGTCGTCATCGACGGTAAGGCTCGCGGCATCATCACGCGCAACCTGATCACGGGCAAGATGGAAGTCCATCTGGCCGATGCAGTGGCGCTGGCAACCGGCGGCTACGGCAACGTGTTCTATCTTTCCACCAACGCCAAGGGTTCCAACGTAACGGCGGGCTGGCGGGCGCACAAGCGTGGGGCGCTCTTTGCCAACCCCTGCTTTACGCAGATCCATCCGACCTGTATCCCGGTGTCCGGCGAGTATCAATCGAAGCTGACGCTGATGTCAGAATCGCTACGCAACGACGGCCGCATCTGGGTGTCGAAGACTGCGGGTGACAAGCGGTCGCCGGATCAGATTCCGGAAGAGGATCGCGACTATTATCTGGAACGGATGTATCCGAGCTTTGGCAATCTGTCGCCGCGCGACATTTCTTCCCGGGCGGCCAAGCGGGTTTGCGACGAAGGCCGTGGCGTAGGCGAAACGGGCTTGGGTGTCTATCTTGACTTCCGCGATTCCATCCAGCGGCTGGGAGCGCAGGCCATCAGCGAACGCTATGGCAACCTTTTTGAGATCTATGAGCGGATCACCGGCGAGAACCCCTATAAGGTGCCGATGCGGATCTTCCCGGCTGTCCATTACACGATGGGCGGGCTGTGGGTGGATTATCACCTGATGTCGACGATCCCCGGGCTCTTTGTGCTGGGCGAGGCGAACTTCTCTGACCACGGTGCGAATCGTTTGGGTGCCAGCGCCCTGATGCAAGGCCTGGCGGACGGCTACTTTGTTGCGCCGTACACGATCACCAATTACCTGGCCGATAACAAGCTGGAAAAGGTAACTGCCGATCATGTCGAGGCCAAGGGGGCGCTCGAAAACGCCGAGCAGATCACCAGCCGGCTGCTCAACATCAAGGGCAAAAAGACCGTGACGCAGTTTCACCGGGAACTGGGCAAGGTGATGTGGGATTACTGCGGCATGGCCCGCAATGCCGATGGCCTCAAGCATGCCATCGCCAAGATTGGCGAGATCAAGGAAGAGTTCTGGCAGAACGTCACGGTGCCGGGCTCGGGTGCCGATCTGAACCAGCAATTGGAAAATGCAGGGCGCGTCGCGGACTTTATCGAACTGGGCCAATTGATGTGCATTGACGCGCTGGAGCGCAATGAAAGCTGTGGTGGACACTTCCGCGAGGAGTACCAGACCCCGGAAGGCGAAGCCCAGCGCGACGATGAAAATTGCGCCTATGTTTCCGCCTGGGAATTCAAAGGCGAAGACGCTGAGCCGGTTCTGAACAAAGAGCCGCTGAGCTTTGAATATGTAAAGCCTGCGCAGCGCAGCTACAAGTAAACAAGGAGCACTCCAACCATGAAGCTGACTTTGAACGTATGGCGTCAAACCGGACCCAACGCCCCCGGCAAGATGGTGCGCTACGACGTGCCCGATGCGAACGCCGACATGAGCTTTCTCGAGATGCTGGACGTGCTGAACGAAAGCTTGATCGCCAAGGGCGAAGAGCCCATCACCTTTGAGCATGATTGCCGCGAAGGCATTTGCGGCTCCTGTGGATTCATGATCAATGGCAAGGCGCACGGCGGCTTCCCGAAGACGACGGTGTGCCAGTTGCACATGCGTCATTACAAGGATGGCGAAGAGCTCTTTATCGAGCCGTGGCGGGCGTCTGCCTTTCCGGTAGTCAAAGACCTGATGGTGGATCGTTCCGCCTTTGACCGCATCATCCAGGCGGGTGGCTTTATCTCGGTGCCTACGGGTTCCGCGCCCGATGGCAACGCAATCCCGATTCCGAAAACCTATGCGGACCGCGCCATGGATGCAGCCCAGTGTATTGGTTGCGGGGCCTGCGTGGCCAGTTGTCCAAATGCCTCGGCGAGCCTTTTCACTTCGGCGAAAGTGGCCCATTTGAATCTGCTGCCGCAGGGCCAGCCCGAAAAGCTGGACCGCGCACTGAAAATGGTCTCGGCCATGAATCAGGAATTGTTCGGTTCCTGCACCAACTTGCAGGAGTGTGAAGCAACCTGCCCCAAGGCCATCTCGATTGAAAACATCGCAATCATGAACCGGCACTTTATCGAAGCCAGCTTTGCGGAGCGCCCCGCCACGAGCGAGGTCGGCGCCGGGTGAGCCAGGCGGCCCTGCTCGATCACATCGCAGCGCACCTCTACACGGCGGTGCTTTCGGATTCGCTTGATAGCTTGGGCTACCGCCGGCAGGTGATGCGCGAGTCGATTCGTCCAGTTCATTCCCGCTACCAGGTGGTAGCGGGATTTGCTCATACCATCGCTTTTGTCGATTCCGATGAGATCCTGCCGAATCCTTTCGACGCCGAGATCGCCGCAGTGGATGCGATCCCGTCAGATGCGATGGTCGTCATCTCAACGGGCAATTCGATCCAGAACGCGCCGTGGGGCGAGTTGTTGTCGACGGCAGCAGTGGCCCGGGGGGCACGCGGGGCGGTGATGGACGGCTTTGTGCGCGACGTGAAGCTCATCGAAGAACTCGGCTTTCCTGTCTTTGCCACGGGGATGAAGCCGGTGGATTCCAATGGCCGGGGCTTGCTGACGGCCTGGAATGAGCCGGTGGTGTGCGGGGAAGTGGCGGTCCAGCCGGGGGATCTGGTGGTGGCAGACTTTGACGGCATTGTCGTGGTTCCCGCGGCTTTGATCGAGGCTACGCTGGCCAAAGCGAATGAGAAGGTGGCGGGCGAGAACCAGTCTCGCGACGAATTGCGCAAGGGTGCCTACTTGCGGGATGTCTATGCCAGGTACGGGATTCTGTAG
>CAZECF010000102.1:0-13766 GCA_964510335.1 uncultured Bryobacter sp. | reverse complement strand
AGCCTCAGTCGTCAATTTCCGCAAAATGATTCACCGGGCCTTGCCCCCTTCCCAATCCAGGGTTGGTGGCAATCGCCCGGTGAATCCATTTTCGGGCCTTCCTGACAGCCGGCTCCAGCCCTTCCCCGCGCGCCAGCAACGCCGCAATGGCCGCGCTGTAGCTGCACCCCGTCCCATGCGTGTGCAGAGTATCAATCCGTTCCGCCGGTAGTTCCAGCTCTCCCTGTCCCCAAACCAGCAAATCCAAAGCCATGCCCTCCAGGTGCCCACCCTTCACCAGCACCGCGCCTGCCCCAAGGTCCAACAACGCCCTCGCCGCCTCCCGCATTTCAACGGCATTCTCCACTCTCCGGCCCGTGATCGCCGCAGCCTCATGCAGATTGGGGGTCAGCAGCGCACAAGCCGGCACAAGGAGCTCAATCATCCTTTCTCGAGCCTCCAGCGCCATCAGCGGTGCCCCATGCTTTGAGATCATCACCGGGTCCACTACCAGCGGAAACTCAAACGAAGCTGCCTCTCCCGCCACCCTCTCCACGACTTCAACACTCCCCAGCGCTCCGGTTTTTGCCGCACCCGGTGAAATATCCGACACCACTGCCTTGATCTGAGCCGCTACGAAGTCCGGCTCCAACACCCGCACCTGCTCCACTCCCACCGTGTTCTGCACCGTCAGCAGGGTGATTACGGCTTCGCCATATACCCCAAACTGATGAAAGGTCTTCAGGTCCGCTTGTATCCCCGCGCCCCCGCTCGGGTCCGATCCGGCAATCGTGAGTGCAACCGGCTGCTTCACACCTGCAGGATCAGCACAGTGATGTTGTCCGGCCCGCCCGCATTCCGCGCCGCTTCCACCAATTTCTCTGCCTTCGCCTGCAATTCGGTAACTGGGTCTGACAATATCGACCGAATCAGATCCGCCCCAACTACCCCGTGCAACCCATCACTGCACAGCAACAACTTCATCCCCGGCACCCTCGGAATGGTTCGAGTATTCACCCGGAGCGGATTCCCCACTCCAATCGCCATCGTTAACACGTGCCGCATCGGATGACGCTTCAGCGTCTCATCATCAATCCCCAATCGCCGCCCGACCTCGTTTACCCAGGTCTGATCTTCCATCAACGATTCCAATTGCTGGTCGTGGTACGCATAGATCCTGCTGTCTCCCACGCTGGCGATGTGCATCTGTTCGCCATCCTGTAGCAGTCCAACCAGTGTAGTACCCATGCCCTCGAGGGAGAGATCGCTGGCCGCTGTGCGCTTAACGCGTTCATTGGCCTCGACGAATGCATCTTCAAGGTCCCGCAGCTTGGGCTCTGGCTTTGCTTCCATCACCTCAAGCACCGTTTCGGCCGCCAGGCGCGACGCCGTCTCTCCGGCTTGGGCCCCGCCCATTCCGTCGGCAACAATGTAGAGGTTTTTCCTGGGATTGACGAGCAGAAAGTCCTCGTTGTTCTTTCGGACTCGCCCCGGGTCACTCAGGCCATAGCTTTGCATGATCGGCAACATGAATTATAAACCAACGCCACCCATGAGAATCGTTGTCTTACATCTCTGTTTCATACTGCGTCAAACCGCATGAAAACAGATCAAACGATTCCCGGTTTTCGCTGATGCCGATTCTAGCTGGCGGTAGCGCTCGCCGTGAAGGGAATTTCCACCACTCCCGGCTTGGATCGCATGAACTCGTAACGCTCCATGGTCGCGGCTGCGAAATTCTCATGACAACGCGTGACTCTTCCCACGCACTTCAACCGAACATCTTCGGCCGGATTATTTCCAGTGGGAAGTGTAATGTAGTACTCAATAATCTCGCCGGCCGTAAGCGGCTCCTCAAGTTCGAACAGTACTCCACTGGAAGACATGTTCAGGGTATGTCCTGACAGGACGCTGGCACGTTGGCCACTCCGGATTACTTCAAAAGGAAGCCGGAGCTCGAATCGTTGGTTTTTGCGATTTTCGTTCACGTTGAACTTAATTTACAGGGCGCCTGATTTTGGGTCAAGAAAAATACAAGGATTGTATAGTCAAAAAGAACTATAGGTACTATGGTAAGTACTAGTGTTCTTGGGGGATTCGCTCGACACTCACTCCCTCAGCGTTGACAATAAAGGGTAGTGAAGCGAATTCTCAGATACTTCTCCGGCATCGGGCTTGTACTGCTGGGAATCATCGGCCTTATTCTGCCCATCATGCCCGGCTGGATCTTTCTGGTGCCCGGTCTGATGATCCTGTCTGAAGAAATCCCCTGGCTCGACCGTTTCCTCAAACGCTGGATCGCCTGGGGCAAGCAAAAGCTGGAGCGCGAAAAAAATCCCAATCAAAATAAGGATCCTGATTCGCCTCCGCCTGCCGTATAATCGCCCCAAAGCGGGTCTTTTGTTTCGACAACTAATTTGGTTCTTCTTCACGATCGGGATCGCTGCCCAATCCCTTCCCTCCGACTACGTCGGCAGTCTTGCCTGCCGTGCTTGCCATCCGGATGTCTCGGCTACCTTCTTCCGCAACCCCCACTTCAAAAGCACCACCGATCCCAAACTGGACTCCACCGCCAAAGGCTGCGAAAGCTGTCACGGCCCCGGACGAGCCCATATTGAGGGCCAGGGCGACAAGTCCAAAATCATCGCCTTCTCGCAAACCACACCTCGCCAGACCCTCGATGCCTGCCTTCGCTGTCACAGCCAGCAGTTGGGACGGGCCGAGATCCGCCGCTCTGCCCACACCACCGCCGACATCGTGTGCACCAATTGCCACTCTGTACATAAGTCCGCCACCCCCAAACAGCTCCTCGCCCGTCCACAGACCGACCTCTGCTACGGTTGCCACGCCAATGTCCGGGCGCAGTTCTCCCAGCCTGTCAAACATCGCGTCAACGAAGGCTTCATGCAGTGCTCAGACTGCCACAATCCCCACGGTGCCGCCGCTCCCACCTGGCGCATGTCCGCCCGTCCTCGCATGCTCGCCCACGGTCTCCAGAATGAAGAACCCTGCCTCAAATGCCACGTTGACAAGCGTGGTCCCTTTGTCTTTGAACATGCCGCCGTGCGTGTCGATGGCTGCGGCTCCTGTCACTTCCCCCATGGCGGCATGAACGCTCGCTTGCTGCGCCGGCCGCAAGTCTTCACCATTTGTCTCGAATGCCACAATGGCGGCGGCAACTTTGGCCGCCAGGGTGACGGTATTCAGCTCACGCCATCCACCCATTCCCTCACCGACCCCAAGTATCAGAACTGCACTCTCTGTCATACCCGCATCCATGGCTCTAACTCCCACCGGAGCTTCTTGCGATGACTCTCCTGGTCTTCACTCTCCTTGCCCAACAGACTGTCGCCCCCACTCCCGACGCTGTCGGCCCTCGCGGCGGAACCAATCTGGGCGGCTACAACATCCGCCAGTCTTTTGAAACCGGCTATCGCTTCGCCGCCATCGACGGCAACCGCGGCAAATATCGCAGCGACGTAAACTTCCTCAACGGCGTTCGCCTGCTCGGTACTTCTCTCACCGTGCACTCCCGCAATGGCCAGGGCCGCTACTTCGATGAAATCGTTCTCAATACCCAGGGCCTCGGTAACGACCCCTATCAGTTCACCTCGCTGCGTGCCGAAAAGAACCGCCTCTACCGCTACGAAATGTCCTGGCGGCTCAACGATTTCTTCAACCCCGGTCTGACGATCGCCTACGGCCAGCACCTTCAAAATCTCCAGCGCCGCATGCAGGACCACCAGTTCACCTTGCTGCCCCAGGGGCGCTTCCAGCTTTTCGCAGGCTACTCCCGCAACATCCAGGACGGCCCGGCTCTATCTACCGCCAACCTCTTCGATGCCCGGGGCAACATCTTCCCCTTCTTTGAAAACGTCCGCCGTCTCCAGAATGAATACCGCATCGGTGGCCTCCTGCAACTTGGCTCCCTGCGACTGCTCTGGCAACGCGGCTGGGAACGATTTCGCGAAGACACCCGCGGCTCTCTGAACCAGCCGGGTACACCCCTCGATCCGCTCTCCTCCACAACCTCCCTCGACAGCTTCCGCCGCGATCAGCCCTACCAGGGCTCGACCCCGCACTGGCGCGTGAACCTCTTCACCGAACGCTCTACTCGCTACAGTCTCAACGGACGCTTCACTCATTCTGCTGGCCGCCGCAACTTCCTCTTCGACGAACTTGCAACAGGTGCTGTCCGCTCGGACGCCCGCAACCTCCAGACCATCGTTTTCGGTGACGCCCGCCGCCCCCTAACCTCCGCCCATCTCACGGCTTCCCTCTTCGCCACCGACCGCATCACTCTCACCAATCACACCGGCTTTCATCACACCCGCATGGAAGGGGACAACACCCTGCGCCAGCTTACCAACGGATCGCTCGACTTCACTTTTCTCAACTTCCAGTTCCTTGGCGTTCGTGCCTTCACCAACTCAACACTGCTCGACACCGCTGTTCGCCCCTGGCTCTCCCTCCAGGGCGGCTACCAGTACAGCCAACGCCGCATCCGCTCCACCGAGCAGCTTGCTGAAGGCGACTTCTTCAATCGCGCTCAACACGAACAGTCCAACCGCCTTCATGCTGGAACCGCCGGCTTCCGCCTCCGCCCGCTCAAAGGGCTTACGCTTGTCGCTGATGGCGAAATCGGCCGCCAGAACCGCCCTTTCTACACCACCAGCGAGCGCGACTACCACGCCTTCGGCGCCCGTGCCGAATACAAGCAGAAGCTCTACCGCCTCGCCGCCCAAGCCCGCACCAACATCAATTTCAACTCCGTCAATCTCTTCCGCCACTCATCCCGAACCCGCACTTATACCTTCGATTCCACCTTTACCCCCAATGCCCGCTTCGCACTCGATCTCGGCTACCAGCGCCTCCACCTCGACACTCTCACCAGCCTCGCCTACTTCCTCGACTTCCGCCGCATCGACGGCGACTCATCCCGCTATCTCTCCCAGATCAACGCCGCCCACGCCGGCCTCCGCTTCAGCTTCTGGCGCAAGCTCGATCTCTATACAGGCTTCTCCTCCACCATCGACACTGCCCCCCTCCCCTCCAGTCTCACCGCGCAGTCTTTCCCGCTTTCCTTCGTCTCGCCCCAATTCCGTGCCAGCTATCGTTGGAGCGAAAAATGGCGAGCCAACTTTGGCTACCAGTATTATGACTACGCCGAGCGCCAGCTCGCCTGGCAGGATTACCGTGCCCACACGGGCTACCTCAGCGTGCTATGGTCGTTTTAATCCATGATTGACGGTTACTGGATCAGCACGGCGCTTCTGATCGCTCTGACAATTGGCGTAATTTATTTCCGGTACGCAACCACCGTGACCGAGAGCAACTGGCCCCTCGTTTACTACTTCTTCGCCGTCCTTCACATGCAGCTCTATCCGGACGGTCTGGCTCGCGAAGTGGTCTTTGCCGCCATACTTGCCGCGATGTTTATCCGCTTTGAATTTCTCTCCGGCGCTTTCCTGAAAGGCATCCAGATTGCCGAATACATCTGCCTGCTGCTGATTGGCTACCGGCTGCTCCAGCTTATTCTGATTTAGTTTCCAGTTCGAGGCCAGACTCCTTCAACGCCCGCCACCCGCCATCCAGGCTTACCGGCCGCTCGTAGCCCATCTTCTTCAAGTTGTCTGCCACCAATGCCGACCGGAAGCCTCCTCCGCAATACAGCACCAGCTTCGTCCCTTTGTCAGGGACCTGCGCTTCAATATCTCTTTCAATGATCCCTTTGCCCAGATACAGCGCCCCCTTTACATGACCTGCGGCATACTCGCTCTCCTCACGCACATCCACCAGCAAGTGCGCTTCCCCGCTCGCCAGCATCTGCTGATAGCCCGCTAAATCGATCTCCTCGATCCGCGACTTCGCGTCGTTCACCAGGTGCAGAAATCTTTCACTGTGCTTCATTGCTTTGCTCCTATCCGATTCTTTCAATCCGTGCTCCGGCCCCGCGCAGCTTTTCTTCAATGTGTTCGTAGCCACGGTCCATGTGATACACGCGGTCCAGTATGGATTCCCCGCGCGCGACCAATGCCGCCAACACCAGGGATGCACTGGCCCGCAAATCTGAGCACATCACTTGCGCGCCCGTCAGTTCGCTTGGCCCCGCCACAATCGCCTGCCGCCCCTCGATCCGGATATTTGCTCCCATCCGCGCCAGTTCCGGAACATGCATGAAGCGGTTCTCGAAAATGTTCTCCGTTACAAAGCTGATGCCCGTTGCCACCGTCATCAACGCCATAAATTGCGCTTGCAGGTCGGTCGCAAACCCGGGATGCTCTTCCGTCGTCATATCCACGCTGCGCAGCCGTGCCACGGGCATTGTCCGCACCGACGTTTCACTCTCTTCCACCCTCGCCCCTGCTTGACGCAACTTCGTGATCAACGAAGCAAAGTGCTCCGGCACGCAGCCCGTAACCGTTACTTCTGAGTTCGTCATCACTCCCGCAATCACCAGAGTTCCTGCTTCAATCCGGTCGGCAATGATCGTGTGCTCTGCTCCGTGCAGTTTCTTGACCCCCTCAATTTCAATCCGCTCCGTTCCCGCTCCGGATACCTTCGCCCCCATCTTGTTCAACAGATTCGCCAGGTCTACCACCTCCGGCTCCCGCGCTGCATTCTCAAGCACGGTAAGGCCCTCCGCCAGCGCCGCCGCCATCATCAGATCTTCCGTACCCGTCACTGTAATCCGTTCAAACTGCACGGTGTTTCCGCGCAGCCCCTGGCTTGCATTCGCCTCAATGTAGCCGTGC
This sequence comes from uncultured Bryobacter sp., assembly GCA_964510335.1. GTDB lineage: Bacteria > Acidobacteriota > Terriglobia > Bryobacterales > Bryobacteraceae > Bryobacter. The sequence goes on along the minus strand of CAZECF010000102.1, from coordinate 7,032 downwards.
TCCTGATAGACGGTGGCCCCCAGATGCTCCAGCCCGTTGATGTGCAGATTGATCGGCCGCGCCCCAATAGAACATCCCCCGGGTACCGAGACCCGCGCCACGCCCGTGCGTGCCGCCAGCGGCCCCAGCACCAGCGAAGAAGCCCGCATCGTCTTCACAATTTCGTATGGCGCTTCCGGGTTGGTGATCTCGCGCGCTTCAATGCGCACGCTGCCATCCGCCCTCCGCTCCACGCTCGCGCCGTTGTGCTCCAGCAGCTTGAGCATCGTCGCGATATCCCGCACCTGCGGCACCCGGTGCAGCACCACCGGCTCGCCCGTCAACAGGCACGCGGCCAGGGCGGGCAGGGAAGAGTTCTTCGATCCGCTCACCGGCAATTCACCGCTTAAAGTTTCGCGGCCAACAATTCGAAATTTGTCCATACAGGGTCTTGCTTAGAGTAGTGCCCCGGCAACTCTGTTTCCCGCCTTCTTCAGACGATCCTCAGCTTCACCGCGGCTCAGCTTTAAGCGTCCCATGACGATTGCCGTGCGCACAACTTTTCCTGACTCTTCCAGCAATTTCGCTGCCTCCGCCCGCTCCGTTCCCGTCGCCTGCATCACGATCCGCGTCGCCCGGTCCACCAGCTTTTCGTTCGTCGGTTGCACGTTCACCATCAGGTTTCCGTACACATACCCCAGCCGGATCATCGCGCCGGTTGAAAGCATGTTCAGCACCAGCTTGGTCGCCGTCCCCGCCTTCATCCGCGTGGATCCCGTCACTACTTCGGGCCCCGTCAGCACCTCGATCGGCATCTCCACGGCCGCGCTCAGTTCCGACTCGGGTGAACAACTCACTCCAATCGTCAGAGCCCCCATTTCCCGTGCTTTCGCTACCGCTCCCAGCACGTAAGGTGTCCGTCCCGATGCCGCAATGCCACACAACACATCAGCACCCCTAAACCCCATCCCCAGCATTTCCGCCGCTCCCAGTTCCCGCGAATCCTCTGCTCCCTCCACCGCTTTGCGCAGCGCCAGATCTCCCCCTGCAATGAAGCCCTGCACCAACTCCGGTGACACGTTGTAGGTCGGCGGACACTCGCTGGCATCCAGCACTCCCAGCCGTCCGCTCGTGCCGGCCCCCGTGTAAAACAGCCGCCCCCCCTGCTCCAGCCGCGCCACAATTGCATCCACTGCTCGCGCAATCGGCTCCAGTGCCGCTTCCACCGCCACCGCTACCTGCTTGTCCTCTTCGTTGATCACCCGCAGCATCTCGAGTGTCGGCAACCGGTCAATCTCTACCGACTTCGGATTCTGCTGTTCTGTCAGCAGTCCTTCCAGCTTCATGCCACGCCAAGCTGCTTCATTAACTTCGACGTCGTCTCCCGGGTGAGGCGGGTGGCTTCCCCGAGCGGCATATCTTTCAGCCCCCGCCCAAAAACCTCCGGGCTCACCGCATCCACATACCCGATTTCCTTCAATGCCCCAAAGAAACCCTTCCAGTTCACCACTCCCTCACCCGGCAAGAGTCGCTCGTTATCCATTACTTTCTCGGGTGGCATTTTCTGCGCGTCAGCCAAATGCACATGCACGATCGCTGCCTTCCCGGCCTTGACAATGTCTTCCGGTGTCGCCCCCGCATGATGCCAGTGCCAGCTATCAAGCAACAATCCGCAATTGGAGCCACACTCTTTGGCGAAGGCAAGCATGTCGTTCATCTTCCAGATGAACTCGTGCGGATAGCGGGTTCTGATGTGCAAGGGCCCCAGGAATTCCAGCCCCAATCGGACTCCGCTTTTCTCCAGCACCGCACATACTTTCCGGATGCGGCCTCGCATCAGCTCACGTTGCTGGCCAAATGGCAATTCCGAAGAAGAAGGAATCCAAGTCGCCATTCGCGGACAGCCGATTCCCCGCGCAAATTCCGCTGCCGCCCCCAACCCTGCCAAATCCTTTTCAAACGTCGCATCATCTTTGCGAATTTCCGTCGGCAATCCAATCGCACCCGGCTGCATCCCATTTGCCGCCAGCGTCTGCTTTGCCTTCGCTACCCCGTCCGGCAATGCCGCCACCACCGGAATTTCCACCCCCGGAAATCCCGCTTCATGCGCCACGGTCACGATTTCAGGCCAGGTGGCCCGTCCGCCGGTAATCGCTGGATTTAGGCTAAGTAACATAACTGTTGACGAGTATAAACACGAAATGGCCCATCTGCACGAGGCTGACGGACCATTTCGCGTTTGCGCTAAAGTCTCTCTACTCTTTTCGCTACTGTTGAGATAGCTTTGAGCAAATTTTGTTACGTTTTTTTTAGGCTTGGAAGCTCGACCCGCAACCGCAGGTCGACTTCACATTCGGGTTGTTGAATTTGAAGCCTGAACCTTCCAGCGTTTCGACGTAGTCTACTTCAACTCCGTCCAAATACAGCATGCTCGCCTGGTCCACAAAAACCTTCAGTCCTTCGAAGTCGTAGGTCTTGTCGAGCATCCCGGGCGCGTTTTCAAAAGCCATGGAATAAGTAAATCCCGAACATCCCCCGCCAACGACGGAGATGCGCAAACCGTTCGGTTGCGGCTCCTGCGAAGTCAAAATCTCTTGCACTTTTACCGTTGCACGTTCTGTGAGCTGAATCATAGTTTTCCCTTCCTCCAATATACCCAATTGGATCATTTAGGTCCACGAAAAGATTCAGCTTTTTGGTATTGTCACTGAGGGGCGAGATTATCGAAACGAGCCTGCCGGAGCTTGCGTCTCTCGGGACATGAGCGGAATGATTGCAGTTCTTCCAATTCCGGCCGTTTCGACGAAACAGCGTCCTACCAGAGCCGTGGATCGTTCTCAGTCTGAAGAAGCGCTTCTCGTCGCGCGCGTACAAAAGCGCGATGAACTCGCCTTTCGCGAGCTGGTAGAACGGTATCAGAATAAAGTTTTTTCGATCATCTATGGCATCCTTCGCAACCGCAACGATGCCGAAGATATCTCCCAGCAGGTATTCACTAAAGTCTATTCCTCGATCGGGAATTTCGATTCGCGCAGTTCTCTGCTGACCTGGATCTACAAAATCACCGTCAACGAGTGCTATGACTACCTCCGCAAAAAGCGCGTCCGCAAACTCGTCTACGAGAGCGATATCTCCGAGGACGATTCGCGCCTGATGGAAAATTCCGAGGTCACCAGCGATCCGCGCGTCCGTGTCGACGTTCGCCTCGCCCAGCGTGACTTGCTACTCAAGATGCTCGAGAAAATCAGCGACGAAGATCGCACGTTGATCCTGCTCAAAGAAGTGGAAGGTCACTCCGTTGAAGAATTGGCTAACCGCACCGGGATGAACGAAAATACAGTTAAGGTAAAGCTGTTCCGCGCCCGCCAGAAACTGCTCAAGGCAGCACAGAGACTGCTCAAGCGGCCTGGCGCGTAGTAAACTTTGTTTTTTGATTCCCGCCGGGTGAGGCCGGCGAACCAAGGGTCATTGAATGAATTCAGGCGTTGGCGGATCAATTCCGCAGCCGGAGGAGAATCCCACCAGAGGATTCCCGACCAGCCGCAGGCACCGCTACGCTAGGGGAATTTTTGAGGGAAGAGGCACAATATGAAGCCACTTGAAGATGGCTTGGAACGCATGCTGGAATCGGGGGAACTTCCGGACGCCGATACTCCTGTCGGCGCTTACCTGAAGGCGAACCCTGCCGCCCGGCAGGAAGTTGCGGAAATGATGGAAATTTCACGATTGCTTCGGGAAAATTTCGCGGTCGACCCGTCCGATCAGGCCGAACTTGAGCCCGCACCTGGCTTTTATGCCCGCGTTCTCGCTCGCATCGAATCACAAGCGCTCCCGCCAAGTATCTGGAATTTCTTTCTTGAACCCTTTGGCGCCCGGCTCGCTTACGCAGCGCTCGCTCTGGCCGTGCTGCTTTTCGCCGCAACCATGATTGACACGACTCCCGATGAGGATTTGCTCGCCGTCCAGGAACCAGTCACCGTTTTTGAAATGGCCCCCATCCCGGGCGCCTTTCTGGCCAGCGACGCTCCTGGAGTTCGTTGGGTCGAATCCACACCGGATGCCGACCGGGGCACTGCTCTCGTCGAGCTTGTGACCTACGACCAATAGACATGCAAGATCGTGTTACTTGGTCGCATCCGAAAGTTCTAACCGCACTATTCGCCGTTTTTCTCGCCGGCTCAGCAGCAGGCGCACTCGGAATGAAACTCTATTCCAAGGGCAGCCTCAACTCAGGTTCACGCGCCATGAGGCACATGGATCACAGCGCGCTGCTTACCTACTTCCGCAAGGAACTCAACCTGAGCGATGACCAGCAACGGCACGTCGAAACCCTGCTCGATGATCACTTCAAATATCTCCAGAGCCTGGGCGCTCAAATGGAAGAAGTCCGCCATTTCGGGCGGGAAAGCATCGCCAAACTCCTGACCCCCGAGCAGCGCAAGAAGTTTGATAAGTTAATGCTCGAATGGCAGCGCGCCCAGCGCTGATTTCGTCCTGCGTTGGCCTCACGTTCCGGCCAATGTGAACCGATAACTAGAATTGCCGTGGATCCATTTAGGTTTGCCCCGTCTGCACGCCGGCTACTTGCAACCACGAAAAAAATTGCTAAAGGCGATCATTATGCACCCTGCTCTGCTCCATTCCCCCACCGCCGGCGAACTGCTCGCTGCCGAAATTCAGATTTCTCCCCGCTTGCTCGAAGACCTTCTTGATACCCTCGCCTCCGCACCCTTCCCTTTGAATCCCGAACTCGACCATTCACTCAAATCTGCTACCCGGGTTCGCTTCCCCGTCTATGAGCACCACGTCGAGTCTCTGCGCGAAGTCCTGCTCACCGCCGGTTTCGCTCCCAGCCTTCTCCATGTCCAAAGCCTGGGCACCGCTGTCTCCAGCTACGACGCCTCGCTCTAAGCCGGGTCTTGCTTTTTCAACTGGTAAATCTGAATCAGGTTCCCACACTGGTCTGAGAAAACCGCCAGCCTCACCGCCCCTGCCTCAGACGGCTGCACCATAAAGTTCACACCGGCCTTCTCCAGCCGCTTGTGCTCGGCATCCACATCCTCCACGGCAAAAGCCGCTAGCGGAATTCCCTGCGAAAACATCTCCTGCTGGTAGGTCCGCGCCGCCGGATTCCCGTTCGGCTCGAGTGCCAAATGTACATCCGGGTGCCCGTCCGGCGAGCTCACGGTTATCCACCGCGCCCCTCCCATCGGAATATCCTGCTCCTTCTTGAAGCCCAGCACCTCGGTATAAAATTGCAACGCCCGCTCCTGGTCTTCCACCAGCAAACTTGTAAGTTGGATCTTCATTTCTTCAGCCTCCATTCTGACTAAACTAAAAACTTGCCGCTTGCATTCATTTCCGGCCCTCCCGCCTCCGGCAAAACTACGCGCCTTCTCGCCCCCCTTCGCACCGCCCTCAATACCCGCGACTTCTCCGTGCGCCTTCTGGTGCCCTCTGCCACCATGGCCGAGCACTTCCGCAACCAGCTCGCCCGCGAAGGTCTTTTTCTCCGCCGCAACACCGTTTCCACGCTCACCCGCTTTGTTGACTCCCTCCACTTGAGTCCCCCCGCTCCTTCCGCCGCCCAACTCGAAGCCCGCATCGTCGAACTCCTCACCGAAAAGTGCCCCCGCGAATATGTCGAGCTTGCCGCGCAGCCCGGCTTCCACCACCACCTCGCCTCGTGCTTCGACGCCCTCTCCCTGGCCGGCGTCGAGCCAACTCAGCTCGATGGCCCCCTCGCCAGCCTCTACCACCGTCTCCTCCACTCCCTCCAGGAAAACCAGCTCGCCCTCCGCGGTCACCGGCTCCGTCACATCACCAACGGGCTCAGCGCCGCCCACCTGTCCGGCCTTTCTCACCTTCTTCTCGATGGCTTCTTCACCTTTGCCAACACCGAACAAGCCCTGCTCGATCGCCTGGCTGAATTCGTCCCCGTCACCATCACCCAACCCACAGCCACTCCCGCTGCTGCCCTGCGCCAACCCGCCATCGAAGCCTTCGCCGCCGCCGACCGCGCCCAGGAAGCGCTCCTGGTTTGCCACCGCATTCTCGATCTCTTTCAACAGGGCGTAGATCTCCGCCGCATCGGTATCCTCCTTCGCAACCACGCCAGCAGCGCTCCCCTTCTCGAAACCACCCTCAACCGTTTGGGCATCCCCGCGCGTTCCTACCTCGGCACTCCCCTCACCCGGCACCCCCTCACCGCCTTCCACCGTGCCTTCCTCCAGGCTGCCGCTGCCGCTTGGGACAATGCCCTCCTGCTCAAAGCCCTTCGCTGGCGCTTCACCGGCTACGGCGGCACTCCCCTCGGTGACAAACTGGAAATCGAAGCCCTCAGCGGTCTTCCCTCCAATTCGCTCGACCTCTTCCCGGACCTCGCCCCCTTCGCCGATTGGCCCACCGCACTCTTCACTCCTTCCGACGCCGCCACCCAACTCCGCCGGATTGCCACTCTTCTTGAGACCCCCGTCAACCTCTCGCCGGATCTGCCCACCGCTTGGCTCTGGCGCGAACGCGCTAGCACGCTCAAGCAACTTCACCAACTCTTTGACGAAACGGCCGTTGCTCTTCCCGCTCTCCCGCTTTCTTTAATCGACTTCTGGCATCACGTCGAAACCAACCTCGCCGGCCTCAACCTCCATGACCGCGACAACCGCACCAACGTCGTCCATCTCATGGATTTTTTCGAGGCTCGCCAATGGGAACTCGATTACGTCTTCGCCCCCGGCCTTTCGGATGCTGACTTTCCCCAGCGCTTCTCCCCCGACCCCCTGCTGACCGAATCCGTCAAGAAAAACTTCGGCATGAAGACACTCGATGACCGTCAAGCGGAAGAACATTTCCTGCTGGATATGTTGTTGACTCGCGCCCGCTCCGGCCTCTGTCTCAGCTACCCTCGTACCAACGAAAAAGGCGACCCGGCCCTCCCCTCGCCGCTTCTCTCCTTCCCCTTCCAGCCTGCCCCGCCGCTCACACTTTCTACCCCCGCCTGGAGCTACCAGCCACCCCCCCGCGAACTCGGCGAGGCCAACCCCCCGCCCGGCCCGT
>CAZECF010000101.1:0-14217 GCA_964510335.1 uncultured Bryobacter sp. | reverse complement strand
AGCCGCTGGTAAGCCGCGATATTGAAGGTCAGACTGGAGCCCAACCAGGCATGGGCCACCGGGAAAGGATTCTCCTCCGGACTCAGCTTGCGCTGGCCGGGCGTCAGGTCCGCGACCCGATCCTGGTAGCGCGCAAAATCCAGTTCTCCCGCCTCACGCTGCCGCCGGCCACCCCCGTCTTCCGCACTCAGCAGGTAACGGTCGACCCATTCCACCGGATGATCAGCCAACCCCAGAAAGCTCTCATAGCGGCGGAAGGAATAGCGGCTCATGCGCTCCCAGACTTCGCCAAAGCCCGGACCGGCCGCGCTCGCCAGAGCAATGCGCGAGTCCGGCGTCCACGATCCGGTCGCATAAGCGCTCCGCACATCCGGTGGGCGGTCCTTGCTGTAAATGGTTACCTTCGCGCCGGCCCGCTGGGCTTCAATAGCCGTCGTCAGGCCAATGGCGCCGCAGCCAATCACACCGATATTTCTTTCTCCGCCGCGCATCGCCTTCTCCACCGCCATCGCCGCCGATCCCCAGGAAAGCGACCAACCACTCCCACCATGACCATAGTTGTGAACCACAAATTTGTCGCCCACCCGCTCCACGTCAAGCCTGGGCCCGGCAGCACGAAAGGGCCGCAGGCAAACCGTGGTTCGAAAGAGTCGCCCGATCTCAGCCCGGATCGGTTCAAGTTTGCGCGGACCCGCCTTGGCCAAAGGCGCGGCCAGCAAGGGCAGTAAGGCATCACGACGGCGAATGTGCAAGCAGAATTCCTCCGAGAGACTTAGTGAAAGCGGATCGAGTACAAATCCGCATCTCTCAAGAGTACCCGCAGCCGGACCGCTTTGCCAGACCATTCCCCCAGCCCATCCCGCGACCGCCAGCGCAAGTTGCGCGCAGTCGAGTCCCCCGTCATCGACTCGCTCACTGCCAGCGAAACTCCGGCTGGACTTTCAAGGTGCGCGGTGATCGACCCCGCCGCTGACGTGGCAAAATTCACCTCCAACTGCGAGCCGGTGAAGGTGAAGGGCTTCGTAATCAACTCGCCTCCGCGATAAGCCCCCGCGACGCTGGCAAAGCCGTCGAGGCGCAGCACGTAGCGGCGAAGTTGGATCGACTCCTGGCCATAGTCACGCACGACATAGAAGGCCATTTGCTCCTTCCCCGCAGGTACCAGATTGAGCGCCGGATAATTGGAGCGCGAAACCCAATTGCTCAACCCGAGACCAGGCCGGAGAAAGGCCTCCAGAAAAGTACGGTCAAAACGAAGGCCGCCCCGGGAGGACATCAGTACAGCATCAGAGCAGTCTTTGAAATAGGCGGGATCGACGCCAATCGCTTTGGCTTCCGCATCACTCAGCACCTGCTTGCCAGGGAAAAATCGAGCGCAAAGCGAAACGTAAAGGTGCGGTGCGCGGAAGTACGCAGCGGTCTGATTCGTGTAAAGGTGCTCGGGCGGCGCATCGCCGAAATCCAGTTCGCCCTGCTTGTCCCAATCGAGAAAGTTCCGGCTGACTGCCCGCGATACCCAGCGGTAGCGCGTGTTGCCGATTTGCTTGAAAGTCCGGTAGTAGCAGACGTACCGGCCTTCGCTTTCCGACCAGAAGGAAATGTTCTGCGAATCAAAGGCACCTCCCGTCAGCACAGGCTCTGGCCGGATGGTGGACCAGCGAATGCCATCCGAAGATTGAAAGGCAACCAGTCCGCTCTTGTTCGTACCGGCCAGGCCCTTGTAGGTACCATCGCGGTCGAGAAACGGCGAAAAGTTATGTTGCAGCGGCGGCGTGCCGGCCAGGATGACGTTCGTGCCGCGCGCCGGGTGAATTCTGAGATCCGGGCGCGTGAATTTCACGCCATCACTCGACTCGGCATAGCAATAAACTTCCTGGTCGCGGCCATCGGCTCCAGCGCTCGGCACGCCACGATAGTAGAGCCGGTAGCGGCCCTGATGCGCGATCACCGTCGCGTAATTGGTGAAGCGGCCCTCCCACGGATGGTCAAAGCTAAGGGCCGTACCGGCGTCCACGGGTTGCCCCAGGCGAAGCTGTACGCCGCGCAGCTCGGCGATCAGGAACGAATCAAGGAAGAGCTCGCGGCGGGACCCCAACGCCACGGGGCCCAGCGCGGCCAAGGCGGCCAAAGCAGGACTGACAAGCAAGCCGCGTCGCGTCATGGCACTAGAGCCGCGAATAGATGAAGGTCAGGATGCCGATCACACTGGCCAGCAACACGCTATGCCCGAAGGTAAAGCGGAAGAGCTTGGCCTGGTCGGCCGTGCTCATTTTGGTGGCTGCTGCGGCCACGGCGATGGTTTGCAGCGAGATCATCTTGCCCATCACGCCACCGGCGGAATTGGAAGACGCCATCAAGACCGGGTCGAGGCCAAGCTTGCCGGCCGTAACCACTTGCAGATTGCCAAACAGCGCATTCGCGCTGGTATCGCTGCCCGTCAGGAAGACGCCCAGCCAGCCGAGCATGGCGCTAAAGAAGGGGAAGAGCACCCCGGTGGCAGCAAAGGCCAGCCCCAGCGTGCCGGTCGCGCCAGAATAGTTCATTAAGAAGGCCATGCCCAATACGCTACAAACCGTAAGCGTGGGCATGCGCAACTGCAGGGCGCTCTCCCAGACCACTTTCATGAACTGACCCGGACTCACCCGCAGCACAATCGCGCTCAGAATCGCCGCAATCATGCAGGAAGTACCCGAGGCAGCAGCAAAATTGAAATTGAAAACGGCACTATACGGAGTGGGTTGCGTCATCACCGGCGGCATGCGCAGCGCCAGGTTGTGCAAGCCCGGCCATTCGATCTTGACCGCGGATGCGTTCAGGAATTTCGACATCGGCTCGTAGCCCCAAACCAGCACACAAGCCACCAACAGCAGGTATGGGCTCCAGGCATGCAGTACTTGGCCCATAGGCAGGTCGAGTGAAGAATTCTTGCGGGCAATCAGGTAAATCAGCAACGCAACGATGGCACTGATGGAGCTGAGAATATCGACCAGCTGCGGGCCGATAAAGTTCGAGACCAGAAACTGCACGCTGGCAAAAGCGCCACCGCAAAGCAGCGAGGGAAACAGCACGCGCCGGAGAGTCGGCAAGCCCTCAATCGCGGCGATCAGATAAGCCGGCACAATCAAGGAAACCGGGGCACAAAGGCGGCCCACCTGGCCGCTCAAGTCGGCCAGCGGCAAGCCCGTAATCCCAGCCAACGTGATGACCGGGATACCAATGGAGCCGAAGGCAACCGGAGCCGTGTTCGCGAGCAAACAGATGGCTGAGGCTTCAAAGGCCCCAAAGCCAACCCCAACCAGCATGGCCGCTGCCACTGCGACCGGAGTACCAAAGCCCGCTGCGCCTTCAATAAACGCCCCGAAGGCAAATGCGATCAGCAAGGCCTGCAAGGGGCGCTCATCGGTGAGCGAGGCGATCGAATTCTTGATGACTTCAAACTTGCCCGTCACCAGAGTCAGGCGGTAGAGGGCAATTGCCCAGAAGATAATCCAGGTGATCGGGAAGAGCGCGAAGCTGGCCCCGTAGGCGATACTCCCTAATGCCATGCCAGTTGGCATGCCGTAACCCAAAAGGGCGACGCCAAGGGCAGAACCCAGGCCGGCCAGCGCGGCCATCCAGGCTGGCTTGCGCAAAACCCCCAGCATCACGAGAAGAACGAAGATCGGAATTGCTGCCAAAAGCGCGCTGCCGGTCAGGCCGAGCCCGGCCAGATCATAACTTTGTGCCCACGTCGAGTTCATAGGTGAGCCATCATTGCATCACATCAGGCGTCCATTTTGCCAGACAAATATGTGTAAAGTTCGATCCAGGCCGCTTCCGTGTCACTGTCCATCTGCCCTCCGAGGGACTGATTGAGCGTCCACAGGAGCGCGGCGCCCACCTGCGAGTAGTGATCCGTCGTCACGCCGTAATCCTTATGCTTGCTGCCAAGCTCCTGTAATTCGGCGTCGATTTCTTCCACCCGGTCCACCCGGTTGACCACCCACTCGATCACCTGCATCAGTTTTTCGGCTTGCGTTTCAATCGGTCCGCGCTGGAACATGGCCCGCAGCTTCGGGTCCAGCGTAAAAAGCCGCTCGTAAAAGAGCCGTCCGGCAGACTCCTTCTCGTGCGCAATTTTGGCGAAGCTCGCCTGGATCAGTTTCTGTTCCTGCTGGCTTAAGATCAATTTCGTCTCTCCCGGATTTCCGTGATTGCTTTGGCCAAGTCCACCGGCTGATATACAGCTATCACTTTACCCTTTGCGCCGGCCTTGACGAACTTTTCGATCAAGTCGGTGGCGGTAGAAAACCACGGGGTCAGCGAAAGGTAATAGGTGGAGGGCAACTGTCCCCGAATCTCGCGCGCCAGTGGCGTGAGCTTGGGGCCCCATCGCCACGACGGGCCGAGGAAGACGATCGCCTCGCTCGCTTCAGGCCGCTTGACTTCTTCTTGCATGAGTTCGGTGAGGAAGCTCTCTTCGCTCGGCCCCTTCAGGGTCTGGATCGAGACAGTGCCGAGGTTGAGATTCATCAAGGACCCCATCATCCGCTCATAGTCTCTGGGGCCGAAATCCTCGCTTTCAAAGAGCACACGCCGCCCGTCAAAATCGAACACCTTCACACGAGCCTTGGCGAAACCCCCGACGTCAAGCAAACTGCGTAGCGAACCGGCAAGCACGGCACGGTCCCAGGCCGACAACCGCGTGGTCACGCGTCGGCGCAGCATTGGTGCTGCGTGGATGTAAACACTGAGTGTGCCGGAACCTCCCTCAATCCCGCGCCAGCGTTCCACACCGCTATCGGCGATCTCGTTCGGCTCCATCCGCGCGGGGACACCCTTGGCCTTCGCCACCACCCGCCAATCCTTGCGGCAACTGCGGCCCGCCGCATCCAGCAGCCAAAGGGAAACATCGTAACGGCCTTCGCCGAGCAAAAATCCACCGCCCAGGTTCATCATGACGTTCTTCAGCTTCCAGTACTGATCCGGCACTTGCCGCGGCAATCCAGCCCGCGAGAACAGGTAACTCGGTGGCGCATCCGTGCCGGCGGGGCGCACGCGGAGGGCCACGGCCATCGTCCCGCTGCGGCCCTTGCTCGAAAACTGGCTAACGGGCAAGGTGATGTCGTAGCCCGTCCAGAGTTGGAATTCGAAGTTCAGCCGGGCAGGGAAATGGGAGACCTGGCAATCGAGCTTCTCCTCGGACGGAATCTTTTCTTGCGCACGCTGCTCAAAAAGTTGATGCACCTCACGGTATTGCCGGCTGCCCGGAGGCACCAGCAATTGCGCCCAGCCGATACTCACTGCGATCCAGGGCAATACAAAACGCCACATGCTCTCCTCATCATTTCACAGGGTCCTACTCCCTACCGGCTAAGCAATTGCAGGATTCAAGCTTCAGCATGGCAAGCCGATAATCCCTGACGTGGTGTCCCTGAAACCTTACCTCGACTCGTCGGAGGCCCAACTTGTTGGTGCCCTGGTAGATGCCTACCAGCGTTTGTTGCTGGCGACGGCCGGCTGCAATGCGGAACTGTGCGCGCAGTCGGCCGGAGATCTATCCGCCCGCCTCCATTTGATTGAAGAGTCAATCTCGACGGCATCGCGGCCGGGGGAGGTGCTTTCCGCCCAGCAGGGCGCGGAAGAAGCTCTGCACGCCTGGCGGGACCGCACGCAGGATTATCTCCGGACGAAGGCCGGAGAGATGAAAGACCTGATGATGCTCATCGCCCAAACGGCCGAGACAGTCGCCGAGCGAGACCAGTCTCACAACAAGAAACTGAAAGGGCTAACAGAAAGCCTGAAGACGATTGCGGAGCTGGAAGACATCACGCGCTTGCGCTCCAGCCTGATTGCCAGCGTGGAGGTGATGACCCGGACGCTGGAGCAAATGACGCGGGACACCGAACAGACTCGCCAAGCGCTCGAGCAGGAACTTGCGCAATACCGTAGCCGCCTTGAAGAAACGAAACAAGCCGCCCTGATCGACCCGCTTACCGGACTTGCCAATCGCCGCAGCATTGAATCTGACCTGGCCCTCCGTGTCCGCCGCGGCCAGCCCTTTGCGCTCCTGATGCTGGATATAAATGGCTTCAAGCAAATTAATGACCAGTATGGCCACCTGGCCGGCGATCAATTGCTGCGGCTCTTCTCCTCGGAGCTGAAACAGGTTTGCCGTCTTACGGATCTGGCCGGGCGCTGGGGCGGGGACGAATTCATCGTCCTGATGTCCGGCGGGGCCGCCCAGGCCGCCATGGTCAAGGAACGGATCGAACAATGGGTTTGGGGCAGCTATCCGCTCAAGGTTGCCAAAGGTGCCCCGTCAATCAAGGTTGAGGTGCGCGCCGCGATTGGCGTTGCCTTGTGGCAGCCGGGCACGGCGGCCAGCGAGCTGCTGCGGCAGGCCGATGAGGCAATGTACCGGGCGAAACGGGCCTAGCGCTGATCGCGCCGCAAGAGCCAGACTTCTGCCAGCCGTGAGCGCTGACGCCAGTTGAGATGACTTTCATCGGTGGGGATGTCCCAGGTCAACTCCAGCTTGCCGGTCGCCAACGCCGAGGCAGGAACTGAGAACAAGTAGAAGTCTCCCTGTTTCGAACCTTCAACGCGCTCCCCGTTGATGCGCAACAAACTCTGCCCCTGCCCGCCGGTCTTCACCTGGTAGCGGGCTTGCGGGTCGACTCCGTTGTAGCGCACGCGCCTGGGCCACATGGTCGTTTGCGAGGAGAGTCTCAGGCGGCTCATGCCTTGGTCGAGCCACCAGAACATGGGCTCGTCGCGCTCATCCATTTCGACGCGCGGCGAGCGGCCTTCATTGCCGATGTCGTCATAATGGCTGCCGGCACCGGGCTTCTCCCACGTGGCGATTTCGTGCAGCCGGGCGAGCCTGGCCGCTTCCTCGGGCAGCTCACTCACTTTGCGAAATTCGTCTTCAAGCCAAAAGCGATTGTTGAGAGGATAATCGACCAGGTCGAGTACGGCCCCGCGTTCGGTACCGCTGGCGCCATACTTCGAGACACTCGTCTGTAAGCCAATCGATTCAAAAAGACTGGCGCAAAGCTCTTCGATGCGAGCGCGTAAGGCCGGGGCGGTGGGCCAGCCAGCGAGGAGGTGAGAGGCTTCAGCTATCGCAACCGCCGACGTCTGGCCAGGACGCAGCAGCACCGCATTGGCTTCCTCCTCCAGTGCGGATTCCCGCAGCAGACGCCGCCGCACGTAGGCATCGTAATGGGCTCGCAACAGACACATCTGCCAGCGCCAATTCGCCTTGAGTGCAGGGAGCGACTGCTCCAGCCGCTGCCAGGTGGCGAGCGTGCTCTCCACGGCACCGTTATACACCAGCGGACCACGCCAGTTGACCTCGAGCGCGAGGATGGCATCCGCAATTTCTGCTGCCTGGGCTACGGCAAAGTGCAGCCGCGCATATTCGATGAGGATTTGACGGGGGTTCTGCTCCGGATTCCAGCCCAGCGCACTGAAGATAATTTTGTTGACATCGTCGTGAACGCCATCGGAGTAGGTGAGGAATCCGATGCTCCAATTTTTGTATCGGTTGTGAATGCCGGCCATCTCCGCCGGCCGCGGGTTGATGGCTTCCCGGCCGAGAGTCAGCGCGTAGGCCTGATCCCAGTTGGGCACCTGATGCTGGCAAATCTTGTTATGGGTGATGTCGGTATAGAGCCGGATTCCATACTCGCCTGGCAGTCGGGCCCGCGAGCGGTCGACTGGAGGGCTCGACGGGCCGGCGACCAAACCGCCCAGCCACTTGGGCCGCTGCGCCTCAATCCACTGGTAGACATATTCCTCGCGCTCCCGATTGAAGCCTTGCAAGGAGAGCCAGATCCTGGCCTTGCTTAAGCGGGCGAGATCGACGAGCAAGGGCATGACAAGTTCTGGAGGGTTATGCCCGGGGTCGCCGCCCGGCACAAAGACGCCCGCTAGCCCGGCGGATTCCGCCTCCATCTCCGCAAAGGCGCGCAGGAAGGCAGCGCGCTTGGGCTGGTCGGTCAGGTCGAAATCGGCGGGCAGCCAAACCCAGTACTCGATGTCGTACTTGCGGCAGATGCGGCTGATTTCCCGGTTCATCTCCCGGCGCGGCAGCTTCATCAGGGGAGCCGGTTTGTCGTCCTGGAAGGGGATGTTCTCGATCGCATTGACGCCGAAGAGAACCAGGTCCCGAATGTACTGGTCATATTGCGCGACGCTCCAGGCATCCCAGCTATTGGCAGTGGCACGATAGCCGAGTTGGTGCCCGCGCAGCGGGGAGCGCGGCGCGCTTTCCACTTTCCAGCCGTCCGGGAGGTTGGCCTGGCCGGGGCTCCAATCCAGACGCCGCAACAAAGCCCCGACGCCGTAAAGCAGCCCGCGCTCGGAGGCGGCTTCAACATGGACCCGGTCAGCACCCACCTCGATTCGATATCCTTCGGCGGGCAGGGAAGCCTTGCGCGAAAGTTGAATGATGACTCGGCCGCGTTGCCAGTCGAGACCGGTCCGCTTCTGCACTTCTTCGCGCAAGACAGCGGCGGCAACACTGCCAGCAGGAGCTTCGATTTGAGCCTGCCGCAAGTCGAGGGCGGCGACGGGAATCGTCACGAGCAAGAGCAACAAAGAGAGCTTCATCTTTCTGGCATCATCTCATTGCTTCTTGCACTTGCGTTTTGTTATCGACTTGCTATAATTAAAACTTCGGAATCCCTCCGTCTGGGAGGCAGCGGGCAGCAGTCAGGCCTTAAGCCGTTAGGACCATTCAGAGCATCCTCTTTTTGGTGGGGCCCTTGCCCACCGCCTCATGTTGTATCAGTAGTAACCCGTTCGCAAAAACGATCATGTCTCAAAAACAGGGAAAAAAATACCTGGCCGCTGCCCAGCAGGTGGAAGCGCGGACGTACTCCGTGTCTGAAGCCGTGGGTCTCGCCCAAAAAATCAAGTTCGCCAAATTCAACGAAACCGTTGAAATTCACATGCGCCTTGGTGTGGACCCGAAGCACGCTGACCAAATGGTCCGCGGCACCGTGGTTCTGCCCAACGGCTTAGGCAAATCCAAGAAAGTTCTCGTGATTGCTTCCGGCGAGAAAGTACGTGAGGCCGAAGCGGCCGGAGCGGACTTTTTCGGTGGCGATGAAATCATCGAAAAAATCATCAAAGAGAACTGGCTCGACTACGATGCAGTGATCGCGACCCCCGACATGATGCGCTCCATGGCGCGTCTTGGCAAGGTTCTCGGTCCGCGTGGTCTTATGCCGAACCCGAAGACGGGTACGGTTACCACTGACGTTGCAACCGCGATTCAAGAAGTGAAGGCTGGCAAAGTGGAGTTCCGCGTCGACAAGACCGGAGTGATTCATGCGCCCATCGGCAAGATTCAGTTTGACACTGACAAGCTGATTGAGAACGCCGAAAGCCTCATTGATGCGATTCTGCGCGCCAAACCCTCCGCAGCCAAAGGCAAGTATATCCGGAGTGCGACCCTTTGTTCGACAATGGGTCCAGGGATCACGATTGACGTGACTGACTCCGGGACCAAGTCATCCGCCGCGGCCTAAGGAACAAAGAACATGAAGAACAAAGCTGACAAACAAAAAGATTTCGAAGCCATCAAAAAAGCTCTTGTCGAGTCGCCGAACGTCTTCATCGCCGGTTTTGAGAAGTTGACCGTCGCACAAGATTACGCACTCCGCAAGACCATCCGTGGTGCAGGTGGCAGTTACCGGGTTGTCAAGAACACGCTGGCCGAAAAGGCAGGCGATGGTCTGGCGATTTCCCCGGCCGTAACCGGACTTAAGGGAATGAATTCGATTGCCTACACCAGCGGCGACCCCGTCGCGCTGGCCAAGGCACTCGTGGCTTATGCGAAGGCCAATCCGACCTTCACTTTCAAGGCGGGATTTGTGGAAGGCCGCGTGGTGGAAGTCAATTCCATCAACGAGCTGGCCAGTCTGCCGTCGAAGGAAGAAGTCTTCGCCAAGCTGCTTTACGTCATTAATGCGCCGGCGCAGAAGCTGGTCACCGCCATGAATGGTGTGGGCCGCAACCTCGCCGTGGTCGTCGACCAGGGCGTGAAAGAAAACAAGTTCAAACAGTAAGAAAATTCAATCGGAGTTAATCACCATGGCTGACATCAACGCTATTGCGGAACAAATCGAAGGGCTTACCCTTCTTGAAGCATCACAACTCGTTAAATTGCTCGAAGAGAAGCTGGGCGTCTCAGCGGCTGCTGCCGCTGTAGCCGTAGCGGCTCCGGGCGCCGGCGCTGCCGCCGCTCCGGCTGTGGAAGAAAAGACGGAATTCACCGTCGTTCTGACCGGCGCGGGTGCCAACAAGATCAACGTCATCAAGGTCGTTCGCGAAATCACCGCGCTCGGTCTCAAGGAAGCCAAAGACCTCGTCGATGGCGCTCCGAAGACGGTGAAAGAAGGCGTCACGAAGGACGAAGCTGAAGCAATGAAGAAGAAGTTCGTCGATGCTGGAGCGACCGTCGAGGTCAAGTAGTCCCAGCTTTCGCTGAAAACCGGAAAAGGCTGCCCTGCGGGGCAGCCTTTTTCATTTAGCGGACGTGAACCGGTTCAGCATAAAGCAAGTTGCCGGTGACGCCGTCGAAATACTGGATGACGACGTGTGGCTTGTTGTAGGCAACCCATCGTTGGCGGCCGTCCTGCCCGGGGTTGCGGAAGACATTGTTGATCTGGGCCACGGCATAGATGGGACGCCAGCGAAGCCGAGCCGGGACGTCGTTGCGGACGAAACTGGACCAGCGAATATCGCAGGTCCTGCCGCGCGAGTCAAAGGGGCCATTGTAAGGGCGGCTGCCTTCTGAGGTGAGCGGATGGTTTTGCGAGTTGTGGGGGCCGGCGGCAAATTCCCAGACGCGATCGGTTACCTTGATGGCCCAACTGTTGTGGAGGTCTCCGGTCATGACCATGACCGGCTTACCCAGGCCTTCCCAGAATCGAACCAACTCTTCCCGTTCGGCCAGAAAGGCCGTCCAGGCATCGTCTTTGCCGCTAATCGGGTCATTGGAGTTGGGCGCCCCGACGTGCGGAATCATCAGGTTCACGCTGGAGGCCAGAAAGAAGAAGTCGGCATCACTGGCAGCCATGGATTTCTTGAGCCATTCGTGTTGCGCCTGGCCGAGCATCAAGGGCCCTGGACGTTGCGGGTCCTTGATGTCGTGCATGTCACGCATGCCGCGGGTGTCGAGCAAGTAAACTTCGACGTTGCCCACCCGGAAGCTGCCGTAGTTGTGGCGGCCGATCGAATAAGAGCAGGCGCCGGTTTGGGGGAAGCCGGGGTTGACCCGCAGGCGCGTTTTGTCGAGGACCGCTACGATATCGTATACGCCGGCATTCGGATCGCCCGGCGGGGCATTGCGACCGGGCGGCACGCCCGCGCGCTGGCCGCCCCAATGGACGTGAAGGTTGGTGGCCTCAGCGAGCTTCAGTTTGGTGAAGTCTGCTCTGGGGTCGGTGAGAATATCACCGGACAAAGTGGCTTGACCCAAATGGATGCCCTGCCGGGTGGCGGTTGGGTTCGTTCCGGCAATGTAGTGATACCAGCCCTCGAGAGCGATATCGCGGAAGACGGCTTCTTGCGTTTTGATGCCCGCGCTGCCCGTGCCGTAGACGTCATTGAGGATTTCGTGATCGTCTGGAGTGAAGTAGCCGGGGACCTCACGATGCCAGGCGGCGAGGTTTTTACCCCGTTCAAGGTAGAGCTTGAAGTTTTCCCAGACACCACTCATGCTGGGCGCAACTTCAAGAATCCGGGGTAGGGATTTCTCGCCGGTTTGCGCCTGCCATTGCGCGACGGTAAAGTCCCGCTTCTCTTCATAGATCCAGTCGCCATTCATGATGGAGAAGAGCACTTTGCGGCCGTGCTGTTCGCGCATGTTTTTGTAAGCGGGGAGGGTCTTACCCAAGTCTCCGCCCACTTTCTGGTCGGCGCAGGAACCGAACTGGAAGCTGAAGTTGAAGAGTCCGCGGGGGTTGGTTTCCGGGTCGCGGTAGCTTTCCGGGGAAGGCAGCGTGGCAAAGGTACCTTCTACGCTGGATCCATCCACTGCATAGTAATAGCGCGTACCGGGAGTCAGTCCCCCGACCCGCAACCAGGCTGAACAATCTTTATCCGCGGTGGTGGTGATGGCCGCGGAAAGCTGGTTGAGCGCGTCTGATGCCGTGCCATAGCGAACCCGGAACGCGCCGGGACGGGGCGTGCGCGCCCAGACCCACACTTCGTTCATTCCGACGTGCCCTAAAAAGGGGCCGTGGGTGATCGGGCCATCGGCTGCGTTGGCCTGGAGGCTGGCCGCAAAAGCGGTCTGGGCGAGGTCTCTCCGGTTCAGTTTCAATGGGGCTCCTTAGAAGTGACGCCAAATGGGCTTGCCTTTGGGATCGTTATACCAACTCACAATGGCTTTCGTAAAGTTCGCGGCCGCCCCGCTTTGATTGGCATGGGCGGTGGGAACGCCGACTGGCGACATGAGTTGGAACATGCCGATGAACATTTGATAGATCGTATCTTTGCTGATCTGTTCCAACGTTAACTTTGCCGCGGGTGGGCAATATTTGCGCTCAATGATGTAGAGCCGGTAGTCGCGAATCGCGGACGCGCTGGAGGTCTTGAGCATTTCGATCCCGATGCGATTATCCTTCATCCGGGCGGCCCAATAGGCGTGGTCGGAGCGGAGCATCGCCAGGACCTGGACCCGGTCATTGGGTTTGGTGATGCATTTGGTTTTGGAATTTCCGGACTTCCACACGAAGACGGTTTCGTAGCGGTCACGAAGAAAGCCTGGTGGTGAGAACTCCTTACTCTCGGCGGCACCTTCGACCGGTGGCACCTTGATGTAGTCGAGAATCTCGGTTCCCCAGGCGCGCTGGATCTTATCGGCTTCGTCGGCACTCACGACCCAGTTGCTGGCCTTGGGTTGGGGTTTGTTCCAGTCTTTTTTCCACTCCTCCCAGGCTTCCTGCAGCGTTTTCTGGGGAGTGAGCAGGGACTCGTACATCGCCATGAGGGTCTTGCCGCCGGGGTCGACGCGGCAATCGGGGTTTTTATGCCCCAGGATCATCATTTGAAAAGCACCGATGGCGAGCTTGGTCTTGTCGCCACAGTCGCCATCCACAGCCAGGAAGCCGACCTTCGGGAGGTGCCCTTTGTAAATCCAGACGTTCAGTCTTGCCTGAACTGTCATGACATCTTCAGAGTGATTCGGGGCATTCTTGCCCACAGCGCCTTTCAGCTTGATGTACTGCCCAATGGACACGGTAGTGCCTCCGGATTCGAGGTGAGGCTGAAAAAGCTAGCCTACTTTTGCATAGATCGCATATTCCGCGGTCGGCCTGTAGCCCAGGCGCTCATAAACCGGGCGTCCGGCCTCGGTTGCGTGCAGATAGCTACGCGAGCTGAGCCCGGCGGCGAGGGACCGATCGAGAACGTCAGACAGCGTAGCTGTGGCGTAGCCTTTGCGTTGTGCCTCAGGATGGGTCGCAACAAGGGCGGCATATCGCAGGCCATTTAAGTTGAGAACTGCGGCGCTGCTCAAGCCCTGGTCTCCGTCGGCGGCGAGCGTCACCATGCGGTCGGGGGCGGTCCACCAGCCGGGCTGGTGCATGGGAAGGGAGCCGGGCGGGGCAATGTCAACGTGGTAGGCCGCCTCGTTGACCTGGATGATCGGGACAGCGATATCCGGGTCCGCTTCGGTTCGCCAGTCTGCTGCGGGGCGTTCGCGGGTCCAGGGTTGAATTTCATCGGCTTCCATTCCGGTCATTTTCATCAGGTGGAAGAATCCAGCATCCTCCAGCAGCTTGCCGGCATCGTCAAGCATGGGTCCGAGGGTTTCCTGGCAAAGCCCCATCATCCAGGGGAGTCCTCTGGGGGTAGCCCAGGCAACCGTTTCCGATACTGCGTCAGAAAATTCCTGCAGATTCTGTGGCCGGGATGTATTGAGCGTCAGGTTAAAAAAGAGACTCGGCAGGCCGCACCAGGCGATTTCGATGAGGCTCCCCCTTTTCGATGCGGCTGTCTCGCTACCAACAGCGAAGACATCCCAGGCATCGAGCAGGATCTTGTTTGACTCAGCGGCTTTGTCCATAAGGCTGTCGGAAATTTTAACAGCTAGCGGCCGATGGAGCGGAAGAATTCTTCTTTTTCCTCGTTTGAGATTGGCTTCATTTCGGGTGGGGGGGCTTCGCCTTTGAGGATGGCCTGGATGTCGGGTTGCGCGGAGCCGACCATCATGGC
>CAZECF010000100.1:0-14294 GCA_964510335.1 uncultured Bryobacter sp. | reverse complement strand
GCGTTGACGGTGTCGCGATCTGATGCGTAGGTTTTTTCGACGTAGTCGTTGAGCATGACGATGAACTCCTCAACAATGTGGTCGCCGCGGAGGGTTTTTGAAGAGCTTGGAATCCACGTAGACCGGAGCGACGGGCTCTTCAAAGGTGCGCTACCCCTTTGGGCACGAGTGGAGGCTGGGCAGGGAGATTGAGGGAAATCCAGCGGCGCTCTGCGGCGATCTGCTCAGGTGCCGAGCGGCAGGCTTTTACCGCAAGATCGCTGACTATCGGGGAAGGGAGGCGAGCGCGGCCTCCCTTCCCCGGGCCATTCCAGTGGGTCAGGGTTTGTGGATAATGATGCTGCCGCCGCCTAGTTCGGTGGCGTCGGAGCCATATTCATCCTTCCCGATTTGGTTGTCGTAGATGACTATTCCGGACTGGCGATCCCAGATCTTGATGCGGAATCGGTCGGCGTTGCCACCGCCGTTGATCTGGCTGTCGATTGCGGTGAGGAGGAAGGCGTAGTCGCCAGTGCCGTTGATGGTGCCGATCCCCTTGAATTGGGCGCGGGCACCCGCCACGGTGAGCCATTCGTAGGAAGTGCTCTTGAACTGCATGCCAGCAGCGTGGAAGCGGAACTGGGTGTCGCCGGTAGGGACATTGGCTCCGTTTTCGTATTTGGAGGAGAAGCCGAAGTTCGCTTTGTCGCTGAGGGTGGGGCTGGCGGGGAAGGCTCCGACAGGAGAGTTGATCCAGCCGCCGCCGGTGACGAAGCCGCCGGCCGGATTGTAAACAGCGAGGAGCGTACCGCATTCGGTGGCCGTGTTTTGGCGAGCATCCTGAGCGCGAACGCAAATGGAATGGACGCCGACCGGAAGGGTGAGGGATGCCGTGGCGGTGAGCTCAAGGGCAGAGCCGAAAGCGCCGGTGAGGGGGAGCCAGGTGGCGCCCGAATCGGTGCTGTAGTCTGCCGAGGCAATGACGCTTCCACCGCGGCCGATGTCACTGATGAAAGTCGAAAGTGAAACGGCAGTGCCGAGCGGGGCGGGGTTGGGCGTGAGCGTGATGCTTGAGAGGAGCGGCGCGGTGGAATCGGGGTTGATGATGACCAGCGTGCCGGTGGCCGGAGCGGCGATGTAGCTGGGGTTGTTCAGCGTTGCTACGACCGTGAAGTTGCCCGGGTTGACGGGAAGGGTGGTGGAGCCGTCATAGGTGACAGTGATGGCGCCGAGGCCGAGGGGGTTGGTGGTGACGGTGGCTTGCTTGGGATTGCCGTCGTAGAGTTGGGACAGATCACTCAGGGTGAGGGTGGCCGGCAGTTTCAGAACCGTGACTTGCAACTGGTTGGAAATCACCTGGTGGAACTGGGTATCGCCCCGGTAGGCAGCAATAACGGGATTGGCACCGAGGGGGAGGGCACTGGTGGTGACGGTGGCGACACCGGAGCTGTTGAGGGGAAACTCACCAAGGCCGGTCGCGCCGACCTGGAAGTAGACCAGGCCAGTAGGGACGGCGCAGGGAGAGCCCGCGGCCGAGACGGTGGCTGTAAAGGTGACTGCCTCACCGATCAGCGGATTTGCGGTGGAGGAAGTGAGAACAATGTTTGGCCGGTAGGGCGCGAGATTGGTGAGGATCATGACGTTGTTGGCGGAGGCGCGGGCGATAGCAATGTCGGGGCGGCCGTCGCCATTGAAGTCTGCGATGGCGAGGCCTGTCGGGTCGCCGGAGATGGGGTAGTTGGCGTCGACCATGAAAGCGCCAGCGCCGAGACCGCGGCGGTAGGCGAGGCCGGATGGATTGCTGGTAACGAGAAAGTCGGGGTTGCCATCGACATTGAAGTCACCCATGGCGATCTCAAAGGGAGTACCGGAGACCGAGCTGTCGACGGGTGCCTGGAAGGTGCCATTGCCATTGCCGAACAAAACGGAGCCGTAGGCAAGGTTGGTGCCGTTGCTGCTGGCGACGAGGAGGTCGAGGATGCCGTCGCGATTGAAGTCGCCGGTGGTCAAGCCGCGGTAGACGGTGGTGGCGAAGTGTTGGGTGGCGGTAGAGAAGCCGCCCATGGGCAGAGCGGAGAGGATGACGAGGTTGGGGGTTCCGCTGATGCCTACGGCGAGGTCGGCGAGGCCGTCGCGGTTGAAGTCACCCGTGGCGAGGGATTGGGGCCGCCCGGGGAGGGACAAGCTGGAAACCGCAAAGCTGAAACCGAAGCCGTCGTTGGTGAGGGTGGTGAAGCTGTTGGTGTCTTCATTGATGGCGGCGATGTCGGGGGAACCATCGCGATTGAGATCGATGGCTACGATGTCGCGGGTGCCGGGTGGGGTGCTGTAAGGCAGGTAGGGAAGGGTCGCATTGCCCAAGGTGCCGTCGCCATTGCCGAAGTGGATGCTGACGTGGCCGCTGAGAGAAGCCACAGCAACGTCGAGTTTGCCGTCGCGGTTGAAGTCGGCGGTGACGAGTTTGATGGGCCGGGCCGGGGCAGGATAGGTCACCGCAGGCAGGAAGGTGCCGCTGGAGGAGGCTAGCAGAACGCTCAGAGTGTTGTTGGAGACGTTGGCCGTGATGAGGTCTGGCTTGCCGTCGCTATTGAAATCCCCGGAGACGATGCCGTAGGGGTTCATGCCGGTGGAGTAGGTGGGGCCGCTGGTGGGGAAGCCGCCGAGGTTTGTATTGCCGGTGAAGCCGAGCAGCACACTCAAGTTGTCGCTGGTCGCATTGGGAACGGCGATGTCGAGGCGGCCGTCGTTGTTGAAATCGTCGAGGGCGGGGTGGCGGGATTCGCTGCCAGCGGTGAAGCTGACGCGGGGCTGGAGGGTGCCGTTGGCGTTGGAGTACAGGACGCTGAAGCCGCCGGAGCCACCGCCGCTGTTGGTGATGACGACATCGGGAAGGCCATCGCCGTTGAGGTCGCCGAGGCGTACCGCCGAGGGGCCATTGCCGGCGAGGTAGTTTGCGGCCGGGGCGTAGGTGGAAGGCGAAGTTGCCAGAAGCACGGAGACGTTGGCGCCGCCTGAATTGGAGACGATGAGGTCGGGCCGGCCATCGCGATTCAAGTCGCCTACGGCGACGTCGGAGGGACTGTTGCCGGCAGTGAGCGTGATGGCTGGCTGGAAGTTGCCACCGGGGGTGCCGTAGAGAACGCTCAGGCCGCTGACTCCGAGGGTGGGGACAAGAAGGTCCTGATAGCCGTCCTGGTTGATGTCAGACACATGGATGGACCAGGGGCCGGAGCTGACGGGGTAGAATACCGGGGCTTGGAAAGTGCCGTCGCCGACGCCGAATGAGATGCTGACGTTGGCGGAACTGCTGTTGGCGGTGACGAGATCGAGTTTGCCGTCCCGGTTGAAATCGCCGGCTCGAACGACGCGAGGGCTGGCTCCGACTGGAATCAAACCGCCGGGGGCGAGCCCGCCGGTGCCATTGCCATAGAAAACACGAACGTTGTTGTTGCCGGAGTTGGAGGCCGCGACATCCAGATTTCCGTCACGGTTAAAGTCACCGATCGCCAAAGAGCCGGCGTAGGTGCCGGAGGGGTAGTTCGTGGGGGGCTGGAAAGTGCCGTTTCCATTTCCGAGCAGGACGGAAATTGTTCCGCTGCCAGTATTGGCGACGATCAGGTCAGGGCGGCCATCGCGGTTGAGATCCGCGGAGACGGCGGCGCTGGCGTCGTCGAAAGGCCCGTATTGAACTGGCGGCTGGAAGCCAGCACCGCACTGGAGTGCAGCGAAGGTCTGGTGGTAGTTGATCAGGCTCAGAAAGAGCAGTTTCAGAATGTTATGACGCATATGGAATCCTCTGGGAGTGACAGTGCAGTAAGACTCCACTGCACCTGATCGAGAAGTCTAGGTGGGGAGCAAGGTCTGGACAAGTAAACATCGTGTCAATCCGGATCGTTTTGAAAACAAAAGGAAAATTGGTTGATTTTCTGGTTCCCATCCGTTAGATTCTTAGGCGCTGGTCAAGATGAAATATCGATTTTCGGGCTTTGAAGTGAATTTGGAACTGCGCGTGTTGCTGCGGAATGGGCGGCGCGTGCCGCTACAGCCCCAGCCGTTTCAAGTGTTGGTGATGCTGCTTGAAGCCGGAGGGAAAGTGGTCAGCAGGGAGGCGATCACGCAGGCTTTGTGGGGGAGCACACACCTGGCGAGCCGTGATCATAGCCTGAATATCGCGGTGCGAAAGCTCAGGGATGCACTGGACGATTTGCGGGAAGAGCCTCGATTTGTTGAGACCGTGGTGAGACTGGGTTATCGATTTCTTGGGGAGGTTGAGGCGGTTGCAGTAAAGTTGGCGGATCCGGTGCCGCCGGTTGCGATTCCCGTTCATTTGCCACAGAGGCGGAGCGATCAGCGCCAGCTTTGGCCGGTGCTGCTGCTATCCCTTCTGGTGACGACGCTGTCGGCCTCGGTTTGGGTTGTGTTGCGGAAAGAAAGGCCGGTTGAAGTGCGGGCGAGGTTGTTGTGGGACGGGGCCAAGGACGTGGGGGGGAAAGTGAGTCGAGACGGCAGATATTTTCCCTTTACGGATTGGTCAAGTAGTGACGTGGGGCTGGGGTTGAGGGATTTGGTGGAGGGCCAGAGCCGGAAACTCACGCACTTTGAGGACTGGGAAAAAACACAGTCGGAGGTAGGGGAAAGTGTGGTGTCGCCTGACGGGAAAAGAGTTGCATTTGCCTGGCACCATTATGAAAAGAATCGATTGGATGCCTGGAGTGAGTTGATGGTGATGGAGGTGGATGGCAGCGGAGTGCGGACGCTCTATCGAGAAAAGGGCATGAGCTACATTGCACCCTGCTCGTGGACGGATGACGGCCAGTGGATTGTTGCCGGCGTGGTCATCCGGGATGCTGGCAATGATGACGGGATTGACGAAATCCGGCTGGTGTCGCCGGAGACGGGACAGGTTCGGGCGCTGCGGGTGCGGGGCAGTTTGTGGCCTTACAATGCCGAACTTTCCCCGGACGGGCAATGGTTGGCATACTCAGTGAAGCCGAATCGCGGAAAACCGGTGCTGCGAATCCGGCAGATCGAAGGATCTGAGGAGCTGGAGTTACAGAACGAGGCCATGATGATGGGATGGACGCCTGAGGGCAAGGGGCTGTTGTTTAGCAGGGAAAGGGGGGAGACGCACGATCTCTATCACTTGCCGTTGGCAGAGGGAGCCGTTGCAGGCGAGGCGGTCGCGGTCCATACGGCCTCCGATGTGGGGACGCAACCGGCGGGAATCACCGACGAAGGGACGATGGTGTATTCGACTTACAACCGGCGGGCTGAGACGGTGGTGATGCGGTGGACGCCGGGCGGGCTGACCGGAGGCGGCGAAGTGATGAAGATTCCGACAACGGTGGGGATCTCCTGGCTGCTCGGGCCAGGGGCGGCGCATTTTTCGCCGGACGGAAAGACGGTCGTGGTCGTAAACCCGGCGAATGGATTTACGATGCGATCCATTGACAGTGGGGCGGAGCGGTCGATTGTCCCTCATATGAAAGGATGGCGGGCAGTGCGTTGGGCCAATGATGGGGCGTCTTTGCTGGTGCTTGGTACTGGCCGTGATGGAGTATCGGGGATTTACCGCGTGGACGACAAGACGGGCAACGCTGTGAGAATGGTTGAAGTGCCGCCTGATACGTGGAGCTTTACCCCATCGCGCGATGGGCTGACACTATTCTTCGGTACGCCGATGAAGACACAGGCGGTTGAGGTGAAGACGGGCAAGCGGCGGGTGCTTTTTGAATCGTTGAATGGCGGAAATTATGATTTGCGGGTTTCTCCGGATGGGAAAAGGCTGGGGATTCGCGGGGGAAAGTATTTGGCGGTGGTGGATTTGGCAAGTGGAGCGGCGCGCAAGATTTATCAAACCAAGGAGGCCAGCCCAACTGCATTGTGGGGAATGGACTGGACTGCGGATAGCCGGACGATCGTCGCGAACGTGAGACCGGGAACTGGTACTGGATTGATGGAGTTGTGGGTCTTTTCTCCCGAGACTGGGCTGGTGGAGAAGCGGCAGCAGCCAGCCAGCTTACGGGGGATCTCCATACAACCAGCCGGAGAGTTTGTAACCAGTACGCGCATGTCAGAGCGATGGCAGGTGTGGTCGCTGGAAAATTTTTTGCCAGTGAGGCCTTAGGGTGTTTTTCGTCTGATCACCTTTTGGAGCGCCGATTTGTCTATCGTCGTCCTTGCCGCTATACGGAGATCTGCTCGCGATCTGATGCGTAGGTTTTTTCGACGTAGTCGTTGAGCATGACGATGAACTCCTCAACAATGTGGTCGCCGCGGAGGGTTTTGAAGAGCTTGGAATCCACGTAGACCGGAGCGACGGGCTCTTCAAAGGTGCCGGGCAGGGAGATGCCGATGTTGGCGTGTTTGGATTCCCCGGGACCATTGACGACGCAACCCATGACGGCCACCTTCATCGTTTCGACGCCCGGATAGAGCGGCTTCCAGGCCGGCATCTGTTCGCGCAGATAGCGCTGGATCTGATCCGCCATGTCCTGAAAGTAAGTCGAGGTCGTACGGCCGCAGCCAGGGCAGGCTGTAACTTGCGGGGTGAAGGTCCGGATTTCGAGAGCCTGGAGGATTTGCTGACAAACAAGGACCTCTTCGGTGCGGTCGCCATCGGGCAGCGGTGTCAGCGAAGCGCGGATGGTATCGCCGATTCCTTCCTGCAGCAGTACGCTCAGGGCGGCGGCCGTGTAAGTGATACCCTTTGAACCCAGGCCGGCTTCGGTCAGCCCAAGATGGATCGGGTAATCACAACGGGCGGCCAGTTTGCGGTTGACCAGAATGAGGTCCTGCACGCCGCTGACTTTCGCACTCAACAGGATCTTGTTGTGGGCTAGGCCATAGCGTTCAGCGGCTTCGGCGGCAAGCAAAGCGGATTCGACAATCGCGTTGAGGGTGACTTCGCGGGCATCCAGCGGCTCAGCAAGTTTGGCGTTCTCATCCATCATCCGCGTGAGGAGTGCGCCGTCGAGGGAACCCCAATTGACGCCGATGCGCACGGGCCGATCGTATTCGATGGCGCATTCGATCATCGTGCGGAAATTGTCGTCGGTTTTTCTACCAATATTGACATTTCCAGGATTGATGCGGTACTTGGCCAGAGCACGGGCGCAGTCCGGATACTTCTTCAGCAGGAGGTGGCCGTTGTAGTGGAAATCGCCGACGAGCGGGACGTTGACACCGTGGAGCATCAATGTGTCCTTGATGCGCGGTACGGCGGCGGCTGCTGCGTCCGTATTGACTGTGATGCGAACAACTTCCGAGCCAGCCCTGGCCAATTCCATCACCTGATTGGCAGTGGAGGTGACATCGGCGGTGTCGGTATTGGTCATGGATTGAACCATGATGGGGTTCTGGCCGCCAACCTTGACACCCCCGATATTTACTTCAACGCTTATGCGTCGCACGGCTGACATTAAAAAGACTCCTAAGTCTGAATTTTATCAGCCAGAGGGGGAAAATGGCGTTAAAATATTTGAAGTGTAAGTGTTGCGGCTGAGACGCCGCAGCAAAACCAAAACGTTGTCCTCCTCCCCGTGTGAGATCTTTCCTCGACGTAACAAATTCAGTAGGAAGAAGCTCCAAATGCTAGTGCTAAGTAAATCCGTATTGCTGGCCGGAATTGAACCCTGTCTGGCAGAAGAATTGCATCGTTACCTATCGTCCCGCGGAATGGAAGTCACCGAGACTCCGCTTGTCGAAACCCCCGAGAGCAGTACCCCAAGTGAAGCGAATTTTGATCTGGTATTTTGCGAGACTCGCAGTCCCGGTCTGAGCGCCCTGTTAAAGCACGTGAGCAGCCCCGTGATCGTGGTAAGTCGCGTACCGGAAGTGAATGACTGGCTGGATGCGATGGAGGCAGGCGCTACCGACTACTGCGCCGCGCCTTT
Organism: uncultured Bryobacter sp.; assembly: GCA_964510335.1. Lineage (GTDB taxonomy): Bacteria > Acidobacteriota > Terriglobia > Bryobacterales > Bryobacteraceae > Bryobacter. The sequence continues at coordinate 6,420 of CAZECF010000100.1, read as the reverse complement.
TGAGACCGAACAACTGGACTGGATTCTGGAATCGACTCTCGGTTTGCGCAAGGCTGCGGCAGCGACTGCCTAAGCAACCGGAAAAGGCATAGAATACATAGTTTCCGGAGCAAGCTGCGGAAAGGAAACTATGGAAAACACAAAGCCACTTACCAGAAGGAATGCCACGCTCGCACTGGGCACTGCATTTACTACGTCGATTTTTACAGGCCGCGTAAAGGGTGCCAATGACCGTGTAGCCGTTGGCTTCATCGGGCTCGGCGCAATGGGCTCAGGCAACCTGCGATATTCCATGCAGGTGCCGGGTTTGCAGCCGGCGGCGCTGTGCGACGTTTACCAGCCGCACCTCGAGCGGGCCGAAGCCGCTGCCCGCAAGGGTGGCTATGAAATCAAGGGCACCGATGACTTTCGCAAGATTCTGGCGGATAAGTCGATCGATGCAGTTTGTATTTCCACCCCGGACCACTGGCACGCCTATATGACCGTGGAAGCTTGCAAGGCAGGCAAGGATGTCTACGTGGAGAAACCGGCCAGCGTCTATGTTGACGAAGGCCAGAAGATGGTCGAAGCGGCGCGCAAGTATAAGCGTGTGGTGCAGGCCGGCACCATGCAGCGTTCGGGCGGCTACTTCAAGAAGGCGGCGGAGCTGGTCAAGAGCGGCATCCTGGGCGAAGTGACCTTTGTCCACACCTGGCAGGCGGGCACAACGCCGAAGGAAGGCTGGGGCAATCCGGCCGATGCCCCGGTGCCGGCGGGCTTGAACTGGGATATGTGGCTGGGTCCGGCGGAGAAGGTGCCCTTCAATGAAAACAAGTGGGGCGTGACGAAGGCGACTTTCCCGACCTTCCGCTACTTCTGGGATTACGCCGGTGGAGCGATGACGGACTGGGGCGTGCATTTGCTCGATCCGGTGCACCAGTGCTTCAACGAAGAGATGCCAACGGCAATTTCCGCGATGGGCAACAAGCTCTACGTCAAGGACAACCGCGACACTCCGGATACGATGCTGGCGACCTTTGAGTATGGCAAGTTCATTGCGAGCTATGAGAGCCGGACGGCGAATCCGATGCCGATGTTCGGGCACGGGGCGGCGACGGCGATCCACGGGTCAGAGTCGACGGTGATCGTAAACCGGAGCGGTTGCTGGCTGGTGCCGAATGCGAAGTCGAGTGTGGTTGAACAGACCTATGAGAAGGACGACGTGATGCGGCAGATGAATGTGCCGCATTGGGAGAACTGGCTGGCGTGTATCAAGTCGCGCCAGGCCCCGCAGAGCGAGATTGAAACCTGCGTGCGGAGTTCAACGGTCTGTATTCTGGCCAATCTTTCCATGCGGTTCAGGACCCGGCTGGATTGGGATGAGAAGAACTGGACCGTGAAGCAGGACGCGGTGAAGCCTTATCTGAAGGCGAAGTACCGGGCACCGTGGAAGCTGGAAGTATAGGCTTCTAGGCGCGGTTCTGAGTCACGTATTTTCCGATGCGGCCCACGGTGTCTACCCAGATGCCGTGGGCCGGGTTGTATAGGTAGTCCGCTAGTGCTTTGAGGGCTTCGGTGTCGGTGGTTTGATGGGCGCTCTTGCCGATTTCGTGACCGGCGAAGACGACCCAGCGGCCGTCCTTGGCGGCTTTCTCGAGAATGGCTTTCATGGCGTTGAAGTCGATGCCGTCGAAGTGGGTGCCCATGAGCTGGGAGAGGTCGCAGAGGGCGGGGTAGTTCGGCATTTCATCCAGGTAGCCGCGGCCGGTATCAAAGCGGTCGGCGACGAGAGGGACGTAGCTGCGGACGCCACGGCCCCGGCCAATGAATTTTTGCCCGCAGGGGTAGGCGAAGCTGCGAGGCTTGACGCCGAGAGCGTCTTCGATGACGAGGTTGGCGTTGTCGATGTCGCTGGCCATTTCCTGGATCGTGAATTCTTCGAGGGCGCGGGTGAAGCGGTAGTTGCCGGTGCAGGCGTGGGCGGTGGAGTGGTTGCCGATTTCGTGACCCTGGCGGACCATCTCCTTCCAGCCGTCGAGCCGCTTGGCCATGGCGGGCAAGGAAAGATAGAAGGTGCCCTTGAGCTTGAGTTCTTCGAGGAGCTTGAGGCCGGTGTCGATTTGTGAAAGGCGGGCGTCGTCCCAGGAAAGGGAGACAGCGAGACGTTTTCCGGCCGGCCACCGGAATCCGGTTTGGGCTGTGGCGGCAAGGGCGGTGGCGGCGAGGAAGGCGCGGCGGGTGGGCATGGGTTGATGCTATTACAGGATGGCCTGCGGCTCAAACGCCTAAGTTAAATTCAACGACAAGATTCTATACCGCTTGTCCGAAGGGCAGTGACTGGCCTTCAGCAATTTGCTGTCGAACCTTGCGAACCAGGGCCATGCCGCGGCCATCTGACGAGAAGTCACGAAGCATTTGCTGGTCCCATTCGTCGAGATCCAGGCCGTTCAGCCATGTAGCTAGAGATTGGCGTTCTTCCTGCTTCAGCTCTGTGATCGCGTCCTTGATGGCTTCGACAGTCATATCCAGTAAGGTAGCTTTACGTTGTAATGTTCGCAAGGGCTGCTGATTCGAGCCAAAAGCGGAACCCGAGGTTTGCCTGGCTTGATCCCACTTCTTTATTCGACGACCCGGAGCTCGATTTTGGAGCCGTCCGGGCCGCCGAGGAAGACACGCTGCGTGGCCTTGATGAAGTCTGAATTGCGGGCCTTGGGGATATCGAGGAATTGCTGTGGATTGCGGTCTGTCAGGGGAAACCACGAGCTTTGGATGTGGACCATGAGGCGGTGGCCGCGGCGGAAAGTATGGGCGACATCGGGGAGTTCAAAGCGGATGCGGTCAGGCTGATTGGGAACGAAGGCGACGGGTTTTTCGATGCTCTGCCGGTACTTGCCCCGGAAAGGCTCACCGCGAACGAGTTGCTGGTAGCCTCCGAGGTCCGGGTAGTCACCGGGGTAAACGTCTATCAACTTGACGACAAAATCAGAGTCCGTGCCGGAGGTGGAGACTTTGAGATCAACCCCAATGGGACCCATGACGGTGAGGTCGCGGTCGAGAACGTCCGACTTGAAGACGAGAACGTCGGGGCGGGCGGAGGCGAAGCGTTGGTCTTCGACCATGTAGTCGTTGCGGACCGCCACGGTGACGTGGGGAATGTAGGGAACGGGCTTGGCGGGGTCTGAGATGTACTCTTCTGTGGATTGCGTAGATGGAGCCGTGGGGGACAGTTGACCGCCGGGAGCCAGGTGGATGGTACGGGCTTTGGATTGTGGCGGCGGCCAGGAGTCGAGGCGACGCCACTGGTTGACGCCGGTTTCAAAGACCCAGGCTTTGGCGGTGTTGCCGTCGCCCTTGCCCTTCAGGTAATGCAGGAAGAAGGGGAGCTCGATCTTTTCGCGGTAGTAGAGGCCGGTCTTGGTGCCGAAGTTCAGACGGCCGAGGGTGTCGCCATCGCCACGAGCGAAGCCACCGTGATTCCAGGGGCCCATGACGAGGAGGTTCTTGTTCTGGGGATTGGTCTTTTCGAGTTCTTTGAAGATGCGGAGCGGGCCGATGGGGTCTTCGGTGTCATACCAGCCACCGACGGTGAGAACCGCAGGCTTGGGCGCTTTGAAGTGACGCCAGATGGAGCGGGACTTCCAGTATTCGTCGTAAGTGGAGTGGTCCATGTGGTCGGTCCAGAAGGGCTGGGTGCGCTTGAAGTATTTTTCTTCCGCATTGGCGAGGCTACCGAGGTTGAGGTATAAATCGTAGCCGTCCGGGGTGCCGAAATCGATGGCGGGACCGGGGGGTGGCGGGGGAGCGGGGTCGCCCTGGCGCTGCTTGAAATTGGAATAGAAACGGAAGCGGTGGGCGAGCATGAAGGCACCGTTGTGGTAGCTGTCGTCGTTGAGATAGTAGTCCGAGACGGGGGCTTGCGGGGAGACGGCGGCGAGGGCAGGGTGGCTATCGATAAGTGCAGCGGCAGCGAAGAAGCCAGGTTGGGAGATGCCCCAGATGCCAATTTTGCCGGTGTTGCCGGGGATGTTTTTGACGAGCCAGTCGATGGTGTCGTAGGCGTCGGAGGATTCGTCAATATCCTTGGGGCTTTGCTTGTTGGGTTTGAAGGGGCGGGTGAGGGTGAAATCGCCCTCGCTCATGTTGCGGCCGCGGACATCCTGGTAAACGAAGATAAACTTTTCGCGCATGAAAAGGGCAGAAGGGCCGAGGCGGGGCGGGTACTTGCTGGAGCCGTAGGGAGCGACGCTGTAGGGGGTGCGGACCATGAGCATGGGGTAGGTCTTGGCGTCGGTGAAAATGTCCTTGGGGACGTAAACGCTGGTGAAGAGGCGGACGCCATCGCGCATCGGGATGTAGTGATCAAACTTGGAGTAGTTCTCGCGGACGAAGGGGTCCGGGGGAGGCGTCTGAGCAGGGAGAGTGGAGAGAAGAAGGAGGAGCGAGGCGAGCAGGCGCATACGCTCAAGTTTAGCGGCTCAAGGGAGGAAGGGGTTGCGGACTTCGAGTGCCCCGAAGCGCCGGCCGTGCTGGAGGTCTTCCGTCCAAAGGATGTCGGCACGGAGCTTGAGTGCGCTGGCCAGAATCAGAGAGTCCCACCAGAAAATGCGAGCTGATTCCTGCAGACGCAGGGCGGCAATCAAGTCATCCGGCGTGAGCATGGCGAGACTCCATGCGCTGAAGCCACGGACTACTGTTTCAACGCGGGACTGGCTGAAAGAGAGCTTCTTTGTGGCGACGGCGCAAAACTCAATCAAAACCTGAGTGCTGATCGCGCCCTGGCCCCGAATGGCAAGACTGGATATCAACTCGGCGGCTCGCTTTTGTTTGGTGGTGGAAGAGGAATCGAGGGCGTAGATCAGGACGTTCGTATCAAGGAACTCAACGCTCATAGATATCCTGCCGCTGCCAGGGAATCTCGTCGTTGAGGCCAAGATCTTCAGGGTGCTTGAGCAGTTCAAGCAGGTCAATCGTCGGCTGACTCAGTTGGGCCTTGCGCTCAAGCCGGTCTCTAAGGGCTTCCTCAATGACCTTGCTCATGCTGGTGCCCTGCTGGGCGGCATGCACCTTCAGGGTTTGCAGAAGGGTTTGGGGTAGTGTCAGAGTGACATTTCGCTTGGCTTCGGTTTCCACATAAATCAGTGTAGCACTGGTTTATGTGTAAATAAATTGGCTTGCACTAGATTCATGAATTGGACTAGGATAAAGGAATCCGAGATGATCCAATTGCCAAAAGTTGACAGCCAATCGGAAATTCCACTGTACCGACAGGTCTATGAGTCGTTGAAAGGCTCGATATTGGCTGGGGACTTACAGGATGGGGAGAGGTTGCCGGCGACGCGGGACCTGGCGGGGCAATTGGGTTTGAACCGGGCGACGGTAAGCGCGGCATACTCGTTGCTCGAAGAGGACGGGCTGGTAAGCGGGCAGGTGGGACGGGGAAGTTATGTCCAGGCGCCGGGCGTGGCAGAGCCACAGGAGATTTCGTTCGCTACTTCGCGGCCGGGCGAAGAGTTGTTTCCGCTGGAGGTGATGCGGGAAGTAACGGCCGAGGTCATGCGGCGGAGTGCGGCGCAGGTTTTGCAGTTGGGTTCGCCGATGGGCTATGGGCCGCTGCGGGAGTATTTGCGCGAAGAGGCAGAGGCTGAAGGCGTATTCAATCCCGAGCGGGATGACCTGTTGATCACCTCAGGATGCCAGCAGGCGCTAGACCTGATTCACAAGGCTTTGCTGGGGCCGGGGGGGCGGGTACTGGCCGAGGAGCCAATTTATCCGGGAGTGCGGAACGCGTTTGGAACGGCCTTGACGGTGGATGCGCGGCAGGCAGGGATTGAAGCGGCGATTGTGACGCCGAGCTTCCGGAATCCGACCGGGTACACGATGACGATGCGCGAGCGGGAAGCCCTGGCGGCGGACGCGCGACGCTGGCTGATTGAGGTGGATATCTACTCGCGGCTGCGGTATGAGGGAGAGGCCTTGCCCACAGTGAAGTCGATGGGGGGATCGCGAGTTCTGCTGCTGCGGAGTTTTTCAAAGATCGCTTTCCCGGGCTTGCGCGTGGGATGGGTGATCGGGCCAAAAGACATGGTGCAGCGGCTGGCGACGGCCAAGCAATGGACCGATTTACATTCTGATCAACTGTCGCAGGCGATCCTGCTTGAGTTTGCGCGGGCCGGGCACTTGGAGCGGCACCTGGAGCGAGTGCTGGAGGCGGGCCGGCAACGGCTCAAGGTGACGCTGGACACGCTGGCACAGGTGTTGCCGGTGGGATCCAGCTTTACGCGCCCGGCAGGGGGAATGAACTTGTGGGTGACGCTGCCGCCGGGTTGCGACAGCGCGGCGGTGCTGGAGAAGGCGCGCCGTGAGGGAGTGAATTATTTGCCGGGGCGTTACTTCAGCGTGGCCACCCCGATGAATGAATGTTTGCGTTTGAGTTTTGCCGGC
>CAZECF010000099.1:0-14468 GCA_964510335.1 uncultured Bryobacter sp. | reverse complement strand
TGCTTGGTGTCGCGGACTGGTTGTTCTGCCTTTACCGTTTCAACCCGAGGCTCAGCCGGGACTGTCATCGTTGCAACCGGAGTTTCCTTCTCGCGAGGAAGTTCCGGTAGCAGGATCCCTCTGTCCGGCAGGACAGTCTTTTTCTCAGAGAACAAAAGGCGCGGCCCCTCTGAAGGAATCTCCTTAGCCATCTCACCCCCCGACTCTGGACTGGCTGCCGCAGCATCCTCAGGCGGCAATATTTGCTCCTGAAAAATTGCAGTCCACAACAACGCCAGCGCCGCCAGGCCCGCATCCGCTCCGCCTTCCTCACCCTCCGCTTCCTCAGCACCCCAATGCGGGGCGGCCGGATTGCGATCCATCATCAATTGCGGCAGAAAATTGTCGACTAAGGGCAGTGCTTGCATTCCGCAATACCTTGTTGCAAGCGGCATGCCAAACCCACAAACCGCTTTGGCAGTGCAATTGCAATTTCACCGGCATGGATGCGACGACCAGTATTCTCGCCAGCGGCCTCCGTTCAAGGGCCGAAACACTAGACTTAATCGCCAATAACCTGGCAAACGTAGGCACTCCTGCCTTCAAATCCGAGCTCGAACGCTATACCCTGTACGGTTCAGAAGAAGCACTGGCAGCCAACGGCGGCCCTGATTTTACTGCCCTCGCACCGGATTTGCGCAAGTCCTGGATTCAGTTTGGCCAAGGCGTATTGGAGTCTACTTCTCGACCCCTCGACCTCGCCCTCGACGGCAGTGGCTACTTCGTCACAGAATCGCCAACAGGCAATTTGTTGACACGCAATGGGAGCTTCCAGATTGGAACCGATGGCCAGATCCGAACCCGCGAAGGTTTCAAAGTGAAACTCACTCTTCCCAATGGAGAACCACTCCCACCCAATTTCCGTCTGGACCCCCTCAAGCCGCTTTCCATCGACCGCCAGGGCCTCTTACTTCAGGACAATGCCGCTCTGGCCCGCTTTGATCTGATGGAACCCATTGACGGCCAGCAGCTCACCAAAGCAGGCAACTCGTATTTCTCCTTGAGCGATACAGCTAAATTGCGCCGAGCCGCAGGGGTAGACGTTCAGCAAGGTTGGCTCGAGAAGTCCAACGCGGACCCGGTGAACGGCAGCATTCAGTTGGTTAAAATCACCCGCCAATTCGAGATGCTGCAAAAGGCACTTCAATTGCAGGGAGACATGGGGAAGCGGTCCACCGAAGAAGTAGGCCGCGTCTAGGGAGGGATTATGATACGAGCACTCTACAGCGCCGGTTCCGGCATGTCGGCGCAACAAGTTAACGTTGACAACATTGCGCACAATCTGGCCAATGCCAACACGGCGGGCTTCAAGATGCGCCGCGCCCAATTTCAGGACCTGATGTATCAAACGTTGGTCCAGCCGGGTGCTTCCGCAGGAGCACAAACGAATATCCCAAGCGGCCTGCAACTCGGCCTTGGCACAAGAACTGCCTCGAACGAAATTCTCTTCTCGCAAGGCGACTTCTCACTCACCAACAACCCCCTCGACCTCGTCATTCAAGGCAAGGGCTTCTTCCAGATTCGCCGGCCTACTGGCGAGACTGCCTTCACGCGTTCTGGCGCCTTCCACCTTGATCGTGACGGCAATTTGGTGACGCAGGATGGCGATCCCCTCGAACCCCAGATCACGATCCCCGCAGAAGCACAAGGGGTGACCGTCGGCGGCGATGGCACGGTCAGCTACAGCCTGCCCGGCCAGACCGCAACGCAGGTGGCCGGCCAAATCCAGACTGCCAACTTCGCCAACCCGGCAGGTCTCAACAGCATTGGCCGCAATCTCTACATGCCAACCGATGCTTCCGGTGAGGCGCAGATCGGAATCCCGGGAGGACAGGAGGGCATGGGGGCGCTGCTTCAAGGCTATGTCGAGCAATCCAACGTCAGCGTCGTCAGCGAATTCATCAACTTGATCGTCGCTCAGCGCGCCTATGAGGCCAACTCCAAAATCGTGCGGGCGGCCGACGAAATGTACCAGCAGGCCAACAACATCCCACGCTAATGCTGACTCTCTTCCTGTTCACAATTCTGGCCGCTGAGCCTGCCTGCTTGACCGTAGATCGCCCGCACATTCTTGCATCCGATCTGGCAAAGCGAGTCGCGGTCTTCGGCCAGTTACCGGCCAACAAGATACTGGCCGCAGCACCCGTTCCCGGAGCACGCCGCGAATGGAGTCCGGCTCAATTGTCACAACTGGCAGCTGGACAAGGCATCACCCTTGGAAGTAGCTGGAACGACAGCCTCTGCGTAAACCGCCGGGCGGCCCTGCAGCATGAATTTGAATGGGAGCAGGAAATCCGTAGCGCGCTCGACCGATTCTTCGGCTATCAGGCAACAGGTTCTGAGATCGAGATCCTGTCAGTGCAACTTGCGCCTGTCGCACCGGGCAAGCTGAGCCTCGAGCGAGCGGGCCTGCGATTTGACCCGACAACCTCCCAATACAACTGGCGCGCTCGCGTTCTCGCCGAAGGGTCAAGCGGCGGAGTCAATCTCCGCTTTGCTTTGCTCGGGAAGGAGAAACGGCTCATCACCGTCCGCGCTCTCCCGGCAGCACGAGTTCTCACTGCGGAAGATCTCGAATGGAAAGAGTTTCCTGTTCGTCCGGAACTTGCGGTGAACGACAAAATGACCCAGCTCCCGATTGGCCAGATCCTGCGTCGCTCTTTACCGGCGGGCACTCCCTTGCTTGCACAACATTTGATGGAAGCTCCGCTGATTCTTCCAGGCGAAACAGTGGAACTGACCAGTGTTGCGGGCAAGGCCAGGATCCGAACACAGGCTGTATCGCGCAGCAAAGCACGCCTCGGTGAACCCGTAATTGTTTCCCTCAGGGACCTTAACAGGCTGGTCCGCGGGATCGCCGTAGCCCCGGGTCAGGTTGAAATTCAATCCGTGAGGAATCCGAAATGAAGCTCTATCTTTTACTGGCTCTCTGCGGGGCGGCTCACTCCGCCGCACAGGTCTCACCCGGCTCGATCTATTCCGACCAGGGCCGCTACGGCGACCTCACCAGTGACATGCGCGCCCGGCGTGTCGGCGACATCGTCACGATCCTCGTTTCAGATCGGATGAATGCATCCTCCCAAGGTAGTTCCAAGTCGGCCCGCAGTTCTTCGGCGAATGCCTCAATCCCTCGCCTGCTCGGGCAGACCAGCCCGGTCGGAGCGCTTGCAAACCTGACGAACCTGCAAAGCGAAACCGCCCTCGACGGGACAGGCACAACCAATCGCTCCAATGTCTTCAACACCACACTCAGCGGCCGCGTCGTCGAAGTGCTCCCCAATGGAGACCTCGTGATTCAGGCCGACAAGGATGTTGGGGTGAATTCGGAGAAACACCAGGTCACCATCCGTGGCATCGTCCGCTGGAATGACCTCAACCCATTCAACCAGATCCGGAGTGATCGCATCGCCATGATGAAGATTCAATTGAATGGCAAGGGTATCGTCTCCGACGCAATCCGTCGGCCCAATATCCTGTATCGAATTCTGATGGGGCTGCTCCCCTTCTAATGCGCACACTTCTAGGCTTTCTCCTCATCCTCGGGAACCTGTGGGCGAACGAAGCAAGACCAGTCCGCGTACGAGAACTGGTGGCACTTGAAGGGGCTCGCGAGAACCAACTCCTCGGCTATGGCCTCGTTGTCGGCCTGAATGGAACGGGCGATAAACGCCAAACCTTCTTTTCCGCTCAAAGTCTGGCCAGCATGCTGGACCGGATGGGCGTACAAGTCAATCCAACTGCAATTCTCGTCCGCAACATCGCAGCCGTCATGGTCACGGCAACCTTGCCTGCCTACTCCCAAAACGGCACCAGGATCGACGTTACGGTTTCGGCCATCGGAGATGCGCAGAACCTGCAAGGAGGTGTTCTTGTTCAGACGCCCTTGCGCGGCGCGGACGGCAAAGTCTATGCCGTTGCTCAGGGCCCGCTGGTTACAGGCGGATTCGTGGCCGGCGGCGGCGGCAACCGCCAAGTCACCAACCACCCCACCGTAGGCCGGGTAATCAATGGCGCGATCATTGAGGCCGATGCGCCTTCCATCGCTCCCGGCCAGGCCCTGAAGCTGCAAATGCTCAAGGCAGACTTTGGAACGGCCGCCAGAATATCCGCTGCCATCAACCGCAAATTTCCCCGCCCCATCGGCCAGCCCGCCATCGCGGCAGCACCAAATCCCGGACTGATCACGGTCAGCACGCCTGAGGAATTCCAGGGCCGTGAGGTCGAGTTTTACGCGCAAATCGAAGAACTCAGCGTTCCCGTCGAAAGAGTCCCCAAAGTGGTCATCAACGAACGTACCGGCACAATCCTGATGGGCAAGGACGTCAACTTGCGGCCCATTGCCATTCTTCACGGCGCCTTGTCCATCGAAGTTTCCACTTCTTTCGTTGCCAGCCAGCCAGAACCACTCAGCGGGGGACAAACTGTCGTAGTTCCGCAGATCGGAGTTGGGGTCAAAGAAGACAAGGCAAAGTCAATTTCGCTCGGCGCTGGCGCAAGCGTGGATGAACTCGTCCAGGCTCTCAAGCAGATCGGCTCCACCGCCCGCGACGTCATCGCGATCCTTCAGGCACTCAAGACCGCCGGCGCACTCGAAGCCGAACTGGAGGTGATTTAGAAATGCAGCCCCCCCCAATTGAACTTTCCTCCACTTCAAACCCTCTCCATTCAACGTCTCCCACCAAGGGGAAAGAACTCGATCAGGCGCTGGAAGAATTTGAGGCAATGTTTGCCGCCACGCTGCTCCGCACCGCCAGAGAAGAAAGCAATGGATCCTGGATGGGCGGCGAGGCCAATGCTGGCGGCGATGGAATTATGGAGTTCGCCGAACAGAACATCGCACGGGCCATGGCGGCAAAGGGTGCTTTCGGAATCGCTCGCACCCTATCGGAAGCCTTGGCCAAACACCGCAGCTAGCCGGCGCAATCAATGCGCGTCATCTCAGTTGATGACCCTTCAGAAGCCGGGGCAATCTGCCGCCACCCCGAGAAAAGCTCAGCCAGCAACCGCCGCACTTCTTCTAGCCCAGGTTCAGACTGGCTAACGTGAGCCTCTGCCAGCTTCGCCAGCATGTAGTCATAGAGCAAACCCAGCCGTGCGGCAAAGTCGCCTCCCTTGCCACGATCCAGACTTTCATTCAGCTCGACAAGGATCCCTTGCGCACGTGCTATCGCTCGCCCCCGAGCCAGAATCTCTCCGCGCTTCAGAAAAATCTGAGCCTGCTCTACTGCCTGAATCGCGCCTTCATACAGCATGCAAGTCAACTCCACCGGAGTCGCCTGCGCCACGCGCTGTTGCTGGTAATTCTGTTCCGTCTCAAGATAAGCCTGGGGAGAAGCGTATGTAGTCATTGCTCTTGAAACCCTTATCGGTGAGCCTCGAAGCAATTCGAGAACTAATCTGAATTCAAAATCTGCCGGTAGTAGCGGGCACGCTCCAGCACATCTTTCCCCGGGATCTGCTGCACCACTTCTCCGCTGTCCCGGTCCACGATTTGCACAATACTTTGCTTCGCTTCACGGTCAAATGTAATCGCCAGCGCACGATTCGGCAGGCTTAGCTCCGGTAAGTCCAGCTCTCGTACCGCCGCCCTCAAAGCACGCCGGTCTATTGCTTCCTGCCGCGCCGCTCCGGGGTCCGGACGCGAATTCTCCCCACTGGCAACGGGGGAAAGTGCGGCAATTTCTCCGACTTTCATGGTTCACCTACAATCCAGGTTCAAGCAGTCAAACAGTTCCGTCTGACCACCAAACTTCTTCACCTATTTGTGTAATGAACTTATCGGTAGGATCAATTCAAACTTGAACAGGATTCTAGTCGAGATTGAGCGTCTTCATCAGACTGCCCTTTTCCTTCTGGATCTTTTCCTGCAGCAACATCAGCGCATAGATCAACTGCTCAGGACGGGGCGGACAACCCGGCACATACACATCCACGGGGATCACCTGGTTCACCGGAACCAGCGCATAGTTGCTGAACACCCCCGTTGAAGTCGCACAGGCCCCCATCGAAATGACCCACTTCGGCTCCGGCATCTGCTGATAAAGCTGCCGCGCCACCGGTGCCATTTTGTTGGAGAGCCGCCCGGCAATAATCATCAGATCGGACTGGCGCGGAGAACCCCGGAAAACCTCGGCACCAAATCGGGCCACATCATAACGGGAAGCGCTCATCGCCATCATTTCAATAGCGCAGCAGGCCAGACCAAAGGTCATCGGCCAGATTGAATTCTTCCGCGCCCAGTTAATCGCACTATCCAGCGTAGTGGTAACGATGCCATCCGCCTCGCCGTTGCCGAATTCCTGGTCCACCCGCGTGAACAAATCTGCGGGAGCCGCGCCCAGATCAATACGATTCTCCATGCCTACATTATTTCATGCTTCATAGAATAGTTTAGGAGTCGGATTCTGCAAAACACACCCCCCCATGCAACCCAACAACTTGCTACCCAGCTTGGACTGGAACTCGACTACGAAACCATTTGGGGACATCGCCAGCAAGTACCCCTCGATTCGGCCAGCGCAATCGCCTCAGCCCTTGCCGGCCAGCCTGTCGATTTTGCCAACCCGGCTTCCGTGGAGGCGCTGCTCCAGCCACAGCCAAAGCTTCCCAATGTCCTCGTCGAAGACTGGCAAGATCCCCTCTCGCGGCTTGGCCTCGACGAGCCGCTCGACATCACCGTTGAATGGGAAAACTCCTCGCTAACCCAGTGCCGTTCCGACCAACTCCGTTTCGCCATCCCCGGATACCACGCCTTGACGCTCCATACCAGCAATGGACCCCACCGGCTCCAATGGATCCTCGCCCCCTCTCAATGCCACTTGCCACCAAGTCTCTCCCCCCTCAACGGGATCAACTGCTTCCTGCCGTCCTTACGCAGCAACCGGAATTGGGGCGCCGGCGACCTCACTGACCTCATTGCCTTCACAAAAGCGTTATTGCTTCACGCGCCCTTTGACTTCGTCGCCCTCAATCCCCTGCACGCGATTCACAATCGGGCGCCCTACAACACCAGCCCCTATCTGCCCCTCAGCATCTTCACCCGCAACTTACTCTACCTGGATGTCGAAAGCTGTCCGGAATTCCTACGATCCCGCGCAGCCCAGGACCTGCTGACTCAGCCTCGCTTCAAAGCTCAGATCAGCGCCTTGCGGACGGCTGATACCGTCTCCTACGAGAAAGTCTCTCGACTGAAGACTTTCTTCCTGCTTCTTCTCTACCGGGAATTCCTGCGCGGGGACAGAAGTGAACTCGATCAATATCGCCGCCATCGCGGCATCTGGCTTGAAAACTACTGCCGCTATGCCGCCATCGACCGCTACCTCCATCGAAGGCATCCGGATCTGTGGCACTGGCGTCAATGGCCCGCCGAATACCAGTCCCCGCAAAGCCCGGCAGTCCAGCAAATCTGCTCCAAACAGGCCCGCTACATAGACTTTCTCGCCTTCGTCGAGATGCGGCTGGACCAGCAACTCGGCCAGACTCACGCCGCCATCCAGGCCGCGGGCTGCAAGCTCGGCCTCTATCAGGATCTGGCTCTTGCCACGGACAGGGTCGGCGCAGACCACTGGGCCTACCAGGAGCTTTTCGCCCCGGGCGTCAGGGTAGGTTCACCACCCGATGACTTTAACGCCAAGGGCCAGGACTGGGGCTTCCCTGCCCTCCACCCTCAACGCCATGCAGATTCCGGCTACCAGTACTTCGTCGAATCCATTCGCTGCGCAGCCCAGCACGCCGGGGTCATTCGCTTTGATCACGTCATGCGCCTCGCACGCCTCTACTGGATCCCCGACGGTTCAGATGCCAGCCGTGGAGCTTACGTAAGAGATCATTTCCAGGACCTTCTCCGCATCCTGGCTCTCGAAAGCTCCCGCAATCATTTTCTCGTCGTCGGTGAAGATCTCGGTACTGTTCCCTCTTACTTTCGCGCTGCGCTCGATGAGTTTCGCATCCTCAGCTACCGGCTCATCCTTTTTGAGCGGGACCACGGCCGCTTCCGCCCCGCTCCCGCATTCCCTCGCGAAGCCATTGCGTCCTTCACCACCCATGACTTACCCACCTTCGATGGCTGGCTTCAAGCAAGTGACCTCCAACTTCGCCTCGACTGCGGCCAACTCGCTGCGCACGACCTTCCCGCCGCCCAACGCGATCGCCTCGAAGCCATCCAGCACTTGCGGCATGCCCTGGACTTGCCTGCCCATGAAGAAAACCCGGATCATTTCTTCGCCGGACTGGTGAAATTCTTAGCCGCGACTCCCTCACGGCTCCGCTTGCTCAATCTCGAAGAACTCTCGGGGGAAATCCACCAGCAGAATCTCCCGGGGACGACAAGCGAATCGCCCAACTGGCAGCGACGGATGCCCTTCCCCATCGAAGACTTTTTCCAAAACCCGGTCGTGAGCCGGCGGCTGACTCTTTGGCGCGAAGCATTGCGGCGGGCAGGTACGGTTTGAGGGCCGTAGTGCAACGCGTGTTGGAGGCGAGCGTGAGTGTCGACGGCGATACCATCTCTCAGATCGGGCCCGGCCTGCTTGTACTCGTCGCAGCCGGCAAAGGCGATGGATCGAGTGACATCCAGTATCTGGCGAACAAGCTCTCGGGGCTACGCGTGTTTCAGGATCAGGACGGACGAATGAACCGAAGCATTACCCAGCAGGACGGAGAAATGCTGTTGGTGAGCCAATTTACCTTGTACGGCGATGTGCGCAAGGGCAACCGCCCCTCTTTTGAAGCTGCAGAATTGCCGGCCGCGGCATCGGCCCTGCTCGACTCACTCGTCTTTGAATTACAACAAAAAGGCATCCGGGTTCAAACGGGCCGCTTCCGCGCCCAGATGAAAGTTCATCTGATTAACGACGGCCCGGTTACGATCTTGCTCGATTCCCGGAAGTTATTCTGATATATTGAGGCCAACAGGCAGTAACAAACAAAAAAAGGATTTATGATGGCTCGTCCCACTTCAAATTTGCAAGACCCCTCCATTCTCTCCGCTACGCTCGAAGGCTTGGAACTTCAACGTAAGCGTCTAGATGATCAGATCGCCATGGTGCGTTCCTTACTCGGTGGCCGTAAGTCTTCCGCTTCGGCTTCAGCACCAGCCTCGGAAAGCGCCCCCGTCCGCCGCAAGCGTGTACTCAGCGAAGAAGCCCGCCTGCGCATCGCAGCCGCGCAGAAGAAGCGCTGGGCCGCATTCCGCAAGGTCAAAAAGACCGACTAGCCCTTTACTGCCCGTTGTGATTCACGGCAAAGTAAAGACATTTGAGATAACTCGTTTCTGGTATCTCAACCAGCACCCGATGATCCAGAGCCTGCCCTCGCTTTTCAAGCAAGGTCAGGCTTTTTCTTGTTTCTGCCGCTGCCTGTCTGACAATTTCCAGTAATTCCGACTCGCTTACAGCCCTCGAACACGAACAACTCACCAGCAATCCCCCAGGACTCACCGCATTCATCGCCTTCACATTTAACTCAAAGTAGGCCCGGCTTGCCTCTGCCTTCATTCGGCCCTGCTTGGCAAATGCAGGCGGATCCACCACCACGCAATCGTAGTAGCGATGCGCTGTCCCCAAGCCCTTCAGGTATTGCCGCACATCCCCCTCATACGCCTTGATATTGTTGATTCCGTTGCGTTTGGCATTGCTTCGAATCCGTTCGATGGCTCCTGCCGAGGAATCAACTGCCTCCACTGACTCCTGCACCCTTGCCATGTGCAACGCAAATCCTCCGGAGCTCGAATACAGGTCAAGCCCGCGCTTTCTCACCTGAAGCTTCTCAATCCAATTCGCAGTAACCTGATAATTTTCTCTCTGGTCAAGGAAAGCACCTGTCTTCGGCCCTTCCAATAAATCAGACTCAAACTGGAGGGAATTGAAGTGATAAGTTGCTTTTGCGCTATCGGCTCCGGACTGCCATAGCAGTCGTTTCCCGGAGACTTCAGCGACGACACAGTGCAGCTGGCCAAAGTCCGCCGTGAGTTGCTCCAGAATTTCCGCCTGTAATGGCAAATAATTCTGCATGTTCAGTTGCAGTGCAAAGCTATCCCCAAAACGATCTATCACCAGACCGGGCAGCCCGTCCGCCTCGCTATGCGCAAGTCGGTAGCCTGTAACATCACCAGACAGGATCCGGCGCCGCCACGCCGCCGCCGCACTCAGTCGCTCCCTGACCCAATCCCCATCGAATGCCCGCTCCCGTCGCGAATACAACCGGGCGGGCACCGGAGAGCTTGCATCCACTAACGCGCTTCCCAAAAGACGACCCCGCTCATCCACGAGCAGGGCCGTCTCCAGGCTATCCGGCGTCAGTTGATCTCCAAACTCAGTTCGATAAACCCAAACATGCCCAGCCTGCAATCGTTCACTGGCCTTGCGGCCCAGCCGCAATCGCCTCACGCCCCTTGGCCTAACAACGCTGCAATCCGCTTCTCCGTAGCAGGATGAGTGGAAAAGAGTTGAGCCAAGCCACCCTTAAGCGGCGGGAAAATGTACATATGTGACATTGCCGGAGAGGCCTCCATAGGAATCCGCTTGGACCAGTTGTCTAACTTCCGCAATGCATTCACCAGACCAAGCGGCGAACCCGTATACTTGGCCGCGGCAGCATCGGCAGAGTATTCCCGCGTGCGGGATACCGCCATCTGAATCAGCAATGCGGCGATCGGAGCCAGGATCAACATGAACAAGCCACCCATAGGACTTGAGTCCTCATCGTCGCGCCGCCCCCCAAAGAAAAAGCCAAACCGGGCCAGTCCCGTAATGGCCGCTCCAAGAGTTGCCGCCACCGACGAGATCAGAATATCCCGATGCAGGATATGAGCCAACTCGTGCGCAATCACCGCCTCCAGTTCCTGATCGGTCATAACTTCGAGTAACCCCGCACTGACCGCCACAGAGGAATGCGACGGATTGCGCCCGGTTGCAAATGCATTCGGCGACTCCTCAGGCAGTACCCAAAGCCGTGGCATCGGCAATCCCATTTTCTCGGCCAGCCTTTTGGTCATCGGAGCAATCCGGGCATAGATCCGGGAATTCTCCGTTTCATTCACTGCCTTCGCGCCAGACATGGCAAGTGCCATCTTTTCCGAGAAGAAGTAACTGAAAAAGTTCATCGCTACCGCACCCATCAGGGCATAGATCAGGCCCATCTGCCCGCCGAAGACCTGCCCAAAATACAACAGCACTCCGGATAGTCCACCCAGAAGAAGTACCGTCTTAATTCCATTCATGTTTTAAATCTCTCCCCTCTATCAAGAAAACAGGGCAGGTGGCGAAGTGCCCCTGCCCTATAGTCTATTGGACTCGCCTCAGGCCTTATTGGTTGCTAACTTCCACTTTGATTTGACGAGGCTTGGAGGCTTCTTTCTTCGGCAGAGTAACGGTCAGCACACCGTCCTTAAAACCGGCCTTCACGTTCTCCGGATCAATCGTGTCCGGCAGAGTGAAGGACCGGCTGAACTTGCCATAACTGCGCTCGATCCGGTGGTATCCCTTCTCATTCTGCACAGACTCAAACTTGCGTTCTCCCCGCAGAGTCAACGTGCCGTCTTCGACTCGGATGTCCAACTGTTCCTGCTTCACCTCGGGCAAATCAGCCTTCAGGATCAGCTCATTCTCGGTCTCGACAATATCAACCGCCGGAGCCCAGGGACGAGCGACATTCGGATCGGTCAGCCGCGGCAGTGCGTCTTCAAAGAGCTTGAAGGCCTGGAACGGGGTAAAGTCATACGGATTGTAACGAGTGATGCTCATATTTTCCTTTCCTTCTGTGATGGTGATCACATTCCCAATATAAAATATGAGTGCCTTGATGTCAAGTCCATCTTCCTGGTTTTTTTCGCGCTCCAAAATCGAAAGGGCCAACCCCGGAAGGTTGGCCCAATTGAACTGCTTTTTAAAGATTTAGCCTAGGACGGATTCTCTTCGCTACCCGACTCCCGGCCTTCTTGCAACGCCTTGAGTTTGTCTTCCCGGCGCTTCGCACGGTCGGCCGCGCGACGCACCAGTTCACTTCCAACTAGCTCCAGCTTGCAGGTTTCCGCGCCATCGCCCTTGCGATAGCCTACGCGCACGATGCGCGTATAGCCACCATTGCGTTGACCAAAACGCGGACCCAGCTTGTCAAACAACTTCTGGACACTCTCCGGGGTCATGAGAAACGAAGCAGCCAGGCGACGCGAATGAAGCGTGCCTTCCTTGGCCAGTGTGATCATTTTTTCGACAAGCGGTTTTGCCGCCTTCGCCTTGGGGATTGTCGTCTCGATGCGTTCATCAAGCACCACCGCCGTCACAAGACTGCGGAGCAGCGCGCGGCGGGCGCTGACGTCCCGTTTGAGTTTAAAGCCGCCTTTACGATGTCTCATTGCTCTACTCCTTCGACTTTTCCTTCAACCTTAGAGGTCATCGTCACCCAGCGGCGACGGCTCGGAGGCTGCACCACTTGGGGGGGCGATCAACCTTCCGCTGGCATCAATCTTCATGCCAAAGCTCAGCGACAAATTGCCAAGGATTTCCTTGATCTCATTCAGCGATTTGCGGCCGAAGTTCTTGGTCCGCAGCATTTCTGCCTCGGTCTTTTGAACCAGATCGCCAATCGTCTGGATGTTTGCATTCTTCAGACAGTTGTAGGAACGAACGCTGAGCTCGAGCTCTTCCACCGAACGGTTCAGCACTTCGTTCATCTGCCCGACGGCGCGCTCCATCGGCTCTTCCACAGACTCTGGCGTCTCTTCAAAGTTGACGAAGATCGTCATGTGATCTTTGAGCAGCTTGGCAGCCATGCCAATCGAATCGGCCGGAGAAACAGCACCATTGGTCCAGACTTCCAACGTCAATTTGTCGAAATCCGTCATCTGTCCCAGGCGGGCAGCCTCAACGTTATAGTTCACCTTGCGCACCGGTGAGTGCACAGAGTCGATCGGAATATAGCCCAACGGCAGATCTTCATCAAAGTTGCGATCCGCGCTGATATAACCACGACTCACCTTCAAGCGCATTTCGATGGTCAGGCTTCCGCCGTCACTCACCGTGGCGATATGCATGTTGCGGTCGAGTACCTCGACATCACTGTCGGTCTCAATGGCTCCGCTCAACACTTCACCCGAGCCCTCAAAGTGGATCCGCACCGTCTTGGTGCCTTCCCCGATCATCTTGAAAGGAATTTGCTTCAGGTTGAGGATGATATCGGTTGCATCCTCCACCACTCCCGGAATGGGCGAAAACTCATGCGCCACTCCTTCGATCCGAACGGCGGTGATCGCGGCACCTTCGATCGAACTCAGCAGAGCGCGCCGTAGCGCGTTGCCGATCGTCGTGCCGAAACCACGCTCAAACGGCTGAGCCGTGAACATGCCATACCGCTCGTTCAATGTATCCGTATTGGCAACCAGACGCTTTGGCTTTTGAAAACCTCGGAACATGCGCCTCCTTGTATTTAGAAATTGTGTTTGTGTCTTGCCAATTACTTCGAATACAACTCGACGATCAACTGTTCGTTGAGCTGTATCTGGACGAGGTCTTCGCGCTTCGGCGCCTGCGTAATTCGCGCTTTGAAGTTGTCGCGGTCGACATCGAGCCAGTTCGGTGAGGGGTAGTGGGCCGTGGCGTCTCGTGAAGCCAGAATCGAGGTGACCTTGCGGCTTTTCTCGGCGACTTCCACAGTGTCACCGGGTTTGGCTTGGAAGGATGGGATGTTGGTGCGGCGTCCATTGACACTGATGTGACCATGGCGCACCAATTGGCGGGCCTGGGCCCGGCTGGTGGCGAATCCACAACGCAATACCACGTTGTCCAGACGGCTTTCAAGCATGCTGAGCATGTTCTCGCCGGTAACGCCCTTCATGCCGACGGCCTTCTCGAACAGATTGCGGAACTGGCCTTCCAGCACGCCATAATACCGGCGAGCCTTCTGCTTTTCACGCAACTGCAGGCCGTAGCCCTGGATCTTGGATTTACGGTCTTTGCCATGCTGCCCGGGTACGAAGTTGCGCTTCTCAATCGCGCACTTTTCGGTCTGGCAGCGCTCTCCCTTAAGGAAAAGCTTCATGCCCTCTCGCCGGCAGAGCCGACATACGGGGCCATTGTAACGAGCCATGTGTTTCTGGTTTTTCTCCTATTGAACCTGAGTCTGATTCGGATCAGGTGCAGTTTACGGCGTCACTTCGCCTTCTTCCTGCTTCAAATCTCGAAAGTCTTTACTGCTTAAACGCGACGACGCTTCGGGGGACGGCAACCGTTGTGCGGAATCGGGGTGCAATCCCGAATCGAACGCACTTCAATGCCTACGCTAGCCAGTGCTCGCACCGCGGATTCGCGGCCGGCGCCAGGCCCGGAAACCTTCACATCCACTGAGCGCAATCCGGCGTTGTCTTTCGCCTTATTGGCCGCCGTCAGACTGGCCTGCTGCGCTGCGAAGGGCGTACCCTTGCGGGAACCACGGAA
>CAZECF010000098.1:12961-14577 GCA_964510335.1 uncultured Bryobacter sp. | reverse complement strand
GCGCGGCTGCTGATCACCAGGCTGCCAGGGCCAAGCCAAGCGCCGGCCAACAGGAATGACGGAAGCTGATTCACGACTACCTGGGCATTGCCCTTGAAGGTCGTCCGCATCAGCCTGGCCCTGGCTGTGTAGAACAAAGCTTGACCATCGGGTGCCCAGAATAGTGTGTGAGAGCCCCGGGAATCCGGGACCAGTTCCGGCGTGAGTGAATTCAAGGGCCGAAGAAATACACTTTGATTTCCGCTGCCATCCATGGCAGTGAAGGCCAGCCGGCTGCCGTCGGGCGAAATTGCGAACGACTGTCGGCTCGCGCCGCCTTCGAGTGCGAATCCGGTCGGGGCCTCGACCTTGAATAGTGCCACTGGAAATCGGGCGAACGGCGAATTTTTCTGCGAACCCAGCCAGAACGAGAGCGTCACAATCGCTACCGCACCCGCGGCCGCCCATGGGATCCACCAGCGCCAAGACCAGGCTTGAGGCGCAGGCGCTTTGACCGGGGGCCGGGAGACAATTTCCACCAAGTTTGAAGATGGGCCTCGATGAATCGGTGCGACGAATCGATATCCTTTGCCCGGCAGCGTTTCAATGTATTGCGGCTGGTCCGCCGAATCGCATAAGACCTGACGAAGTTTGTTGACCGCTGTATTCAAACCCTGCTCGTAATCGACATGGGTTTCGCCGCCCCAGAGCCGCCGCTTCAACTCCTCGCGCGTGACAACCTCGCCGGGCCGGTTCACAAGAAGCGTCAGGATCTGTAGCGGCTGCCCCTGCAGCCTCAATCGCGATCCGTATTTTCGAAGCTCTCCGGATTCTGGGCTGAACTCAAACGCACCAAAGGCGATGAGAGGAAAATACTCTGGCTGAGGTCCCATGATGGTGAACTGAGTTGGAGTCTAGCAGAACTTATCTGTAAAGGTAAGTCCTTCTTTTTCAGACGGTTCCCGCCTGAGCCAGTATGCAGGCGGAATCCATGCAAATTTCAGTCACCGCCGCAACATACTGGCAGCCATGTTCCCGAAAAACTTCTTCATTGTGTGTCTTCTCGCTGTGCCCCTTTGGTCCCAGCTGGAAGTAGTCGCTGCCGGAATGCCTGGAGCAGCGAAATTCATCCTCACCCCCCAGCGAAATTTCCTGGTATCTCAATCTGGCATGACCCGGGACTCCGGACGAATTCTGAATGTGTCCCGTTCGGGAGTACAGCGTCCACTCATCGAAGGGCTGCCTGCAGGGGTAGAAGTCACTTTGGCGGGCACCAACGGACCCACGGCCATGGCAATCCATGGACAGACACTTTATGTACTTTTTGGCAATGGGGATTGGGAGCGGCGCGGTCAGCAGCCCACCAGCATCCACAACCCGGAGGGTGCCACCTCGCCGCTGTTCGCTTCTATTCTTGCCTTCCGCTTTAACCAAGCGATTGATTCGCTGAACGGACCCTTTCGGCTTACCCAACAGCTTGAGCGAGTCCTTGCCGATGGCGGCGAGGCAACGCTCAATGGTGCTGCGGGCGAAAGCGTCGTGGTTTCGGTCTTGACTCGGTTTCCAATTTCTGAACCATCTCCGGGCGTGATCTACCGCTTTGCCAACCCCTGGGGGATGGCGATCACGGGAGATGG
>CAZECF010000098.1:0-12861 GCA_964510335.1 uncultured Bryobacter sp. | reverse complement strand
CGCCGCTTAGTGAGCGGATGCTGAGGAAGCGATGGCGTTTACCTATTTGGCGGCGGAGACGAAGTACGCGGGTTGGGGCGGGAGCCGTCGCGTCTGGCTTTGTCCGCCTCGCGGCGGTTCTTCTCAGATTCGCGATATGCTTCTCTGCGGTTTTTTTCAGATTCGCGAGCAGCTTCCCTACGGTTCTTATCGAGCTCTCGCTGAGCCTCGCGCTGTTCCTTCACGCGCTCCTTCTCAGCCTTGCGACGATCCTTCGCACGCTCCCTGTCAGCCTTGCGACGATCTTTCTCGAGTTCTTTTTGATCCTTGCTCCGCTCCCAGCCGCGCTCGTTGGGACCATTCACGTCACCTTTCCCAGCGCCACTGCGCTGATTGCGGTTAGGGCCGGGGTTGGAGACGCGGTCTCGCTGTTCAGCGCGATCACGGCGCTGTTTTTCGGTGCCTTTCTGGTCGGCTACGGCTGTTGTAGGCGCCAGGAGAGCACAGACAAGCAGTAATGAAGGCCATTGTTGTTTCATCATCTTTCCTCCGGTAGAAGGCGGGCCGCCTTCACACGTAAAGACGTAAGCTAGTGGCATTCCTGTTTCGGTGAAGAGTGCAGTTTGGGATCGGGCCTGGTGTTTCAGTGCAACGATTTCGTGACAGTGACCACTAAACGCCAAGGAGCCTGCTAATTAGGAGTGGGGACGCATGAATTTTTGACCATTTACCTAAAGTTTCTGGAGAAATTTCGAAGGTCGAAGTTTGGCATCTAGTGTAGTGCTTCAGAAGTAGTAACCAGAATAGGAATTCCGGCATCCATATAATCAAGGAGCCGATTTCCCATGCGTGTTGCGCCTAAAGTTGAACTGACCACCGAAGAGAAAGCGACCCTGACAGCGTGGGTGAATGGCCGCAAGTCGCCAGTTCGAATGGTCGAGCGAGCCCGGATTCTATTGCTCGCAGCCTCCGGAGCCCAAGACACAGAAATTAGCTTGCAGTTGGCTATCACCCCAAAGAAAGTGGCGCGTTGGCGCAAGCGGTTTTTGGACAAAGGTCTTGCGGGTCTTGAAAAGGATGCGCCCAGGCCTGGGCGAACACCCTCCATCGGACGTGACGCTGTGGCGGAGGTTGTCCGTCTGACCACGCAGGAGAAGCCCGCCAACGCCACGCACTGGAGTACGCGGAAAATGGCTGCGGCGGCGGGCATCAGTGATTCCAGCGTTTTGCGGATCTGGCATGCTCATGGGCTGAAGCCCCACCGCGTGGAATCCTTCAAGCTCAGCAAAGACCCCTTGTTCAGCGAAAAACTGGAAGCCATCGTTGGGCTTTATCTCAATCCGCCGGATCAAGCGATAGTGCTGTGTGTTGATGAGAAGAGCCAAGTTCAAGCACTCGACAGAACGCAGCCAGGGCTGCCAATGAAGCCGGGGAGATCTGGAACAATGACCCACGATTACAAACGCCACGGGACTACTACTTTGTTCGCCGCGCTCAACGCCGCCAGCGGCAAAGTAATCAGCCTTTGCCAGCAGCGTCATCGACATCAGGAGTGGATCAAGTTTCTGCGGCTGCTCGACGATGCCACTCCGGACGGCAAAGAGCTTTATCTCATCGCCGACAACTACGCTGCTCATAAGCATCCCAAAGTCCAGCGATGGCTGAAAAGACATCCACGCTTCCATGTTCACTACACGCCAACAAGCTCTTCCTGGCTCAATATGGTGGAGCGCTTCTTTCGGGATGTGACCGAAAACCGTCTGCGGCGAGGAGTGTTTCGTAGCGTGCTCGATCTAATCCTGGCACTTGACGAGTACGTTGATCGCCATAATGAGTCGCCAAAGCCGTTCATCTGGACCGCGAAGGCTAACGATATCCTCGCCAAAGTCATACGCGCGAAGGCGACCATGCTTAACAGTCATACTGTGTGAAGCACTACACTAGCCCGTACTAAGGTTAATTCCTCATTGACACTTGGTAAGAAACAGTTTTTACTATGTTTCAGACGTGTCTCTGACACCAAACTGAAAACTGAAAGAAAACCACAAATTCCATGCCGAAACGAATGAAATTCCACCAATGGTCGATGGCACTGGCGCTGGCCGTGGCCGCGACTGGATTGCAGGCGCAGACCCCTAATCCGCGCGCCCTGGAAGTACTGCATGAGCGACTATTACCCCTATTTGAAATGGCGGGCGTAGTATTTACGGACGCCGACGAGTCGACTGGGCGATTAGTTGTTGGGGTAAGCAACAGTGAAATCCCGGCATTGGTGCGCGAACGCCTGCCTTTGCTAGGTATCTCGTCGCAGGTGGTGGATTTTGTGGAGACGGATCCGATCGTCCAAGTGACAACACTTCGGGACTCGGTGAGGCCTGTGATTGGCGGGATGCAGATTCGCTGGTCCAATTCATTGTGCACGCTGGGGTTTTCCGCATATCGGAACGGGGTGCAAGGATTTGTTACGAACAGTCATTGCAGCAGCAAACAGGGTTCCGTGGATGGAACGAAATACTACCAACCCCTCAACCAGGTGGACAGTGAGTTTATCGGGACCGAGACAGTGGACCCGCCCTTCTTTAAAGGCGGTAAGGCTTGTCCGCGCGGCAAGCAGTGCCGCTATTCCGATTCGATTTTCAGCGAGGGAGCCAGCGGTGTGAGCTTCGATCTGGCAAAGGTTGCGAAGACTGACGGAGTCAATACTGGTTCACTAACGATCGGCAGTAGCGGGACAGCCCGCTTCTTTATCAGTGAAAAGGGTACGGCGACGCTCGGAACGGTTGTGAACAAGGTGGGACGCACAACTGGTTGGACCCAGGGCACGATCAAGAACAAGTGCGCCAATGTGGCGGTCTCGGGCACTAGCATCGTGAATCTTTGCCAGGATATTGTCGAGAATACCTCGGCGACCATTGTGGGCGGCGGCGATAGCGGTTCGCAGGTCTTTGTTCCAGTTTCCGGGGACAGCGTGAGACTCGTCGGGCTTCTGTGGGGCGGTAACACGGCGGGTACGTTGTTCGTTTACAGCCCGATCGAAAATGTGGAGCGGGAGCTTGGCACTCTGAACGTGTTCTGATGATGCGAGGGCTGTATCAACAGATGAGATCGGCACCAGAATGAGGCTTATTCTGGTGCCGGGAGCCAGGAAAGTTTCACGCCGTCTGCTTATCTTCGGCACGCTGTTGCGGCAAGGTTTCGGGCAAGGGCCCGGCGAAAGAACTCCGATGGAGACTTGGGACGACCGGCTCTTGCAGGTCGAGAAGAGAGTTGCGGGGTTCGGCGGCATGTTCATCGGAGAAGATGGGCGCTTGATGGTTTACCTTCTGGACCCATCGAAGATCATGGCTGCGCGGGCAGCCATCGTAGCTGTTTTCGGAAATTCGCAAGTGCCAGAGGCGGGGATAGGAGCCGTGCGCGGACGGTACACCATGTCCCAACTGAAACGCTGGTCGGCGCGGGCAAACAAAGTTCTGGAGATACCAGGCGTCGTGATGGTGGATCTGGATGAAGGTCGCAACCGGGTGACGATTGGACTTGAAGAGGAATCACAGATAACTTCTATTGAGAAGAAGCTGTCATCGCTACGAATCCCACCGGAAGCTGTCGTGGTCGAGGTGAAAGGGAAAATCGTGCCTCTGGCTGGCAGGTCTTCGAAAGGCTCTCCGAAATAAGTGGCGATTCAAAGCCGTGCGAGAGGGACCAGAGCGGATAGCCCTTTTCTCAACTCACCCACCAAACCCACTGTCGGCTAAACTGACTTATTGCAGCCTGACTCCGCACCCGACCGAACACTGGAGTTTATAGATCGCTGGAAGCCCTCCGGCGGAGCCGAGCTATCCAACTACCAGACATTTCTGGCAGAACTTTGCGATGTACTTGGCGTCCCCCGCCCCGACCCCTCTGTTCCCGAGGACGCCAAGAATCAGTATGTCTTCGAACGAGCTGTTCATTTCCACAATGGCGATGGAAGCACCAGCACGGGCCGCATCGACCTATATAAACAGGGATGCTTCGTGTTGGAAGCAAAGCAGGGCCGCGATGCAACGATTCAATTGCCAGCGATACGAACGAGGCGCGGTGCAGCCATTCGCCAGACGCCAGGCTGGGACGAGGCAATGATTGCCGCGCGAAATCAAGCCGAGCAATACGCCAAAGCAATTCCGGATGGCTGGCCGCCGTTCCTCGTCATCGTAGATGTTGGCTACAGTATCGAGCTTTATGCGGATTTTTCACTAACGGGCAAGAACTACGCTCAATTCCCGGATCGCAACACCTTCCGAATCCTGCTTGATCAACTCACTTTCCCCGTTGTGGCGGATCGGCTTCGCGCGGTCTGGCTCGATCCTCTTTCCCTGGACCCCACGCGCATCAGCGCCCGCGTCACGCGGGATGTTGCCGAGAAGTTGGCAGTTCTGGCCGTGGATCTTGAAAAATCTTACGAACCCGCGTTGGTCGCAAATTTTCTGATGCGTTGCATCTTTACTACCTTTGCTGAAGACGTACACCTTATCCGGGAGAATTGCTGGACAGAGCTACTGCAAAGTTTGCGTGGCGACGTCAGCAATTTCCGCCCCATGGTGGAAGCACTCTGGCAAACCATGAACAGCGGCGGATTCTCGCCGGTGATTCGCCAGCACGTCCTCCAGTTCAATGGTGGTCTTTTTGAAACCGTGGACGCCCTCCCCGTGACGCCGGCCCAACTGGAACTTCTGATTGAAGCCGCAAAAGCTGACTGGCAAGAGGTTGAGCCTGCCATCTTCGGAACCTTGCTGGAACGAGCCCTCAACAAGGAAGAACGACATCGGCTTGGCGCTCACTATACTCCAAGGGATTACGTGGAGCGGTTGGTCATTCCAACCATTATTCAGCCACTTCGCGACGATTGGAAAGTTGTGCAAGCCACAGCGGTTACGCTGGTTCGTGCGGGCAACACGGATCAAGCCCTGGACGAAGTGCGGGAATTCCGGCGCAAGCTTTGCAGTTTGAAGGTTTTGGACCCCGCATGCGGCAGCGGCAACTTTCTTTATGTCACCCTTGAGCACCTGAAGCGACTCGAAGGCGAAGTTATCGAAACGCTCGAGAGCCTGGGTGAAACGCAGCTTGTTCTTCTGGAAACCGGGCTGAATGTTGACCCCCACCAATTGATTGGCCTTGAACTCAATCCTCGCGCCGCCGTCATCACCGATCTGGTTCTCTGGATCGGCTACCTCCAATGGTATTTCCGCACCTGGGGCGCAAGCTCCGTTCCCCCCGAACCCGTAATCAAGCACTTCCACAACATCGAGGCCCGCGACGCGCTGATCGACTACGATGAGATGCGACCAGCCAAAGCCGAGGATGGACAGATCAAGACCCAGTGGGACCAACGCACCTACCGCATCCATCCAGTGACTGGTGAAAGTGTGCCGGATGAGTCCGCACGGCGGACCGTGTTTGAGTATGTCAATCCAAGGCGTGCCGCATGGCCTGCAGCAGACTTCATTATCGGGAATCCCCCTTTTATCGGCAATTGGATGATGCGCGGGGAATTGGGTGATGGCTACACAGAAACCCTTCGCGGCCTATATTCTGAAGTGCCGGAGAGCGCCGATTTTGTAATGTATTGGTGGCACATTGCTGCCGATGCGGTGAGAATTGGCGCTACCCGCCGCTTTGGGTTCATCGCCACGAATAGCCTGCGGCAGACCTTCAACCGGCGCGTTGTATCCCATCATTTGCAGTCCGACAAACCGCTTTCACTTGTCTATGCCATTCCAGATCATCCTTGGGTGGACTCAAAAGACGGCGCAGACGTGCGCATCTCGATGACAGTGGCGCAGCAAGGTCGTCATGAGGGAATCCTGTCGCGTGTGGTTGCTGAATCGAATGGTGCCAACCATATCGCCGTCGATCTATCGGAGCGGGCGGGAATCATCCACGCAGACCTGAGCATCGGGGCAAATGTTGCATCAGCGGTTCCGCTTAAAGCAAACGGGGGATTAAGCTGTCCAGGCGTCAAGCTCCACGGCCCCGGATTCATTGTTACGCCAGAAGAGGCAGTTCAATTGGGACTCGGAAGAATTCCAGGACTCGACCGTCATATCCGCAAATATCGAAATGGTAGAGACATCACTTCAAGATCGAGAGGAGTCCTTGTGATTGATCTTTTCGGTCGAAGCATTGAAGAAGTTCGCGAAAGTTTTCCCGAAGTCTACCAGTGGCTGCATGATCGAGTGAAACCTGAAAGAGATCACAATAACAGGGCTAGTTACCGGGAAAATTGGTGGATTCACGGCGAACCGCGCAAAGAGTTTCGGCCAGCGCTCGATGGGTTGCGGCGATACATTGCCACAGTAGAAACTGCAAAGCACCGGTTTTTCACTTTTCTTGCCGCAGCTATCTTGCCAGATAATAAGCTCCTGAGTATTGCGAGCGAAGATGCTTACGTTCTCGGAGTTTTGTCAAGCAGAGTCCACATAGAATGGGCAATAACTTCCGGGAGTTGGATGGGGGTGGGGAACGATCCGGTATATGTAAAGTCCCGCTGCTTCGAGCCATTTCCTTTTCCTGAGGCAAATGAAAAGCAGCGGGATCATATTCGTGTCTTAGGGGAAAGTCTCGACCAACACAGGAAACGGCAGCAAGAGCTGCACCCAGACCTTACGATGACGGCAATGTACAACGTGCTCGAATTGGTGCGGGCAGGGGCCCAACTAAATGACGCTGATCGGTTGGTCTACGAACAGGGTTTAATTACCGTATTGCGTGAACTTCATGATCAACTCGATGCGGCGGTCTTGGATGCTTACGGATGGCCGGTTGGGATTGAAAACGAGGAAATGTTGTTCCGCTTGGTGGCGCTCAATGAAATTCGTCAGGCGGAAGAACGGCAGGGGATTACCAAATGGCTGCGGCCTGAATTCCAGCAGCGCCGCAATCGAGGTCAAATTGGCTTGGGCATTGAGATGGAAGAAGTCGCAGCCAAAGCAAGCGCCCGCCAGCCCTGGCCAGCTACGCTTCCAGAAAGAGTAAGAGCCATTCGCGACACACTCGCAACGGCGTCCCAGCCGATGGACGCGACTATGCTCACAAAGCAATTTGTGCGCGCAAGAAAGCAAGACGTCCAAGAGATCGCAGACACGCTGGTTTCGTTGAATCAGGCCCGACGCATTGGGCATTCTTATTCGATCTAAACCTAAGGGTGAAAGGTGATGGCGGAATCGGCGGAGACTTGCTGGAAGTCTGAAGATTCCATCGACATGGTGATGACGCGCTTGTAGCCGAAGAGCACGTCGAGGCGCATTTCCGTGCCGTAGGTGGCGGGAAACCAGATGCCTGGAGCCAGGCGGGTGTAGGAGATAGAAAAGCCTGTCTGGCGGAGGTTGGTGCCGAGAATGGACTTTACGAGGAAGGGCATCTTGAAGGTCAGTTTGGTCTGGATGGAAAGGGGGTGGAGGTCTTCGCGGTCGACAAGCATTTCTCCGGCCCAGGGCCTCGATTCTGCAACGTCGGGGAGCGGCTCAAACAGGACACGGTAGGCGGGGCGGTTCTGGAACTGGGTTTCGCCGGTAAGCGTGAAACGATAGGAGGGCAGGTCTTTTGCGAGAAAGGGGAAGAGGTGCATGTTGATGCCGTCCCGCGAAGCCGAGTCCGAAAAAAAGCCGTCCGAGAGGGATTCGATCAGGTCGCCATCGAGATCGAGATCCTTGGTCCGAAAGTCAGGGCTGCTGTAGGGAAAGAGCTTGTTCTTGTTGCTGTATTGGCCTTCGAAGTGAATCAATTTCTTGTCGGTACCCTTTTCAGAAGGGGTGACCGCCAGGACGCGGTGCTCCTCCCGGGCGAGGCGGGAGTTTGTACGCAAGAGGCGGGTTCGAATTTTCTGGGTATAGACGTAGCGCTGTCGAAGTTCACTGCCCCGCTCGAGATTGGCGGCGACTTGAGCCATGATTTCCTGGACATCGGGCGGCGGGGAGAGACCGAGGATCAGGATGCAAGCGAGGGGGAGCATATGCACTGAAATTTATACGCACGGCAAGGGAGATCGGTGGCAAGAAAATTCAGTAGCGGTAGCGGGATTGGGAGTGGCGGACGAGGGGACGTTCGAAGTAGCGCCAGGAGAGGGTGGCGAAGAGGATGACAAGCAGCAGGCTGGCGAGGGTGGTGAGCTTGGCGGCGGGGCTGCCCAGCGAGGGTTTGGCCTCGAAAACGGCGTAGTGGAGGAGGCCGTTGAGGGGTTGGTGGAAGAGATAGATGAAGTAGGAGATGAGGCCGGTGTGGAGGAGGGCGGGGTGGCGGAGCAGGCCGGTGCGGCGGGCCGTCAGGACGAGGAAGAGGATGAGGGAGTAGAAGACAGCGAGCAGGGAGAGCCAGTAAATGTAGCTGGAGGTTTGGAGCATGAGCACGAGGAGCAGGCAGGCCGCGAGGGCGAAGTGCAGGCGATAAGTGCTGAGCTTGCGCCAGAGAGCTTCGTTGCGGATGGCGAGGGCAATCAGCAGGCCACCGGCAAAGGCGTCGAGGCGGCAGGGCAAGAGCGTGTAAGGCCCGACGAGGGGGTTGCCGAGGGCTGCAAGCAGGAGACGGCAGGAGATGGCGAAGAGGAAGGCGGCGAAGGCGGCCTGGGTGAGGCGGCGGGGCGTCCAATTTCGAATGAGAAATGGAAGTAGGAGGTAGAACTGTTCTTCGACGGTGAGCGACCAGGTGACCGAGAGCCAACCGGCCCCGTAGTGTTGACGCCAGGACATGAGGAAGTTTTGCAGGAAGACCGGATAGGACCAGAAGGGGAGCTGGTGGCCGAAGAGCAGCGTTAGGGGTTCACTTTCCGGATTGGTGAACCAGGCTGAGGCGATCAGGAAGAGGACGAGCGAGCACGCGTAGAGCGGGAGGATGCGGAAGGAGCGGCGCAGATAGAAGGTTTTGTAGTAGTGCGGGGAGTGGCGGGCAGCGAGGAGGTTGCCGCCGATGAGGAAGCCGGAGAGGACGAAGAAGAGATCGACGCCGGACCAGGTGAGCCGGAAAAGGGAAAAGCCGGCGAGGGTGGGGGAGACTTCCACGCCGTAGTGCCAGAAGATCACCAGCAGGATGGCGATGGCGCGGATGGCGTCGAGTTCCGGGATGCGGCCGGAAGGGGGCATCTCAAGATGTTACTGGACAAGCAGCGGCGAGGTGGGGGCAGCGCTGGCATTGGGGTCCGGGATGGAGGGGGAAATGGTCGCCTTGCTGGAAGTCCGCGAGGAGTTGGGGGTGGAGCGGGGTTGAGACTTCGTGGATCTCGCCGGTGCGGAGGTAGAAGAGGAAGGCGCGGATGGGCTGGTTGGGGTAGAGGCGGGCGAGGGCTTCGCGGTAAATGGCGAGTTGGACATCGTAAGCACCGGGGCGCGGGAAGCCGGTCTTGTAATCGACGATGTGGATTTCGTGCGCGGGGGTTTCAAAGCAGAGGTCGATTTGGCCTTCGAGGACGAGACCATTGAGGGAGAAGACGAAATCGAATTCGCGCTCGACCCAGAGGGCTTGATCGAGCAAGGGCAGCCTGGCTGCGTTGACCAACTGGAGGGCTTCGGCGGGAGGGTCCTCGATTTGCTGGCCGGCGAGGAGTTGGTGAACGATGGTGCCGAGTTGGGTGGCGCCGCTTCCGTTTGTGGCCGAAGGCCAGGATTTGAGCTGGGCGAGATGATCGAGGAAATAGCGGCGGGGGCACTCGGCGTAAGTAGCGAGTTCGGTCGGGGTGGAGGAGGAGATGCCGGGGAGTTGAGGGGGAAGGGGTTGGAGCGGAGGCACTTGTGCGGGCGGCTCAGCAGACTGAGCGGGAGGAAGGGGGGTGGGGTCGCCAGCGTGGAATTGAAGACCGGAGTGGGGCTTGAGGTATTTGACCCAGCCGCGGGCCTGGGTGCCGCACCAAGAGACATAAAGGCGCTGCTCGGCGCGGGTGAGGGCGACGTAGAGCATGCGGTGGAGCTCTTCTTCGTCGGCTTGCTTTTGGCCCGTTTCAATCAGGCTGGCGCGGTAGTCAGGGTAGACCTTGCCGTTGGCCGGATTGGTGAAACGGATGCCGAGCTGACCGGGCGGGGCGAAGCAGAGGGAAGGACGCGAGTTGGGCGGAGTGAAGTAGGCCCCGGCGACGAAAACGACGGGAAATTCGAGGCCTTTGGAGGCGTGGACGGTGAGGATTTGAACGGCTTCGCCGGTGTTGGCAAGGGGGGCGGATTTTTCGTTGGCGGCGTTGCGGATGAGTTCGAGTTCGGCGACGAAGTCGGGGAGATTGCGGGGGCCGGCCTGCCAGACTTCCCGGACGATGCGGAGCATTTTCTCGATGTTGGCGCGGGCGGCGGGGTCGGGGGCGTTGGAGTAGCCGGAGGCATCGAGCGCTTCAACGAGGAAGAGGTCGGGTGAGACCGCATCGAGGCGCTGACGCTGGGAGAGGAATAGCGAGTCGAAGGCGGGGGAGCTTTCGCCGTGGAGGATTTGGGCGTCAGAGAGGCCGCCGAAGGGGCTGCGCAGGACGGCGGCGCGAGCAATCGTATTGAGGGGATTGGCGAGCAGGTGGAGGTAGCTGAGGAGGTCGGTGACTTCCTGGGAGTCGAAGAATTTGCGGCCGCCGCCGAGGGTAAAGGGAATGCCCTGGTCGGCGAGAACGGCAGCAATGGATTCCGCTTTGTTGGCGGTGCGGACGAGAATGGCGATGTCAGAAAGAGAGAGCCGGCGGAGGGGAGAATTGTCTTTTGGCTCTACAACAAAAGTGTCTTTGAGCGTTTTGATCTCTTCGGCGAGCCACTTGAACTCCTCGTGTTCTTTCTCGAAGGGATGGATGCTGACGGGGAGATCGGCAGTAGTGAAGTTGCGGCCGGCAGCGATTTCAGGCAGGTTGATGCCGGAGAGACCGCGAGAGACGGTTTCGGTGAAGGAGAGAATTTCGGCCCGGGAACGGAAGTTGGTACCGAGGATGTCGATGGCGGCGCCACTGGCTTCCAGGCTTTCGCGGTAGGCGCGGAAGCCGTACGGGTCAGCGAAGCGAAAGCCATAAATGCTCTGGTTTATGTCGCCCACGGCGAAAAAGGAGCCGGGAGTGCGCAGGAGATCAACGAGTTGCCACTGGATCGGATTGGTGTCCTGCATCTCGTCCATGAGGATGTGTTCAAAGCGGCGCTGGAGCTCTTCGCGGACGCGGGGTTGGCTTTGGAGAAGGCGGAGGGTGTGGTGTTCGAGGTCGTTGAAATCGAGCCGGGCGGCATCGCGTTTGCGGGCAGCGTAAGCGGTGGCAATGCGGCTGAGGAGACTGATGAGGTAGTTGCGCTCGGAGTTGGTGAGGGCGGAAACAAGAAGAGATTCCAATGTTTGGAATTGATCGTAGAATTGGCCGCTGGCCTCCCGGAGAAGCTTGGGCAAGCCCACCCGTTTGGGGAATTCGGCGAGAATGGCGATGTGTTGCCAGGTGGGATCGGTGCCGAGGTCACGGAGGCGGTTGAGTTGGGTCGTGAAAGCCTGCTGGAATTCCTGGGAGCGGGGGGTGGTGGCTGGCACGGAGAGAACCTCTTCGGCGGCGGCGAGGAAGTCCAGAAGGAAGGAGGGAAGGTTGGGAGGGGGGCCGGGGCTTGGAAAAGCGGGGGAAAGAGAGCGGATGCGCTGGTGGAGATTCGTCAGGTCCTCCACGATGGTGTTGGTATTCCAGATGGTGAAGAGGCTGCGGAGAGCGGCGCGCTCCTGGGAGGCGGCGGCATTGAGGACGCCCTGGGCAGCGGCGTGGAGTTCGGCGTCGGCGAGGCGTTCATCCCAGATTTCACTGGAAGGATCCAGGCCGGCGGCGATGGAAAATTCCTTGAGGATGCGCTGACAGAGACCGTGCAAGGTAGAGATGGGAGCCAAATCAATATCGGCGTGTTTTGTTTTGGCGACACGGTGACGGATTTCACTGGCCGCCTTTTCGGTGAAGGTAAGCGCGAGGATATTGCGGGGGGAAACGCCCATCGCTTCAACGAGCCAGGCGAAGCGCTCGGCGAGGACGCGAGTTTTGCCGCTGCCGGGGCCGGCGATGACGCAGACATCCTGACCGGAGCGATGGATGGCGGCGTGCTGGGCGGGAGTGAGTTTCATTCGGCGGCTCCGGTGGCTTCTTCGGCTTCAACAGACTGGCTGGCCGAGCGAATGCGGCAGGCGTCGAGAAAGGCGCAGTACTGGCAGTTGTTTTGATCCTGCGGATCCACAGCGATGTGACCGGATTCAGCATTGCTCACGATGGTGCGCATCGTGGTTTCGGCAAGCTGGATGAGGTCTTTGAGAACCGATCCTTCGATGGTGGTGAGTTTGGCCTGATCGCGGAGGGCGACGAAGCTGAAGCTTGAGACTTGAGGGCCGAGGGCCTGGGCGTAGAGCGCACCCTGAATGGGGTACTTTTCATCGAGGTTGGCGCTGCGGGAGTACTTGTAATCGTAGGCATGGATTTTGCCATCGGGGCCTTTGTCATAGCGGTCAATCTGGCCGCGGACGGCGATGCCGATGGGGTGATCGAGGGCGAAGCGTTCTTCAAGGAAAGTTTGCCAGCCGGGAGGAACGGGTGGAGCTTTGCCGGCATAGAGACGGAGATTCCGCAGAAGGTTGATGCGCTCGCGTTCGTAGTGGTAGCCGGTGGAG
Source organism: uncultured Bryobacter sp. (assembly GCA_964510335.1). Lineage (GTDB taxonomy): Bacteria > Acidobacteriota > Terriglobia > Bryobacterales > Bryobacteraceae > Bryobacter. The sequence goes on along the minus strand of CAZECF010000098.1, from coordinate 282 downwards.
ATTCGTTTCTTATGGCATTCGGCTTCGAGCAGGCGCTCGCCGAGGGTTTCGATGTCGTGAGTGGGGTCGAGGGTCCAGAGGCGGATGGCGGCATGTGCGACTGTACCCAGCACGACGGGGTTGAGCCGTTCGGCTGGAGATTCCGGCAGGCCGGTGAGGGCGAGGCCACGGGCGGCAAAGTGCTTCCAGGGGCAGGAAAGATAGGCTTCCAGTTCGCTTGCGCTCCAAGGGCCGGGCGGGCGGTAGGCCTCGCCGAGTTCGCGGGGGGGAGGCTGGTAGCTC
>CAZECF010000097.1:0-15060 GCA_964510335.1 uncultured Bryobacter sp. | reverse complement strand
ATCTTCGACTCTGTCTGTCAATCTTGCTCACTTCCCTCGCCGCGGTTTCGCAACAAGACCGCGGCTTAATTACTGGCACCGTTACCGATTCCACGGGCGCTGTTATTGCTGGCGCTCAGGTCGTCGCCCGATCCAACCAAACCAACGCTAGTTTCACCACCACCTCTTCCACTACTGGCGATTACACACTCGCCTCACTCCCCATCTCCACTTACACCATTCGCGTTGAGAAGTCCGGCTTCAAAGCCTTCATCGCCCGCGATGCAGTCGTATCGGCCTCTGGTGCCGTCCGTGTGGACGCCACCCTCGAAGTCGGTTCCACCCAGCAATCGGTTGAAGTCATCGCCGACGCCGCCCAGGTCCAACTCGAAAACGCCAAGATTCAAACTGCCGTCGCCAATAAACTGGTTGACGCTCTCCCGCTGGTCGTCTCCGGCTCGATGCGCAGTCCCTTCGATCTCGCGCTGCTCGCGCCGGAAACCAAAGCGCCCAACAACGCCGACAACAACTTCTCCATTGGCGGTGGCCAGGCTGCCAGCTACGGCATGACTCTCGACGGCGTCACCGTCACCACCGGACGCGCCCTCCAAACTTCCTGGGCCGCCCTCAACACTCCTCCCCTCGACGCCGTCCAGGAATTCACCGTCGACTCCAACGGTTTCAAAGCCGAATACGGCCGCGCCCAGGGCGGCGTCATGAGCTTCGTCTCCAAAGGTGGCTCCAATGAATTCCACGGCAACGCCTTCGAGTTCCTCCGCAATGAAAAACTCGACGCCAACTTCTTTGCCAACAACCGCGCCGGCCGCTCCCGCCCCGTGCTCAAGCAGCATGACTTCGGCTTCACCTTCGGCGGCCCGGTCTGGATTCCCAAAATCTACAACGGCAAGAACAAGTCATTCTTCTTTGTCGCCTATGAAGGCTTCCGCAACCGAGAAGGCGCCAATCCTTCCTTCCTCTCCGTTGCCCCCCAGGAATTCTACGCCGGCGACTTTACCAATTGGGTGGATGCAAACAACCGTCAAATTCCCGTCTTTGACCCAGCCACCGCCCGCACCGTCAATGGCGCCATTGTCCGCGACCAGTTTCCCAACAACCGGATACCCACCAATCGCATCGACTCCCTCTCAGCCAGAGTGATGGACATCGGCCGTACTGCCCTGCCCAACACCGGCGCAACTCCCGGCACCTCGGCTTACGTCCGCAATAACTTCCTGCAAGCCGGTACCGGCCTCCAACCCTTCAACAAGCTCAGTCTGCGCGGCGATCATATGATCAATGACAAACACAAACTCTCCGGCTACTACGGCCGCAACACCCGCGCCACGATGCCCGGCGCCAGCGGCCCCGTGGGGCTGCCCGGCTTCCTCAACGGCAATAACTACAACAACACCCTCGCCAAGCAATACCGCATCAGTTGGGATTGGACCGCCTCTCCCACCATGGTCAACCGCTTCTACGCCGGCGGCAACGATTGGTTTGAAGTCAATCGCGCCCTCGCTGTGGGTGCCCAGAACTGGCAAGACATCGTTTGCCTCCAGAACGTCCCGGACTGTAACAACAACCTGCTCAACGTCAGCTTTGGCGGTGACTTCACCAATTGGGGCGGCCCCTCAGACAATGGCTCCCGCAACGATACTTACTCCTTGAACAACGACTTCACCTGGATCAAGGGCAAGCACACCTTCAAGATGGGTGGCCTCTACGAAATGATCTGGTACGACGGCTACGGCCAGCAAAACATCCAGGGCCAGGTGAGTTTCAATCGCCGCCTCACCGGACAGATCGGCGACCTCGCCAACCTCACCGGCTCCGGCTTTGCCGCCTTCATGCTCGGCGGTGCCGTCAACGGCAACATCCACACGCCGCGCTACATCCCCCAACGCTACCCCTATTGGGGCGCCTACTTCCAGGATGACTGGCGCATCTCCAAACGCCTCACTCTCAACTACGGCTTCCGTTACGACATCAACCTGGCCCCCTATGCGGCCAACGACCAGTTCAGCGACTTCGACCCCAACCGGCCTAACCCCGGTGCCGATGGCCGCCCTGGCGCACTCGTCTTCGCTGGTTTCGGCGAAGGCCGCGAGAATCGCCGCAGCCTCGTTGACTCCTGGAAGGGCGGCATCGCTCCCCGCTTGAGCTTCGCCTACAGCCTGAACGAGAAAACCGTGATCCGTGCCGGCGCCGCTCGCACCTTCGCCGCTGTCCGCGCCGTCGGCGGCTCCACCCACTTCCAGGGCTTCGTTCAAATCTTCACGACCCCTCAAGCCGATCCTCAAGGTTTCAACCCCACCTTCTTCCTCCGCAATGGCTTCCCCGATTGGCCCAAGCCTCCCTTCCTCGTCCCCGAATTCAACAACTACAATTCCACCCCCTGGTGGCAAGGCAACGAAGTTTCCCGCGCTCCGGAAAACCTCGCTTACACCTTTAACTTGCAGCGCCAGGTCTCCAAGGACATGGTCGCCGAAGTGGGCTGGAACTACGTCCGCGGCACTCACTTGCAAGCTGGCCTGCTCAATTACAACCAGCTCGATTACCGCAACCTGCCCGAAAACCTGAGTCCCTTCACCGTACCGGGCCGCGCACTGTTGAACGCCCCAGTTTCTTCCGCTGCTGCCCGCAATGCCGGCATCGGCCTTCCCTTCCCCAGCTTCCGCCAGAACTTGAGCGTCGCCTGGAGCATGAGGCCCTTTCCCCAATTTGCGGAAATCGACACCGCCGGAGGCGTGGGGGACCGCAGCGGCAATTCCAAGTACCATGCGCTCATCCTCAAGCTCGAAAAGCGCTATTCCGGCGGTCTGACCTTCCTGAGCTCTTATGTCTTCTCCAAAATGCTCACCGACGCTGACTCAGCCTGGGTCGGCGGCCGCGCCATGGATCACTACAACCGGCGTCTGGAATACTCCATCGGTCAACTCGACCAAACTCACAACGCCAAATTCAGCTATGTCTATGACCTTCCAGTTGGCAAAGGCCGGAAGTACATGTCCGGCGGTGGCGTCGCCGATGCCTTCCTCGGCGGCTGGTCAATCGGTGCCGTGCACACCTATTCGAGCGGCACCCCCATCAACATCGGCACCACTGTCAGCTTCCCGCTTTTCGCCGGTGGCAACCGCGCCACCGTCTCTACTTACGAAGGTTGGCGCGCCCCCTATTCGGGAGACCGCTTCGATCCCTTCTCGGGGGACCGTTACCTCGACCGCTCCGTCTTCCCCACCCAGCCGACCGATCGCTTCGGCAACATGACCCGCTTCAACCCTCGCATGCGATTCCTGGCCAATCTCAACGAAAACGTGAGCCTCCAGAAGCGTTTCAATCTCGGCGGAGACCGCGTCTACGCGCAGTTCCGGGCTGAGGCCTTCAACCTCTTCAACCGCACCCAGTGGGGCGGCGTCGGCAACGCCCAAACCCTGCAAAACGAAAACTTCGGCCTCTGGCAAAACCAGATCAACACCCCACGCCGCATGCAACTCGCGCTCAAGTTGTACTTTTAAGCAACCAAGGGCCGGGGCACTCCACCCCGGCCCTCTCCATTCCTACGTCGGCGGCACGAGTGGCCCACTGTAAACATAGCCCCCCGCCCCAGTGTTCGGATCATTCGACTGTCCATACTTGCTCGCCACCTTGAGAATATTCCCGTCAAAGCGGTAGATGAACTTGCCATACTTGGCCAATTCCTGCTGTAGACCTTGCGCCGTCAGGTTTGCAATCGCCTGGTTACGCGACTGCTGCGCTGCCGTAACTCGCTGCTTCAGGGCATCTCCCCCGTTGCTCTCCCATTGAATCAGGTCACTTGCGTACTGCTCCATGGGATTTGCAGGTACCTTGGGATTCGTTCGAAAGGACTTCACTTCGGCATTGATCTGCATGTCGGTTTTTCCGCTCGCGAGCAATTGCTTGTAGGCCTGGATAAGCGGTGCCTTCGACACGGTCTGCGCCTTGGCCGCTTCCGCAAACTCCATGTTCTCGTCGATCACATCTTCATGCTCCACCAGCGCTCTGCCACTCGTTGTCTCATGCTGAATCTTCCCCGTTACTGCAGTCAGTTTCACATTGCGCTGGGGCACCAGCGAGTGAAACAAACCGTAGGCAAAACTACTGGCCAGGTCGGCAATCGGAATCTGCCCCGAATGGTCCACTTGCGCCTTCTGGTAGCGCCGGCATCGAGCCCCGTAACACATGACCAGCGCAATCCGGATTTCTTTCCGGGTAGCCGGGATGATCGTCAGCAGAAACGCCGCCAATTGCTGATAAGTCCCCAACTGCATGACACCAAGCCCCACCGCCGCATTCGTGTAACAAAGGTTCGTCGTCCTTGGGTCCCCGTGCAGCACCAGATAAATCTTCTCCGCCGCCGCGCAATCCCGCCGTATCGCTGTCAGCGTCGGCCCATGGGTCGTGAAGGTATTTGTCGTCCCATCCACACAACGGTGCTCTACCACCCGATTCTTGCCCACAAAGAGTTGCTGAAACTTGTTCTTCTGCTTCGTCACCTCATACCGCTTTTGCAGCACCTGCAGGGTGCTATCCGCCGCTCCAGCCATCGTCGAAGCGATCTTGTCTTCGAAATTCAGCATGACGTAAAGGCTCACTCTCAACTTCTCCTGATGCGAATTCTATCGGTTTCAAGGCGACCTAAAAACTCAGCGTCAGCCCCGTCCGCAACCCCCGCGGCAGCATCGGCCCATACACATAGCTCGCATCCCGCAGCGGCCCCTGATCAAAGTCCCGCTGGAAGCTGTTGCCTATGTTGTTCAGCCGTACATAGGCCTTCAACGTCCCCCTGTCTTTCAGCCGAAAGTCCCGACTCACCACGCAACTCCAAACCCCAAACCAACCCGTCCGCTCCACCCGGTCTTCCGGAATAAACCCCGCAAAATGCGGCACCCGCATCGGCCCTGTCATCTCAAACGAATTCACCCAGTCCAGCTTCCACGGCAACTCAATATCCATTCCAGCAAATCCGTACTGGTCCGGCGTCCGCAGATATCTCATGCTCCCGAATACCGGCTCTGGCTCGTCATACCGCGCTTCTTGCAACGTCCACCCACCACGCAGCCTTACCCGTGCATTCACCTTCCCCGCCCCGCTCAACTCCACACCTTGAAACTTTGCCCCCGGACCATTCCTTCTTTCAAACCACCGGTTCGCACTTGCATCATCTTCTCGCTCCGCCAGCACAAAGACATCTCGCAGCCGCGTCGAAAACAAGTTCAACCCCAACTGCACCCGCTGCCCCGTATAATCCAGCGCCCCACTGTAACTCCGCGAACTTTCATGCCGCAAGTCCCGCGCCCTCTGAATCAGCAGCACCTCCCCGCCCACGCTCGCAATATGCAGATCCTCATCAAATACCTGCGGCGCACGAAATCCAGTGGAAACTCCCAGCCTTAAATTGAGACTCTTCGTCAAACCCACCCGCACGTTCCCCCGCGGGCTCAGTACCGCATTCCGCAGCAAGTTGCTCTTGTCTACTCTCACTCCCCCCAACAAGACCAGCCGCGAATTCACCCGCCACTCATCCTGTACATAGGCTCCCGAATTCCGAAAGCTCTGCCGCACGTCCCTGCCGTATCCCGCATAACGGTCACTCACATGCTCCCACCAGAATTGATAGCCCGCGCTCAAGCCATGCCGCCCCCGCTGCACGCCCAGCGAAGCATCATTCACCGACAGCGGATTCCGCGTATTGCCATAAGCGTTCGGGTCAAAGTCCGCCCCGTAATAACTCGCTCGCCCCAGGTAACTCAACGAACTGCTCAGGTTGTAATAGACATTCGGCGTCAACGAGTGATTCCACCGCACAAAGCCCGAAGACCGGCCACTGTTCAATTGCTCCGTCACAAAGGTATCTTCCGGCCGCCGGTCAAACTGGCTGCCGCCCCGCCGGAATTCTTCCACCGTGCTGCCCCCCATCGTCAGCCGCGCCCTGTCGCCTAAAAAGCGCCGGAACAATGTCCCTCCGCCCGCCTGCGCCTTGAGCCGCGTCAGTTCACTGAATCCATCCCGGTCCAGATCCAGTTGCGTCCGCCCCGCTTGCCGGTAATAAAAATCTCCTGACCAGCCGCGCCACAACTCCGCCGCCTGCCCCACCATCCCCACGCTTCCCTCAGGTCGGCCCAAATTCCATCCCCGCTGTACATCCAGCTCAAACGTATTCTTCACCGGCTCCCGGCGAATCAGGTTGATCACCCCCGCCACCGCATTCGGCCCATAGAGCGCCGATGCCCCGCCCTTCACCACTTCAATGCTTTCGAAAAACTGCGCCGGCAACTGATCCAGCGCATACACCATACTCGCCCCCGACACCGTCGGCAGGCCGTCTTCCAGCACTTGCGTATACGGCCCCTCCAACCCGTTCAACCGGATCGCACTGAAACCGCAATTCTGGCAATTGTTCTCGATTCGCAACCCCGGCACCGACCCTGTCAACGCCTCAGCCAACGTGCGCGCCTGCTGCTCTTCAATGAATTCTTTGCCCAACAGCTCCGTCCGCACCGGCGCCTCCGTGAGCAATTCTGCCTTGCCGCTGCCGGTTACCACCAGCACCTGGCGCAACGGTTCGGGATTCTGCAAGAAAAACCAAAGCACGACGGTAATCATGGTTTTCATCTGGAAGTATACTATAGTTAATGCCACTTTCAAAGTTGGGCCCTGTCAGCCTCACTACCAATCAGGGCAACCTCACGCTTCCCCTCACCAATGGCAAGCCCTTGATCGTCAATTTCTGGGCTACCTGGTGTCCCCCCTGCCGCGAAGAACTTCCAGAATTTGGCAAGCTCGACTCACGCACCGTGCAGGTGCTGGCCATATCCACTGATGCCCAGGGATGGCGCGCCGTCACGCCCTTTCTCCGCCAGCACCGCATCAACATCCCCGTCGCCCTCAGCAATCGCACCATCCTGCGCGCCTTCGGCTTCCGCAGCAACCCCCTGCCCCTGCCCCATACCCTCATCTACGATTCCCAGGGCCATCTCCGCCACCATCTCAAAACAGCCCTCACCGCCCGCGAACTGACCCGCCTCCTCCTCTGGTAGCCTGAATTTCAATATGCCCGAACGTCGCGACTTCCTCCTCGGCCTCTCCGCCATGCTGGCCCTCAATGAGGATGCAGCCGCCGCTGACACCATCTACATCCCCGCCAACCATGCCGAAAAGGACCGCGCCTTTCTCCTCGACTTCATCGACGAATTCTCCTTTGCCATGCTCATCACCGCCAACGGCGGTCTCCGCGTCACCAATGTCCCCACCCTGCTCGATCGCGGTCCCGACGGCAAAGCCACCCTCTGGTGGCACATCGCAAAGTCCAATCCCCAGAACGATGCCTTCACCGGCACCCAGGAATGTCTGGCCGTCTTCCACGGCCCACACTCCTACATCTCCCCCAACTGGTATCAGACAAAGAACGCCGTGCCCACCTGGAATTTCGCCGTGGTTCACGCCCAGGGCAAGCCGCAACGCATCAACGACGATAACGCCTTCGCCCAACGCCTCACCCAACTGGTTGCCAGCAACGAATCCCATTACGGCGGCGGCGAAACTTGGGACTATGCCAAGCTTCCTGACTCCTATCTCAAAGGAATGCGCCAGGGGATCGTCGCCTACGAAATGACCATCGACACCCTCGAAGCCAAGTTCAAACTCGGCGCGGAACGCTCCCCCGCCGACCGCGAAGGCGTCCTCAACGGCCTCACCCAAAACCGCCAGCGCACCATCCTCGACCTCACCCGCGACTACTACGCCCGCCGCAAAGGCTGACGCAAGGGATTCTTCCAGCGCAGCCCCTCAAACCGGGCGAAATCCCCATCCGCCGTGCACAGCTCCAGTCCATGCTCGATTGCGATGGCCGCCAGATGCGCATCCGGCACCAGATTCCCCTGCGCGTTCACACTCCGCAACAACTCGGCAAAAATTCGCGCATGCCTTTCGCCCGGCCCGGGAACCCAGACATTCGATACCTTCAACCATTTCTCCACTTGCCCCATGGCCGCGTCCACGCTGGCCGGATTCTGAAACAGACGCGGATTCGTACTAACTCTCAAATACGCCACCAGTGAAGTCCAGGGAATTCCCACCGGGTAGCCAGCTTCAAACTGCTCCATCAGCCAGGCGTGCGCCACTTCATGCTGCGGCTGCCGCATCACCCCTGCGTAAATCAAGAGATTCGCATCAATCAGGATCACTTTCGATCAGCTCCAGAATTTCGGCTATGTTGTCAAAGTTCGGCAGTTTCGGCTTCCCAAGGTCCAAAGGCGCCGGCATCTCCACCACATTGCGCGGCTTCTTGTGCCCCATCGTCAACCCGGCCCGCAACGTATCATTCACCACTGCCTTCAACGTCCGATTCGACCGCTTCAGTTCCGCCTCAATCATGGCGGCTACATCCGGATCCAGCGTCAACGTCGTCCTCATGCCTTGATGCTAGCCAGTTGATGCCTTGATGTCAAACGCGAATCAATTCCCTCACCACCTGCCCATGCACGTCCGTCAGCCTCCGGTCGATCCCGTTATTCCTGTAGGTGAGGCGCTGGTGGTCTATCCCCAACAAATGCAGCATCGTCGCATGAATGTCATAGCAATAAACCGGCTTCTCCACTGCCTTGTAGCTCCACTCATCCGTCGCCCCAAAACTCACCCCGCCCTGAAAGCCGCCCCCTGCAAACCAGGAAGTAAACCCACTCGGATTGTGGTCACGCCCCAGACTCCCCTGGCTGCACGGCATCCGGCCAAACTCCGTCGTAAAGTACACGATCGTATCGTCCAGCATCCCCCGCCCCTTCAAATCCCGAATCAACCCCGCCACCGGCCGGTCCAGCTCCGCCGACAACATCCCATGGTCCGCCTTCAAATTCTCATGGCTGTCCCAGTTGCGCCGTGGAAAGCCATTGTCCGCTCCGCTCCAGATCTGCACAAAGCGCACTCCGCGCTCAGCCAGCCGACGCCCGATCAAACAGCGCTTCCCCAGGTCCGCCGTCACCGGATCATCGATGCCGTATAACTTCTTCGTCGCCTCGCTCTCCCCCTCAATCCCCAGCACCTCAGGCGCGCTCAACTGCAAACGCGCCGCCATCTCATAAGACGCAATCCGCGCTTCCAGCCGCGAATCCCCGGCCCGCCCTTCCAGGTGCCGGCGGTTCACCTTCTCCAGCACTTCCAGCCCTTCCTTCTCACTCGCTTCTGTAATGTAGGTCCCCTTCGGCGCATGCAAGTCCGCAATCGGCTCCGCGCTACCCGCCCGCACCATCGTCGCCTGATGCGCCGCCGGCAGAAAACCACCGCCCCAGTTGGCCGGCCCGTTCGGCGGCATCCCCCGCGGGTCCGGCATCACCACAAAAACCGGCAAATTCTCATTCAAGCTTCCCAGCGCATAGGAAACCCACGCCCCCGCACTCGGGAATCCCGGCAGGATGAACCCCGTATTCTGCATGAAGGTCGCCGGCCCATGCACATTCGATTTCGCCAGCATCGAATGCACAAAGGCAATGTCATCCACACACGCCCCCACCTGCGGAAACAAATCACTCACCCACTTGCCCGATTGCCCATACTGCTTCCATCCCCAGGGGCTCGGCATCACCACCCCCGGATTGCTCTGAAACAGCTCCACCTTCTCGCCCGGGTCCCATTGCTGTCCGGCCTTCTCAATCAGCAGCGGCTTGTAATCAAAGGTGTCGCACTGGCTCATTGCCCCCGACAGAAAAATCTGGATCACCCGCTTGGCCTTTGCCGCATGATGCAGTTCCCCGGCCGCCAGCATCTGCTGCAGCGCCACCGCCCCCAAACCGCCGCCCACGTTGTTCAAAAAACTTCTTCGGTTCATTGCATCCCTAATCCACAAACAGAAATTCGTTCGTATTCAGCAGCAGCCGCGCCAGATTCTCCATCCCGTGCTTCGACCCATATTCCCGGTACAAAGCCATTTCCCCGGCCTCCAGTTCCCGCCCCAAAACCAGCCTGCCCATCAACGCCACATCGCTTCCCGCTCGCTCGGCCAGATGCCCCGCCATCCGCACCATAAACGGGTTATTCCACATCGCCAGCGCCTGAATCGCCGTTAGCGTCGTCGAGCGCTTCGGTGTCTGCACGGAGGGGTCCGGACAATCCAGCCGCTCAAAAAACGGGTCCGGCACGCTGCGCACGATAAACCGGTAAATGCTCCTCCGGTGCGCGCCCTCCGTAGTGGGATCAAACTTCGCATAGTCATACACCGGCGAATGATCATCCTTGAACCAGAACATCCTCACGCCCGGGCCGCCCATCGTCAGCTCCAGCTTTCCCGCCACGGCCAGTGCCGCATCTCGCACGCTCTCCGCATCCAGCCGCACCCGGTTCATCCGCCACAACAACCGGTTGTCACTGTCAACCTTGGCCGCCGCCTCATCCTGCGCGCTCACTTGCCGGTAGGCCTTGCTCGTCACCATCAACCGGTGCAACTGCTTCAAACTGCCCTTCGCTTCATCCCGGAACCACACCGCCAGCCAGTCCAACAATTCCGGATGCGATGGCTGCCCGCCCATCCGGCCAAAATCACTCGGAGAATCCACAATCCCGGCCCCAAAGTGATAGTGCCAAACCCGGTTCACAATCGACCGCCACGTCAGCACATTCTTCGCGTCCACCACCCAGGACGCCAGCGCCGCCCGGCGCGCCCCTTCTTCTTCTACCCCAAACTCCGCCACCAAACCTTCCACCGCCCGCAACGCCCCCGCGCCCACTTGCTTGCCCGGAGCATTCACATTGCCCCGATCGAGCACATGCACCGGCCGCGCCACCAGCGAAGGCCGGAAGTTCCCCACCCGGTTGAAGAATCCCGCCCCGCTATACAGGAGCTTCGGCTTCGGCAACGCTGCCAACTGTTCATCCACCACCGCGACCTCGCGCTTCAAGCCCTCAATGGCCTTGTAAATCTCGGGGCCAACCACCGCATCCACCAGCTTCTGCCGTTCCGCCCGATCCCGAACCCGCCGCTCTTCCAACATCTTCTTCTCTCGCTCTTGCGCTGCATCCTTCGGCGTCCCCAGATGCGCCAGCAACAGTGAGGCATCAAAGATCCGGTTATCCACGTCCACAATTTCAGGCGTCGTGGCAAACTCTACCTTGTCGAGCAAGGGTTGCAGCCGCTTCTGCACGGCCAGCTTCGCCGCCAGCAATGTCCGCCGCCGGGCAAACACCGCCGGGTCTTCGTCATAGGGCCGCTCTGCCCGGTCCACGCCGGCAAAGACTGCCTGCAGCCGGTAATAGTCCTCCTGCGGGATCGGATCAAACTTGTGGTCATGGCACCGCGCACAATGCGCCGTCATGCTCGTAAACGCCGACACCGCCGTCGCCACCATATCGTCACGGTCCAGCACCCGCGTCAGATTCTTGTCTGTCGTCCCCTCTTTCAACTCCTGATGCCCCACAAAATCCCAGGGGCCCGCTGCCAGAAATCCCGTCATCTCAAACGCCTGCGCATCCGTCGGCCGCAAGACATCCCCCGCAAGCTGCTGCTTCACAAACTCGGCATAAGGCAAATCCTCGTTCAGCGCCCGGATCACCGCATCCCGGTAAGGCCAGGCATTCTGCCGTGGCTTGTCTTTGTCATAACCGTGGGAATCCCCGTAATGCACCACATCCAACCAGTGCCGCGCCCACCGCTCCCCATACCGCGGCGAATCCAGCAACCGGTCCACAAGCCGTTCATAAGCCCCCGGTGCAGAATCCTTTTCAAAGGCAGCAATCTCTTCCGGCGTCGGCGGCAAGCCATGCAAATCAAAACTCAAACGCCGGATCAAGGTCCGCCGCGTTGCTTCCGCTGAAAATTTCAGCCCCTTTTCCCGCAGCTTCTCTTCGAGGTAACCATCAATCGAGCGATGCTTTCCTGGCGTCAGCGGCCGCAAGGACCACCACTTCGCCACCTTCCCGGCCGAGTCGTCTTGCGCCCCTTCCGCAATCCACTGCCGGATCGCTTCCACCTCATCCGCACTCAGCGGCCCACCTGTCTTGGGCATCCTCACCCGTGGTGGACTCACCACCTTCAACAGAATGCTCTCCTCCGGTTTGCCGGGCACAATCAGCGCCCCTTCCACCAGGTCCCCGTAGCGCTCCACGCTGACATCCGCCGCACCACTCCCCGACTGGTGGCAAGCCACGCACCGCTCATTCAGGATCGGCAGGATCGTCTTTTCAAAACTGACCGGTGCGGCCAGCGCACTCGCGGCCACGAACAACAAACTCCACTTCACGGCCACCAGAATATCAGGCCGTTGCTCCCCGGCTTCCGCCCGTAAGCCGTTGCAGGATCGTCACCGGCAAGGTCACGATTTCCCAAACCACGCGCAACACTCCGCCCACTGCAATGCCAACCAGCCGGAAGGGCAGCAACAGCAGCCACACCACCGGATACAGCACCAATGCCGCCAGCGCCAGCGGCCAACACATCACAAAAAGCACCAGCCAAACTAGAAACGTGAACATTTGCTTTCCTCTATCTACCAATACGAAAGGAGGATGAACCCGGTTCACCCTCCTTCACATTTATATACAAACTGGCGCTACTGCTTAACGGCAATCACCGTATTGACGGGCGGCGATTGACTCGGCACGGACCGCAACAACACCAACACCGAAATGTTGTTGCCAGGCGGCACTGTGTCCGGAATCTTCACGTTCAACTGCCACAGGCCCACAAAGCCCGGTGCCAGTCCGGAATACAGGACATCCGCAGCCGGCACAATCCGTCCGTTGATGACCACGTCCGGCTTCAAACCTTCCGCCAGCGGAGCACTCGGCGAAGGCTCTCCATCAGCCGGAGTATTGGACACGGAGCCGATACCCGTCCCGTACAACTGAATCACCTGGCCCCGCGCGATCGGATTCGTAATGCTATTTACCGTGTTGTCCTGGTTCAAGGCCGAAATCTGTCCGCGGCCATTGGCCGTCGCCGTAAAGAAGCCCGGCGAGACCGTATCGATGCGTACAAACGACGAAGCCATCACCTGGCCCGTCGACGGCTTCACTACAGAGATATCGGCAATCGATCCCGGAACCGCGCCCCAAGGCACCTGGAAGTTGATCTGGTTCGGGCTGACAAAATAGAGCGGTACCGGATTGTCATTGAACAATACCTGCGTGTCTGCCAACATCCGTGGAAGGCTGGCTGTCGAGGCTACTGCCAGTTCGTCAGCAAAGCTCCCGCCTTGCGAGTACATGGAAACAATCATGCCCGGCGAAAGATTGAAATTCTGCTGGTTCGCCCCATTCACACTGGCGTGAGCCTGGTAATAGAACGCAATCCGGTTGGAGATGTCCGACATCACCAGATTGGAATTGCGGTCCACCTTGATATCCAACGGGAAAATGATGTTCCCTGTCTGCAGGTTCGGCTGCGAACTCACCGAAAGCTGCCCGTAAGCCGGAAATCGCAACGCTCTGCCATTGTTCCCGTCCGTAATCCAAAGCTCCGCCGTCCGCGGGTCGGAATGCACGCCCTGGGGGGTATTGAACCCCGTCAAAGTCAACGCCGGCGAAGGGTCATTGCCCGCCAGTGTAACCCGGTCATAAATCATCATGCGTGAGTTGCCGCCATCGACTACATACATCCGATCATCGACGTCCACGGTAACGCCCCGCGGTCCGTTCATCCGGTTGGGGTTATTGCTTCCAACGGTGGAGATGAAGTCCTGCTGGCCAAACACCGACGCCGCCGCTTGACCGTTTGTGAAGTCCCCACCTACCGGACGCAAAAAGAGCAGCACGCGGTTGTGTGCATTGTCAGAAACAACCAGATGCCCACCCACCGTAAACGCCAATCCCACCGGCGCACTCATGTTGCGCGGGCTCGCATCCTGAATCTTGCCAAAGAAGCTCGACTGGCCCAGTACCAGATTCGGCCGCAAATTCTGTACGTTGTCAAAAGGCCGCGGATAGCGCAACACCCGGCTATTCAAGGTATCGGCAATGTATAAATCACCGTTCGCATCCACCGCCACGTCATGCGGCAAAAACAGGCCCGTCTGGTTCGGTATATTCTGATTGCCATCCGGCGAATTGATCGTCGTCCGCGTCAGGCTCACCTGACCGATTACGATATCTGCCGCCTGGCCCAGCGCCACGTTTCGTACATCCCGGTAACCCAATACGCGGTTGTTCAGCGTATCGGCGACATAGAGCGTATTGCCATCCAGCGCAATCCCTCCACCCCGGTACTGCCGGTTCTGGAAGGTCCCCGCAAAGAAGAACTCGCGGCCTTCCACCAGATTCGGTGCATTCAAGTCCAGCGCCAACTGCCCCAACACTTTCGTTGCCGGGCTGATAAAGGGCGTTCCCCCGCTGATCATCAGCACGCGGTGATTGCTTGCATCCACCACAAAGAGATTGCTGCCAATCGCCACGGCATCCACGGGGGAATTGAAGCCACTTGCCCCCGGAACGCGCTCGCCCCGGTTCGGCTCCCCACTGTTGAAATCCGGCTGCCCAAGTACATCGATCATCCTTGGCGAAAACGCCGTCGGAGATTCCGGCGACCACGTATTCGGCAAGCCATACCTCACGATCCGGCTATGCCGTGCATCCACGACGTACGGCACATTGTCCACCACAAAAATGGCTTCGGGCGAACCAAGCGCCTGGTCGTTCACCGGCGGCAAAGCTGGCTGTCCACTCACTTGAATCGCGATCCCGAGAATTCTTTCCGCCGCTTGCCCAGTCGCGTTCGGATTGGCAAATACCAGCACGCGCCCCCGCGCATCCGATACATAAAGTCGGCCGTCCTGCGCAAACGCCAGTCCCGCCGGAATTGCCAGCGTCTGCTTGTCCCGTGCATCCTGGTTTTGCGTCCTGGAAATCGCATTTAATTGTCCCAAAAACACGTCAGCCTGCGAACCAAAAGATCCTGGCGTCAAGCGCGATGCGGGATACCGCACCACCCGGTTATTCCCCGGGTCTGCTACCCACAAATTTCCGTTCGCATCAAAAGCCATCCGCACGCGGAATACCTGCGACCCCAGGTCACTAAAAAACAAACTGTCCGCCGCCGGGTTGGCCAAGTTCGCCGGCGACGAGGTCGGCCACGGGGTCGGC
>CAZECF010000096.1:0-15116 GCA_964510335.1 uncultured Bryobacter sp. | reverse complement strand
GACGTGCTGGCAGGCGGCGGGCCTCAGGGGCAGACGACTTACAATCGGCGCCTGGAGAAGGGAATTGCGACTACGGATGTTCCCCACGTTTTTGCTTTGAGCTATAGCTATCAGCTTCCTTCGCTGAAG
This sequence comes from uncultured Bryobacter sp., assembly GCA_964510335.1. GTDB lineage: Bacteria > Acidobacteriota > Terriglobia > Bryobacterales > Bryobacteraceae > Bryobacter. The sequence goes on along the minus strand of CAZECF010000096.1, from coordinate 14,987 downwards.
GGCGCAGCGGGCCATATTCTGGGCGGTTGGACCTTCACCGGTATTCACCAATACTCTGTCGGCACACCCATTGTTCTGACGGCCAACAATACGCTGCCGCTCTTTAATCAACTGCTGCGGCCGAATGTACTGGCCGAAGACCGCCAAAATTCCAGCAGCAACTTTGATCCGGCACGGGAGTTCTGGATCAACCGGGCGGCCTTCTCTGCGCCTGCTCCGTTGACCTTTGGCACCAGCGCCAGATCCCATACCAATCTCCGGAATCCCAGCTTCCTCAATGAAAATTTCGGTTTGATCAAGCGGGTCAAGATCCTGGAGCGGATCCAGTTGCAGTTCCGCGCCGAACTGTTCAATGCCTTCAATCGTACTGTCTTTGCGGCACCACAGTCGAATGTCAGCAACGCTCAATTTGGACGGATCGGTGGTCAGGCCAACACACCGCGTCAAGGCCAGCTCGCCTTGCGAGTTGAATTTTAACTTCAAAAAATTCAACTTTATTTTCACTTCAGCTTGCTTCGCTAAATCTTGATTCTGCTAAGCTAAAAAAAGTGAAGTTTCAGTCCGTCATTTTTCAAATCACTGCAATTATTTTTCTCTCGGATAAAGTTGCAGCTCAACAGACCCTCTTTGGTAAAATTCAGGATCCCTCAGGGGAACCCCTGGCCGCGCGAGTAAATTTGTATCGCGCTGGACGTCTGGCGGCCCAGACCTCCATAGCCAGTCCGGAAGGGGAGTACCGATTTGAGGGTTTGAGCGCAGGGGAATACTCCCTTGACGTCGAAGCAGCCCAGTTCCGGCGTCTCGTTCGTTCTGTGGTTCTTGTCGGGGCCGGGCAACCGCTGCGGGAAGATTTCGAATTGAGCCTCGCCGGGCTGACGCAGACCATGGTGGTGACGGCTTCCGGCGAAGCCCAGACGATCGATCAGACAGCCAGAGCGGTAACGGTTGTGGCGGGCGATGAGATCCAGGACCGGAACGAGTTCACCTTGAGCGAAATCCTGCGGAATGTGCCGGGAGTCCAGATTCGAAGCTTAGGGGGACCCGGGGCGCTGACGCAGATTCGCTTGCGGGGCCTGCGGCCCGATGCAACGGCGGTGCTGGTGGATGGAATGCGCTTTCGCGACCCCTCGGCGTTGCAGGGCGACGCTTCGACGCTGTTTTCCAGCCTGACTTTTGTGAACGCCGACCGGGTAGAAGTGCAGCGGGGGGGCTCCTCGTCGCTTTTCGGCACCAATGCGGCTGGAGGCGCGGTAAACATCATCAGTGAAGCAGGCGGAGGGCCCGCGCAAGGCACCATTCACGCCGAAGGCGGCGGATTGGGCTTCCTGCGCGCGCGCGCTGCGGTATCGGGTGGCTGGCTTGATAATCGCTGGACCTATTCGGCAGGCTTCACTCACTTGAATGTTCGCCGTGGGGTAGATGGAAACGATCAGAATCTGGCGAATGCGGCGCAGGGTATGTTGGGCTACCAGATTGGTGCGCGCACAAAGCTTTCCGGCCGCTTTTACGGTTCGCATGACTACCTGCAAAACAACATCGGCCCGACGACGGGCGGGATCCCCGGAGTGAACTTTTCTCCGAACGGGATCATTGCCGCAGTGCCGCTGGCCCCAGCGCAAATGCGGAATCTCGTTGGTGGTCAGGCCGTTGATTATGGCAATGCCACGTTCATCCCCGGTAGGGATGACCCCGATTCTGAGCGGAGCCTGCACTTTATTTCGTCGGGTTTGCGTTTGCAGCATGAGTTCAGCCGGCGGGTGCATTTTCAGACCAACTATCAACTCGTGACGACGGATCGGAAATTTGAGAACGGCCCGGGAGGAGTGGGCTTCCAGCCAGTTGCAACAACGTTGTCGCTTTTCAACGGTAACATCCATACATTGGACAGTCGGCTGACCGTGGATGCCTCCCGTTGGTATTCCTTCACGGGTGGCTATGAGTTTGAACGGGAATCCTACCGGGACCGCCAGAACAACAATCTGCCCGCCCCCCGGACGATTCTGGTGGATGGGCGCATCCACCAGAATTCCAATGCTGGATTTGTGGTGAATCAGTTCCGGCTCCTGCGCGAACGATTGCAGATTTCGCTCACCGGACGCGTGCAGGACTTTGCCCTTTCGACGCCCACCTTCGAAGCCCGGGGCGTCAACAATGTCTATGACCGGATTGCGGTACCGCAGCCGCCGAGAGCCTGGACGGGTGACGTTGCGATCGCCTACTTTATCCCCAGAATCGGCATGAAGCTACGCAGCCATGGCGGCAATGCCTATCGGGCCCCGGCTTTGTATGAACGCTTCGGCGGCGGCTTTTCTGCCAATCAGGTAACGGGCAACATCAATTTCACTCCGTTTGGTGATCCGCGCCTGGCTCCAGACCGCTACAACACCTATGACTTCGGCATGGACCAGTATTTCTTTGGCAGCCGGGCCCGCGTTTCGGCGACTTACTTTTATACGCGAATCAAGCAATTGACGGCATTTGACTTCAGCGGCCGGATTAGCCGCGCGACGGACCCCTACGGCCGCACCTCCGGATATCTCAACGGGCAAGGAGGCTTATCGCGTGGTGCGGAATTGGGTTATGAGGCCAGGCTGAGCCGCTCAACAACGATCCAAGGTTCCTATACCTTCACCAATGCCGTCAATGACAGGGATGTGCAGGTAGGCGGCTTTTGGGGTGCGCTAACGACGCCCCGGCATACGGCTTCCTTCCTGGTCTCGCAGCGAGTCGGGAAGCGATTGGACCTGACCTTCGACCTTTTCCGCAGCGGGCAATACTATCTTCCCTTCTTTGCGGTGAACCGGACGCGAGTCTTCCTTTCGCCGGGCTTCACCAAGGGGGATCTGGTGGCGGGCTACCGCTTGTGGAGCCGTGACCGGAGCAATGTCAGGCTCTATGGCAAAGTTGAGAATGTGTTCAACCAGCGCTGGTATGAGAACGGCTGGCTGGTGCCGCAAGCCTGGGCACTTGTGGGATTGAGCTACGCCTTCTAGGAACGATTTGGAAATGGATTGACGCCACGTTGACGGTAGTCGGCGCTGAACCTGACCGCCACCTTGCTAATGTTTGCTGGCCCCAAAATCGTTGCCTTAGATCCAAACCCCTAGTCGTCGAGTTTGTTGGCATGGATCTGGTTGTGGGCGGCAATGTCGACGCCCTTCGATACTGGCACCTCGTAGACAAAAAGATGCTGATGCCTTGGACTCGCGAGAAGGCATCAGCATCGATTGGCGCTATTGGTTAGTTAGCCGAGAATCGGGAAGGGATTCACACCGGCGCTGGTCGGTTTCTGCAAATCAGGCATCGGCTTGGCGCTGAAGATCCAGACCAGCGGCAGCGTGAGCCACTTGGCAGAATTGTTCGCGCTCTTGCGGCGGGCGCTGTCGGTGGCGATGCCGGTATTGGCGTACATCTGGCGGTAGAGCTTGGAGATCAGGAAGAAAGCAATCTTGGCCTTCAGGCTCTTGACACAGGAGGCGCGACGCCAAACGGCTTTGTTGTCGTAAAAAGTATCCCAAACGCCTTGGGTCCGCTGCCGGATTTCCTCGGGCTTCATGGTGGGGTGGGGAGTGTAAAGCTTGGGCCGCTTGTCGGGCGGGATGAGCCAGTAGCGGGTGACGGGCACGCCGTCAATGCGCTGCACGTCTTCACCCTGATCCTTTTCCCATTTCTGGAAATCGACAGTGCCGGGGAAGGGAGTCATCATGACGAACTGGGCGAAAGTGATGTCGGATTCCAGCGCCAACTTGGCAGTGGCTTCAAAGGTGTCAGCCCGGTCCGTGGACAGGCCAAAGATGAAGGAGCCGAGAACGTGAACGTTGTGCTTCTTGAATTCCTTGAGACGGGCAACCAGGTTGTCACCGGAGAGGTTGAAGTCCTTGAAGACGGCTTTCAGACCTTCTTCGGTCACTGCTTCGACGCCGACCAGGGCACCCTTGATGCGGGCTCGGCTCATGGCGTCCAGGAAGGCGCTGTCTTCAGCCGCTTCCATCGTGATCTGGGTGAAGAAGACCATGTCGCTTGGCAACTGTGCCATGGCATCCATCAGTTCGAAGCGTTCATCGCGGAGGGCCTTCAGTTCGGCCACGCGAGCAGCATTTTGCTGGCGTTCGGCGAGTTGAATATCAGTCAGCGTTACCGGGTAGAAATTGTCATCCGAGAGAACAATGAAACGGTAGCCACGGCGGCGGAGAGTCACCATTTCATTGATGATGGTGTCGGTTGCCCGTTGACGGGGCTTTTGGCCATCCGTGCGCCAGACACTGCAAAATGAGCAGTGCTTGGGGCATCCACGAACAGTCTGCACCGAAGCCATCATGTAGCCTCCGTCCGGAAGCAGATCCCAGCGGGCTTCGAGGAAGCGGTCCGAACCAACCCGGCCACCATCGTAAACACGCTCGAGCGTGCCGTTGACCGCGTCCGTGATGACTTGGGACCAGATGTCATCGCCATCGCCCTTAACGGCTGCGTGTGCACCGCCCAGTTCAAAGCATTCATCCGGGTACAACGTGGCGTGGATGCCACCGAAGATCACGGTTGCTCCCATTTCTCTGGCTTTTCGGCCGACTTCATAACCGCGCAGGACGTTGGCAGTATGGATGCCAATGCCAACGATGTCGCCTGCCTTCAATTTGCTGAAATCGAATTGAACTAGCGTTTCGTCAGTAAGGATCGGATCGCCGTAGGTACGTGGCGTGGCCGCAGCCAGAACGAAAAGCCAACGAGGTGTGATAACGCCTCTCCCGAAGGAAATGTCGCTTGGGTTGATGAGATGGATACGCACTGTTTCGGATTCTAACAGAGTTATGGACGAAACAATACAGATGAGCTAACTTTATTTATTTCAGTCTGATGGAAGGGGTGGTGGGCAAGCTTGACAAAAGGAAAAGCGGGGCTATGCCAGCCAGTGGCATGCCCCGCCTTTGTTAGGGAAAGTTAGAAGCGGAGGGTAAGTCCGATCTGGAATTGGCGTTGGTCCTGTTCAGCGCCGTTGATCTCGCCAAACTGGGGAGACTGTGCGTTGGCATTCGGGTTGTTGTAGTGTGGCGTGTTGGTGAAGTTGAAGCTTTCAATTCTCAACGTCGCAGACATGCGTTCCCGGATGCGGATATCGCGGTGCAGCGCGGCGTCAAAGTTGTTGAAGGCGGGTCCGCGGATAATGTTGCGGCCGGCATTGCCGAGCGTATTTTGCGCCGGAATGGCAAAGGAAGCGGGGTCAAAGAACTTCTGGCCCGGACCGCGATTGTTCAGATAGCGGATGGGTGAGACGAAGTTGGGGCGGTCGGCATTGCCGGGCGCATTGACGACGCCTGCTACCGAGGGAGTGAACCAGATTCCCGACATAAGGCTGGTAAGGCCTTGGAACTGCCAGCCGCCGAAGACGTGAGAGCCGACGCCGCTGTTCATGAACTTCTTGCCTTTTCCGAAGGGCAATTCATACATGAAGGATTGCGTAAAGACGTGGTTCCGGTTATCGGACATTTGCGCCTTGTTCAGATTCACGTTAATCGGAATCGCGATGCCGCCGATGTCTTCGGTGAAGTTAATACCTTTGCTCCAGGTGTAGGCGGTGGTGATGTAGATCCCATCGCTTAAGCGCCGATCGAGCTTCATCTGCAGGCCGTTGTACCAGGTGTTGGTGCCAATGGGGATATTGGTATTCGTGACGCGGCCGAGCGAAGCAAATTGAGGCCGCCCGCTGTTGCCGCTGCCCGGAATCATGCTGGCGTTCAGGTTGTAGCTGGTTTGATTGTTGACACCGCGATTGCCGACATAGGCTACATCGAGTGAAAACTTAAAGGGTAGGGCGCGCTGGATGGCGAAATTCCAGCTTTGTACGTAAGGGCTGGGAAGGTCGCGCGGGGTAACGTTGTAGCTATTGGAAAGCGGTGGATTCTGGATAATGCCGTTTTCCGGAATAGCAAAGGGAGCGAAGGCCGGGAAGCCAGTACCCATTGTTACAGGTGAGGAGACAAAGGCATTTGCGGCAGGGAAGCCGTTGTTCTGCAGAATCGGGAAGTTTGTTTGAGCCATTTGGCGCGGATAGTAGCTGATTCCATAACCGGTGCGGATAACCGTCTTCTCGTTGAGCCGGTAGGCGATGCCAAGACGGGGGCCAAAGTTATTGTTGGCATTTGCAATCGAAAGCGGAATGTTGCCGAGTCCTGCCAGCTCAAGAGTATTGTTGGCGGGATTGTAGTTGGAGAAGCCACCGGCGAAGCGGGGGCTGGAACCACTCTCTCTTTCATAGCGCAGACCGATGTCAAGAGTGAGCTTGGAGCTCACTTGCCATTTGTCCTGGAAGTAGAAATTGGAAATCAGTTCCCGGCGGGCGGGGAAAACGAAGGGGAAGTCGCGGCCAGACTCGCTGGGTACGTCGAGAAGGAAAGCCGCAAAAGAGTTGGCAAAGTTGCGGCGCGTATCGGTCGTGGTGCCAGTCTGAGCGGGGTTGTATTGAAATCGTCCTCGAGGATTGAAGGTTTGGGTTTGTAGCAGGTCGTTCCGCTCGCGGCGGATATCGACGCCAAAGCGGACGATGTGCTTACTGAAGGTCTTCGAGAAATTGTTGACAATCCCGAAGCTCGTAACGGCGCGGGCCCAAGGCATGCTGGGTGAGAAGCCCACCATGGGGGCGGAATAGCCGTTGATGTTGATTTGCGTCAGGCCGCTAGTCCATTCGTCGATGTTCACACCCCGGATGCCGATTTCTTCAGAAGTGCGAAGGCCGCGGTCGGAGTTGAGAGCGTCGTTGCGATTGCGAATTAGTCCGACGCGGGATTCCCAGACAAGAGTCGGGCTAAGCACTCTGGAATAAGTCAGGCCGGCGCTTTGAGTCCTGGCGGGACCCGTACCGCCGAAGCCGCCATTGCGGAAGCCGCCGTAGATTCCGCCGGGGCCGAAGAGGCCAGGGTCATTCACATTTGCTTTCTGAATGCTGTAGCGTCCTGTGAGACGGTCGTTGCTGGAAATGACCCAATCCACTTTCGAGTCAGCTTGGTCGAGCGTCTTGATGCGGACGCTGTTCTGCTGATAGTTCAATTGCCCTTCCGGAACGCCGCCCAAATTCGGGTCCGGGACGAACCCAAGGATGCGGCGGGCAATCGGGCTGATGCGGTTCTGCGGAATGATGCCGCCCGGGAACATGGTGCGACCGCTGCCGTTAGCGGCTCCGGTAAGTGGGTCGTAAATATTGACATTTCCTCCGGAAAGATCGCCGGTTCGGAAAGTGGTGCTGGGCAAAGTACCACGGTTGACTTGCCCGAGGTGATCCCGGCTGCCCTGATAGTCGCCAAAAAAGAAGAGCTTGTCCCGGATGATGCGGCCACCCAGCGTGCCGCCAAACTGGTTGTACACCGTAGGCGCCTTGGTTACCGCGAAGGTGTTGCGGGCCTGGATGTTTTCATTGCGATGGAAGTGAAAAAGACTGCCATGAAAGTCATTGCTGCCGCTGCGCAGAGTGACGTTCGTGACAGCACCACCGGCATTGCCAAATTCCGGGTCAAAGTTTGAGGTAGAAACGTCGACGGTTTCAATGGCCTCCGCCGGAGGAACCAGCGCGGTGAGATTGCCATTGTCAATTTTGTTTTCGATGCCTTCAATTTGGAAATTGTTAGCCTGGCGGCCCTGGCCATTCACGCGAACCGAGAGGGAATCCTGAGAATTGTAGAACTCGGAGTGTTGGCGGGAAGGGCGTCCAACGCCGGGAATCGTGACCATAAGGCCAACATAGTTGCGGTTGTAGAGCAATGGCATAGTCTGCAATTGCTTGGCTTCAATCTTGCCGCCGGTGTCGGCGCGGTCGGTTTGCAGCAGCGGCACGGCGGTTGCGCTCACGTCGATGACCTGAGTGACGGCGCCGGCAACGAGCTCGAAGTTCACGCGGGCGGTGGAATTGGCCTGCAGGTCGATGCCGCTCCGCAGGCTTTTGTTGAAGCCAACTTTCTCCACTTCGATTGAGTATTGACCGGGGTCAAGGTTTACGAAGAAGTAGTTGCCCGAATCATTCGATTCAGCATTGCGAACGACGTTGGTGCGGGTTTCGGTGACGGTGATCTTTACGCCAGGAACTAGAGCACCGGAAGGATCTGTGATGGAGCCGAGAATCTGGCCTTTAAGGACCTGAGCATTCGCGGTGGAAGGAGAAATGCATATTGCCAGGAGGAGCAAGGAACTGCATAAGACATGGATGCGATTCGATTTCAACATTAGACGAGTCCCCGATTTAGGATGGATCGTGCTTTCGCACGTTTTGGGGGAATTTATCCCATACGACTGAGAATGTCAAGCCTTCAGGCGAATTTGTAAGTGGGCATCCTGGTTGTCCGGTCCAAGCCGGGAGGGAGAATCCGTCAAAGTGGGGAGAAGCATGGGGATTTCAACGTGCGCCACTTGCACGAAAAACTGCCAGGGCTGAGAGCATGGCGCTGAAGGCACGGCCCGCGCAGGGCATGATGCTGTACTTATGGCGGCAAACACAACTGGCTTCAGGACGATTGGTGCTACGACCTGATTGTGATTCTCGCCAATCTTAGTAGCGAGATTTGCTGCTTGCAACTGGTGGAAGAGGAGCCGACCCGCACCCGAATGGAGGGAGTGCGCAAGGGGATCGATGCTTTCAAACTCAGGCGAATGCGTTCCGCACTCGACCCAGAAATTGCGCCACGATCTGAGCGGGGTCGCCTTCACCGAGCGCTTCAATCGGGATAAAGCCGCGGTAGCCGACCTTTTCAATGATCTTGCGGAGGCGAGGCAGGTCAATGTCGACCTTCTTTTCGCCATACCAGACATGCTCCTTGAGTTGCCAGTTGCTGGCGTAGGGCAGGAGTTTTTCGATCTCGGCGTAGGGGTCACCTTGCCGGAGGCTGCCAACGTCGAGGATGACGCTGAACCAGTCGGAGTTGACCGCGTTGACGACGCTAATGGTTTCGTCAGCGCTAAGGAGAAAGTCGTGGTGCTGTTGCAGGCCCACCATGATGCCCTGCTTGCGGCCGTAGTCGGCGCACTCGGCGAAGGCCGGAATCATCCATTCGAGCACTTGCTCGTAGCGGTGAGATTTCGGTCGCTCTTTTCCGGAGAAAACACGAACCATGCTGCCGCCGAGCTTTGCGGCGACGTCGATCCAGTCTTTCACCAACTGGACGTGACCGCGGAGGCTGGCAGCGTCGGTAAGGGCAAAGTCATTGCGAACACCAGTGCCAATAATGGTTACGCCGTTCTGGAAGGCGGCTCGCTTGACGCTGTAAATGGCTTCGTCGGTGGGGACCTTCGGGTAGCCGAGAAAATAGTAACCCGTAAGGTCTAGCCCATCGAAGTTATGGCGGGCGCAATACTCGATCAACTGCGGGATCGTCATCTTTCCCGATAGCAAGGGCTTGTTGAAGGAATAGGCATTGAGCGCGATCCGGATGCGCGTGCCAGCCGTGCGGGTGACTTCCCCGGAGCGGGAGGCGGCGGCAAGGGGAGCCGCCAGCGAGGCTGCCAGACAGCTTCGCCGGGTCAGAGTGGAAGAGGGCATATTGGGGTCCTTTTAGGAAAGTAAGGGTTTGAGCACACGGGCTGGCGTTACACCCACCAGGCTTTCGTCGCGGCCTTCATAAGGGTAAGTATTCTTTTGATAGTCAACGCCCAGCAGATGCTGGATGGTGGCATGGACATCGGCATGGCCAGCGCGTTCTTCCGGCAGGGCGGCGTAGCCGAGTTCATCGGTAGCACCCAGATCGAAGCCCTGTTTGACGCCAGCACCAGCCATCCACATGCTGAAGCCGTAGGGGTTGTGGTCGCGGCCAGGGTTGGCGTTGCGGGCCTCAATGGTGGGCAGCCGGCCAAACTCGCCGGACCAGACGACGAGGGTGTCCTTGAGCATGCCGCGCTGTTCGAGGTCAACCAGCAGGCCGCTCATGCCCTGGTCAATAAACTGGCACAAGCCGGGCAATTGGCCGCCAATGTTGCTGTGAGTGTCCCAATTGCCGCCACCGCCACCGTAGACCTGAACGAAGCGGACACCGCTTTCCACCAGCCTGCGGGCGAGCAGACAGCGCTTGGCGAAGGGGCCACCGACTTTCTCATCAACACCGTAGAGTTTGCGGGTGGCTTCTGATTCGGTGCTGATATCGGCGACGCGCAAGGCTTCCACCTGCATGCGTGCGGCGAGTTCATAATTGGCGATGCGCGATTCAAGGTCCTGGTCGAGAGGATAGTAAGCCTTCTGTTCCTGGTTGAGTTCCTTCATCAGCTTCAACAAACGGTCTTGCTGGTTCTGGCTGATCCCGGCGGGGCGCTGGATGTCGAAGATGGGCGTGCGGGGGTCAGGCTGCATGCCGGTGCCGGTGAAGATCGGCGGGAGCCAGGCGGAGCTATGAGCGCGAGTACCAATGCTGGCGCCTTCGCCGAGAGCGATGAAGCCAGGAAGGTTTCGGTTTTCCGTGCCGAGAGCGTAGGTGATCCAGGAGCCGAGGCTGGGGAAGCCCGTGAAGCCACGGCCGGTGACAAAGGTGAACTGGGCCGTTGAGTGGTCAATTCGATCTGTCGTCATGCCGCGGACAAAGCTCACTTTGTCGACGACCTTCTGGAAGTGAGGCAGCAGATTGGAGATTTCGCGGCCACTTTCGCCGCAGCGGGTAAATTCCCAGGGGGTGGCCATGATTTCCTGCGAACCATTGAGGGCGCGGCCCTTGATCTCAAAAGGCGCGGGCTTGCCATCGAATTTTTTCAAGACCGGTTTGGGGTCGAACATATCGATGGTGCTGGGGCCACCGCCGATGTAGATGAAGATGACATTCTTGGCCCGGGCAGGGAAGTGTGCCTGGCGGGGAAGTAGATCAAAGCTGGAGCGCGGCGCGGCTTCCGCCATCAGCGAACTAAAGGCAAGCCCGCCAAATCCGAGGGAGGCCTGTTCAAGCAGGGAGCGGCGGGAGAATCGTTTTATGTCCATGGGTCGGTTTCCTTTAGTAGCTATAGAGAAAGTCATTGGCGCCGAAGACGGCTTGTAGAAAGAGCCGCAAACCGGTCTTGGGTTCCGCTTCGGATTTGACGGTTTCAAGGCCAAGCTGGAGTTCTTTCGCGGTGGGCTGGCGGGAGTAAGCCGATTCAAAGGCAAGTTGCAGAGCGGAAGATATATCGCCGCGGCTTTGTTCCAGCAATTGGGAAGCGAAGGCTTCCGTGGTGCGCAAAGCGAGAGGATTATTCAGCAGAGCAAGGGACTGAACTGGCAAAGCCGAGCGGAAGCGCTTGGTCTGATTGTCAGCAGTCATGGTGGGCATGTCGAAGGAATGCAGGAAGGCAACGGGCCGGGTACGGGCCTGGGTGAGGTAGAGGCTGCGCCGGTTGGCGTTTCCTTTTTTGGCATCTTCCAGCCACTGGCCATCTTCGCCGCGGACAATCGGTTCCTGGGGGCCGAACATGCGTGTGTCCAGCAAGCCACTCACGCGCAGCATGGAATCGCGAATCGACTCTGCTTCGAGACGAAGGGGCGGTTTGCGCCACAGGAGTTTGGCAGAGGGATCTTTTTCGAGGTTGGCCTTCAGCTCAGCCGAAGATTGCCGGTAGACCTGACTCAACATCATCTCGCGGATGAGCCATTTGACATCCCAATTGTGCTCCTGGAAAGAGACCGCCAGATAGTCGAGCAATTCCGGGTGAGTGGGTCGATCACCTTGCGTCCCAAAGTCATCGACGGAACGCACCAGGCCTTCTCCAAAGAGGAACTGCCAAACACGGTTGACAAAAACGCGGGACACGAGCGGATTCTCGGGTGAGACCATCCAGTTGGCAAGCGTGAGCCGCCGGCCCGTGTGGTGCCATTCGGGGTGCTTGGCCGGGTCCGGGAATTGGAGAGGGTTCTTGGGGTCATCCAGAACCGCGGGAATACCGGGCTTTACTTCAGCACCGGGAGCGAGGTAGTTGCCACGCAGCAGGATGTAGGTGGGGGAGGGAGTCTTGGAAACGTCCCAGGCGGCTTCAATGTAGTTGGGATCAATTTCGGATTGCTTCTTGCGGCGGTTGGCGCGCAAAGTCGCAATCTGGTTCTTCCACTGCTCAAACTCAGGGAAGCGCTGGTCCAGTTCCTTGTCGGAGATGAAATCCTTGATCGCGTTGCGATCTACTTCGAGATCGGGGTCGGCTTCAATGTCCTGACGAAGCTGGGCCCGGACAGCGGCAGTGAGGTCCCGTCCGGCTTTCAGTTCAGCACGGAAGCGTTGATAGGAGGCCTCCAACAGATCGTCAAGGCGACGCAGAGTTTTCGCGTCGTTGCTGGTGACATCTTTAATCCAGGCCTGGCGTTGATCGTCGGGGATATCGAGGACCATGCGGCTGGGCCAGGGACCGAAGCCGAGGGTTGCCGCCAGCCAGTTTTCAGGATCCCAGACGGCCTGGTAGGCGGCGGACAATTTGAAATAGTCACGCTGCGGTATCGGATCAAATTTGTGGTCGTGGCAGCGGGCACAGCCCATGCTGAGACCGAGCAGTGCAGTGAGGCTGGTGTCGGTGGCTTTCTGCAAAGCGTCAAAATATTTGTCGACCAGATAAATAGTCTGGTTGTCAGTGATGTCGGCGGTGGTCCTGAGAAAGCCGGTCGCCGTGATTGCTTCACGCTGGGCGTCGGTCGGCCGGGTTCCCGGCTTATAGTTCACCAACTGGTCACCGGCCAACTGTTCGACGATAAACCGGTTAATGGGTTTGTTCTTGTTGAACGCGTTGATGACGTAATCGCGGTACTTCCAGGAAGCTTCCCGGTTGGAATCCCCGGCGTTCCCCGTTGTGTCGGAATAGCCGGCGATATCGAGCCAGTGGCGTCCCCAGCGTTCGCCGAACTGAGGCGAGGCCAGTAGCTGGTCGATCAATTTTGTGTAGGAATCGGCGCTTGTGTCATTGAGGAAGTCACGGGATTCATTCACGCTGGGTGCCAAGCCATGGAGCGCGAAATAGGCGCGCCGCAAGAGTTGCACGCGAGGAGCTTCGGCTTGCATGGACCATTTTTGTTCTTCGAGCTTGGCCTGGATGAAGGAGTCAATTGGAGTGCGAAGCAAGTGTTTGGCCTGGACCGAGGGAGGAGTTGTGCGGACAGGCTTTTGAAACGACCACCACTGGCGGGCTTGCGGCGTGACCATGATGGCTTCTCGTGCATCGAGAGCTGCATCCTGGGAGACGGTCGGAAAGCGCCCTTGTTCAATATAGGTGCGGATCAGTTGTTTTTGGGCTTTGCTGAGCGCACCGCCCATCGGCATTTTGTCGCTTTCAATGAGATGCCAAAGCAGGCTCCGCTCCGGCTTGCCGGGGGCAATAGCAGGTCCGCTTCCCCCGCCGGCCATGAATCCGGTAAAAGTGCTGAGGTCGAGCCCGCCCATTTTGTTTTCCGGGTTATGACACTGTACGCAGCTTTTTTGAAGCACAGGAAGGACTTCATCTTTAAACAGGGGTGCTCGCTGTGCAGAAGCCACGAAAGCAAACAAAATGAACAAGGCGGGTCGAAAAGTGCGGGCCATAAAAATCATGGAGGGGACGGTCTCCTTAAGTAAGCTTCATCGAAGCTTGCGTTTGGTATATCATCACTGCACATCAAATGCAAGCCTCTTGCGGACTGAAGGGAACAAATCTATGAGACAAATATGGTTTTCGTTGTTGCTGGTGGCGGCCGCCGCGGCTCAGGTGCGACCGCTCCATACGCGCGACCTTACAAGGCTGAGCCAGCCTCAGGTATCGGAGCAACTGAAGCAAAGCGATGTCATTTTTATTCCCGTTGGGGCAGTGGAGACGAACGGGATTCAACCGAGCGGACGGGATTATGTCTACCCGCTGGCCTTTGCGATGGCCATGGCGGAGGAGACTCGTGGCCTTTACATGCCGGGCCTGGTGTGGTCTTATCCGGGGACGACGAGCCGGGCTGCTGCCGCCGTCTATCTGTCACCGCAAGCCGGTACGGCATTCCTGAAAGAACTGGCCCATTCGCTGCTCAGGCAGGGTTTCCGGCGACAGGTCTACTTGAGTGCGAGCCACGGACCAGCACCGTTGACGGTAGGAACGATGGTGCGGGAATTCTTTGAAGAGACGAAGGTGCCGCTGCTCTACATCAATATGGACAGCCAGTTTCCCAGGCTGAAGGTGGCTGCTGAACAAAGGCAGAAGGTGCTCTATGGGGTGCATGAAATGACAGGCCGTCTCGAAGACTTGCCCTTGCGCGGTGATTATGGAAGCCAGGTTGAAGCGGCACCGCCCGGCTTGCCGGAGAACGAAGGCTTGCGCGAGTTGGGCCGGCTGGGCTTGAGCGGGAGCTTAACGCTGGGGTCCTGGATTCCGCATGTGATGGCTCATGGCGGCGGCGGTTCCTTGCCGGTGGACGCGGCTGAGCGGGCCCGGTGGGGTAAGGAAGGCGCAGACATTGTGCGCCGCATTGCACGCGAGATGAAGATGACGGAAGCAATGGCGGCGCTCAAGCGTCACGACGAATTTACGCAGAAGTGGATTGTGCCGCAGACGGGCCGCTAAACGTCACAAATGGTGACGCCCTGGGCCAGCGCCGTTAGCGGATCAAAGCGCTTGGGGATGAATTCCTGTGCGATGAAGCCTTTGAAGCCGGTGGCGATGATGGCCTTGACGATCGCGGGATAGTAGAGCTCCTGCGAGTCATCAATCTCATTTCGTCCGGGCACGCCGCCCGTGTGATAGTGGGCGATGTAAGGATGGAACTCACGGATGTTGGCGATGATGTCGCCCTCCATGATTTGCATGTGGTAGATGTCATAGAGCAATTTCATGTGCTCGGATCCAACGCGCTTGCAAAGCTCGACGCCCCAGGCCGTGTGGTCGCACTGGTAGTCCTTGTGGTTCACCTTGCTGTTCAGCAGCTCCATCACAATGACCACCTTATGCTTCTCCGCCGCGGCCATCAGTTGCTTCAACCCCTCCGCGCAATTCTTGATGCCCTGCTCGTCGTCGAGTCCGTTGCGGTTGCCCGAAAAGCAGATCAGGTTCTTCAACCCCGCGTTCGCGAC
>CAZECF010000095.1:0-15551 GCA_964510335.1 uncultured Bryobacter sp. | reverse complement strand
GATCGATAGCGTGGGGCGCAAGGTGGTTCGGCGTTTTGACACCAAGGGGGATGCGCCGCATATGGTGACGCTGGACCCGAAGGGCGAAGTGGCTTGGGTGAGCAATTCGGGTTCCGGGACGCTGGCGGCGGTCACTTTGAAGACAGGGGCGGTCCGGCTGATTGAGGCAGGGAAGAATCCGCAGCAGTGCGTGGTGAGTGCCGATGGGACGCGGCTTTATCTGACGGTGATGGAGTCCAATCAGATGCTGGAGATTGATACGGCGAGCGGGAAAGTGTTGCGGCGCATTTACATGAGCAAGGGACCGGCGCGGCTGGCCTTCCTGCCGGGGGAGAAGATGCTGATCAGCAATTTGATCAAGGGCGTGGCGTGGGTGGACCTGGAGACCGGCAAAGAGGTTTACAACATTCCGCTCCCTGGCAGGCCCTTGTCGATGACGCTGTCGCGGGACCGGAAGACGGCGTACCTGGGGATTCAGGATGATGACCAGATTGCGGTGGTGGATGTGACGGCGCGCAAGATCGTGCGGTATCTGAAGACGCCTGCCGGGGCAGGGCCTGATCCGGTGCTGGAAGTCCGCTAGAGTCTTCCCGGGCGAAGCGGCGGCCTCCTGTTCTTTTACAATTGGCTTGTGCTCCGACTCCTGCTGCTGCTAATTTGCCTGGTGCCCGCTGTGGCGCAAGTGTTGCTGATTGAGGGTGAGAGCGCTTTTGTGGTGCCGCCTTCGACAACAGTGGACTTGCGGGTGGTGCTTTCTTCGTCGAGCCTCGGGGGGAATGTGTCAGGCGTGAATGTGCATTTCATTGCCCGTCAGGGTTCGTTTCAGAACGAAGCCAATTTTGTGGTCGCGACGGATGCGGCAGGCCGGGCGATGGCGCGGTTTACGACGCCTGCTGAGGCTGGCTACTTCAGTGTGGATGCTGCTGCCGAGTTGGGGGATGGGGCGATTGTCAGTTTTGCCTTCACGGTTGGGTCCGCGGTGGCACCCTCGCCGGTGGAGGCGATCCGGGCGGACACGCGGCGTAACTTGCTGCGAAATGCGGCGGACGGTAGCAACCTTCAATTGATTGGCCCCTGGCTGCTACCGGCGGGGACAGAAATTCGACCGGCTCGTTGGGCTAAGGATAAGGAAGCTGGCGGGTTGTGGCGTACGGAAGAAGCCAGTTGGTTCTTTTGGGTGGATGATGGCCCGGCCCGGTCGTGGGCCAAACCGACGCGATATTACCGGATGCCGGTGGCTGCGCCGGAGCGAGTAGAGATTGCAGGCGAGGAGTGGTGGCCACTCGTCAAGGTGCCTGGCAGAGAATGGGTAAGTCTTGGCCGGACAACTTCTTATCTTGGAAATCTCATCCAGATTCCAGATACGGGAAGCGGGTCTGAGTGCGGGCTCTTGCTCGGGAATGAAGGGCAGCCGGGTGCTGCCCAAACTCTGACTGCCATGCGGGATTATTTGCGGACGCGAGGGGTGGCGCGCTTCACTTCTGATGTGGCCAGGCTCGGTGGCTGTCTGCGTACCCACGTCGTGATTGCGGCGGCTGGCAACGCTGATGGCGTATATCTGGATCGTTGGTGGGGCTGGGAAGAGCTGGCTCAAGTTTTGCCGAATTCAGGTGAGGTAATTTCGCTAATTGAAAGTAATCAAAGTGGTTCGGCTGCGTACTGGTGGTCCGGTTGGAATCGGGATGCCAGGGTTGTGAGTTCCGCTGACGAGGAGCGGATTGCCTACGTGCATCCTCTGCGTGGCGGCTATCTGAGGCGCGGGTTGCTGCCTTCGCTGGCGCGAACGAATGACAATCTGGAAGCCGCGGTGGCCGATACGTTGCGGGGGGAATTGGCGGTTTCAAGCGCTCGCCCGAAGTATCAGTGGTTGAGCCCGGGAGGGCCTCGCCGGTTAGGTCTGGCAGGAGTTGAGTTTGCAGGCCCTAACGCATTGCAATTTAAGCCAGTTCCGGCAAATCTGGAAGGGCCTTCCCTGAGCGTTGCCGACGCTGAGGTGGCGAGTGCGAGCGTGGTGGGGCAAGCGATACAGGTGCGTGGCAACAAAGTTGGCAGGACCGAGGTAATGTTGAATGCGCTGCGAGGGGGGCAGCCGGTGAATGGGCGCTTTGCGGTGCGCGTCGGACGTGGAGCGGCTACCGTGCGGGCGTGTTTGATTGTGGCGGGCCAGACGGAGTGTATCGGACAGTTTCAGCGGGAGATCCCGGTGGCGGAGGACGAAGTTGGCGGCCATTCTTTTATTCAAGTGAAGGATGAGACAATTGCTGCAATCGATTCAAAAAAATATACATATAATCGAGGTGAACGAAATATTCCATTGCGGGTGCGGGGGGTGAAGGCCGGGCGGACCAGCTTGAGTTTTCGCAGCCATGACGGGAAGATTCTAGGGGATGTGCCGGTTCAAGTGGCGGCCTTGCCACCCGCGATTGCCGGAACGAACCCAACTGCGTGTCCCGCTGCGGCAACCTTCCGGGCGACGTTTGAAGTGTCTGGCGGGGACCAGACGCTCTTTGAATCGTTTGGGGGCGCGTGGTGGGGGAATGGCATTACGCTGGTCTTCCGGCAGATGGCAGCGGGGCAATTTGAGATCCGGTCGAGCGGTACCCCAGAGGGGCAATTCTTTGCGATGGGCGGGAGTCTGACGGCGGATTGCAGCTTTATCGGGAGTGGGCAGGGAGTGGCCGGATTGCGGGTGACGACGGCGCAGGTGCGGGGTCGGATTAGCGCTCGGAACGGTATTTATGACTTGATGAGTCTGGATTATTCGATTGGTGTGGATGGAGTTTTTCCTCGCCCGATCGATTACCGGGGGAGTGGGACGCTGACGGCGGGCTGTAGCTATCAGGTGTCGGTGCCGGAGCCGCTGACGGCGAGTGGCGGCATTTACCCGGTGGCGATTGCCAGTCCGGCGCTTTGCCCCTGGACGGCGCAGGTGCGGTCGGGGCAGGCGGCGATTGTGGCGGGCCAAATTGGTTTTGGCCCGGGAGTGTTGTGGCTGGAGATTCCCGCGAATACCGGGCCGGGGCGGGAGATTGTGCTGGACGTGGCGGGGATTCCGTTGCCGTTAAGCCAGCCGGCGAATCCGCCGGATCGGAGCCTGGTGTATGCCGTGATGAATCCCGCGACGGGAGGAAATCTTTTCGCACCGGGTTCGCCGGCGATTGCCTTGGGCGAGAATCTGAATCTGCTGCGTACGATTTTTCGCTTCGGGCCGTATGTGATCTTTCTGACGCCAGAGACGGTCGGCCCGGCTGAGGTGGGGGGCTATCCGATCCAGGTTGAGCGGGTTGTACCGGGAATCTTGCGGGTCGAGCCGGGTAGTGTTGATGCGACGGGGCTCGACCCGCAGTTGCCGATTCATGTGGCGGTTGAAGGGCGGGAACGCCAAGTGGAGCGATGGGAATCACTCGGCAGCGGCGTGCACCGGCTGCATCTTATTGGGCCGCCGCTTCAGTCCGGACAAGTGGTGGAAATTCGACAGGGCGGACGTTCGGCTCAGCGCGGCGCGTTGGTGATGTGAGCCAGGTGATGGCGTCCGTGCCAGACGTAAAGTTGCAGGACTTTGTCGATCGACATGAGGCCATTTACGGGGTGAGTCATTTCTCTTTGGAAGGCCTCGACGGGGGTCAGTTCGAGCATGACGGTCCAGCGCAGGTGCAGGTTGTCGAGGATAGCGAGAGAGACTTCGACGGGCAGGGACGCGTCAGGCAGGTTTGCCCAGGCGGCTTCGTCGTATGGCTTGATGGTCGGGTTTTCTTCGGTGAGCGCGAGGCGGAAGCGGATGAAGGCATTCATGTGGGAATCGGCGATATGGTGGACCAATTGCCGGACGGTCCAGCCGCCTTCGCGATAGGGGCGGTCGATGCCTTCTTCCCCCAGGGCCTGGACGGCAGCGCGCAACTGTTTGGGCAGATCGCGGATGTCGGCAATGGCGGCTTGTCGCGCGGCTTCATCGCGAAAGAGTTCGTAGCAGAACTTTCCAATCGGGTATCTGGGGTCTGACATAATTCTCATTATGGAACGTCGATCCTTTTTGCTGACCCCGGCGGCCCTGTCCACACCCATGCTCCTTGCGGCGCAGGCTCCGGCCCCGCCCAAGACGCATCTGAAGGTGGGAGACACGGCCCCCGATTTCTCTGTACCCACAACGCAGGGCAAGAACTTCAAGCTCTCTGACTACAAGGGCAAGAACGGAGTGGTGGTAGCCTTTTTCCCCGCTGCGTTCACCGGTGGTTGAACGAAGGAAATGACCGGGTACCAGGCTGGTATCCAAAAGTTTAAAGACATGGGTTTTGAGGTCATTGGTCTGTCTACTGACAATGTCCCGAGCCTAAAATATTGGGCCGATAACGTAATCAAGCCGGACTTTCCCTTTGGGAGTGATTTTGGCAACCGAAAGGTTTCCGAATCCTATGGCGTGCTGATGAAGGATCGAGGCATCGCCAACCGCGCCACATTCGTGATCGATATCGATGGCAAGATCACGCACATTGAAGAGGGAGGCTCCGCCGTTGACATCTCCGGGGCGATGACGGCTTGCTCACGGAGTAAAGGGAAGCACTAATGCTGATGAACATTCATGCCAAGGCTAAGCCGGAGTGACGGCGCCCCTGCTTGAGGTTCAGAACATAACCGTGATTCGTGGTGAGAGGCCCGCTCTGCGCGGCCTCTCGCTGCGTATCGAGGACGGTGAGCATGTGGCGATTCTGGGGCCGAACGGGTGTGGCAAATCCACACTGATGAAAGTGATTACGCGGGAAGAATACCCGCTGCTGCGGCCGGATTCCTTTATCCGCATTTATGGACAGGAGCGCTGGCACCTGGATGAATTGCGGCAGTGGCTGGGGATTGTGTCGAATGACTGGATGGCGAAGGCGACGCGTGATGTTAAGGGCCGGGAACTCGTGCTGGGTGGCTTTTTCAATGCGGTAGTGATTGAGCCGTATCACGAGGTAACCGCAGAGATGCGGGAACGGGCTGATGCCGCTTTGAGTGAGATGGGAGCTTTGCACCTGGCGGAGCGTTGGACGGATGAACTGTCGAGCGGCGAAGCGCGCCGGATCTTGCTGGCGCGTGCGCTGGTGCATACGCCGCGGGCGCTCTTGCTCGATGAACCGGGCACCAGTCTGGACTTTGCGGCGCAGCGACATTTGAATGAGCTGGTGAGTGCGCAGGCGCGGTCGGGCAAAACGATTGTGCTGGTGACGCATCACCTGAGCGATATTCTGCCGGAGATGGAGCGGGTGGCCTTTCTCAAGGACGGCCAGATTGTAGACGATGGACCGAAGGAAAAGATGCTGACCACGGCGCGGATGAGCGAGCTGTTTGGGGCGAGGCTTGAGGTGGTCCAGCACGAGGGCCGCTATGCTCTGGTTTAGCCTGGCGCTAGTGCTGGCGGGTGTCGATTTATTTGAGGCTGGCCAGGCTGGCTATACGACGTATCGCATCCCGGGCCTGGTGACACTGGGTGACGGCACGATTCTGGCGTATGCGGAAGCGCGCAAAGATGGGTCCGGCGATTGGGCCGATATTGATCTGGTGATGCGGCGGAGTAGCGACGGGGGCCGGACCTGGTCGGCTGCCAATATTCTGGTGGATGCCGGAACAGAAACGGTCAATAATGTTGTGGCCATCCCGGGGCGAGGCCGCCGGGAAGTGCATCTGCTCTACTGCATCAACTACGCGCGGGCCTATCACCTCGTGAGCCGGGACTCGGGTCGTACCTTTAGTCCTGCGGTTGAAATCACTGCGGCGTTTGAAACATTGCGGCCGCAATATGATTTCAACGTGATCGCCACTGGCCCCGGCCATGGGATACGCTTGCGCACGGGAAGGCTGCTGGTGCCGGTTTGGCTTTCGACGGGTGGCAAGTCGCACCGGCCGAGTGTGATCGCGACGCTCTATAGCGACGATGAAGGCGAAAGCTGGCGGACGGGCGAGATTGTGAAGGGGGACTTGCGGAACCCGAGCGAGTCGATGGTGGTGGAGCTAGCGGATGGGCAAGTGATGCTCAATATCCGGAGTGAATCGGATGCGCTGCGGCGGGCGGTGGCTGTGAGCAAGGATGGCGTTTCCGGTTGGTCCGTACCGCGATTTGACGCGAGTTTGAAAGAGCCGGTGTGCATGGCGAGCTTCCTTCGGCACCCCAATGGCACTTTGCTGTTTGCGAACCCTGACAACGTGGATGCCAAGGCGATGGAGAAGCGTGGCCGGAATTCGGAACGGCGCAATCTCACGCTGCAACAGAGCCGGGACGAAGGGCAAAGCTGGCAGAAGGTCGAAGTGATTGATGCGGGGATCTCTGCTTACTCGGATATGGCTTTGACGCGGCAGGGCGAGTTGCTGATTTTGTACGAGAAGGGCGGCAAGAACGGCAATATGTATTTCACGCAATCCTTGCGGCTGGAGCGGCTGCCCGCGAAACTATTTCGCCGCTGATGGGTTTGGTTGGGCATGAAGACAATCATCCTCACACTGTTGGTAAGTGGCGTGATCCTGGCGCAGGAAGGGCTGCAACTGACGGAGGCTCAGCGCAGCCAGATTCAGCAGATTCGGAAAGAGGAGCGCGAAGAGATTGAACGCATCCGCAAGCAGGCGCGCGAGCGCATGGAGACTGTGCTGACTCCGGAACAGCTCAACAAGGTGAAAGAGCGGCGCGAAGAACGGGAATTGCGGCGGGGCTTTCGGCGCTTCTGAACATGCCCAGGGGGTAGCGAAGGTTCAAAAACGGAGGGCAACTTGAGCTTGCGCGATGAGGTAGGGTCCGGCTTAGATCCTAAGGCCTCCGATATACTTCCTGCAATGAACCCCGCCGAAGATTTCATTACTCGCCACAAAAATCGTTCGCGAGAAGTTTTGAGAAGTCTGCTGACCAGGATCAGTAGCGCTCTTGGAAAGCATGGGAACCAACAGGACGCGACGATATTCGCTCAAGCTGCTGATGCACCGCATCCAGAGGAGCAACCGGAGCGCTGGATTTTGGAACAGGACAATACTCCTGCCACAATGTTTCT
The DNA here is from genome assembly GCA_964510335.1 of uncultured Bryobacter sp. GTDB lineage: Bacteria > Acidobacteriota > Terriglobia > Bryobacterales > Bryobacteraceae > Bryobacter. Next base: position 8,541 of record CAZECF010000095.1, on the reverse strand, counting down.
GGTCGAGCGCGGGCGTCACGAGTTGACAGCCGAGTCGATCGTATAGGACCCACGCTTCCGGTTACTTTTCAGCATTGATGTCCGGGCACTCGCACTCCAGAGGCTAGCACCGCTCGACGCTGCTAACGCTCGGGTTTTCGCTGACGAGCAGGAACAGATTCGTAGCGGTCTCCGTATCCTCACTCACGCTTTGAAAGGGACGGCTGCATGCGAATTCACCATTAAAGATGAAGCCGTTGTCTTGCTCGCCGCATACCTCTATGACAAGTTGCAGACCGTAGCCAAAGCCGACCCAGCGGCGATCAAAGACTTAACTACTGCAGGCGTTCCGGCATCGTCAGTAACATTTATGAGGATCGCCTCCGAATGTACAGATTTGTCGATGCTTCATGAGGTGCCGTCCATTCGAACCGTCAGTGAGGAAGAGATCGACTTTGGCGCATTCGAGTTTGACTCGTCTTTCGATCTGAATCCAGACTTGACTGATGACCCGCCCTGGATACAGTGTCAGCCTGAATGGGTAGTTGACCGAATTAATGAGCAACTCGAGTCTGAATTGAGAGGTAATCAGGATTCGAAACTTGAGAAGGACGACGCATTCCAAAAGAAGCTTGGTGAGGCCTCCCCGAGGACCCCTCCCGTTCAACAAACGTGGCTGGATGCTGCCGAGCGTCGGCGAGTGGAAATCGGGAACCGACTCGGGCAAGAAAATTTCAATAGATTGGACACTGAAGCAAAGGAATGGTTGGAGCAATGTCAGTTTCTGCTTGAAAAGGCAACTGATATGCCGCGTCCGGCTTCAATTGTAAATGCTGTAGCCACGGCTTTCGAGTGTCAACTCGCGGGAGTCCTGGAAAAGTGTGCGCGAAAACTTATCGCCGCTAGATTAGTTGAGCAATCTTACCCCGCCGATACACCCAGAAAGATCGTTTTCTCTGGTAAGCCACAGAGGCTCAAAACTTTAGGCGAAATGGGCAAAGTTCTGACTGCAATGTCCCGGCACAATGAAGTGCGAAAACATTGCGCAGGAATGGGGTTTGATATTGCGAAAATCAGCAGTACGGTCGAAGTGGTCCGCGGGGATCGCAATCGAAGCGTTCATGAGGGCGGTTTAGACCATGCCAATGTTTCGACACTCTTGCTTGATTGGCTTCGCCCACAAAGTGGAATTTTTTGTGTTCTGATTCCGACCGCTCAATTGTGAAAAGGCGTCAAATATGGATATGAAGGCATTACCGCATCACTTGAGGTGATGTGGTCTTTTGGCTTTATATGTGTTCGCCGCGCAGTTTCGTTGCCTAGCGCACTGGTCGACAGCAGTTCAAAAGCTTCCATCCATCACGCTGCATGGGAAGCCTTCTAGGTTGGGGGCAGCGTGCGATTTGCTGCAGGGTTAGGGCGAAGAATCCGGACGTTACACCACTGCTTCCTTCTGCCCATTCCGCGTCGAGTAGCACCTATTTACACTTCCCGCCTTTCTGAAAAGATTCAGCCAAAATAACTACGATTTTAGTAGCGCTCCGCGTGGGCCTCAAGCGGAGATGTCCATTTGAAAGTTCCCAATCTGTTAGAAGCGCGGGATTGAATAATTTCATTGACACGGATGCCCGCTCTTCTTATAATCTTCGAGACAAGGAGAGATTGACCGATGCGCTTGAACATAATTCGCACTGTCGTGATTTATTGTATTTTGAATGTTGCATTGATAGGCTTTGAGAAGCCCCGCGTATTCGTTGAGTCGAGTGAGACGTCCGACGCGTCGAACGCTCGAGATAAGGCAAAGCATGTGGACTTTGGCAGCGCTTTGACTGCTGCGCTTGGCAAAAAGCAAGTTCCAGTGACGGTGGTCATGGACCAAACTAAAGCACAGTTCACGATCCAAAGTGTATCCTCGCAACGAGAAGACAGTACCGGCACGAAGGTTGCGAAAATAGTCGCCTTTGGGGCCTTCAGCGGAGGCTTTACACAATTCGAGGGCACTATTCGTGTAGTCGACAGTGAATCCAGCGCAGTTGTTTTTGCCTACAACGTTAAGAAAGGTAATTTCCAGTCTGCAGCGGAAGCCTTTGCCAAGCATTACAAAAATTATCTTGAAAAATCAAAATGACAAGGTGAAAGAAGAGGTCCTGACCTCTATCTTGATCGAAGCTTAACGAAAAACCCTGCGGAATGCACTTATCGCTGGGTGGGCCGTCAAACTGATTTCTGCACGAAGCGCGCTCGATAGCTTTAACTGGGATTGCCAGCCGAGCGTCTCACCTAGCGAAATTGAGGCTGCTGGCTTCTCATCCAGATCTACCACCAGCTCTTCTAATTTTTTTACGAAGCGCCCCAAAAAGATCCTGCACTAACTTGTTGAGTGGGTTTTTTCAGTAACGCAACTTTTTGTTACGGATTTTCGCCATGCCTACGTTCAGTTCCAGCCAGTCTATAAGGGTGGCGCACTCTCCGCAACAAATCAGTTGTGGCAAAGTTGAATGCCTTGTCCCCATTTAATGTGATCATTCCGGGCTAGATGATGTGACGGTCGAGCCAGGCGTACGCGATTTGGCGGACGTCTGGCGGGAAGTCGTGTTCGCAGTCGGGGTGCTCGACGTGGATTGCCGGGTGGCGGGATTGCCTGATCGCATCATCCACGCCGGAGACTTCAAAGTTGGCGTCGTGGAGTGGGGCGTTGACGAAGATGGGGCGGGGTGCGATTTGGCCCAGGATGTCGTGGAAGTCGAAGGGCATCTCTGATGGGGGCCGGGAGGCGATGCGCGGCATGTAGCCGGGGTGGGACCAACCCTTCAGGTTGCCTCCGTAGTATTTGGCGAAGCTGGTGAAGCCGCAACTCGTGATGACGGCGCGGAGGCGGGGGTCGAAGGCGGCGGCGAAGAGCGAATTGTGGCCGCCGAGGGAGTGGCCGCAGACAGCGATGCGGTTGGGGTGGATGAAAGGCAGGCTGGCGAGGAGGCTGACGCAGCGGAGGTGGTTGGTGATGCCCTTCATCGTGGCGCTGGCGAAGCCATTGGCATAGGCGTCGTACTTGTATTCGCCGAAGTTGGGGTAATCGGGGGCGAAGGTGACGTAGCCGCGGAGGGCGAGTTCGCGAGCGTAATGGAGATTGGGCTTGCCTCCCAGCCCGGCGGGTTCGTCCTTGCCGATGCGGGTTGTCTGGTGGAGGCAGAGCACGGCGGGCAGTTTGCGGCGGTCGGGATTGGGGGGCAGCAGGAGCCAGGCGGGGACCTCTTCATCGAGCGTGAGGTGGCGGCGGAGCAGGCCGCCGTCGCGGGTTTCCGCATCGATGGTGAAGCGAGGGAGTCCCTTGGCCGAGGCTGGGAGCGGACCCATGATCTCTTCGAGGCGCGCAAGAATCATATCCTAATAGTTTGGACCTATTCTTTTCGCGACGGATTCCGCACATGAGCCGGGTGGTGCTGGTAGAGAGTGGCCCGCGGCCGCTCTATGACGGCTTTGTGGGGGACCTGTATGAGATACACGGCCAGCACATTCAGGTGGACCTGGTGACTTGCTATACGGGGCATCCGCAGGGCTTCCGTGCCGAACAGGGGCGCATCTGGCGGGTGCAGGATTACCGGGGCTGGGATGGGGCCAAGCGCCTGGCGCGGGAAGTGCGGGAGCGCAAGCCGACGGTGGTTGGGATTTTGTGCGCCGACGTGCCGGTGATGGCGAAGTGGAAGTGGATGCTGGCGGCGGCGCTCGAGGCGAAGCTCTTTGTGATGAACGAGAATGGGGATTACTTCTGGGTCGATTACTCGAACTGGAAACTGATTCTGCACTTTATGGCGGTGCGCGCCGGGATGAGCGGCGATAACGGAATCTGGCTGCCGTTGCGTATGCTGGTATTTCCCTTTGGGCTGGCTTTTCTGGCGGCCTACGCGGCGTGGATGCACACAAGAAGATGGATGAGGAGCATATGAAGGCAATACAGGTATTTGAAGCGGGTGGAGCGGAGAAGCTGGTTTATGGCGAGAAGCCAGCGCCGGTGGTGGGCCCTGGGCAGGCGCTAGTGAGGCTGGCGGTTTCGGGCGTCAATTTCATTGACGTCTATCACCGCACCGGGCTTTATGCGCAGCCGCTGCCCTTTACGCCGGGGATGGAAGGGGCGGGCCTGGTGGAAGCGATTGGCGAAGGAGTGGAAGGCCTGGAGGTGGGGCAGCGTGTGGCCTACGCGATGGCGATTGGATCTTATGCCGAGTTTGCCGTGGTGCCCGCCGCGCAACTGGTGCCGGTGCCGGAGGGCTTGAGCCTGGACCTGGCCGCGGGAGTGATGCTGCAGGGCATGACGGCGCACTATCTGGCGCACTCGACGTTTGAACTGAAGGCGGGGCAGACTTGCGTGGTGCATGCCTGCGCTGGCGGCGTGGGCTTGTTGCTGAGCCAGATTGCGAAGATGCGCGGGGCCTTTGTGGTGGGCACGACGAGTGCGGCGACCGGTTCGCCGAAGCATGAGCTGGCGCTGAAGGCGGGCGTGGACATCATCTCGAACTACGAAGAATTCAACGTGAAGGGCGCGCACGTGGTTTATGACAGCGTGGGGGCGTCCACCTTTGAGGCGAGCCTGAATGCGTTGCGGCCGCGGGGCATGATGGTGACTTACGGCAACGCGAGCGGCCCGGTGCCGGAAGTGAGTCCGTTGAAGCTGAGCCAGAAGGGTAGTTTGTTTTTGACGCGGCCGACGCTGGCGCACTATGCGTCGACGCGCGAAGAATTGCTGTGGCGCAGTGGGGACCTGTTTGAGTGGCTCAAGAGCGGACAGCTTTGGCTGCATGTTGAGAAGGAGTACGCGATGGCGGATGCCGCGTCGGCGCATCGTGACCTGGAAAGCCGGAAGACGAGCGGCAAGCTGCTGTTAAAGAATTAGCATGCAGTCGCCGTAGCTGAAGAAGCGGTAACGCGAGGCGACGGCGTGACGGTAGGCGCGCATGGTGAGGTCGTAGCCGGCAAGGGCTGCGACGAGCATGATGAGGCTGGAGCCGGGCAGGTGGAAGTTCGTCAGCAGTGCGCCCGTGGCTTGGAAGCGGTAGCCGGGGGTGATGAAGAGATTCGTTTCTCCTGTGCCGGGCTCGATCGTCGTCTCGATGGTGCGGAGGCTGGTGGTGCCGATAGCGACAATCCGTTGGGCGGCCTTAAGCGTGGCCGAGGCAGCGGGGCTGACTTCGTAGAACTCATGGTGGAGCGTGCCGGTGCGCAGGTTTTCTTCGCTTAAGGGTTGGAAGGTGCCGAGGCCGACGTGGAGCGTGACGGCGGCGATGGGGCAGGGAAGCTGCGCGAGAATTTCCGGCGTGAAGTGCAGGCCGGCGGTGGGCGCGGCGGCAGCACCGGGGTGCTCGGCAAAGACGGTCTGGTAGCGCTCGCGATCACTCAGCTCATCGGGGCGGTCGAGGTAAGGGGGAAGCGGGATGTGGCCGATGCGGTCGAGCTCTTCGCGGATCCTGGCTGAGCAAGTGAAGAGGATTTCGCGCTCGCCGTGCTCAAGGTGGGCAGTGATGGTGGCGGTGAGTTGATCGGAGAGGACGACAGATTCGCCGGTCTTGAGTTTCTTGCCGGGGCGGACGAGGGCGCGCCAGCGAGTGGCCTCCTGATTCAGGGAGCGCAGCAGGAAGATTTCGATTTTGCCGGTGCGCCCCGGGCGGTGTCCGTAGAGGCGGGCGGGAATGACGCGGGTGTTGTTGAGCGCGAGGCAATCCGTGGGGCGAAGATAGTTGGGGAAGTCACGAAACTGGGCGTCGGTGATGGATTGGTCGGCGCGGTTGAGAATCAACATGCGGGAGGCGGACCGTTCGGCCAGCGGGTGGCTGGCGATCAGTTCTGGTGGGAGATCGTAATGAAAGTCTTCAATGCGGAGGGTCACGGGTAAGATGAAGGATTGAGAATTTTAGGGATTGAGTCTTCTTGCGATGAGACCGCGGCGGCGGTGGTGGAAGATGGCACCACGGTGCTCTCTTCCAGCGTAGCGTCACAACTGGATGTGCATCAACGTTATGGTGGCGTGGTGCCGGAATTGGCCAGCCGGGAGCATGTGCGGGCAATTGTGCCGGTGGTACGGGAAGCGCTGGAGATGGCGGGTACGCGGCTGGAAGATTTGAGTGCGATTGCGGTGACGCAGGGGCCGGGGCTGGTGGGGAGTTTGCTGGTGGGGCTGACTTACGCCAAGGCGCTGAGCCTGGCCAAGGGGATTCCGCTGATCGGGGTGCATCATCTGGAAGGGCATATTCAGGCGGCGCTAATTGGAGTGGACTTGCAGTATCCAGCGCTGGCGCTGGTAGCGAGCGGGGGGCATACGCATCTGTTTGAGTGTGTGTCGGAGGGCGAGTACCGGCTGGAGGGCCGGACGCGGGATGACGCCGCCGGCGAGGCCTATGACAAGGTGTCGAAGCTGCTGGGGCTGGGTTATCCGGGCGGGCCGGTGATTGATCAACTGGCGGCGCTGGGCAACCCGAAGGCGGTGAAGTTTACCTCGCCCAAGCTGAAGGGCAACTTGAGTGACTTCAGCTTTAGCGGACTCAAGACGGCGGTGCTGCGGTGGACGGAGGCGCGGCGCTTGCGCGGAGATTTTGATGCGCGTACGGATGCCGAGACGATTGATATGCTGGCGAGCTTTCAGTACACCGTGATTGAGGAGTTGCTGAACCGGGCGGAGCGGGCGGCGGACAGGATCGGGGCGACGGCGCTGGTGATCAGCGGTGGGGTGGCATCGAACCGGGGCTTGCGGCTGGCTGTGGCCGCACGCAAGTGGGCCATGCCGGTTTATTTCCCCGAGCCGAAGTGGAGTACCGATAACGGAGTGATGATTGCGCTGGCGGGATATTTGCGGTGGCGGCGGGGCGAGTTTTCGGGCCTCGACATCAAGGCGCAGGCGAATCTGCCGCTGGCCCGCTGAGATAAGATACAGGCATTATGAAGCGTAGAAGTTTTCTGGCTGCGGCAGCAGCCGCGATGGCCGCGCAGGGTGCGGTGGGCAAGCCGATTGGGCTGGAACTGTTCAGCGTGCGCAAGGCCTTTGCCGCTGACATGGTGGGGACGCTGAAGGCTGTGGGCAAGATGGGCTACGACGGCGTGGAGTTCTTTGGCCCCTATGCGGACTGGACCCCGGCGCAGGCCAAGGAAGCCAAAAAAGTGCTTGATGACGCGGGGATGAAGTGCCTTTCGGCGCATACTGGCGCGAAGTATTTCTCACCGGAACAGATCGAGCGCGTGATGGAGCTGAACTCGATTCTGGGCAGCCGCTTCATGATCATGTCGAGTGCGGGCAAGGTGACGAGTCTCGATGGCTGGAAGGAAGTGGCGGGCAAGCTCAACATGGCAGCGGCGAAGTTGAAGCCCTTAGGGAAGGGCACTGGCTTCCACAACCATGCGCTGGAATTTACGCCGCTCGAAGGTGTGAAGCCGATTGAGGTGCTGGCGAAGGAAACGACCAAGGACGTGGTGCTGCAGCTGGATGTGGGAACTTCCATTGAAGCGGGTTCGGACCCGGTGGCGTGGATCCAGGCCAACCCGGGAAGAATCAAGAGCCTGCACATGAAGGATTGGAAGCGCGGGATGGCGAATCCGCATGACGGCTACCAGGTGTTGCTGGGTGAGGGGGAAGCCAAGTGGAAGGAAATCGTGGCTGCTGCGATCCAGACCGGGGGTGTGGAGCACTTGCTGGTGGAGCAGGAAGGCAGCCGGTATTCTGAACTGGAGACGGCGGCCAAGTGCCTGGAGAACATCAAGAAGATTCTCGCCTAGTTGTTGCTGGACAAATTGAAAAGACCCGCGGCTTTTGGCTGCGGGTCTTTTTGTTTGGGAATGAGTGAAATTACTTGGAGCTACGTTCGCGGGAAGAGATGATGCGGTCAACGATGCCATATTCGATGGCTTGCGGAGCTTCCAGGATGTAATCGCGCTCGGTATCGCGGGCGATCTTGTCGATCGGCTGACCGGTGGCATCGGCCATGATGCCGTTCATGACTTCCTTCATGCGCAGAATTTCGCGGGCGTAGATGTCGATGTCGGTGGCCTGGCCGCCGAGGTTGTTCATGGACGGCTGGTGGATCATGATGCGGGAATGCGGGAGGGCAAAGCGCTTGCCCTTGGAGCCACAAGCCAGCAGCACGGCTGCCATGGAGGCGGCCTGGCCGATGCAGTAGGTGGTAATGTCGGGCTCGACCAGATTCATGGTGTCGAGGATGGCGAGGCCTGCGGTGATGGACCCGCCCGGGGAATTGATGTAGATGTTGATATCGCGGTCCGGATCTTCGCTGGCGAGGAAGAGGATCTGCGCAACAAGCAAGTTGGCGACCTGGTCATCAATCGGCGTGCCGAGGAAGATGATGTTTTCCTTGAGCAGGCGCGAGTAGATGTCAAACGAACGCTCGCCGCGGGTGGTCTGTTCAATGACCATCGGGACGAGGACGGAGTTGTGATATTCGGGAGTGGGATTCTTCGGCATCAGATTGCTACTGCACTAATGCTAACGCGATTCGGTCGATAGCGGACCTGACTTCCTGACTAGGCACATTGAAGTTATTGGCGACTACCTGGAAAGCGATGAGG
>CAZECF010000094.1:0-15617 GCA_964510335.1 uncultured Bryobacter sp. | reverse complement strand
TGTACGATGCCCGTCGGCATTGGCATGTCCGTTGCCGAATGCAGCGCCAGCGTCGCTATCGTCAACGCCGCCGTCAGGTTGCAGAGCCGGAAAGAATTGCCACCCAACAAGTTCGCCGCGATAAAGGGTGTCGCGATGCCACCCAAACCAAAGAACACATTGAACCCGTTGAACAATGCGGTCGGGTTGTCAGTCTTTACGTCATTCACCAGCGCATTCGCCCCGGCCACGATAATGCCGCCACCTACACCAAGCACCAGCATGTAGAGCCGGATGCTGCCAAAACCTTTCGACTTTGGCAACAACAGCAGCGCCAGCGCGATCAATCCCAAACCCAGCACCAGCCCCACTTTTTTCCCATGCAAATCAATCAGCGGCCCCTGCAATAGTGAGCCAATCACCAGGCCAATGGCCTGCGTCATCGCGATCGTGCCGTTTTGCGCGGTACTCAGATCAAACCGCTTCGATAAATCGGGCAAAATGCTGCCCAACATCGCGGCGATCATCCCGTAGACAAAAATCGCCATGACGGCGGCTACAACTAACATGTTCATTTCCATAAACCAAGTCAGGCTATCACAGAGTCAGTAGCTTAGGAATGCAAATCGAAGATCTCATGCCAAATCCACTGGTTCAGCTCCGGCACGAACGGCTGATCCAGGCCAGTCCCGCCCAGGTTTGGCCCGCCGCAAGGGCCATGACCATTCGCAAGTTGTTGCGGGTGCGGCTACTTTTGGGAATTCGGGAGTTCTTTTCGCGATTGGGTGGTTTGCCGCTTGAGACATTTCCAGTAGTGGCGGAGACGCCAGGAAAAGAAGTCGTGCGCTGCATTTGTGGCCGGTTTTGGGCTATCGCGGGCAACATCGAGGACGTGGCGGTGCAAGACATGCTGGCTTATGAGAAGTCGGGGTCGGCCAAGGCCTATTGGAATTTCTGGCTGGAGGACGCCGGCAAGGGACAAACGCGGCTGGTAACCGAGACGCGGGTCATGGTGTTTGGCGTGCGTGAGAAGCGGCGCTTCGGTTGGTACTGGCGGGTGGTGGGCCCGTTTGCCGGCTGGATCCGTCAGGAGATCCTGAAGGCGGTGGAGCGGGAGGCACTGCGATCGGCGCCACTTAGCTAGAGGGCGCCTCAAACCAGGCGGGGGCGGGTGGTGCGGCGGCATCGAGCTCGCGCAGCAAGGTTGGCTCCAGCCAGTTCATCAGCGTGGCGAGGTTGTCCACGAGTTGAGCCCACTGCTCAGCGCTGCCGATAGGGTATTGCAAGGGGTTGAGCCCGCGCGCGACGGGAAAGTGAATGCTGGCACGGTAGCCCGGTGTAAAGAACTCGAATTGGGCCGTCAGCATCCGGCTGTAGGTACCAACGTCGAGCATCAGGCCGATCACGTGGTTGTTGGCGCTTTTACGGTACAGATTGAAAATGCCGGAGCCGCCTTTGCAGCGAAAGCCCATCGGCCCGAAGCGTGCCACCAGCGCTGGCTTGAGCGGATAGTGCTCAACGGAGCGGTTGGCGAGAGCGTCCAGTAGCGGAGGGAGCGTGTGCGGCAGGTTGGCTTCAAGAGAGATTTCCGCCATGCGTTGGCGATAGCGATATACGATTTCCTGGAGGGGTGCGTGATTGGGCGGCGCCGCCGCAAGCGATGTGCGATTGGTCTTGGCAGGCTTGCCCAGCAGAGCCAATAGCGGAGCCAGTGGGGCAGGGGGAAGCGCGGGAGCCTTGGCGTTGTCAGCAATTTCCACTTCATAGGTGGCGGTGAGATTGCATTTGCGGCCCATAAAGCCGGCCATCGTGACTGCGCTGATTCCGGTACTGTAGCTTTCCGGAAGCGGTGATTTGGGGGTGAAAGCATCAGAGACAAACTGTGTGGTTGCTATAGGAAAAGGATAGGAGCGCGGGATTCCATTGGCGACCTCACAGACCAGCTCGAAGGGAATCGTGTCCTGGTTCCCGCTGATCATCGGCAGTTCCTGGGTGACGAGCCCGGGTATGGACATGACCTGGTGCAACTCCCGCAACTGGGGGTGGCGCTTGAAGAGCCTGTCGAGGGCCAGGCCAGTATCACCGGGTGACTCACAGAACGAACAGTCAAAGCGAACTTCCATGTCTACTTGCCGAAACAGGGAATGCACGCGGGCTAGGATTTCGCCGTAGCCCTCTTTCTTGTTGACTTTGTAGATGTTTTGAACCAAAACCAGCACAAGCCAGAATCGGCAATTCAATTGGCTTCGTTTAGGGTAGGGCCAGCATTGCGCCGTCCGTCAAAGCAGCGGGGGCTACCACCGGACAAACTGCTTGCCGGTGGCAGCCCCCGAAAGAGACTGCGATCAGAGAAGCGCCTGGCTACCCGATCTTGAGTTTGTTGAGCTTGGCATCCCAGAAGACTGCCTTCTTCGCCCGGACACTCTGCGTAGCCATGTGGCCCGGAATCGCCGCCACCTGGCCAGCTTTGGCCGGTGCGATCGCCTTTGCCTTACCCTGCACTGCCTCCAGGAAGTTCTTCACGTGGTCTGCCGTGGAATCCGGCTGATTGAAGTCCTTCAGGTAATTCATCGATACCGGTGCCTTGTCGCTAAACGGCTTCACGTTGCGAATGAACTTGGGTTGCGGGGTGAAGATCAGGTTCTGCCTGTCCTTCACCTCAATCGTGCCCTTCTGCCCCATGAACTCTTCGCCATAGCCCCACTGGTCATTGCCAAAGAAGCACGAATAGTTCAAATGGAACTTGTTCGGATATTCATAAAGCGCACTCAGCGTGTCGGGAACTTCGCGGTCATCCGCACCACCCCACTGGTAAATTCCGCCGGAGGCCATACAGGAAATCGGCAACTCCGCCTTCACGAGCCCACCCACAACAAAGTTTGTGATGTCGGTCTGGTGCACGAGCAAGTCGGTCGAGATGCCACCCGAATAATCCCAGTAATTGCGCCACTGGAAGTAACGGCCCTTGTCGAAAGGAATATTCTTCTTTTCCGCTCCTTCAAGAAAGCGCTTCCAATCCGCTGTCTCGGCGGACGCATCGGGTGGAATGATATATCGCCACGCCGCCGGCACGCCCTTGGACGGATCTACCGTCTGGTCAAAGTTCCGGTACCAGAAGGCTCGCGTGTAGTGGATTTCGCCGATGTAGCCGTCTTCCACCATCTTCTTGGCTTGAATGTAGAGCTTATTGGACCGGTTCTGCGTACCGACCTGCACCACCGTGCCCATCTTTTCGGCCAGCGCCACGATCTCGGCACCTTCTTCAATGGTGTGCGCGATCGGCTTTTCGAGGTAAATGTGCTTCTTCGCCTTCAACGCCGCCATCGCCATCGGATAGTGCAGGTGCTCAGGTGAACAAATGAAGACAACATCCACGTTCGGATCATTGATCACATCGCGGTAATCCACCGTGGTCTTCGGAGTATTCTTGCCCTGCGTCTGGACAATGTCTTTGCCCTTGGCCAGGTTGCCCTTATAGGTGTCGCAGACGTGGACCACTTCCACCATGTCTTTCGACTGCAGGTACATCTGCTGCATTACGTGGCTACCGCGCATACCCGTGGCAATCCAGCCCACGCGCAACCGGTTATTCTGGCCCATCGAATTCATGACCGCCGGGCCCGCGCTCAGCGCTGCCGCGACTGCCGTCTGCTTCAGTAAGTTCCGCCGGGAAAAGTCTTCAGACATGGAATGTTCCTCTATTCTTCAACTTCAGGTTCTGTCTTGGTTTCGGCCGGAGCCGGCGTCACTTTGCGCGCCTGCTCAAACAACAATGCTATCGCCTTGTCCGTCCGGATGCGATTCGCAATCCGGTCCAAACCACCATCCTTTTCCAACTTGACGCGTACGGCCGCCACAGGTTCCCGCTGTTGCCGCGCCATTCGCTGCACTTCGCGATCTACCTCGTCCTGCTGTACCGCCACTGCTTCTACTTCTGCAATCCGGTCCAGCAGCAACGTCGCCCGGACATCCCGCTTCGCTCTTTCCGTCTGGCTCTCACGGAACTTGTTCATGTCAAAATTCAGCGCCCGCGGGTCAATCCCCTGCATTTGCAGCGTCCGCGCATAGTTCTCAAGCGTAATCTGCAATTGCCGCTCAACATAGGTTTCCGGCACGGCAAACTGGTGCGTCTCACCCAACGTTTCAATCAGCTTGCTTTTGGCTTCTTCCTGCGCCCGGTATTGCCGTTCCGCATGAATACTCGCCTTCACCTGCTCTTTGAACTCGTCGAGCGTCCGGAAGTCTCCCATGGATTGGGCAAAGTCGTCATCCAACTCCGGCATTTCCTTGCGTCGGATATGCTTCAAATCCACATCAAAACTAACCGTCTTGCCTGCCAGCTTCTCCTCGCCGTATTCTTCCGGATAGGTGACGCTGATGTCCTTGGAATCGCCCGGGCTCATCCCGCGAATCCCTTCCGTGAAGGCCGGCAGCGTATCCGGATCACCGATCTGCAGCATCATCTCAGGATTCTTGATCGGCTCGCCTTCAAGGCCATCGCCGCTCTCGAGGCCCACCACAACATAGTCGCCGTCTTCTGCCGGACGCGGATCGATATTGACATACTCGGCCTTGGACTCGCGCAACTGCTCCACCCGCGCCGTCACATCCTCATCCGTCACCACCGGGTCTTCATACTCCACCTCAAGACCCTTGTACTCGCCCAGCTCAAACTCTGGATGCACATCAAACTGCGCCTTGAAAACCATGGGCTGGTTTGGCTCAAACTTCAGATCAACGATGTTCGGCTGCCCCACTACCTGCAGCTTTTCCTTGTCAAAAAGCGAATTCAGCGCCTTCGGAATCACTTCCTCGATCACGTCCTGCTGAATCTCGTTTTGAAAACGGGTGCGGATTACGCTCAGCGGCGCCTTCCCCGGACGGAAGCCCGGCAACTGGGCCTTCGCCTGAATCCGGGTCAGCACCCGCTCAGTCGCCTCAGCAATTTCCAGTACGCCTACTGTCACTTCCAGCTCATGCCGGCAGCCTTCAATCAATGCCATAGTTTTTCTTCCTTACGCGGCTCTCAAGACAAGAGGGCGATGCCAGCCACGCGCCGCATCGCCCTCCGGGTGAACAGTTAAAAACTTAGACCGCGGCTTTGAGTGCCGCCGCTTTGTCAGTCTTCTCCCAGCTAAACGAAGCTTCCGTACGGCCAAAGTGGCCATAGGCCGCTGTCGCCCGGTAAATCGGACGGCGCAGGTCCAGCGTTTCAATGATGCCCTTCGGGGTCAACGAGAAAACGGCCCGCACAATGTCAGTCAACTTCTCAGCAGACAACTCGCTGGTGCCAAAATCATTCACCAGCACGCTGACCGGCTCAGCCACGCCAATTGCGTAAGCAAGTTGAACTTCGCAGCGCTTGGCCAGGCCTGCCGCCACAATGTTCTTTGCGATGTAGCGCGCCATGTAGGTCGCCGAACGGTCTACCTTTGTCGGATCTTTCCCCGAGAACGCGCCGCCACCGTGACGGCCCATGCCACCATACGTGTCCACAATAATCTTGCGGCCCGTCAAACCGGTATCGCCGTGAGGTCCACCGATTACAAAACGTCCGGTCGGGTTGATGTGATACTTCGTATTCTCATCCACCATGTCGGCCGGAACCACGGTATCAATAACGTGCTTCTTTACTTCTTCCCGCAGTTGCTCAGTAGTCACGTCATCGTCGTGCTGGGTTGAAATGACCACGGCATCAATGCGAACGGGTTTGCCGCTCTCATACTGCACGCTTACCTGGCTCTTGCCATCGGGACGCAAGTAAGACAAGCCCTTGGCCTTGCGTACGTCAGTCAACTTCCGCGTCAACTGGTGCGCCATCTGAATCGGTAGCGGCATCAGTTCCGGCGTTTCGTCGCAAGCATAGCCAAACATCATGCCCTGATCGCCCGCGCCACCCGCATCCACACCCATTGCAATGTGCGGGCTCTGCCGTTGAATCGTGTTGATCACGCCACAGGTATTGCCGTCGTAGCCATAAGCTGCGTTGTCAAAACCAATGTCTTTGATCACCTGACGCACCAGGTCCGGCACTTCAATGTAGGTCTTGGTTGTGATTTCACCAGCCACGATGCAAAGTCCGGTTGTCACCAAAACTTCGCACGCGACCCGGCTCATCGGATCATCTTTCAGCACTGCATCCAGTACTGCGTCCGATAACTGGTCTGCCATCTTGTCGGGATGACCTTCGGTCACCGATTCCGACGTGAAAATTTGCTTCAATGCCTCAGCCACTTGTTTTTCTTGACTCCTGATTTTCTTTGGAAGTTTAGCCACCCTCCGACGGCAAAGTCCCGGTTCGGACTTCAGTTTCCACGGACACAGGCACGCCTGTACCGACTGTCACTCGGGCGAGGGACCAATCTGCTAGTCTAGCGCCCCGCAGGCAATCCGGTCAATTTGCTCCGCTTTCCAAACCACTGCACAAAAAGCCAACCGGCCCCCAATCCCACCACCAGCAACACAAACCACATCAAATTTTCCTTCACCACCCGCAACAGGGTCTCGGGGTTATCAAGTAAGGCCGGCTCCTGGCCAATCGTTCTCGCGCCAAACACTGCCAGCACTCCGCACCAAAGCGTTGAGCCTACAAAAGTCACCACCGCGAACCGCAAGAACGGCATCCGGATCAGTCCTGCCGGAAATCCAATCAAATGCCGCACCACCGGCAGCAAGCGCGACAGAAATACCCCGCCCGTGGCAAACTCCGCCAGCCAGCGCTCGGCCAATTCCAGCCGCTCGGCTGGCAGCAACAGCCACTTGCCATAGCGCAACAGAAAAGCCCGCCCCAGCGTATAGGAAAACCAGTAGCAAAGGCTCGATCCAAACGTAGACCCCAGCCCGCCCGCCAAAATAACTCCCCACAGCGACATCTGCCCCTGCTCAGCCCAATACCCCGCCGGCGGCATGATGATTTCCGAAGGCACCGGCACAATCGTACTTTCAAGCGCCATCATCAGAAAAACGCCCCAGTACCCCATGTCCCGCGACCATTCAAACCAGATTTTGATTAACTCGTGCAGCATCAGTCTTGAACCTCGCCTAGTATACCGTCGAGGCCCACTGCCTCTTCTAGGTCAGCATTTTGAAAATCTGCACCAAATACTTTTCCAACAGGTTTTGCATGCCCTGCATCGCTATTGGCAGCACCTTCTTCACTGGCCCCATCGCCGCTTTTACTGCATCCTGCAATTGAACATATTTGAGCAATCCGTTTGGCCCGCCTTGCCGAAAGGCCAACAGTGCTCCTGCAATCGCCTGTCCAACACCTGGCGCAAAAAGCTTGAACAGGTGGTACTCCGACCGTTTCGCCACCGTCGCGGGCGCCGACAGAATCTGCTGCATAGTCACGTACTTGTTGATCACCAGCCTGGCGTCCTGCATTGACATCATCTCGGCAATTCTCCTCCTCTGAGTCGCGTGGAATTAGTTCCAGATGGACCACTTCCTGATTTCCTGTCCGATACTGAAAGACAATGGCTAAAATTCAGCGCGCCCTCCTGAGCGTGACCGACAAATCCGGCCTGGTGGACTTCGCCACCGGCCTCGCTTCCCTCGGCGTCGAACTCATCTCCACCGGCGGCACCGCCCGCGCCCTGCGCGAAGCAGGTCTCACCGTACTCGAAGTGAGCGATCTCACCGGCTTCCCGGAAATGCTCGATGGCCGCGTCAAAACGATTCATCCTCGCGTCGCCGGCGGCGTCCTCGCCATGCGCTCCAACCCCGCCCACCTCGCCTCGCTCGCCGAGCACGACATCCCCCTCATCGACATGGTCGTCGTCAACCTCTATGAGTTTGAAAAAACCGCTGCCCAGCCCGGCGTCCACCTTGCTGAACTTATCGAGAACATCGATATCGGCGGCCCCACCATGATCCGCGCCGCCGCCAAAAACTACCAGGACGTCGCCGTCGTCACCCGCGCCGAAGACTACCCGGCCCTGCTCGACGAGCTCCACTCAAACGAAGCCAATCTCTCCCCAGCCACCCACTGGGACCTCGCCCGTAAAGCCTTCTCTACCACCGCTGCCTACGACGCCGCCATCACTCGCACGCTCGAACAGATCCCCACGCCGGTTGAAATGCCCCCGCGCCTCGTCATCAACTTCCCGAAGAAAATGCCGCTGCGCTATGGCGAAAACCCGCACCAATCCGCCGCTCTCTATGCCGCCGGCTCTCACGGAATCGCCAACGCGGTGCAACTGCAAGGCAAGGAACTCAGCTACAACAATCTCGTCGACCTCGACGCCGCCTGGCAATTGATCGCCGAGTTTGACCTTCCCTCCAGCGCCATCATCAAACACACCAACCCCTGTGGCTGCGCCTCAGCACTCTCCCTCGAAGAAAGCTACCGCCAAGCCTTTGCCGCTGACCCCATCAGCGCCTTCGGCGGCGTGCTCGCCTTCAATCGCGAAGTCGATGCCGCCACCGCAACCGAAATTGCCAGGACTTTCATTGAAGCCATTGCCGCCCCGTCCTACTCAGCCGAAGCCCAATCCATCCTCGCGGCAAAGAAGAATCTCCGGTTACTCGCCGTCGCACCTGGCGGCCTCGATGAACCCGTCGTCAAGACCATCACCGGCGGCTATCTCGTCCAAAGCGCCGACCGGAAAAAGCTCATCCGCACGGAGGCCAAAGTCGCCACCCAACTCGCCCCCACCGACGAACAATGGAATGCTCTCGAATTCGCCTGGCGCGTCGTCAAACACGTCAAGTCCAACGCAATTGTCTATGCCACCGATGGCCAGTTGATTGCCGCCGGGGCCGGGCAAATGAGCCGCGTCGACAGCGTCAAGTTCGGCGCATCCAAAGCAATCCTCCCGCTCAAAGATTGCGTTGTCGCCAGCGACGCCTTCTTCCCTTTCCCGGACGGGTTGGAAGCCGCCGCCGCACACGGCGCCGTGGCCTTCATCCAACCAGGCGGAAGCGTCAAGGATCCAGATGTAATCGCTGCCGCTGATCGCCTCGGCTTAACGATGGTCTTTACCGGCTTCCGCCACTTCCGGCATTAGTGGTCGGCCTGACCAATCAGAATAATTCCCAGCTTCACCCCGCCCGCGTCCGTGTACAGCACCCAGTCGTGCTCGCCCAGCAATTGCAGGCCCGGCTTGAACTCTTCTTCTTCCTTCCAGAAGCTGAAGACGCTTGGATGCGGCGTACCGCTGGCCTTGCGGCTCATCTCCATCAAGGCATCAAAATCGGGGTTCTTGCCCAAATCCGTATCCACGGCAATCGGCGTCAACAAAATAAAGTCCCGCTGCGGCGCAACGCCCTGGTGATCTCCATTCTGGGGAAAGTAGCTGTAGCGCATCGTGTACACGCCCGCATTCACCGTCTGACCGCGACGGTCGTTATACTTTGCCGGAAAGCGGATGATTCCCATAAAGGTGCCATGCTCCACTTCCGGGAGCGTCACCGCTTGCTGGTCAGATTTTGCTCCCGTTGGAATCGGCGTCCGCATCCAGACTTCGGCCACTACCTTGCCGTCTTCAGCGGCAATCTTCGCACCGTCTTTCGCCACCTGCTCGGCGGCGGCCGGCGCAGCGCCTGCGCTTTCCAGTTTGTACTGGCCAAAAACCAGCGTCTGGCAAAGGAGCCCGAAGGCCAAAGTGAACTTCATCATTTTATTTTAAGAGCGGCAGGAGCACTGCGTCGACCGCATCGTCAGTCCACTGCTCAATGCGTACTTGCTTATGCAGACTCCAAGCCTCTACTAATTCGACGCTCTCACCGGGCTGAAGTTTCACAATTGGCCCGAAAGTCTCCAGTTCCAGAAAATCCGCATTCGTGAAAGTCTCAAAGCTGCAGAAGAATTCCGGATACGTTTTGCCTGCCTCCGCGTGATACTGCTTCAGAAACAATTCTTCGTTCAACAGATATGCCCCAAACGTATGAGGATTGAACAAACCCACCTTTTGCGGTGAGACCGCTTGCGGGTCCTGCCGCAGCCCCAGGTACTTCTTCATGAAGATCCAACGCGGGTCAGACAAATCCGTGTACGCCCACATGACTAGCGGGTTGGTCGGCTCCAGCATCTCCGGATGCGTCCCGCGTGGCGGAAAGCCGGTTATCCCCACCCCGCCCTGCGCCATCACCGATGGCGCCCACGGCGCAAATTCCAGCGCCATCGGGTGCCGGTTCGTAACCCGATGCACCACCTTTACTTCGGTCCCCGCCGCACTCATCGCAATCTCCATCTGCTTTTCCAGGCCCGTCTCCGGCTCTACCGCTTGCGTCGCCCGCACCACTCCCCCTGCTACCTCCACCACTACCGGACCGTTGTCCAACCCATAAGTAAATCGCGCATCTTCCGGCCCGATCCACAACCGGTGCCCCCCGCGGATCTGCCAGCTTGCTTCCCCCGATTTCCCTAGCTGATCCTCAAACTCGCGAAAGAAATTCTGACCCCCTACAAAGCCGCAACGAATAATCCGCGGACCCACATCGGAGGTCAATACCAGTTCAATCTCACCATTCGTGATGCGGTAGCAATTCGGCCAGCCGCCATAAGCAATCTTCTCTACTTTCATCACGCAATAGGTTATCGAAAGTGATCCCAGCCCCTCGGCGGCACAGGCGACCCCGGTTGGCCCGCCACCACAATCCCGATCTCATGAAACGGCGGCCCCAACGGCTTCCGGCTCGCCACCAGCAACTCGTAATCCTCCCCTCGATGCCATGCGTCCTCCAGCGTCGCCCCTCGTTTCACCGGCGGTGGGGCCGTCAGTTCACACGTCACACCAGAGGCCACCAACATCCGGTCCAGATCCATCGACAATCCATCGGTAATGTCCATGGCCGCACTGGCCTCCCGCCGCACCACCTCCACCAGATCCAGCCGCGGCTTCGGCCGCTTCTTCCAAACCCCCAACGGCCCGCTTACATACAAACGATCCCCGGGCCTCGCTCCACTCCGCAGCACGGCCTTCCCCTTAGGCACCGCGCCACACACCGTGACATCCACATGCACCTTTTCGCTGCGCGACAGATCTCCACCGATCAAAACCACGCGGTGCTGAAAGAGTCCCAGAAAAAAGGGTTTGGCAAAACTCTCATCGGGCATCGCCAGGGAAACCAGCGCAAAACGCGGCTCCGCCCCCATTGCGGCAATGTCGGAGAGCCCCCGGCCCAGCGCTTTGTAGCCCACTTCACGCGGCGTGTAGTCGGGCAACGTAAAGTGTCGCCCCTCGATCGTAAAGTCTGTCGTGAACACCAGGTCTTCGCCCTTGGCCGGACGAAAGACCGCACAATCATCCCCAATGCCGGCCGTCATCTTCTGGCGCGTAAGCCAATCGATGAGCGACCGTTCACTCATTCGATGACCAGTCCGCTCGGCAATTCCTCGCCAAACACTCTTCCCAGCGCAGCCAGCTCATCCTGGCCTTCGCCTTCCAGCACCGCCAGCAATTGGCTTCGTTTCGGATGCTTCTCGAACGCCGTCTCCACCAGCGAGACCGTCGCCGGTGGCAGATCCCGCGACGCGTCGCCCGTCTTTCGCGCCATCGCCGCCAAGGCTTCCACAGCCTCTGGCACGGCTACCAACTGATCCACCCAACGGGATATCGTCGTCGCCGGCACCACCAGATTATTCGGCCCGTACAGCAGCTTGCGCGCCCCCAGCCGGCCCAGACACCAGATCTCGCTCGGCGAAAAATCCTTGGCCCGCACTCGCTTGAGCAGCGCATTGCCCAATTCCGTCTTAGTACCTGCCGGCAACAGCTCGAGCGAACTCGCACACCGCCACATCTCACGCGCCAGCGACGGATTCTGCCGCTTTGGCTTCGCCCCCTTCGGGATCAACGACCCCGAAAGCCGCTGATACAAATCCTGTTGCTGGTTCCGGTTCAACCCTCCCGAAATCCGCCCCGAGAAAATCCACCAGTCAACTTCGTTCTGCGTCTGGTTGCCAAAGACCAGCCCGGAAGCAAAAACCCGGCGTGCCTGCTCAATCCGCAAATCATCGCCCGGCGCACCAAAGCCCGGACGGAGACACAATCCCGTCAGGTTCAACCACCGCACTTCGTGCCCCGGCGAGCGCTTGCGCCCCTCGGCACATTCCAGCATCACGTCCGCCAGTTTTCGGATCGCTCCCAGCGGCCACGACGATCGCCCCAGCGACAAAGTCTGCTCCAGCTTCTGCGGCAACTCTTCCGGAATCAGGTCTCCGGTAAAGGTTCCTCGCACCAGCTCCAGCGCCTTGCCCAGCGCCTCATCCGACACGCTGGCCATCGGCTTGGCCACCACGGACCGCGCCGTCTGCCGCCGCAATTCAAACTGCAAGCGCCAGCTATGCTCGCTCACCTTGCTCACTGCGTAAATTTCCAGCGTCCCCAGCTCGGTCAAATGTGCGCGCAGCCGCACCGGCACATTCCGCTCCAGATTCGGATTCCCAAACCGGATCACCGCATCGAGCGGCGCATGCAGGTGAAAGCTTTCATCCACCCCCACCGCCTGCCCCGCCACATCTTCTGTCCGTGTCAGCGAGCTATAAAGTCGGAAGCTCACCGGCTTGTTCGCCAACAATTGCAAACCCGGTACATCCAGTTCGAGCGTCGCCCCTTCTTCAGACCCGCGCGGCACCAGACACAACGATTGCTTGTCCCCCGTCCCGATAAAGTAGGCCCGCGGCAAGCCACCGCGCACCAGAATCCCCTGGCCGCCACCTCTCACATGCGCGTAATAAGCCGCCCCCTGCGCCACCGCCAGATCCAGATCCTGATTCTCAAACACCAGCGGCGTATGCCCAAACCAGCCCGCCACCACCTGCTTCACGCGCTCCCGCAATATCTCCGGGATAAAGAAGCCCCCGTTGAACAGAATCGCGTCCGGCCGCACCCGCCCGCTTTCATTCAGGAACTGCGCCAGATGCTTCGTCACCGCCGGGTCACTCACATAGGGCAACCCTAATTCGCGAAACGCGGACTTCTTGTCCACATTCGGCGTCTCCTCCAGCGCACACTCCGGCAGAAAACCATCAAGCGCCAACTCCCTGGCTTCCGCTCTTGTAATCTCCGTTCTGAGCGTTCCCCCAATCAGCGAACTCCCCGCCCCCAAAACCGTAATTTCAACCGACTCTGGACCATCAGTAGACAGCAGCTTCTCCTTGGCTGCCGCACACTGCCGCCGCAACGCGCTTCGCTGCCGCAAGCTCAGTTGCGTGTTCAACTTCGTTTCCACCAGCCAGCTCAGCGTCAGATCCAGATTGTCCCCGCCCAGCAGCAAATGCTTGCCCACCGCTGTCCGCGTAAACTGCACATGGTCGCCCGTGCGGCTTACCTGAATCAGCGTAAAGTCAGACGTCCCGCCGCCCACGTCCACAATCAACACGTTCATGCCATCCGTCAGGCTCTTCTGCGATTGCGACAAATGCCGCGCGATCCACGAATAGAAGGCCGCCGCCGGCTCTTCAATCAGCGTCAGCTTCTCAATCCCCGCCGCCCGCGCCGCCGCTACCGTCAACTCGCGCGCTTCCTCGTCAAAGCTCGCTGGCACTGTCAGCACGACATCTTCATTCCCGATCGGCGTGCCCTGCGCCTCCTGCCAGGCCTTTGCAATATGCGCCAGATACTTCGTCGAAGCCTCAACCGGCGAATAAAGCCGCCCCGCCTCCTGCGCATCCCACGGCAGAATCTTCGCGTTACGATCTACCTCAGCATTCGAGAGCCAGCTCTTGGCCGCATACACGCTCTTGGTGGGCACCAGCGCGCCCTGTTCCCGCGCATACACACCCACAAATTCCTGCTGGTCCAGATACAGAAAGCTCGGCAGCGTGCGCCGCTTTTCCTGCCTTCCCTGCGCCACAAACTGCTCGATCTCCAACACCTGGATCGGGGTGTAATCCGACTCAGCCGCCTCCTGCTCATCCACCCAGGCCAGAGCCGAATTCGTCGTTCCCAAATCAATTCCGATTTTCATGCTTTGCGCTCTCTCACGCTAAATTCCAACTTCCAGCGGTCGCCGGAAGCGGCAACACAATACAGTTCCAGCACGCCCGTCTCCGTCACTTTTGATTCCAGCGTTACCGGCACCAACCCGCCCGGATGCTTCGCCGTGGGCTCCAGGGTCATCTCCATCGCCGGCAACTCTTTCAACTCGCGTGGCATCGGCTCCAGCAAGGACCCCGCCTCATCCCCCCGCCGCTCGGTCGAACTGAAGATTCGAAACTCCACCGGTTCACCCACGTAGAGTCCAAACCGCCGCCCCGGAAACTGGTGCTCCGAGCCTTCTTCCATACCAAACGGCGCTACCGTAAACGCCTTCATCGGCGCAGCCATGCCAGGCACCGCCGGCATCGCATCTTCAATCCCCACATAATAAGTCCGCGGCACACCGCCCCGGATCCGGATTCCCCGCCCCTGCCTGGCCAAGCCAAAATAGGCCGCCCCGCGCGCCACCGCCAACATCAGGTCTTCCCCGTCCAACACCTTCACCGGCCGCGTCAGCCAAAGGTTCAAACTCGACAGGATGCGATCCCGCACCAGCCCCGCCCGCAAGACTCCGCCATTAAACAGCACATGCGTAGGCGGCGCACCGCCCTGCTTTACAAAGTTCGCCAGATGCGCCGTGATCCGTGCGTCGGCCGCATAAGGCAATGCCAGTTCCTGCAGCGCCGCCCGCCGCGCCCGCTGTGGCGCTTCCTCCGCCGGCACATGCGGAAAGAATCCTTCCACCAGAATCTGTTCTACTTCCCCGCGCGTCAGCTTCGTCTTGATCGTGCCGCCAATCAGGCTCGATCCCCGCCCCAAGATCGTCACGGGCTGCTCGTCTACTTTCGCCGCCGGGTCCAGCAATACTTCCTTGGCCGCCCGGCATTGCTGCCACAAAGCTTGCAATTGCTGCGCGTCCAGCTTGGGCAACTTGGTCTCCAGATGTCGCGCCAGCGCCAGATCCATGTTGTCGCCGCCCAGCAGGATGTGCTCGCCTACCGCCACCCGCTCCAATTCCAGACTCCCCCCCTGATCCTTCACATCAATCAGCGTAAAGTCCGTCGTCCCGCCCCCAATGTCCACAATCAAAATCCGGTCGCCCGGGCCCACCCGCTCCCGCCAGTCCGCATGCTTCGCAATCCAGGCATAGAATGCAGCCTGCGGCTCTTCGAGCAGCACCAGCTTTCCAATCCCCGCTTCCCTCGCCGCCTTTTCCGTCAACTGCCGCGCCACCGCATCAAAGCTGGCCGGCACCGTCAGCACCACTTCCGCCTCCGCCAGCGGTGGATTTCCCGCCGCCTGCCAGGCCGCATTCAGATGCTCCAGATAAGCTCGCGAAGCCTCGACCGGCGATATCCGTTCCACGCCCTCCGGTGCCTGCACCGGCAAAATGGCTTCGTTCCGGTCCACCCCCGCATAGCTCAGCCACGACTTCGCACTCGCCACCAGCCGCCCCATGCTCTCGGCGCCCCGCCGCCGCGCCAGCGTCCCCACCACATACCGCGGATTCGCTTCCCAGGGCAGCGCCGTCGCCCCCTCGGCAAAATCTTTCGGCCCCGGCAGATAGACAAACGAGGGCAGCAACTCCTCGGCGCGCACCTCTCCCGGCTGCACCACCTGCTCTACCGGAAAGTGCTCAACGGCATCTTCGCGCGCAAAGGCTAGCGCACTGTTCGTCGTCCCGAGATCAATCCCGATGACCAAGGCGGGCTACTC
>CAZECF010000093.1:12238-15809 GCA_964510335.1 uncultured Bryobacter sp. | reverse complement strand
GGCCTTCAGTCCCTTGCCGCTGACGTCGCCGACCACCACCAGCAGGGCGCCGCCGGCTTCGGCGCGGGTCCAATAAAAATCGCCGCCGACCTCGGACATCGGAAAGTACGCGGCTTCGATTCCAAAGCCGGGGATGTGGACGTTTCCGGCGGGCAGCAGGAGCTCCTGCATTTCCGCGCCGGCGCGCATCTCCTGGGCCAGGCGCTCCTGTTCGCTTTGCACCCGCGCCGAGCGCAGGTTCAACACCATCGCCATTACACCAGCGAACAGCAGCGATCCTAAGCTCCGCACGATCGATGCGAGATGCTGCACCTCGGCGGCGTCCCCCAGCCATCGTGACCCCACTCCGCTTACGGAGGCCGTCCAAATGGCGCCCCCCCCGACACTCAGCGCGACCGCCGCATGCATCCAGATCGTTTCCTCCCGCCGGGGGCTGCGCCGCGACAAGTCGACATAGACCACAAGTAGGAGGATTGAGCTCAGCACACCCAGGAGCCCGTTGAACTGAAGAATCGGGGGGCCCACGAAGGGCGTCAGCAACACCAAGGTCACGAACAGCAGCAGCGTTCCTCGGTAGAACCTTCGAATCCAGGTCGAAAGTTGGATACCCAACAGATGGTGGAACAGCCGCTCCCAGGAATAGAGCGTGAGAGCGATCAACGCATACAGCGAGATCCCAATCTGATTGATCGAAAGGCCATCCAGCAACCATATGGAGACCGTCGCTGGGCGGAGTAACACCAAAGCGACCAGATAGAGGCCACACCAGAAGTAGTCCAACGAGTCACGCCGCCAAAGGGGGAGCATGAGGAAGAACAGGCCGGCCATCGCCGTGGCGCTCATCATGGCGAGGTGGATGACGCTCCGCCAGCGCAGCTCGAGTTGCGCTTCGCGTTGCTTGCCGGCGATAGCCTGTGACGTGCCAATCCAGGCACCCCGCGCGGCGAGGAGCGGGGAGAGAGCTGGAACAACTCTCCGGATACGCAAGGCAACGGTCAAGTTCCGCGAGCCGGAGGGAACGGCGAAGATCTCGGGGACTTCACTGCGAATTTCCGGGTCGCCGAACCGGCCCATTGGTCGGCCGTTGATGAAAAGTTGATAGGAAGGACTGAGCGGCGGCAGAAGAAGCGTAAGCGGCTCGCCGGTGTCCGGCAGTTGAACCGCAAATCGAATCCAGGAAACGCCAAGGGGTCGGGGGATCACGTCGCCGGGCACGCGGATCGAGAGCCAGGCCGAGTCATCGAAGTCCGGCGCCGAGAAGCCCGGATCGTCACCCGGGCTGAACTTCCAGTTTCCATCGAGCGGTGCCAGATGCGAGAAGCTGCGCACCTCGATGGGTTGCGCCTCAAGCGCGACTAAGGCCAGCGCGAATAGGATGGCGATTTTCATGAGTTTCTCCTCACCGTCACCACGGTGATGTCGTCGTTCTGTCCCCAAGCCTTCGCAGCTTCAGCGATCTCGCGGGCGGACTTCGTCGAGATCTCCCGCGTCCGCTCGAAGCCGAAGAGTTCGCGCTGGGCGTTTTCCGCCTCGACGACGCCGTCCGATACGAACGTGAATCGCTCGCCGGAGATTAGAGCCTCTCCGTAGGCGACTTCCGTCGCGAGTCCCAGAGGCAGGCCTCCTTCGGTTTCCGCCTCCTGGCCATCGCAGTAAGGCGCCAGATGCCCTGCGTTCGCGATTGTCACCCTGCCGTCAGGGTCAAAGCGAGCGCAGCAGGCGGTCACGAAGCCACCTCCGGTGCGTCCCAGCAGAGCTTGGTTAATCGTCGAGAGCACCGCTGCCGGAGACGCCGACTTGGCGCTGCCCGCCGCTCCCACCGCAACGGCCACCAGCATGGCGGCTTTCAGTCCTTTGCCGCTGACGTCGCCGACCACCACCAGCAGGGCGCCGTCGGCTTCGGCCCGGGTCCAATAAAAGTCGCCGCCGACCTCGGACATGGGAAAGTAAGCGGCTTCGATACGAAAGCCGGGGACGTGGACGTTGCCGGCCGGTAGCAGGAGCTCCGGCATTTCCGCGCCGGCACGCATCTCCTGGGCCAGGCGCTCCTGTTCGCTCTGCACCCGCGCCGAACGCAGGTTGAGCACCATGGCCATCACGCCGGCGAAGAGCAGCGAGCCTGCGTTCCGCAGGATCAATGCGAGATGCTGCACGTCGGCGGTATCCCCCAGCCATCGGGATCCCATTCCGCTAATAAAGGCAAGGAAAACGAAGAGCCCCCCGAGATTCAGCGCGACCGCCGTGTGCATCCAGACCGTTTCTTCCCGCCGGGGGCACTGCCGCGACAGGTCGACGTAGACCACCCAAAAGACGATCAGGACGAGCAGAGCCAATGGCGCATTGATCTGAGACATTAGGGCGCTGCCCACGATGGGCACCAGCAACACGCTGGCCACCAAAAGCAGCAACGTTCCCCGTTGGCACCTGCGGGCCCAAGTCGAGAGCTGGCTGCCCAACAGATGGTGGTACATCCGCTCCCAGCAATGGATCTGCAGAGCAAGGAAGCCAAAGAGTTGCATCGAAAACAGCTGGCCCGAAACGTTCTCCAGCATCCAAAGGGCGCTGGTCATTGGTCGCGACAATGCCGCGACGAGCAGGGAGAGGCCACACCAGAAGTAGTCCCGTGCGTCGCGTCGCCAAAGGGGGAGCAGCACGAAGAAGAGGCCGGCCATCGCCGTGGCGCTCATGCTGGCGAGATGGAGGACGCTTCGCCAGCGCACCTCGAGTTGCACTTCGCGTTGCTTGCCGGCGATGGCCTGTGACGTGCCAATCCAGGCACCACGCACGGCGAGGAGCGGGGTGAGAGTTGGAGAATCTCTCCGGCTACGGATAGCGACGATCCATTTTCGCGAGCCGGAGGGAAGGGCGAAGGTCGCGGTGATCGGAATTCGAATTTCCTGGTCGCCGAACACGCCCATCAACCGGCCGTTGACGAAGAGTTGATAGGAATTGCCGAGCGGCGGCAAAAGGAGCGTGAGTGGCCCGTCCGTGTCCGGTACTTGAACCTGGAAGCGAATCCAGGAGATGCCGAGCGGCAAGGGAATTTCCTCGCCGGGCACGCGGACCGTGAGCCAGGCTGAGTCATCGAAATCCGGCGCGGCAAAGCGCGGATCGTCGTCCGGGCTGAACTTCCAGTTCCCATCGAGCGGCGCGATCTGCGCGAAGCTGCGCACCTCGATGGGCTGCGCCTCGAGCGCGGTCAGGGCCAGCGCGAATAGGATGCCAAGTTTCATGAGTTTCTCCGCACCGTCACCACGGTGATGTCATCGTTCTGGCCCCAGGCTTTCGCCGCTTCCGCGATCTCACCCACCGGCCGTGTCGAGATCTCGCGGGTTCGGTCGAAGCCGAAGAGTTCGCGCTGGGCGTTCTCCGCCTCGACGACTCCGTCGGAGACGAACGTGAACCGCCCTCCGCGCTCCATCGGCCAGCTCCACAACCTGGTAGAAGTCGCCACCCACTTCGCTTGCCGGCAGGTAGACCGCCTCCACCTCCTCCGGCATCGCCTGGTTCAACAGCAGCGCCTGCACCGTCTGTGCGGCTGCGTTGTACGCTGCCTGCACTGCCTTGACCG
>CAZECF010000093.1:0-12228 GCA_964510335.1 uncultured Bryobacter sp. | reverse complement strand
TCTGTGCCGCTTCCATCTCTCTCTGCAGCCGCTCCTGCTCCGCCCGGCGCTCTCGTCCGGTGCGAATGATGTATGCGGTGGCAAAGATCGTGAAGGCAAGGCTCACCACAGTTGAGACCGCCGGCGCCGGCAATCCCGGGATCCAACTCTGCCCCGCCAAGCGCGCGATCAGATCCAGCGCAAACGTGGTCGCAACAGCCACCATCAGAAATCGCACCGGCCGGCGGCTCCTGCCCCACGCGAGAACCGCGGCGTAAGTTGCCAACCCAACAGCCACGACGAAGGGAACCAGAAAAGCGCCTGCGGCCAGGGGCGTCCAGGGCGCAGGTTTCGCAAGGAAAAGCCCCATGTTCCACGGAATCCGGGTGACCAGGTAGCCGGCGACCAGAGTGACGAACCAGGTCCGCCGGATGGGTAGCCCAGCCAGTCGCCACTGTATGAAAACCAGTGAGGGAGTGATGAGTATGATCGCCAGCCAATTCCATGCAAAGTTATCAGCGCTGTTCGTCGGCGCGACCAGGATGATGACCGCGTTTATAAGGTACGAGCATATGTAGCCAAGCATGCCGAGGATCAGCGGGTCGTTCCGCTGGCCCAGGGCGGCGGCCAGGAGTCCACCCAACGCGAGCACCGCGAAGATGAGCCGGTCGAAAAACGGCAGCAACAAAGCCTGGCGTTCGGCCGCGACCCGGCCCCCGTCGCGAACCGGCAGCAACCTGATCCTCATCGTCGAGAAGGGTTCGTTCGCCGCCTCGCGGCCCGGTGGGATATAGAGCCGCGCTGCCAACACCACGGACCGTCCCCACAGCGCAGCCGGAACGGGGAACAACGTTAAATCGTTCGTTGTGCGCGGGCGCGCGGCGTTCAGGTCTCCGGTGGCACCTAGCCGGACGCCATCCAGAAACAACTCGCACGGGCAACCAATCACAGCCACCGCCGCAGGCTCCCCGGCGGGCACGATGACGCGGGTCCGCAGCCAAAAGCGATTCTCTTTCGCATCCTCCATCGGCCGAATGCGCCGGCAGAGCCGCTGCGATCAGCGAAAACAAAAGCAGTTTTCTCACGTCTCGTTCCTCCGCACCGTCACCACGGTAATGTCGTCGTTCTGGCCCCAGGCTTTCGCAGTTTCCATCCCGGCCTTCGATGATCTTGCTGGCGCATTCGGTACAATGAAGGTATGGAGAAGACGGTTCGAATCTTCACAAACTTCCGCGAGGCCGAAGCCGCCGATATCGCAGAGGACGTGCGCATGACCCCCGAACAGCGGATCTCTATCGTCCTGGACCTTCAGAAACGGATCTATCCCGATGCAGCTCAGCAAGGATTTGCGCGAGTTTGTCGAATTACTCAACTCCAACGGGGTTGAATATCTGGTGGTTGGTGGCTTTGCCGTTGCCTGGCATGGATACCCTAGATTTACAGCGGACATCGATTTCTTTCTACGTGCCGTGCCCGCCAATGGCGAGGCTGTCCTGCGCACACTGCGGGACTTCGGTTTCGGGAATCTTTCATTGACTGTGGCGGACTTTACTCGTCCCGACCAGATCGTGCAACTGGGTGCGAAGCCCAACCGGATTGACCTTTTGACGTCCATTTCGGGCGTCGAGTTTGAATCCGCCTGGTCGCACCGCGAGCACGGTTCCCTCGATGGCTTGCCCGTGGACTTCATCGGCCTTGAGGATCTGCTCTGCAACAAGGACTCAACCGGTCGACCGCAGGACCTGACTGATGCCGGTGAACTACGAAAACGTTGCGCGGATAGGAAATCTGCTCTGTAGCGCATCACACCCTCTGTACCGTCACAACGGTGATGTCATCGGTCTGGCCCCAGGCTTTCGCCGCTTCTGCGATTTCGCGGGCGGAATTCGTCGAGATCTCGCGCGTCCGCTCGAAGCCGAAGAGCTCACGATGGGGATTCTCTGCCTCGACCACACCATCGGAGACGAACGTGAATCGCTCGCCTTGTACGACGAACTCCTCATACACCACCTCCCCCATCACACCCAACGGCAGCCCCGCGGCCACTTCCACCTCGCGGCCATCGCAATGCGGCGAGGGATGCCCCGCATTGGCGATGGTGACGGTGCCATCGGTACTGAATCGCGCGCAGCAGCAGGTGACGAACCCGCCGCCGGTGTGTTCCGCCAATCCGTTGTTCAGCGCACCAAGAATCGCCGCCGGGCTCGAAGACTTCTCGTTGCGCAGAATCCCTACAGCAACCGACACCAACATCGCCGCCTTCAGGCCCTTGCCACTGACGTCGCCCACCAGCACGACTCGCGAGCCATCCGCCCGGTCGAGAACCTGGTAAAAGTCGCCGCCCACTTCGCTCGCCGGGAGGTAGACGGCGTCCACCCCTTCCGGCATCGGCCGGCTCAGCAGGAGCGCCTGGACCGTCTGGGCCGCCTCGAGCTCACCGCGCAATCGCTGCTCTTCCTTGCGGCGGCGATTCGAAGTGCGAACTACATGGCCGGTGACCAGCCCGGCGGCCAGGAGCATTTTGGCCGTATCAATAGTCGTTGCGGCCGTCGCGTTTGTCGTCATTCGCCCCGAGGAATCCACGGCCAGCAGTCCGGACGAGACCACCAGCAGCAGGCGAGGCGTGCCGGCTCGCCGCCATGTGAAGGCCACAAGCCCAACCGAAATGGCTAAGAGGAGCCAAAAGGGCAGCAGAAAGACCCGCACGGCCCACGGTGTCCAACTGGCTGGTTCCGCCAAGCACAGTCCCAGCAGCCAGGGGACCCGCAAGGCTGCCCAGATGAGCACGCCAGCCGTCAGCCAGACCGTGGGAATACGTACCGCCGCCAGCCGGAACTGGATGAGGAGGAGAAGGGGAAGAGCGGCAGACGGGAGAATGCCTACGCTGGTCCAGAAAGCGGCCGGCGAGGTAGCGAAGAGAGTGCCCAGGCCTACCGCGATGTAGCTCAGGAGAAAGGCAACGATAAGCGGCTGTTCGGGCACGCGCTGGACTCCGGCTCCGGCCGCCAGCACAGCTCCCAGCGCCAGCAGGAGAAAGAAGAGCCGGAACTGATAGATCCTTGTGGCAGACTGGTTGATCGTCTGTCCCGCCGACCTCGCATGGCGACTCTCCATGACTCCGATGTTTCGGAAATGAAGCACCGGCCACGATGCCTCAAAACCCGGCGGATGATACTGACGCACAGCCAGCAGCGCAGGACCAGGTGCAACGGAGTCTGGTATGAAAAAGATCTGCGCATCACGGACCGCGTCCGGCCGGGGCTGATCCAGGTCGCCCGTTGCGCCGAGCCGCACGCCGTTCAGATAGAACTCGCAGGAACACATTCTAGTCAGAACGACGGCGGGCTCGGCCGGAATCTCGACCCGCATCCGCAACCAGAGGCGATTCTGCGCCGCATCCTCGGCGCGGAAAACGGAATCGCGCACCCGGGGCCAGGCGCGATCGTCGAACGCCGGATCCGCCCAGCGCTTGTCGTCACCGCGCTGCATCCGGGCGTCTTCGACGTCCTGCCCGGCGAGCGACGCGCCCACTGCCAGCAATAGGACGATTATCCTCATGCGCTGTTCCTCCTCACCGTCACCACGGTGATGTCGTCGTTCTGGCCCCAGGCTTTGGCCGCTTCGGCGATCTCACGGGCGGACTTCGTCGAGATCTCGCCCGTCCGCTCGAAGCCGAAGAGTTCGCGCTGCGCGTTCTCCGCCTCGACGACGCCGTCGGAAACGAACGTCAATCGCTCGCCTCGCACGACGGACTCCTCGTACACCACCTCCCCCATCACACCCAACGGCAGCCCTGCAGCGACCTCCACTTCGCGGCCATCGCAGTAGGGTGAGGGATGCCCCGCGTTGGCAATAGTGACGGTGCCATCGGCGCCGAAGCGCGCGCAGCAGCAAGTCACGAACCCGCCGCCGGTGTGTTCTGCCAGTCCGTAGTTCAACGCGCCAAGAATCGCCGCCGGGCTCGAAGACTTCTCGTTGCGCAGTATCCCGACCGCCACCGAAACCAACATGGCCGCCTTCAAGCCTTTGCCGCTCACGTCGCCCACCAGCACGACTCGCGAACCATCCGCCCGGTCGAGAACCTGGTAGAAGTCACCGCCCACCTCGCTCGCCGGGAGATAGACGGCGTCCACCCCTTCCGGCATCGGCCGGCTCAGCAGGAGCGCCTGGACCGTCTGGGCCGCCTCGAGCTCACCGCGCAATCGCTGCTCTTCGCTGCGGCGGCGATTCGAAGTGCGAACGACATGGCCCGTCACCAGCCCGACGAACACGAGATTCGAGAGACTGTCACTGTACTGGACGACAACGGAGAATCCACTGCCGACGATCGTCCTCAATATCGACAGCCGCGGCAGCAGGATGAGGACCTGGATGGCTATCACGGTCAGGAGGAGGCGGCGGGGCACGCCGGGCCGCTGCCAAGTGTAGGCCAACAGCCCAACCGAAATGGCAAACCCGAGCAAAGTCGTTACGGGGAAGCCTGCGAGCGGAACGAACCAAGGTATCCAACTGGCTGGTTCAGCCAGGTGCAGTCCCAGCAGAAGGGGCAGCCGGAGGACGGCCCACGTGAAGAGGCCGGTCGCCAGCCAGATGCCGGGGATTCGCACCTCCGCCAGTTGGAACTGGAAGATCACGAGGAGAGGGGTCACGGTGGCGCCCACGGTCCATGCCATCGCCGACCAGTCGGCGACCGAAGTCGTTGGATAAACAGCAGCCAAAGTGATCGCGCCGTGGGACAGCAAGTACGCGAGAATCAAGGGCAGTTCCGGGACCCGGCGGACTCCGGCGCTCGCCGCTAGCACGCTGCCCAGAGCCAACAGGAAGAGGGCGAGCCGGATGTGTGAACGCAACGTGCGGGGATCGCTGATGGCTTGGGCCACCTCAACCGCGCGGCGGCTTTCCGCCACGCGGATGGCCTGCAGGAAGTAAAAAGGTATGATGGCGTCGATGCCCGGTGGGTGGTACTGCCGCACGGCCAACAGGGCTGGACCGGGGGGGTATGGAAGCCGGAACGACGAACGAATGGACCCGCGTGGACGCCGCAGGTCGCGGCAGGTCCAGGTCACCTGTGGCGCCGATCCGGACGCCGTTCAGATAGAACTCGCAGGAGCACATAGAGGCCAGAACGACGGCGGGCTCGGCCGGGATCTCCACCCGCATCCGCAGCCATAGGCGATTCGTCGCCGCGTCCTCGCTGCGGAAAACGACGTCGCGCACCTGCGTCCAGCCGCGATCGTCGAACGCCGGATCCGCCCAGCGCTTGTCGTCGCCGCGCTGCATCCGGGCGTCTTGGATGTTTTGCCCGACGAGCGAAGCGCCCAATGCCAGCAACAGGACGAGAATCCTCATGCTTCGTTCCTCCGCACCGTCACCACGGTGATGTCGTCGTTCTGACCCCAGGCTCTCGCCGCCTCGGCGATTTCCTGCGCTGACCTAATCGAGATCTCGCGCGTCCGCTCGAAGCCGAAGAGTTCGCGCTGGGCGTTCTCCGCCTCGACCACCCCATCGGACACAAAGGTGAACCGTTCGCCACTGACAACCGATTCCACGTACTCTACATCCGGCACGATCCCCAGCGGGAGCCCGGCCTCAATTACAAGTTCCCGGCCATCGCAATAGGGCGATGGATGCCCCGCATTAGCAATCGTCACCACACCCCCAGCTTCAAACTGGGCACAACAACAAGTCACAAAGCCGCCACCGCTGCGTCCCAACAGGCCTTCGTTCAGCCCCTCAAGAATCTTCGCGGGCGACGAGAACTTCTCGTTGCGCAGGATCCCGACGGCCACCGAAACCAACATGGCCGCCCGCAGTCCTTTGCCGCTGACATCGCCTACCACCACAACGCGCGTACCATCCTGACGATCCACAACCTGGAAGAAGTCGCCGCCCACTTCTGTTGCCGGCAGATACACCATCTCCACTCCTTCAATCGCCTCGGAGGGCAACAGCAGCGATTGCATTTCCGCAGCAGCGGCCAACTCCCCGGCCAGACGCTGCTTCTCGCGGCGGTCTTCGCCTAACCGCAAAATCAACAGCACGAGCATCGCCGAAGAAAGCACACCATTGACGGCCGAAATCGTCACGATCATGTAGGGCCCTACCCAGAAGGCGCCCGGGATCGGCCAGAGCCCGGGCAGAGTCCGGCTAATGGCGCTGTTCATGCCCAGAATCGAATAGAGCAGCACCGCAAAGGCGAAAAGCCGGTCCGCCATGTTGGGGGTGCGCAGACGCCCCACGGCCCAAACCAGAATCAGCGACAGTGCCGGAACCTGCCAGGCAAAGCCGGGCAACACAATCCGCGAGCCCAAGGTAAGGAGCGCAGCGCCGAACCACCAGCGCACCGGCATGTCGATGTCGAAAAAGACCAGATACACTGCGGCGGTTACGAACAGAAATGCGGCCGGAATCGACCACGTGAAGAACACCCGAGAGACTTCTACTTCGTAGACGAACCACAACTGAGAGCCGCTGAACGCGCAGATGCAAACTTGAAACAGGCCAAACCAAAGCAACTCGCGCCGGGATCGGTTCGTGGCCCAGAGAACGAGGAGCAGGCAGCTGATTCCGAATGCGGTCCAGGCGAAGACGACGAAGAAGGATGCATTGCGCTGGAGCCGGCCCAAGGCCTCGCGGGCAGCCAATTCGGCGAAGGGGCGGTCTGATAGCAGGTAGGGCCCTTCGTCCAAAAGGAACGAAGCGTTCCCCCATAGTGCAAATCGATGTTCTCCGCGCAAAGCAACGACAAAGGTCTGGCCCGGTTTGAGCAAACCGTCTGGAACCGCATATACCCGAGGCGCAAAGAACGGCGGGTCTTCTCCCGCCTCACAGGGAATGCTGCCGATGGGCACACCGTTCACAAACGCTTCCCCGCAAAAGTTGTAAGAGCCCACCGTCAATGCGAGCGAATCGGTACGCGCCGGCGCGACTGCCTGCCTGCGAAACCAATGCACCCCGGTGGATACCTGATCGCGCCGCGGAAGGCTTGTCGTTGCCCAGCCGGAATCATCCCATCCTGGCGCCGAGAATCGCGAGTCGTCGCCGGCGATCCACTTCCAGGGTCCCTCAAGACTTACAGGTTGGGCCTCAAGACCAATGGACAAAAACAGCAGAATGACGCTAGTTTTCATGAGAGCCTCCGCACCGTCACCACGGTGATGTCGTCGTTCTGGCCCCAGGCCTTGGCCGCCTCTGCGATCTCTTGCGCGGACTGGGGAGAGATCTCGCGTGTGCGGTCGAATCCGAAGAGCTCGCGCTGGGCGTTTTCGGCCTCGAGGACTCCGTCGGAGACGAACGTGAACTGCTCTCCCCGCCAGACCGACTCCTCATAAACCACCCCCGCCACGACGCCCAGCGGCAATCCCGATTCGAACTCCGCCTCCCGCCCATCGACATAGGGCGCCGGGTGCCCGGCATTGGCAAGCACCGCCGAGCCGTCGGAGTCAAACCGCGCACAGCAGGCCGTCACGAAACCGTTGCCCGTTTGTCCCGCCAGGCCCTCGTTCATCGTGGCCAGGATCTCCCCCGGTGAGGACGATTTGACGGTTCGCAGAATCCCGATCGCCACCGACACGACCATCGCCGCCTTAAGACCCTTGCCGCTGACGTCGCCCACCAGCGTGACCCGCGAGCCATCGGTAAAGCCCCGAACGTAATAGAAGTCGCCGCCCACGGCGGAGGCCGGCAAATAGGCGCTTTCAATCTGGATCTCGGGATTGGCCTGATACGGAGAAGCCAGCAGCAGCGACTGCACCTCCTTGGCCGCCGCCAACTCCTCCTGTTGGCGCAGCTCTTGCCCGCGCCGGACCTGCGCTCGCCAAATTACCAGTGCGGCCACCGTCAGAGAGTAGAGGACTTGTGTCAGGCGGGGCCAGGTCCACATGGTGTCGAAGAAGAAGAATTTCTCAGGAAGTCGGAGCATGGAGGAGAGACTGCGTGCAAACAGGCCACTCAATGGAGCCAAAAGGCTAATCAAAAGGAGAGGATAAGGGATACTTCTGCGCTGGAAGGTAATGATCACGACCCCCAAGGTGGTGACCAAATTCAGCCATGTTCCGATCTCAACAAAGAACACAGCGAGCGGTAACCAGAATGGTGGCACCGCATAGAACGCGGCAAAACTATAAGGAAGTCTGACAGCAATTACAAGTAGGCATATGGGAAGCCAAAGCCTTAGGTTCAAAACCGGCGCAAGCATCAGAATGATCACGGCGGGAAGTGTAAGAGTCCAACCTCCGAAAAGCCAGGCGAGCGAATTCAGGCGAGAGTGTTCGGAGATTCCTCCCAGTTCAAAGCTACCGAAACCAATGGCTAGGAGAGTGCATCCTTGCATCAAAATCGCCACCCAAAAAGCGGCATCCTTCCTTTGCCCCAAGGTGGCCCCAAGTAAAGCGGCAAGAGCAATCAATGTGACCAGAAAGTTGATTTGGGCGGACGCGGATATGTTTTTGGCAAACCGCACCAAAGCCTCTCCTTCCCTGCTGGCAGCAACAACCATCGCCGAGGAACGCGCCCAAGCGTAGTTGACATTTTCGAGGCCGGGCGGATCGTAACGGCGAACGGCAAAGACAGCCTCGCCCGGGGGAATACTCGCCGGAAGCGGGAAGATGCGAACCTCGCGCGGCGTTTCAGGGCGTGCCTGATTTAGATCGCCGATAGCGCCGACGCGAAGGCCATTGACGTAGAACTCGCAAGGGCAATGCTGGCTCACGATGACGGCGGGCTCGCCGGCGGGGATCGTGACGCGCGCCCGCATCCATGAACGATTCTGCAGATAATCGTCGTAGGAGTTGGCGCGGTATTCGCTTTGCTTCACCCACTGGCGGTCATCGAAGTTGGGGGACGCCCAACGCGGGTCGTCGCCGCGCTGGAAGACCGCCCCGGCCGGATACTGCGCCGCAAGTGGCAGCGCCAGCAGGCTCAGTAGCAGCAATCGCCTCATGCGTTCCTCCTAACCATGCGGTCCTCGAAGTTGTCGTTTCGATCACATGTTATATATAGATAGAAGAGATAGATAATCACTATGCCCCAAGTCTTAGTCCATTTCGATGAGGCGACCTTGCAGGCCATCGACCGGGTCGCACCGGCCGCCAAGCGCCAGCGGGCCGACTTCATCCGGAAGGCCGTCAAAGATGCGCTGTTTCTGCGGGAAACCGAACGAATGCGCGAGGCATACCGGCTGCAGCCGGATAACGCCGAAGACGCAGACCTTTGGGAACTCCCGGAGGAATGGGGGTAGTGAAGCAGTTTGAGATCTGGTGGGCAGACTTGCCAGAGCCCGTAGGTAAGCGTCCCGTGCTGCTGCTGAGCCGCAACGACGCTTACGATTATCTTTCCAAGTTCATCGCGGTGGAGGTCACCTCGACCGTGCGCGGGATTGCGAGCGAAGTCCCCTTGGGGGAGGACGAAGGCCTGCCCAAGGCCTGCGTCGCCAATTGCGACAGCCTGCGCATGGTTCCTCGTTCGTCGCTGACTCGGCTGGCCGGCCAATTGGCTCCGGAGCGCTGGGTAGAGGCCAAGCGCGCTATGGGTGCGGCCTTGGGCTGGCGTGAATTGACCGACCTCGACTAGCACTTTCAAGCCTGCCTCCGTACCGTGACCACGGTGATGTCGTCGTTCTGGCCCCATGTTCGCGCCTCCTCGGCAAATTTATAGGCCGACTTTGTGCTCAAATCCCTGCTTCGCTCAAAGCCCAAAAGCTCACCTTCGGCATTGGCCGCCTCTACCACTCCGTCGGAGACGAATACAAAGGGCTTTCCGCTAGCCTGCTTCTCCTGATACACGACGCCATCGGCGTGAAAGAGGGCGCAGGCGCAGGTGACAAATCCTCCGCGAGTCTTGCCCAGGAGCGATCGATTCAGATGCGCCAGCACCTCAGCAGGCTGGCGCGAAACCAGATCTCCCAGCGCACCGACAACAGCCGCTACCAGCAGCGAAGCCGGCAATCCTTTACCGCCTAAATCTCCAGTCACCACGAGTAAAGATCCATCCCTGGCTAGCGTGGTGTGGTGAAAATCTCCGCCAACTTCGCTAGCGGGCAGGTAGACGGCATCCACAACCCATTCGAGCGAGCCTTCCGCCACCAGCAAAGATTCCTGCACCATGCGTGCGGCACCAAGATCGCGATCGAGGATTTCCTTCTTTTTCTGAGCTTCGAGATGTTTCAGGTAGAGACCAACCAGGGCCAATCCTGCAAAAAGAAGGTTCGCTGAAACCCGGTTGTCGATATACATTCCCCACAGCCTCAGGTAGCCCGATGAAGCCGTCCCAGAGATTCGCCAGTATTGGGCAGATGCCGAGACAAAGGCTGCTGTCGTCAAGAGTATGGAAGGCCAGCTTCTGCGTTGCATTATTAACCCGGCTGCAGCAACGCAGACAATCAGCATTCTGGTGAGCGATGAAATTGTGGATGATGACTCTAGCAGTGGAAATTGGAAATAAAAACTGATGAGCCTGCTGACCGCGTAAATGCCATGAAATAATGCGGCCCACGCAAGGAACGGCCTAAATCGAGGACAGATAGCCCGGAGCCAAAGAGCTTCTGATACGTACACAAAACTTAATAATCCTGTGGAAAGAACACTCCATTCGGATCGAAGCCCCTCGCCCCAGAATGCTGTTGCCGACCCCAGAAAGTGCGACGCGGAACCAGCCAAAAGGGTGAGGCCAAGCCAAAGATTGTCTAACCGCGATTTCTGCGAAAAATACACGGCGATGCTTAGAAAACCGGCAAACAGGAGCAGAAGTCGCCCCATCAAGTTTGGGGTCCAGTCGAGCTGCGTCTGGAGTGTGTGGTTTTCCTCCGCCAGCGTCAGGATGCTGGTCAATCCGATGGAGGGTGGATGAACATGTGCCAGGATTCCCGTCTCAACGAGGCTGGCGTAGCTTGAAATCGTGGCTCCTGACCATCTCCGAATCGCAATTCTTAATTTGGGAGTGAATGAGATTCGAAAGACGTGGGATCTGGGAAAGGGCGCGCGGTCTCGATCCAGCCACGAACCGTGTGAACCCACCCGCGTGCCATTGACGTAGACTTCATAAGCCTCAAACAATGGCGGCAACGCAATTGCCAAGTCTTGGCCCATGAAAGCTGGATCCAGATTGAGGGTAGCCCGATACCACCGGATGCCGGCGAGATCGGGCGCACCGCCGAGTTGTGGCCAAGACTCGGTTTGCCAGGCGGAATCGTCAAAATCAGGAGCGGCCCAGGAGAGATCATCCCCCACTTGAACTCGCCATTGGGGAATCTCCTGGGCCGCCAGTCCGCACCAAGGCAAAGCCGTCAGCACTACTCCCAGAATGAGTCTGGGCAGCGCCCGCATCGCCTTGTTCATTGGGTCCTCCTGGACTTATCCAACCGCAGTGCGCGCCGAAGCTTCGTCCGGCTCAAGCGTTGTGTACTTCGCCAGGCCCAGCATCGTAAACACCTTCACAAAGTGCGCGCTCAATCCAAAGCACACTACCTTCTGCGGCACCTTACTGGCTGCCATCAGCAACTGAATGACGAGGGCGATGCCGCTGGAATTGAGGTAAGGCACCTTCGAGAAATCGAGCAGGATCTTCTTCGTGTCGCCGCTCAATTTCTTGTAGTGGCCGAGCACGGCTTCTTCTGAAGTGCTCGTGATATCCCCTTCAAACCGCATCACGGCCAGATCGCCGCTTTGATCTACTTTTGTCTTTGTCGGTGAAACCATAAATTATTCCTCAGCTCTGGGGTCTAAATGAATCACGAGTCTGGCAAAGCTGCCGGCTTTCTCGCTGCCGTATTCCACTTCATCGACTAGCGCTTGAATCAAGAACATTCCCATGCCACGTGGAGTTTCCTCCCCGGCCATCTTGCGGTCGATGTCCGGCTCGTGCATCTCACCCTGCACTCCAAGGCCCTGGTCCTGTATCTTGACTTCCAGCGACTTCGCATCCATCGAGAGAGTTACAACTACGCCCAACTGATCGTTGAGCTGATTGCCGTGCTCAATGGCGTTAATACACGCCTCGGCTACGGCTGTTTTCAGATCGTCTACACGGTCCGGAGTAAACCCCATGATCTGGGCCACGCTGGCGGCTGTATTCATCGCCACCTTCTCGAAGCCCAACCTTGTTGGCAATCGCAATTCTGTAATGATCGGCTCGTGCATTAGACGAGTCCTCCTGAATCGGCGCGATAGAGGTAAAGCGCCGTCATATCATCCGTCTGTCTCGCGCCACGGGCAAAGGCCGCCAGACTCTTCCACGTCAAGTCCAGAAAATCTT
>CAZECF010000092.1:0-16107 GCA_964510335.1 uncultured Bryobacter sp. | reverse complement strand
AGATGCCCGCTACAAAGAGATCGCCGACGATCAAGCTGTCTTCAGCCCCAATTACGGCACGCTTGTTTACCGCAAGGAAGTCGCGCTCAAATATCCTTCCATCCTTCCTGTACTGCAATCTTTGAGCGGTAAGCTCGACAGTATCGCCATGCAGAAGCTCAACGGTGAGGTGGAAATTAACAAGCGAGGCTTCGATGAAGTCGTAACCGAATGGCTAAGCGCTGAAAAACTGGTCTGAATCAATGTGATTTGGAGGGTGCATGATCTGCTTTTTTCGCTTCTCCATGCTTCTCCCCATCCTTCTCCCCGTGCTTGTCTCCATCCTTCTCTCCATGCTTTTCCCCGTGCTTTTCTCCATGGTCGCTCTTTCCCCCATCCTCATCATCTTTGGGATCATACGGCGCCTGCTGGTATTGGACAATGATCGAGATACGCCGATTCTTCGCAGCGTTCGGATCAGTCTCGTCCATTAGCCGCTGATCAGCAAAACCGCGAACCTGCTTCACCTGCCCTTCTCTTAACCCACTCACAGACATAACTCGCCTTGCGGCATTGGCCCGGTCACTGGAAAGCTCCCAATTGGAATAGTTGCCATCCTTGGAGAAAGGCTTAGCATCCGTGTGGCCCTCGATCAGGACGTTGTTCGGGAGCTTGGCCAGTTCAGCGCTCATCTTGGCGATGATGTCTTTGCCAAACTGGCTGGGCACCGAACTGCCAGATTCAAAAAACATCCCTTTCTCTTTTTCGAGCAATTCAATCCGCAACCCTTCGCCCGTAACCGTCATGGTGACGTGATCCCGAATGAGCTTGAAGTCCGGAAGCTGTTTCATCGCCGACTGGATCTTGTCTTTCAGGCCCTCCATGTCATCCCGTGAAAGAGTAATTTGTTCTCCTTCCCCCGACATTCCCGTTCCGGACTGCTTCTTGAATCCTGCCGGATCCCGAAAATAGCCGCTCACGGAACTCTTCACTTTCTCGGAACTTCCCATCAACCACATCACCATGAAGAACGCCATCATGGCCGTAACAAAGTCCGCATATGCAACCTTCCACGCCCCTCCATGGTGACCGTGACCGTGGACCTTTTTCTTGATGAGATAGATCGGTTGTTCTTTGTTTGGATCGGCCATGGGTTACTTGCCTCCGCCGCCCTTGACCTTTTGCTCCATATCCTTGAAGCTCGGCCGGACATGAGGTGGAATGGAACGCCGGGCCATTTCAACCGCCAGAATCGGTGCCGCGCCTTTGACAAACGCTCCCACTCCCGCCCGCAGCACGTGCATGTATTCCACCTCACTGTCGTTGATCTTTTGGATGTTGCTGGCCAGCGGCCCAAAAATTCCATAACAAAACAAGATGCCCAGAAAAGTGCCAACCAGTGCCGCTGCAACGTGCTCACCAATCTCCTCCGGCGGTCCCCCCAGGCTGCCCATCGTGATCACAACACCCAGAACTGCCGCCACAATCCCCATCCCCGGCAGTGAGTCCGCCATCTCCTTCAATGCCCCCACGGGCTGTTCCAGTTCATGCTTCATGATGTCGATGTCTGCTTCCATTGACTGCT
The DNA here is from genome assembly GCA_964510335.1 of uncultured Bryobacter sp. Classification (GTDB taxonomy): domain Bacteria; phylum Acidobacteriota; class Terriglobia; order Bryobacterales; family Bryobacteraceae; genus Bryobacter. The sequence continues at coordinate 14,543 of CAZECF010000092.1, read as the reverse complement.
CAATTTCAAAATGACCGATGCCACCTGCAATCGAAGTGCGTATGGTGTCGCAGACAAAGTCCAAAGCGTGATGATTGCTCGTGAACACTTTGTGTTGAGAAAACAACTGGCTTTGCTTCGGATTCTCAATATCGGTTTCCAGCTTTTGCAACCCGTTTTTGCGGCCATAGCTGAATACGTCCGCCAGCGCTTTCAAGGTGTCGAGGTAAGTATTCTTGTTGTAAGGGCTACCCTTCAAAACCCCAAGGATGCTCTTGATCAAGGCGGTAATGTTAGAGATCGGATTGGCCACAAGCATACTGCCGAGGGCCGCTCCAAAGATCACAACCAGTTCGGCAGGCTGCCAAAGTACGGGAAACTTTCCGTGCGACATGGCGTAGCCGCCCGCAACGGCACCCAGCACGACGACGATTCCAATTAAAGAGAACATTGCTGTAAGGGCTTATCGTCCGCCTCAGCAACATTTAGAGTTCAGTTCGGCCTGGCCCCGCCGTCCTGAAAATAAAAGTTCTCTCCCAGATACACTCGCTTCACCTCCGGATCCCGCCCCAGCAACTCCGGGCTGCCCGTCCGGAAAATTCGCCCATTGTTGATGATGTAGGCTCGATCCGTCACCGCCAGCGTCTCCCGCACGTTGTGGTCGGTAATGAGAATCCCGATTCCCTGCCGCTTCAGCTCATTGATGATTCGTTGCAGTTCCAGCACCTGGATCGGATCAATGCCCGAAAACGGTTCGTCCAGCAGCAGAAAGCTCGGCTCAATCACCAGACTGCGGGCAATCTCCACCCGCCGCCGCTCCCCGCCGCTCAGCATATATCCCTTGCTTTTCGCCACCTTCTCCAGCCCCAATTGCTCAATCAGACGCATCATGCGCTCTCTCCGCTCACGCCCGTCGAGCGGTAAGGTCTCAAGTATCGCCAGCAGGTTCTCTTCAACACTCAACTTCCGGAATACGCTTGGTTCCTGCGGAAGATAACTCACCCCCCGCCGGGCGCGCTGGTACATTGCCAGCTCCGTTATGTCCACATCATCCAACAGAATCCGGCCACTATCAGGAGTTACCAGACCCACAATCATGTAAAACGAAGTGGTCTTGCCCGCCCCGTTCGGTCCCAGCAAACCGACCACTTCCCCCTGCTCGACCGATACCGTCACGCCGTCCACCACTCGGCGGCCGCCATAAGCCTTAATCAGTTCAGTTGTGCGAAGGGTGCGCAATTTTTCGTCCGCAGCTTCCAGATTAGCGCTTTCGATCGAGTATGCTCAGCGTTGGCTTCTGCTCGGCCCCGTCCACAATGATCTTGTTGCTGTTTGCAAACCAGCTCAGCTGCTTACCCGTTGTCCGTCTTTGTTCCACTCCGCGTACAATGTCCACCATCTCCGGCTTGCCCCCTTCCAGCACAAGCCGGCTATCCGCCGTGTAATATTCCGCCGTCTCCCCGTTTCCTTTTCTGGTTCGTTCACTGCCCGTCTCGACGATCCTCACGTTGCCGGTAGCGAATGCTTTTTCGATCCCACCGCCAGGCGCTTCGTTGAACCGCTCGGAATTCTCTTCTTCAAGATAAGCGCGCAACTGATTGGAAAGCACTTCCAGTCCTGGCCGGTTCATGGCTACCTTGCCGCGGTACTCGACAACGCGATCCTTGTCCGAGTAATCCATTTCTGTCGCCCGCACACTCGTCAGGACGGCACCATTCTTTCTGGCCTGAGCGGATCGCTCATCAACCATTTGATGAATAATCCCTCCCCTCGCCTTCAACTGCCCTGCCTTGCGATCAATGTCTATGCGTGGTGCCCGTAGCCGGTTCTCTCCCTGCCACATGACAGCGTTCCCCTCGTAGCGAATATCCTGATTCGAATTCTTTGATTCCATCCGGTCCGCCGTCGCCTGTGTTGGTTGCGGCTGCTGGGAACCAGTACCCTTCTTGTCCGGCTCCCGCGTGCTGCGCACATTTCCCATCGCTACAAATTCGCCGGATTTCTGATCGAGCAGAATTTCATTCGCATCCGTCGACCCGGTGGGATCCCAAACCCTCGCCGACTTCGTGAGCGTGATCCGGTTTGCATTACTCTCCTGTACTGCCCGATCCGCTACCGCCCGCCGGTTCCCTTCCTGGTAGCGGAACTCCCCCCACTGCTCCAGCTTCATCATTTCCCCCGTCTGCGGATGAAACTGCGCCGCCAGATCCCGGCTGGTTGTCAGCATCGGAGGGCTCCCCTTCGGTGCGCTCGAAGCTGCTTCCGTCCGAGTTTCCACCGTCACAGCTCGAAAACTTTCCAGTTGGTTCTTCGCCCCATACCCCATCGTCATCCGCTCGGCCTTCAAATGCCGCTTTCGCTGCGTGGGCTGCTGCGGCAGAAAGTCCAACGTGCCGGGTGCATGCGCTTCCAGCCTCTCAATATTCTCGCCGCCGGGCCTCATCTTCACCTCAATCGATTCACTCTTCAAAACTTTTATCTCCCCCGCGGCTCCTCCATTGCGGCTCGGAGGTATAGATTCCAGCACTGCCTGCCCATTGGCTAGCGCCCGCTCGAGCAACGAGTCTTTGCCCGTAATGGTGAAGAACAAATCCATTCGCCTTGCTTGCGCATTCATCTTCCCTTGGTCCCCGACGGAATTTAACTTTGCGTCCTCCTCGGCCAGGATCTTCTCAATCTGGCCTGAGGCGTTGTAGTCCACGTTCAGGGTGCGTGCTGAATACTCCACAATGCGCTGCGGTGAGCGGTTTTGCCCCTTGGCGTCCCGGGCCGTCATGTGCCGAATCGCGCCATTGTCGAGCAGCACTTCGCTCGGCGCCGCCGCTTCGAGCGTGAACTCACCCTTTTTCATCTTGACCCAGGGTGCCAGATAAACTTTCGATTCCAGCTCCAGGTAACGCACTTCTTCGCTGCTCACTTCAATCGGCAGGGCCCCGGCGCCGTTGGATTCCCACCGCAGGGATGCCTGGCTCCTGAGCCGCAACTCGTGGCTCAACGGGTCATATTCCGCTCCCAATGCCCTGCCACTTCCTCTGCCCCCATCCCGTGAAAACTGGAACTCTACCGCACCGTCACTCACCATCTTTCCGGTCTTGATCTCAAGGCTGGCCCCTTGCGCCTTGATCGTCAGGATCCGGCCATTTCCCACTCCCTCTTCCTCGGTTATTGCCATCTGCACCTCAACCAGTCCCTCACTGCTCAAACGGCTTTCCGCCGGGTAGAAGTTGCCCGCCGCTGCCTTCACCAAATCAAAGGTCTTTCCGTCCGGGTGGAAGAGGCGCAGCTCCATCTGGTCCAACTCCATATGGGGCGGATTCTTAACTTCTCTGTAGTCTTTTGCCCGCAATTCCGCCACCGTCCTGTCGCCTTCCGAGGTCGCGTAAACAAAACCTTCCGCTTTGGAATTGAGCGTGCTTGAAAGGGGTGCGGGAGGGGCGGCCGTGTTTCGTTTTTGAACCGCAAGCTGCTCTTGGTAGCTGAACCATACCAAGGCAGCAGTCCCAAGGATCACGGCGAACAAAAAGTAAGGTGCGGCGCGACGCATCAGGCCCTTCCCACAGCTTAACAGCTTAGCGGGGCTGCCCCGAAACCTCGGTGACGCACTTCCAATAAAAATTTTTCACATATTTTTCAACAACTTGGCTCTCCTCGCCGTGAGTTTGCAAAAGCGCTGTTGAGAGGATCAACCCGCTGACCAAGTGTCACCTAAACAATTTGTATTCAAGAGGTTATGAACAATGGAACCCATTATCATCGTCCCCCCCTACGGCGACTAGTTCTTCCGGCTTAGTCCATGCATGGTCAACGCTGTGAATCTTGTGGAAAATTCTTCCAACTTGCGACGCAGCTACAACTAAGGTATTCCTAGGAGTATTCAGTATTGGTAGTTCTAGGAATACCTGACCATGACTCTCAGGACAAATCGAACATTTTGGTCCGTCGCCCTGCTAGTCGTTCTATGCCCCGTTGGTCTGTCGACTCCCAACTCCCCGCTTAACACCACCGATCTGCCCAGCAACGTAGAGAAGCTGGTGGCACTCCGCCAACAGGGCTTCGAGCTGTACTCCCGTCACCAGTACCAGAAGGCAATTGCCATATATTCCACCGCCAGAGAAGAAGCCATTCGTCGCGGAGAAAATACCCAGGCAGTCCTCTTTTTGAACAATATCGCTGGCTGCCATTTTGCTTTAACCGACTATATCGAGGCCATGCGCAACTTCCAGGCCGCGCGGGAGGAATCGCGGCGTCATCAACTCATCGATCTGGAAACACTTGCTGCCTACAACATGGCAAGCATTCAGCTATCGCTCGGGCGGGCCGACCGGGCCGAGGCGTGGATCAAGCAGTTCCCCCTCGATGGCTCTACCATGCAGGCCGACTCCAAGCTCGAAGCTTTCTTACTCCAGGCTGGAATCTTTACCCGGCTTGACCGGTCGCAGGAAGCCCGGTTTGCTTTCAACAGGGCCCTCCACGAAGCAGATCGTGAACCCACCGCCCGGCTCCTCAAAGTGCAACCTCCTCACCTCAAACGCTATCCGGAAAGCTTGCGTGAACTTCGCCGTGCTCGCGTATACGCCTTTATGGCCCAATGCCTCTTGAAGTTGAAGCAGCCCACGGAAGCCGAAGCCTATGCCCTGGAGGCCTTCCGAATCCGCGCTATTTATCGCGACAATTCGCGAGCGTGGGATGCCCTGCAGATCTCCATGATTGACCGCCGGCAGGGCCGCCCCGAATCATCTCTCATTACCCTTGCGGCCGCTCAAAACATCGATTCCTTCGTTGCTCCTCCCATGCATTCGTTTCTCGTAAGCAGAGAGCAGGCGCTCGCCCGTCTTGAACTCGGCCAGCTTCGCCCCGCATTGCAATCGCTACGCAGTGCACTCGATCGCGCCCGCCAGTTTCGCCTGCACGTGCTGCCGACAGATTCTTCCTACCTGCAATTTGAGTCCTACCTCAACAGCGAAGTTCAAGAAGAATTCCTCAAGCTGCTTGCCTCTTCCGCTCTGCCGCTGAATACCGGGAATCTCCCCGCAGAATCCTTCTGGATTTCCGAAGAAGCTCGCTTTGCAAGCCTTCGGGCTAGCCAGCTTTCCCCGGAAGTCTTTACCTCACGGCTGGACCGCGATTTCTGGCCCGCACTGCAAACCTATCAGTCTCTCCAGACGCAAATACTGCGAGGAGATCCTGTCGATCCCAACCAAATTGCGGCTCTGCAGAACCGGCTCTACGAAATGGAACTGAAAGCTGGCCTGTCCATCCCCCCCACGCCGGAATCCGCACCGGCTGGATTCCGCGAATGGCAAAAAAACCTGGCTCCCGATGAGACGGTATTTGCCTATTTCGTCGCCGAGCCGAATTCTCTTGTCTGGACCATTCGTCACAATTCGATTCACCTCCGCAGAATATCCGGCCGCGCTGAGCTCGCCCAGTTGGTTCGAGAATTCCGGACCGAAATTCTCGACCGCTCTCAAAATGGAACATCCCGTGCCGGTTTGAAACTTTCTTTCCAACTATTTGGAGATACTACCCGGGCTAAAGCTACTACTCCTCTTTGGACCATGGTGTTAGATCAACAGTTGAACGACCTGCCAGTTGCGGCCCTCCCTTCGATGAATCCAGAACACCGGTACCTCGTTGAAACCCAAACCCTCCGCATCGTGCCTTCTGCGCTCGATATCCGGTTGGAAAATCCCGTCTCCTGGACAGGTTCAGCAGTCGGAATTGGCGATCCCATTTACAATTCCCTCGATGCCCGGCTAGGCAAAAAGCAACCAGATCTCCGGCAACTGCTGCAATTGAACCGTCTTCCCGCTTCGGCCAAAGAACTGTCCAGCGGCTTCACCGTGATGGAAGCCCGTCACTGGAACTCAAGTCTTATGATGGGGTCAGCCGCACATGGTGCTGCGCTGCGGCAGTCAATCGGATCTTCCCCCGATATCCTTCATCTCTCCACTCACTTTTTGAGTCAGCCGCAAACCAATGCGAAGTTAAGCATCGTCTTGAGCCCTGAGCCCGGGCAAACTTCCAATAGCTTGTTTGGCAGTCAGGACCTCAATGCTCTCAGGACCCGCAGCAAACTCATCGTGCTTTCGGGCTGTACTTCTTCCGCTGGTGAAGTCATTCCCCACATTGGGATTGATGGCATCGCCCGTTCTTTCCTGATCGCCGGCGCTGACTCCGTGCTAGCCACGCTTTGGCCTACCGAAGACAATGATGGACCTCTGTTTCCCGTCTTCTATCAGCACCTGCTTGATGGACAGTGGAGTTCGCGCGCCGCTGCCCGATCTCTGCGTGCCGCACAACTAGCAATGATCCAGAGAGGCGGCTGGGTATCCAAACCCGCATACTGGGCCGCTTATCTTCCAATCTCCCGAGGTTGAGTTATGTTCTTGTTACAAACGTTGGATGATTCTTCTCAGCGAGAAAACGAAAAAGAAGACGAGGCTCCTCAGAAAGAAGATGCCTTGGGCGCCGATATTGTTTCACTGGAACTTCCTCCCAGTCCAACTCACAACGTAAATTGGGTCGAATTGGTCGAAAGAATCAAGCTCAACGAAGCATCCGCCCTCGAAGAGCTCTACGCCCTCTTCGCGCGTGGCATCAAGTTCATGATCATTCGGCAGTTGGGACGCCAGGATCTCGAGGACCGTGTTCATGACATTTTCGTGATTGTTGTCCAGGCTCTCCAACGCGGTGACCTCCGTGAACCCGAGCGCCTTATGGGCTTTGTAAGGACGATCGTCCGCCGCCAGATTGCGAATTCCATCGAAAAAAACTACTCCCGCCGCCGCGATGAACTCGAAGTAGAAGGCAATGTCAAACTTGCTGATGCCGCACTCAGCCCGGAACAATCTGCCATCCGGTCCCAGAATGCCCGCATCATGGCCGACCTCCTCAATGAATGCTCTCGCCGGGATCGCGAAATTCTCACTCGCTTTTACCTGCTGGAGCATACCCAGGAACAGATTTGTGCCGACATGGGCCTCACTGAAACACAGTTCCGGCTGCTCAAGTCCAGGGCCAAGCAGCGCTTTAGCGACGAAGGCAAGCGCAGAATGGCGCACGGAAAATTACGAGCAATTTTTGTGAGAAGTTCTTCGGGGTTCTGACACAACACCTTTACACGCTCAAGCCACCGGATAACCTCCCCCCCCGGTGCTTTAGTTCTGGAGGAAAAAATGGAACGGCGCCTGCCTGAAAATAACCGGTCCCCGCTGCGGATCGTCGACGGAGACCATCTCACCGAAGCTGCACTGGAGGTCTATTCGCTTGGGCGAATGACTGCAGAAGAGGATCTGGCCGAACTGGAAGAACATCTGCTTGTCTGTGCCTCGTGCCAGCAGCGGCTTGAAAAATTCGACACTTTCCACCATGCGATCAAAGAGGGGGCGAAGCTTGCGGCCGCCAACTCGACTAATCGAAAACCAAATTTCTTTGTGCCGATCGCCATCGCTGCCGGGCTGGCGGGCATCCTGCTCATGCCGGTCGCATCAGATAGACTGTCCCCGCCACTTGCCGTCGACATCCAGGCTTTTCGAAACGAAACTTCAAATACCCTGCCCGCCGGCAGGAAACTGGCCATCCGGCCTGATCTGACGGGGCTCCAGGTCAGCGGCATCTTCTGCCAGCTCGTGTCAGAAGAAGGAAAGATCCTCGCGGAGACAAAATTTTCTTCTGGTCAAACAATGCTCACCACGCCACCCCTGACTCCGGGTCAGCATTGGATCCGACTCAAGTCCGTCAATGCTTCTGGTGAACTGCTCCGGGAATTCAGTCTTTTGGTGCGCTAATCTGCACCAGTTCGCTGGCCTCGGTGCGTCCCAGGGGTCTGGCCTGCTTTTGCGGCCTTAGAAGTTGAAAAGGCACTTTGCTCCAATAAGCAAGCTTCTCTACCAGCGGCAACAATTTCCTTACCGTTCTCCCATGAAAGACCAGGCTTCCCGCCACCAATACCGGATGCGGAATCGCCGTACGGCACTTGGCGCAAATCCCGATTTCCCCCGCGCGCCCCGTCGTATGCAAGCCTCTCATCCGCTGCATCTCGTCCGAATTCCAAATCTGCTCCAGCGGTGCTTCCCCCACCCTCCCCACGGGCTGCCCGTCCAGCATGTAGCTCTGGCAACACGGATAAACGTCCCCATTCTGCTTGACGTACATCGGCCCGCGCCACAGGTAATGACACGGATGCGCAAAATCGCCCGCTACATGTCCTCCTTCCGGGCTCATCAGATCCGTCTCATCCGCCTTGACCCTCGTCTGATCCACCCCGGGAACCGCTCGCCAAAACCGTTCAAACTCGCCCACCTCGTCCCAATTCTTCTCCATCCGCACCATTTGAACCACCACTTGCACCTTTGACTTCAAACGAGCCTTCATATGGGCAAAACGAACAAAGTTGTCCCTGACTTTTTCGTACTTGGCCCCCTTGCGGTAAAACTCAAAACTTTCCTTGGTCGCGCCGTCAAAACTCAACGTGATATGTTCCAGTGGCGTTTGCAAGAGCCGCTCAGCCGCCTTTTCATCCAGCAGCGTCCCGTTCGTGGATAGCAAAGTGGAGATCTTGTGCTTTTCGCAAAATTCGATGCGCTCAAAGATCTTGTTATCCAGTAGCGGCTCACCCAACCCAATGAGCATCATGTGCTCGGCACTGCTGCCACTTTCCTCCACTAGCCTCTCAAAGACCTCATCCGCCATGTCTTCTTTCGGCTGCTTGTGGGTTTCGCGCGGGCACATCGGACAATAGATATTGCACTTTGCCGTTGTCTCGACGATATACTCGACAGGCAGGGCACTTAGCCGGGTTTTCCGCAACAGATAGCCCCACAGCAGCCGGGCCCGGTTCCATGCTCGCATCGGTATCTTATATTGTACCGTCCTGAACTTTCCGGACATCCCTAAACCGTATTGACATCTCCAGCCGCAGACCGCATTCTCAACCTCAACCAGGCACCCCTTCGCTCCCATGCCCGCTATGTGCTCTATTGGAGCCAGATGAACCGGCGCGTAACCGGCAACCACGCCCTCGCCCACGCCATCTTTCTTGCCAACTCTCTGCAGCTTCCGGTCCTGGTCTACGAACGCCTCAGTTGCACCTACCGTCTGGCCAACCGGCGACTCCATACTTTCGCCCTCGAGGCCGTTCCGGAAACTTCCAAACGCCTTGCCAGTCTCGGCGCCGGCTATGTCTTCAACCTGCGTGCCCGCCGCTCTGACCCCGCTGACTTGCTCTATCACCTCGCCGCCCATGCCGCCGCCGTCGTAACCGACGACTACCCCACTAATGTTGCTACCCGGCTGAATGCCTCCGTCGCCGCCAAACTGGACATCCCTCTCGTTGCCGTCGATTCCAGTTGCGTGATCCCCATGAATCATTTTGAGAAGCGCGAATATGCCGCCTACACCATTCGGCCCAAAGTCCGCCGCATTCTCCCCTCTTATCTCAAACCACTCGACATGCCCAAAATTGCGCACCCCTGGAAGCAGCCCGTGCCCGATTTTCACACGCATGTTGACGCTGGTAACATTGCCGAACTGGTCGCTAAATGCGAAATTGACCAAAGCGTAGCCCCCTCAACCAGCTTCCGCGGCGGTGCGCTGGAGGCAGAAAAACGTCTCCAGCTTTTCCTCACGAAAAAACTTCCACGCTACGGCAAAGAGCGCAATCACCCTGCCGCCCACGCCACTTCCAACCTCAGTCCCTATCTTCACTTCGGCATGATCAGCACCATCGACATCGCCCTCGCGGTTCAATCCTATGGCATCGAACACAATCTATCCACCGAGGAATTCCTCGAAGAAATGATCGTGCGCCGGGAACTCGCCTTCAATTTCGCCCGCTTTGCCGGACCCCAGTTGGAGAGTCTTTCCAGTCTTCCCGATTGGGCCCGCAAGACCTTGCTGGCCCATGCCGCCGATGACCGAAAACCTCAATATTCCCGGGCTCAACTCGAAGCGGCCCAGACCCACGATGACATCTGGAATGCCACTCAAAAAGAATTACTCCTGCGTGGCAAGATGCACGGCTACTACCGCATGTACTGGGGCAAAAAGATCATCGAATGGTCGCCCACCTGCCAGGATGCGCTCGAAACAATGATCTATCTCCACGACAAGTACGCCCTCGATGGCCGCGATCCCAACACCTATACCGGCATCCTGTGGTGCTTCGGTCTGCATGACCGGCCTTGGGTGGAGCGTCCCATTTTTGGCCAAATTCGCTTCATGTCCTACGACGGAATGAAACGCAAGACAGACGCCGCTGCCTACTTGCGCGAAATCTCCTACCTCGAGAGCACCGGCAAAGACCCCTTTCCCGTACAATAAGGCTCGGATGCGCATTACGCTCAGCGGCGCGACGGGTTTTCTTGGCAAGCACCTGATGCAGGAACTGCTTGCCAGCGGCCATTCCATCGCCTTGTTGACTCGCCAGCCCGTACTGGGTCTCCCTGACGCCGTGGAAAGCTTTCTTTGGAATCCCCCGCGCATCCATCCGCCACCCGAATCTCTTGCTGGTTCCGATGCACTCATTCACCTGGCCGGTGCCACCGTAAACCAGCGCTGGACACAACAGAGCAAAGCCTTGCTGCGCTCCAGCCGCATCGATTCCACCCGCTCTCTGGTCCAGTCCCTCTCCACGCTCTCCCAGCGCCCCGCGATCTTCCTCAGTTCCTCCGCAATTGGTGTTTATGGCGACCGTGGCGACGAAAAACTCGCGGAAGACGCTCTCCCCGGTTCGGGCTTTTTGGCGGATCTTTCAACAGATTGGGAGCAAGAGGCGAATCTCGCCCGCGCACTCGGCCTCCGTGTTCATTGCCTCCGCACCGGAGTGGTGCTGGGTCGTGAAGGAGGCGCCCTGCCCAGCATGTTGCCCGCTTTCAAGTTCGGCGTTGGAGGCAGGCTCGGCAGCGGCCGCCAGTGGATGAGCTGGATTCATGTTGCAGACTGGGTAGCCGCCGTCATTGCTTTGCTGGCACCAGAAGCCCCGGCCGGCCCGGTAAACCTGACCGCTCCAGAGCCCGTACGCAATGCCGAATTCACTGCCGTATTGGGAAAAGTCCTCCACCGGCCCGCATTTCTGCCTGTTCCGGAAATCGCTCTGCGTCTCCTCTTCGGTGAAATGAGCACGGTCCTTCTCGCAAGCCAGCGCGTCCTCCCCTCAGCACTCTTACAGCTTGGTTTTCAATTTCGCTTCCCTACACTGGAGCCCGCCCTCCGTAACTTGCTATAATTTGAAGGTTATGGCAATCCCGAATGTAAAGCGCTACCGGATCTCGAATCCTGATGGCACCATGACCGCCTCCATCATGGCGGTTCTTCCCAAGGATGCCGACGTGAACCAATACCTTTCTGAAGCCTCCAAGCGCTTCGATTGGAAGGCTTATAGCGATGCTCAAGCCAAGCAGTTCAAAGTCCGCGTCGGTCAGCAGAAACAGAAGAAAGCCAAGTAAGGCTTTTCTTTCTACAACCCCGAATCTAAGGCAGCCTCGCGCTCATCGCCCGGGCTGCCTTTATTCCTTCTTCGGCTACCGCGCTGTCCCGATCGTTGGAAAGTGCGTCAATCGCTCCCCCGTCTCCTCTGCCGCCTTCCACCGCCAGAATCCTTGCCAGGCCAATCTTCTCGGATCGCGTCGCCGTGGGAATCTTTTCCTTCAATACGTTCCGTACCGCCTCGTCCCGGCTCAGCTCCGCCAGGTATGTCCTGGCAAAATCATTCCAGGCCGCTGAATTCAAACTGTTAAAAAGGTACGTCAGCGGGCTGAACTCTCCCCCATCCAGTTGCCCCAGCTTCACCAGCGCAAAAGCCTGACCCAGCCGGGCCCGCAGATTCGATTCCCCCTGATAGAGTTCTTCCAGACGCGCCTTGACGTCAGTTGCACCAATCCGACCCAATCCCTCCGCCGCAAAGCCTCGTAGCTTCTCGTCCCGCTCCCCCAGATTCTGCTCAAACAAACTCTTCGATTCCGGCGAGGCAATCATGGCAATCGCCTCCAACGCCGCCGCCCGGCTCTGTCCAGACCGGCCACGCGCAAACACCTCAGCCAGATCCGGCAACGCCGCTTCGTTCCGGAATATGCCATTGATCGAAATAGCCCGCACCTGAATCCGATCATTCAAATCCCGCAACAGGAATATCGTTTCATTCGCTGCCTGCTTGTCACCCGCCACCTCGATCGCCCGCAACGCCGCCAGCATCAAGGCGTCATCTTTCGATTGCAGCAAAGGATACAGCTCGGGCAGTTCTTCTTTCGCCCGCAGCGTCGCCAGTGCCTGAGCCGCTTGCAGCTTGGCATCTCTGCTGGTGCCGTTCTTAAGCACATGCAGCACCGCCGCCACATCTTCCGGCCGCGCCTTGACCCACGGATCCAATAACGGTTCGTTCGTCGACCGCGAAATCTTGTCCCCTACCGCATTCAGCCGCGCCCGAATCCCCTTGCGCACATATCCCGGCGCATAGAAATTCACAATCCCGGCCACGGCCAGCCGCTGCACCTCAGCCGCCGAATCCTGTGTCGCCACCCGCAGCGCATCCACCGCCTCCACCCCGCCCGCATCAATCAATGCCTCAACCGCTGCAAAGCGCACGCTCGGGTCCGTGTCCCGCTGATAAGCCGTAATCCCCGGCACACCTGCCCTGCCCTGCTTGGCTAATCCTTGAAGGGCCTTGATCTTGTCTTTAGGCCTGTCCTGCCCGCACAGCAGACTCACGCCCAGGGCAAAGAGGAAAATTCGTCTAACGAATAAATTCGACTTGAACACGATTCGGAATCCATCCTGACTCGTGACCCAGATCCAGCAGTTTCTGCGCGGCTTTCGGTATGACGTCGCCACAATCCACCGTGTAATGGTTCACGTACATGCCGACAAACTTCTCGGCCAGCGGTTGCTCCATGTCACGCGCAAACTGCATCGCGTAATTCAGCGCTTCCTCCTGATGACTGATCGCATACTCAATGCTCTCTCGCATCAGACGGCAACACTCGCTCTTGATCTCAGCCGGCAAATCCCTCAGGATGGCATTCGCCCCCAAAGGCAGCGGCAGATCATACAACTTCTTCCACCACACACCCAAATCCAGAATCTTGTGGAAACCGCCCCGGCCATAAGTCAACTGCGCCTCATGAATCACCAGCCCCGCATCCACAGACTTTTCCGTCACCGCATCCAGAATCTTGTCGAAGGGAACAAATACCGCTTCAAAATCCGGCTGGAAAATGCGCAGCGCCAGATAAGCAGTGGTCATCTTGCCGGGTACTGCAATACGCTTGCCCTTCAAGTCTTCCGGTGCCATCGGCGTTAATGAAACCAGCATCGGGCCGTAGTTGTCGCCAATGCTTGAGCCAGAAGCCATGAGCTGATACTTGTCAGCGACATAGGGATAGGCGTGGTAAGAAATCGCCGTGAGCTCGTACTTTCCCTCAAGCGCCAGTTGGTTTAAAACCTGAATATCGTCCAGCTTGTGGATGAAATTCACCAGCGGACTCCGAAGTTTTCGGGTCGCCAACGCATAGAACATGTAGGCGTCGTCTGAATCAGGGCTGTGAGCGCAGACGATATCCCGTACTGAATTTTCTTCCATAAAGCTTATAACTTCAGCTTAACAAAACAAGGGGGATAGACTGGCGAAAATTGGGCCTAAGCGCACTAGACGTGATCAGCTATCGGACGCAACTCATAATCCAGTTGCTCGATTGCTTCATGCAGACGATGCAGGTTTTCATTGGCATGCGACAAATCCCCGGCCCGCCCTTGGCGTTCCAGCTCAAAGGCTTCTTTCACCACGGCTTCCGCGCCAAAATTAGCCACTGCACCTTTCAAGGTGTGCGCAGCGTGCTCCAGTCGCCTCGGATCACGCTCGGCCACGGCCGCATCGATGGCCGAAAGACTCTCAGGATAGTCATCCAGGAAAAGGCGGACGAGCTCGGTCAGCAATTCCGCATCGTCTCCGACGCGGGCCAATGCTGCTTCCCGATCAAATAGCTGTTCTTGCACGGTTGCTTCTCTATACATAAAATCGACAGGATCCCGGCTCGTCTTTAACAAATTTGTGCAGCGCTACAGTGCTTGTAGGAGTCGCTGTACGGCTAGTACCAGATTATTCGGTGAAAAGGGTTTTTGCAAGACGTTTTCTTGGCCTCCTGCAACGTCGCAAATCCCTCCAGAAATGTATAGAATCCGGCACTCTGGATGATTCTGACATACCGCCTCCGCCACCCGCCGCCCGTCCCCGCCCTTCAAGTCCAGATCCGTAATCAGCAAATCCAGTACTACCCCGGATGCAGCCAATTCCACAGCTTCCGCCTCCGTAGCCGCTTCCAGTACCCGGTACCCGCGCTGCTCCAGGATCTTGCGAATCAGCCCCCGAATCGCGGATTCATCCTCCACCACCAGGATCCGCCCCCCCGCCTCACCCAATACCAGCGCCGGAATCTGCACCAGAAACCGCGCCCCGCTGGGCGAATCCACCGCAACCTTCCCCCCCCACTCGGCTACTACTTCCGCAACCCGTGCCAGGCCAATCCCCGCCCCCGCCCCCCGCCCCCGGGGTGTGAGGGGAGGGGGCAAAA
>CAZECF010000091.1:0-16634 GCA_964510335.1 uncultured Bryobacter sp. | reverse complement strand
AGGACACCGCCCTTTCACGGCGATAACCGGGGTTCGAATCCCCGTGGGGACGCCATCTCTTTTTTGCTACCGCCTCAGGTAGCGCAGCCAAATCTGGAAGATTTCAAACAGCGCTTTGAAGAAATCCGTTGGCTTTACTTTCGACCCCCCCACATCTTTCCACACCGGCAATGGCAATTCGTAAATGGATGCCTCTAGAGAAGCAACAGAGAAGTTGCGATGCCTCAGTACGCGGGCAAGAATCTCTACGTCGAAGACCCAGCGCGACAGGAAAGGCTGGGCCAGAACGGTTTTGAGTTCACTGCTCGCCTTGAAAATCTTTGCGCCGCACTGCGTATCGTAGATTGGCAGGCGGAGCATCATGGAGACGGTTGTCGCAAAAGCGCGGCCCAGGTAATGACGAATGGGTTGGCGGTGGATTTCGCGGCCGAGCAGCTTTACTCTGGCACCGAAGACCATGTCGATGTTGCGGTGCGCAGTGAATATGTCGAGAAAAGAGGGGATCGTGTCGAGCGGGGTAGCCAGATCAGCATCCCAAAATCCCACATAGGTTGGATCAGCCTGGAGAGCCAGCAGCATACCCGCACGGACGGCTTCGGCCTTGCCGCGGTTGGGTTGCTGATCGAGCACTTGGACTTGCGAAGGATAGAGTGCTTCGATTTCGCGGAGGAGTGATAGCGTCGAGTCCCGACTGCCATCGTTGACGAAGATCCACCTGAGATCCGGGTGAGAAGGAATATAAGCTTCAAAAGCCTGCCGGTTGAGGCGCTGAGCTTCGTTATAGCAAGGAACGACCAGGATGCAGATGGAGTTAGCCAATACTTTCTGATACTAGCTTGGAAAGCAGGGGAGTGGGTTTCGATATACTGGTAGGCGGTGAGGTGCGAGAGTGGTTGAATCGGGCGGTCTCGAAAACCGCTGATGCCGAAAGGTATCCGTGGGTTCGAATCCCACCCTCACCGCCAGTTTTGCGAAAGACCCCATTTGCGTGGGGTCTTTTTCATTTGCGGAGGGCAAAGAGCTCGCCCGCGAATTGGGACATCCTGAGCGCGAATCGAAGGTAGGTCAGCGGGTTGAGGTAGTAGCTCAATATAGTCCGGGTAGTAGTGGGAAGCGGAGCGGGGGGGCCGCCAGATGGTGCGGGCTCAGCTTGGGAAGTCTTGCGGAGTAGGACGTAAAGATTGCGGCCAAAAGCGCTGGTTGAAAATTCGAGCAACTGGAAACCAGCAAGATGAATTGCAAGTTTGAGGCTATAGGGCGTAAAGCCGAGCACATGGGCAAAGTGGAAGCGCTTGGCGGGATGCTGGTGCAGGGAATCGAGATTGGGAACTTCGATGACAACTAATCCGTCGTCACGAAGGTAGTGCTTCAGCCGTGCGAGCACAGCGAGAGGGTCAGGTTGATGTTCCAGAACGTGAAATAGCGTGATGGCGTCAAAAGAGTTAGCAGGGAGACCCGTATCCAGCAGACCCCCATCGTGAACCCTGACGCCGTATTCGCGCCGAGCGTATTCCGCATAAGCGGTGTCTGCCTCAAGACCGGTGGGTTGGAGGCCAGCATTCTTGAGGGTGAACAGAAACTCGCCGGAGCCTGAACCGGCATCAAGCACTGCCGCGTTAGCGGGGAGCAGTGGCTGCAACCGGCGCAAACGAGTCGTGGCGAGCCGCTGGGAGCGAAGTACATTCTTGGGCTTGGGATCACGACGCCCTTTGTAGGACTTGCGGTATTCGATCTCGTGAAAAGCCTTGAGCTGGGCGATGGTGGGTAGCGGGTCGTTGCGGTAGAGCCCACAGCGGGGACAAGCGACAGTTGAGAGCGAAGCGCCGTAGCGATCCCGGCTGGAAACCGGGATTGCATTTGGTTCCGCACAAAGAGGGCAGGGGGTGAGCGCGGTCGACGCCATCATTCAGACTCTAAACTTTACCTCATTTCCGCTTGTGGTGAGGGATTTCCTTGGAAATCAGCGCTTGCCTGATTAGAGATGGCTGCTACCGTGGATCATTTGTGCGAGCACCAGTGGGTAAAGGTGCTGGAGGACTTTCAAGATGCCGCAGGGAACGTCATCCAGGTCGGCGAGACAGGACAAATTGCCGACATCCGGCTGGACTGGACTTCTTTTGAGTGTGAATTGGACCTGGTGATCGGAGGAGAACGCCACACCGTAGTGCTCGGGCGCAAGGACGGTCCGCGAAATGGGAATCTGAAGCACTACTTTGCCGTCGTGGGTTATGAAGTGGAGAAAACGGAGCGGAAAAAGGCGCCCCCGGATTCGGAGGCGAAGCTGGCAGGATGGATGAGAAAGGCGCTGACGCTGGAACGGGAAAATCGACTTCAGGAGGCAGAGCAGTGTATCGAGGCAGCCATCACGAGTCCGCATTTTGCTTTGGATACGGCGGAGATGTACCGGTTACGCCGGTTGCGTTTATTGTCTGAGGAGAGATTTGATGAGGCGCGGGAGGCTTGGCACAAGGCTGCGGACTGGGCTTTTTTCTTTGCGAGCCAGGCGACCAGCGGCGGCGAAGGGGCCGCGCTATCACGCGGGAGGGATCAGTTTTTGAGGCTATTGGGGCCCGAAGATCAGGATTCGACGCGGCGGAGTTGAGCATTCCAGCGCATCCGCTTTCCGGTGCGGAGGGATAGGTTGGCAAGCTGGGTGACGAGGCAGGCCTGAAAACCCAAGACCATGGGCGCAGTCGGTTTCCTGCGGTTGCGCACGCAATCGAGAAAGTTCTGAACGTGGAGATCCGTAGCCCAGCCGAAACCGCGGGCCGAGGTTTTCTCGGTGGCGACGTTGTCTTCGTCTCCCTGACGATAAATGCGGCAGGTTTCGCGCCCAATATCCATACGCGCCTGGTCGCCGTCAAGATGATTCATCTGGTCGTTGCGGCTCTTGTACTTCATCGCGGCGTAGTTGACCGTGAAGACGCCAAGGAAGTCTTCCGGGTATTCAGCGGTGACGACGACGGACTCGGGCGTATCGAAGCCCTCGCGATGTGGATTGCCCGCAGCGGCCGTGACAGCAAGCGGGTAGCTGGCGTCCATCAGCAAATGAATGCCGTCAAAGACATGCGCTCCCTGATCGGCAACAATCCCGCCCGCGTAATCGCGATAGTTGCGCCAGTTGCGAAACAGGTCAGGATTGAGTGCGACACGTTTTTCGTGCGGGCCTTGCCATTGTTCCCAATCGAGTGGGCCGTCGAGTTTGGCGCTGGCAGGGTTGCCCGACAGGTAATTGTTAAGCCACCAGGAGCGGACCATGCGGACCTTGCCCAGCGTACCTGCGCGGACGAGATCACGGCCTGCCAGATACAGATCGTAGCTGCGGCGCTGCATGCCGACCTGGACAATTTGCCGGGACTTTTGCTCGGCCTCTATCAACGCAACCCCTTCTTCCGGAGTGCGGCAAAGTGGCTTTTCGACATAGACATCTTTGCCGGCCGCCAGAGCATCGAGCACCATGCGGGCGTGCCAGTGTTCGGGCGTACCGATCAGAACGGCGTCAATTTCCTTGTCATCCAGCAAAGCCTTGTAATTCCGGTAGGCGCGAGGGGATTGACCGCTTTGAGCCTTGGCGGCGGTAGAGAGGCCGCGTTCAAGGTTGGGTTCGTAGATATCACTGACAGCATGGACGCGAAGAGCAGGGTCTTTCTGAAAGACCGTCATCACGAAAGTGCCGCGGCTTCCGGCGCCGATTACGCCAAGGCGTATCTGGCTTGAAGCGGGCGTCTGCCAAGCCAGGCTGAGCGGAGAAGCAAGCAGGAAGGATCGCCGGAACATGAATGGAATTATAGTTCACAAAGAATTCACGATTCTGAAACCAGAAATTCATGCGGGAAAATTCGGCATTTATTTAGACTTTAGGCTATGCTTCGCACTTGTACGGTTGTCCTGCTTGCGTTTACCGCTTTGCCTCTCTTCGGTCAGGATCCAGTTCTGAACGTTCTCGGAACCTATCGATCCGGTATTTATGATCGGAGCGCCGCGGAGATTCCAGCCCATGACCCTCGCTCGCAGCGGCTTTTCGTTGTGAACGCCGCAGATCGGGCTATCGACATAATTGACATCCGAAACCCGGCAGCGCCGGTGCTCGTCCGGCAGGTTAAATTTGCCCCGGAAGTAGGACATGCTCCAAATAGCGTGGCGGTGTTGAACGGGTTTGTGGCGGTGGCGCTTGAAATGAGCCCTCGCACGGAAGCGGGAACCGTTGCGTTTCTGAATGTGGATGGCGATCTGATCAGGACAGTGAAGGTAGGATCACTCCCCGACATGCTGGTGTTTACTCCCGATGGGCGCAAGGTTTTGGTTGCCAACGAGGGTGAGCCCTCCGACGACTACACCGTTGACCCCGAGGGCAGCGTAAGCATCATTGATGTAAGTGGCGGCATCGCGGAGCTGACGCAGGCCAATGTCCGGACAGCAAACTTCCGGGCGTACACCAAGGAAAACCTGCCGGCAGGCGTCAGAGTATTTGGACCCCGCGCGACGGTAGCGCAAGATTTGGAGCCGGAATACATTGCCGTATCGCCTGATTCGCGCACTGCTTATGTATCCCTGCAGGAAGCAAATGCCATTGCGGTCCTCGATGTGGATGCTGGGCAGTTTACGCGGATCGCTCCCTTGGGCTTGAAACCGCACTGGATGCGCGAGAATTCGCTGGATGTCAGCGACCGGGATGGAGGATTCAACCTGCGGACCTGGACGATTTGGGGAATGTATCAGCCCGATGCCATTGCTGCTTATACAGCCGCAGACGGCAAGCTCTACGTTCTTTCCGCTAATGAAGGAGATTCCCGTGACTTCGACGGTTACAGCGAAGTGGCCCGCGTGGGCTCAAATGCAGTACGGCTCGATTCGCTTCTCTATCCGAACGAAGCGGAACTGAAGATGCCGAGTGCCTTAGGGCGCCTCAATATCTCCACTGCTTCGGGTGATCTGGATGGAGATGGCGATATCGACATGATTCACGTCTTCGGCGCGCGGTCCTTTTCGATCTGGGACGCGAACGTCAACATGGTCTACGACAGCCTCAATGACTTTGAGCGAATTCAAATGACCGACTACCCCGGGCTCCACAACATGGGACACACGAACAACAATCCCGATGACCGCAGTGACGATAAGGGACCGGAACCGGAGGCCATAACAACCGGAACCATTCGGGGCCGCACTTATGCCTTTATTGCCAATGAGCGGCTCAGCAACATCATGATCTATGACGTAACGGACCCCAAGGCTGTTCGTTTTTCGAGCCAATGGCGGAACCGCAATACTCAGGCAGCCACCAATACGGCAGCGGCAGGAGATCTGGGCCCTGAGGGGATGGTCTTCATTCCGGCCAATCAGAGTCCGAATGGCATGCCGCTGCTGGTAGTGGCCAACGAGGTAAGCGGCACGACAACAATCTGGCAGGTGAACTAGTCCACAAAGCCGCGCCAGGTATTGCCCTTTTCGTCTCGGAGAACGATCCCGGACCCGTTCTCTGAGACGCCGGAAATGTGGCGGCCATCGGCGTCACGGAAGCGGAAGCGAACCATGGATTCGAAGACTTCGGCGACGCCACGCCATTCGCGACCGTTCTCGTCCCGCAGCCGAATAAATTCTCCATCGCCAAAGCCATGGAGAACCTGATTGCCGTCGCCCTGGATGCGATAGTAGCCGCTCTTGGCCGAGCTGGAAGTACGCCGACTCTTGATGATCATGGTTGTGGCTGATAAATCGGCGGATCTCGTGAAGAACTTTAGCGACTGAGGCGATCCGGGAAGCCTATGTATTGCACTTCTTCCTCCAGAGTCAAGCCGAACTCGGCTTCGACGCGCTCCTTGAGGGTGTCGATCAATTGGCAGACTTCAGCGGCAGTGCCCATGCCCGTGTTGTAGATCAGATTGGCGTGATAGGCGGCGACTTCGATTCCACCTAAGCGTGTGGATTTTGAGCCAACCTGATCCAGAAACCAGGCTGAGGGAATTTTGCCGGCCCGGATCACCGCAGCCGGAACACGCTTGAGGATGGCGGGAGACAAATCCGCAGCGTGCAGGTTCTTAAAGATTGATCCGGCACAGCGCAAGGAAGGCGGGAATTTCTCGTTGCGGGTGGCGAGAATTTCGTCTGCCACCGCACGGACTTCGGCGGGGTCGCCAGGGGATAGGCGGATGCGAGCGGAAAGCAAAATCCAGTCCTTTCGGGACTTGAAACCACTCGTCCGGTAGGCAAAGCCGCATTCGGCATTAGGGATGTCACGGAAAGTCTGTCCATCAAAAATGCGGACGCTCTCGACAAAGTCCATGACGGTCTGGCCGTAGGCGCCGGCATTGCCGTAGAGTGCGCCACCAAGCCAGCCGGGGATACCGGTCATGCGCTCCATGCCGGTAAGCGAAAGGTCTGTGTGGAAATCGACCAGGCGCTGCCAGAGCACCCCGGATTCGGCAATGGTGAGCTCTTTATCGCGCTCAAGGGACTGTCCGGTGAATCGAAGGACGATACCGGGAAATCCTTCGTCGGCAACGATCAGGTTGGAGCCGCCGCCCAGAGTGATTAAGGGCAAATCCGTGGAGCTCAGAACATCCATCACTGCTGGAAGGACGGAGGAGTCAGCAACGTCAACCAGATAGCGGGCCGGCCCGCCCAGCGCGAAGCGGGTGTGCAGCCGGAGAGCTTCGTTTTCGCGAATCGTGACAGCGGGCAAGAAAGGTTGCAATTGGGCGGCGAGGGCCAGCATCCTAATCAGTATGGCGCGCAAACAACAGGCATTCCCCGGATTCCCTCCCGAAACAGCAAGCTTCCTTCAAGGAATCGAGGAAAACAACAACCGGGAGTGGTTTGAAGCCAACAAGACCGTTTATCTCGATTCTGTGAAAAAGCCGATGGAGGGTCTGATCGAGGCTCTGGGGAGAGAGATGGTGGACTACGCTCCCGATTACATTACCGAGCCGAAGAAGGCGGTTTTTCGTATCTACCGGGATGTGCGCTTCGCCAAAGACAAAAAGCCTTACAAAACGAACATCGCGGCGGGGATGAGCCGGCGGAACTTGAACAAGAACGATAGCGCCAGCTTTTATCTCCATTTGGAGCGACAGCAATTGATGATAGCGGCGGGGATCTATATGCCAGCAGCGGACACGCTCAAGCTCTTGCGGCAATCCATCGCGAAGAATCACGACGAGCTCCGCAAAATTTTGGCGGATAAGAAGCTGATCAGGTGGATGGGCAGATTGCAAGGGCAGCCCCTGACGCGGGCTCCCAAGGGCTACTTGCCGGGAGACCCGGCTGAGGACCTGCTGCGGCACAAAATGTACGTCGTGTGGGTGGAACTGGACCCGGCGCTTGCCTACGGGCAAAAGCTGGTGAAGGAAGTGTCTGAACGGTTGCGAGCGGCAACGCCGCTGGTGGAATTCCTGAACCGCCCGTTGCTGGAGCGAACGAAGGCGGCGCAGTTCTTCCTGTAGGGCGCGAAAGGGCAGCTATGCCAGAATAAAGGCTATGTCCACTGCTGAATTGGCGCTGGCGACGCCCGAACAGGTTGCGAAGTACGAGCCTGTAATCGGCCTCGAAGTGCATTGCCAACTGGCCACGAACACGAAGATTTTTTGCGGCTGCCCGACCAGTTTTGGGGAAGATCCAAACTCGAATGTTTGTCCTGTTTGCCTCGGGTTGCCGGGCGCCTTGCCGGTCCTCAGCCGGGAGGCAGTAGAGTTGGCCGTACAGGGTTCGCTCGGTCTGCATTGCCGCATCAATGAAAAATCAGTATTCGCCCGGAAGAACTACTTCTATCCGGATCTGCCGAAGGGCTATCAGATCTCGCAGTATGACCAGCCCTTGGCCGAACACGGTTATGTCGACATTGAATTAGAAGGCGTTCACAAGCGCGTAGGCGTGACGCGCGTGCACATGGAAGACGATGCCGGAAAGAGTTCGCATGAGGGCTTCAAGGATTCTGACAAATTCAGTTACGTGGATCTGAATCGGGCTGGCACTCCGCTCATCGAAATCGTGAGCGAGCCAGACATGCGAAGCTCCGATGAAGCTTATGCCTACTTGACAGAACTCAAGCAGGCCATGCAGTTTATTGGCGTCTCGACCTGTGACATGGAGAAGGGACAATTGCGCTGCGACGCGAATGTAAGTGTCCGGCTCAAAGGGGCAGAAAAGTTTGGCACCAAGGTGGAGATCAAGAACCTGAACAGCTTCCGGCACGTGAAGCTTGGGATTGAATTCGAGATCTTGCGGCAGATCGCCCTGCTTGAATCCGGGGGGAAAGTGCGCCAGCAGACGCGCCTTTTCAACGTGGATAGCGGGGAGACGACCCTCATGCGCGACAAGGAAGAAGCAGCCGATTATCGCTACTTCCCCGAGCCCGACTTGCTGCCGTTGGTTGTGCCCAAAGAATGGGAAATCGAGCTGGCCGGAAAGATGGCGGAATTGCCAAGCGAGCGGCGGGCGCGCTTTGTAAATGAATACGGTTTGCGAGACTACGATGCCCAGGTCTTGACCTTGACGCGGGCCATGGCGGATTACTACGAACGGGCCGCAAAGGCTTCGCCTGACGCCAGGGTCGCCGCCAATTGGGTGATGGGCGAATTGGTAGGCCTGCTGAACGGCGCCGGTAAAGACATTGAAAGCTGCCCGATTCCGCCGGAACAGATTGGCGAGCTGGTGGGCTTGATTCAAAGTGGCGAGCTTTCGGGCAAACTGGCCAAGGAAATTTTCCCGAAGATGTTCACCGACGGGCTGGGCCCCAAGGCGATTATGGAGCGCGACGGGCTCAAGCAGATTTCCGACACCGGCGCCCTCGACAAGATCATCGAAGAAGTGCTGGCCGGAAACCCGAAACAGGTAGAGCAATACAAGAGCGGCAAGACAGCCGTGATTGGCTTCCTGGTGGGACAAGTGATGAAGGCAAGCAAGGGCCAGGCCAATCCTGGAGCTGTAAACGAAATGCTGAAAG
This sequence comes from uncultured Bryobacter sp., assembly GCA_964510335.1. GTDB lineage: Bacteria > Acidobacteriota > Terriglobia > Bryobacterales > Bryobacteraceae > Bryobacter. Next base: position 7,693 of record CAZECF010000091.1, on the reverse strand, counting down.
CCAAACTGGACGCGTGATTCGATTCCTGATTCTGATTGTCGTAGTGGGCTGTGCCTGGGCCGATGAGGCTGTGCTGCCGATGCGCTTTGCCAATCTGCCAGCGTGTGCGGGGCCAAGTGCGCCGCCACGTCCGAAGATCGATAGTGAGGGCAATTATCTTCTCTTGCGGGTTCAGGATCGGGGCAATCTGGGGATTGAAATCTGGTGCGCCAAAGAAGCCGCTGGCTACAACTATCAGTACCGGTTGGTGGGAGGTGAAGGACGGTCGATCCTGCTCGACCGGTGTCAGTTGCCGGACGGGATTAACTCAGCCGGTGTAGAGCACGAGGGCCCGGTGGCCGAGTTGCCGCTGGCGAATGGCGGACAATTGCTGCGAACTGCCGGCCGGTTGGTGAAGTTTCAGCACCACAATTGGGATTCACGCAAGGGCCATCACGCCATTTACGACTTCCGCAATCAATCGATGACGGTCTACGACACGGTAGCACTAAAGGACGGAGCGGGCCGTTGGGTGAGGGCTTTCGCCGGGGCGAACAGTATGCCGCTGGCCGCAATTCCCCAGCGGGAAGCCCCTGAGGCGATGGGCAAGAACCTGCCAGTGCGGACTTTTGATCCAGACCGATCGACTTGTCTGACCGCGCTGGCCGATGAGGGCATGCGGGTGGTGGAGCAGGAAGTAGATGCATACGTAGGACCCAATCAGGCGGGCAAGGTGACGGTGGCCTGGCACGAAAGCGCTCCCATTGAATCGCTGGCCTTTGACCCGATTCGGCGCGAGCTGAGGCTGAAATTGGTGCCGGGCACGCGAAAGGCGATTGTCTCGCTGGCGCTGCCGCGCACCATGTTGGGGCTGGGCCGCGAACTCTCGCATGTACGACTGGACGGACGTTTCGCTTCCAGTGACGAGATGAATACTGCGACGCACAAGACGATCCGGTTTGTCGTGGACGAGCCGGTGCGCGAAGTATTGATCAAGGAGAGCCAGGGCTTTCCCTTCTTTCTGGTCACCTCAACAGCGCTGGTGGGTGCGGTGTTGATTGGCGGGGTGATCGGGCTGCTCTTCCGCCGCAAGCTGCCCCCGGTCAAAGACGACCCGGACCCGCGCGACGTAAGATAGCGATTGATGATCTTCAGACTCGGGTTGGCTTGCAGCCTTGCGCTGCTGTGCGGATGTTCCTCGCTTTACTATGGCGCGATGGAAAAGATCGGCAAGGAGAAGCGCGACATTCTGGTGCAGCGCATCGGAGCCGGCAAGAAGGACCAGGAGAAAGCCAAGGAACAGCTCAAGACGACGCTTGAGGTCTTCCAGGAATTGACGGGTTTCGAGGGCGGCAACATCGAGAAGATCTACAAGAAGCTCAACAGCGAGTTTGAAGACTCTGAAAAACGGGCCAGGGAGCTGGCCAACCGTATCGAAAGCATTGACCAGGTTGGCAAGGATCTGTTTGAGGAGTGGGAAAAGGAAATTGGGGCCATGAAGGACCGTGGTCTGCGAACTCGTAGTCAGCAGATGCTGCGAGAAACCCGGCTGCGTCACCAGCAGTATGTAAAGCGCATGCAGCAAACCGAGCGGAAGATGCAGCCCGTCCTGCAGGGTTTCCGGGATCAGGTTTTGTACCTGAAACACAACCTGAATGCCAAGGCGATTGGCTCACTGAAGACCACGGCAGCGAAGCTGGATGGCGAAGTGGAAGTCCTGGTTAAAGACATTGAGGCGTCGATGGCGGCCGCTGATGAGTTTATTGCGTCGCTTACGGCGAATGCGTCATGAGGACGCGGCGGGAGTTCCTCGGTAGTTGCGCAGCACCGCTCTTGGCCCAGCGGCGGCGGCCAAATATCGTGCTTGTGCTAGCGGATGATTTGGGCTACGGGGAATTAGGATTTCAAGGACGTTCGGACTTTGCCACTCCGCACCTCGATGCACTGGCGGGCGGAGGCGTGAAGTTCCGGCAGGGTTATGTAACCGCTCCTTACTGTTGCCCATCAAGAGCTGGTCTGCTGACCGGGCGCTATCAGACGCGGTTTGGACACGAGTTGAATGTGGTGGGAAAGCGTAACCTGGACCCGGCAATTGGCTTGCCGGCCAGCGAGCTGACACTAGGAGAGAGGCTGCAGAAGGCGGGTTACCGGACGGGTCTGGTTGGAAAATGGCATCTTGGCGGCGCCGAGGCTTTTCATCCGCAGCGGCGCGGTTTCGATGAGTTCTACGGTTTTCTTCATGAAGGGCACTTCTATGTACCGCCACCTTACCGGGGCGCCGTAACGAGGTTGCGCGACAACGAACCTCCCTATGACGACAACAATCCGGTATTGCGCGGCAAGGACCCGGTGGAAGAAAAAGAGTACCTGACAGATGCACTGGCGCGGGAGGCTGAGGGCTTTATCGCAAGAAATGCCGCGCAGCCTTTCTTTCTCTATCTGTCTTTTAACGCGGTGCACAGTCCGATGCAGGCCCCAGTGAAGCTGATGGGAGAGTTTGAGGGGCTCAAGGGAGAACAAAGGCGACTTTTCGCAGCAATGACCCGGGCCATGGACAATGCGGTGGGGCGAGTGATGGCGGGATTGCGAAAGCAGACTCTCGAAGAAGACACGCTGGTAATTTTCTTGAGTGACAACGGAGGGCCGACTGCCGAGTTGACCTCATCCAATGCACCCCTCCGCGGAGGCAAGGGGCAATTGTATGAGGGAGGAATCCGGGTGCCCTTCGCGTGTTCCTGGAAGGGGCAAGTGGCTGGGGGCAAAACGAGCGATGAATTCGTGAGCGCGCTGGACATTGTTCCCACCGCTCTCACGGCAGCCGGGGTAGAAAAGCCAGCCAATCTGGATGGCTTCAACTTGCTGCCACACCTCAAGGGCGGAGTGAGCGTAGGCCGCCAGCAACACTATTGGCGCTACGGGCCAAATGTGGCATGGCGGAGTGGAGACTGGAAAATTGTGAAGCAAAGGACAGATGATTTCGCCCTCTTCAACCTGAAGGAGGACCCGGCTGAGCAGCGGGATCTGGCTGCCGGGCAGCCAGCATTGCGACGGAAGCTGGAGACAGAGCTGATGGATATGAACCGGCAAATGCGGAGTCCGCTATGGTCCTAGCGTTGTTGTTGCTACTGGCCCAGGACTATCGCGTGCCAGTACCTCCGGCAGAAGACGTAGCCGGGCTGCCGCGCGTTTTGCTGATTGGTGATTCCATTTCAATTGGCTACGGGCAGCCTGTGCGCAAGCTATTGGCAGGCAAGGCGAACGTGCACCGCATCCCGGGCAATGGGGCCACCAGCGCGAATGGCGTTCTGATGATTGACCAGTGGCTCGGGAAGGAGCGTTGGGACGTAATTCATTTCAATTTTGGTTTGCACGACTTGAAGCGCCTCGATGATGGGGAGCCACAAGTTGCGATTGACGCTTATCGCCGCTACTTGCGGCTGGTAGTGTCGCGGCTCAACAAGACCGGCGCGAAGCTGATCTTTGCCACAACGACACCGGTGCCCGCCGGGAAGGTGAGTCCACCACGGCGTAGCGAGGATGTGGAAAGGTACAACAAGGTGGCCCGCAAAGTGATGCGAGAAGCCGGCGTTGCACTCAATGACCTCTACGAATTGGCAATACCGCAGTTGGCCCAGATCCAGCAGCCCGTAAACGTACACTTTACGAACGAGGGCTCAGAGAAGCTGGCCGAAGGTGTGGCCGCAGCAATTGCGCGTGCGCTTGGCACGCCTTAGCTGAGCAGACCGTCGAGATAATTGGCTGAAATGTCTCCATGCGAGGCGTTCGAGACGACGGCTCCCCGGCGAAATACGAGAATTTGGGGAGATTCGTGGCGGACGCCGGTCTCTGCCGCAATCTGGTTTGAGAGCTCGCGATGCTGCTGTACAGTAAGCCGGAATAGCGGTGCATCGGGAAACCGGCTCTGAAATGCGTTCACTTGCCGGTCAGCGGCCCAACTTACCGGGCAAGTCTGACTGTGCTTAAAGATGATCGCAAAGTCCATCTGCTGAATCTGGTTCAGATTCCAGTCGGGCACTTTGCTTTCCGGGTTGGAGCGTGAGAAAAGCCAGGTCATCTCTTAGTAGGATGCATCAGGCGTTATTCGGATTGTGGAATTTCTGAAGCGTCTTTTCCACCAGATCCAGAATCCAGTAGGGCCCAACAGGGCAATCGCAACACCAACGAGGGCCCAGAGAATTCTGACGGCTAGGCCTCCGAAAGTTCCGAAGTGGAAAGCACTCAGCCAGCCCAGGAATGAGTCTCCCGCAGGCCGGCTCTTCAGGTGCTGAACTCGCAGCACTTCCGCGGTTCTTGGATCCAGTACGACATTGGAAACCAGGTGAAATTCCGATTGGCTGCCTTCCCGGAAAGTGACTCGGAGCGGATACCTGGCATCAGGGATGGGAAGCAGATGGATCACTTTTCCTGGAAAAGTGTTTTGGGCAACACGTACGAGTTCCGCAAGAGTGGGAGCCGGCTGAGTGCCCGGGCTGGGAGCCAAACTGATTCCAGGACTACGCACCAGAACAGCATCGGTCCACTGAATGTACAGTTGAGACCAAGTGTAGTAGGCACCCGTAAAGCTGAGCCCCACCAGAAAAATGGAAACAGCGGCACCTGTGAAGTAGTGCAGCTCACGAGGCCGCAAGAGATGTTGTAGCTGCAAATACTTCAGTCGGGGCGCGACCAGAAAGATGCCCGTGAAGGCAAGAGCCAACAAGCCTAGAGCAGCGTAACCGTTCAGGAGGCGGCCTTGACGAGCCAGGCGAAGATTGGAGTGCAGCGACTCGATCCAGCCGAGCCAGCCGCTACGGGGGTCATGAGAGCCAACAATATCGCCCGTGTTCGTATCCACATAGACTTCAAGCGATTGCGAGGGCTTGAGCAGAAAAACCATCCAGTAGGGGCTTCCTTCGTGGGGCCAAGTGATGCTCAGTGGCTTCCAATCCGGAAATTGCTGCCGGATATTGGCCAAGGCCTGGTCGAGATCAGCTCGAAACTGCGGCGGTGGACCCTGGTGGAGTTCCGGACGCAAAAGGATGTTGATGTCGGCCTTGAAGACAATCACCGCGCCACTGAGCCCGATGAGAACTGAGTAAACGGCAAGAATCAGTCCAAGCCATAGGTGAAGTTGGCGAAAGATACCGCGCCAAGAGAGTTGCCACATAAACGAATCCAGATTCAGGCTAGCAGGCAGCTTCGAATCAACCTTGTATCGATTTTTTAATCTGGCGAATGGCTTATTCAGTCGCAGCCTGACGCTTTTCAGATTATGGCGACCCTCAAACTTGGCAACGAAGCCAAACCGCCCCTACCCTGGCCGCTGCTGATGAGCGGTGAGACTGGGATCGCCAACTCGCTCTGGTTTAGTTCTCATCTCATGATTCCAGGCTTCAGACATCCCAAACTGCAAGGGGTTAAATTGGTTCAGCCTGTTCCATGCCACATTTTCTTCGATTGCACGACCTCATGGATTAGCGCTGACCAAGGTGGAGCAATTGACCAATAGAGATCAGGCGAGCAGGCAATCTGGATTCATAACGCTTTGCGAATAAGCGTTGGCATTGCACGTGCTGTTACTATGAGTCACGATGCTTATTTACGCGGCGGACATGAAAGGGCTTGTGGTGCGGGCAACCGACGGCGAGCTTGGAACTGTTGAAGAGTTCTACTTCGACGACGAGACTTGGGGACTACGCTACCTCATTGTAGAGACCGGAACCTGGCTGAGTGGCAGGAAAGTTCTTATATCACCCCTTTCCATCCTGCGGGCGGACTGGACCGAAAAGCGGCTTGAAGTCTCCCTGACCAAGCAGCAAGTGGAAGCGAGTCCGGAAGTAGATACGCAAAAGCCCGTTTCGCGCCAGCAGGAATCAGATTACTTGGGCTATTACGGCTATCCGATCTATTGGAGCAGCTTGACGACCTACCCAACTGATGTCAATCCTCTCCCGAATACTCCGATAGATGCCCCTGGCGATACGCATCTGCGCAGCAGTGAAGCGGTTCAGGGCTACTACATCGAAGCAACGGATGGCGAGATCGGCCACCTGGATGGCTTTGTTGTGGACGACGCCACCTGGGACATCCGGTTTATCGAGGTTTCAACCAGAAACTGGTGGCCGGGCAAGCGGGTGCTGGTTTCTCCAGAATGGGTGCAGCGGGTGAGCTGGACCGCGTCCAGGGTTTACGTTGATTTGCCGCGGGAAACGATCCAGGGCGCGCCAGAGTTCAAGCCGTCAGAACCGATTTCAAGGCAGTACGAAGAGCAACTTTACGAGTTCTATGAGCGGCAACCGTATTGGAAGAATAAAGCTGTAGGGCAATCCTGATGAGAGGCCCCAGCCTGGAGGCCCTGGCTGAGCTTGACGACGCACTGCCACCCTGCCTCTCGCTTTACCAACCAACTCACCGGCATTTCCCCGACAACAAGCAAGACCCCATCCGGTTTCGCAATCTGGTGAAAGAGCTTGAGGTGTCGCTTTCCCAAAAGCATCCGGGCTCTGAGGTTCGGACCGTTCTGGAAAAGTTTGAAGCCCTCGCCGAGGACCAGGCTTTTTGGAAACATACTCTCGACGGCTTGGCAGTGTTGGGGAGTGCCGAAAAGTTTGAAGTATTTTTGTTGCAGCGGTCTGTACCCGAATTGGCGATTGTGGCAAACAGCTTCCACACAAAACCGATTCGGCGATTTCTGCAATCGACCGGGCGCTATCAGGTTTTGGGGCTGAGCCTGGACAGGATTCAACTTTTTGAAGGCAACCGGGACGTGCTTGACGAGATCGAGACAATGCCGGATGTGCCGCGCACTCTGGTCGATGCCTTGGGCGATGAACTGACCGATCCGCACCTGACAGTAGCATCTTACGGAGGTACCGGTCAGGGCCTTTCGGCCATGCACCATGCCCACGGGAGCAAGACCGACGAAGTGGACAAGGATGCCGAACGATTCTTCCGTGCCGTGGACCGCGGAATTCTTGAGTTTCACTCCCGGCCTTCCAAATTGCCGCTGATCCTGGCGGCACTCCCGCAGCACCATCATCGATTCCGCGAAGTCAGCCACAATCCCTTTCTGGCCGAGGAAGCAATCAACTTTAATGCGGCGGTATTGTCGCCGGACGATCTTCGCAAGAGTGCCTGGCGGGCGGCGGAATCTCACTATGCCACCCATATGAAGAAACTGGCCAGCGAATTTTCGCAGGCGCAAGCGAATGGGCTCGGCAGCAGCGAACTCACTGAAGTGGCCGAAGCCGCCGCCACTGGCCGCGTAGCCTCGCTTTTGATTGAAGCGGATCGTCAAATTAGCGGCCGCCTCGACCCCAATACCGGGAAGGTGGAGATCGATGAACTGGCTGACCCCGAGGTGAACGATTTGCTCGATGATCTTGGTTCACTCGTCCTCAAGATGGGTGGTGAGGTGGTTGTGATGATGGCCGAATTCATGCCCACAAAGACTGGTTTGGCCGCGACCTACAGATATTAGACTTTATGCAAATTCAAATCAATACAGACAAGAACATTGAGGGGCGGGAGGCGCTAGCCGAGGATGTGAAAGCCATCGTGGAGACAGCCTTGAGCCGGGTGAATGAACAGGTAACCCGGATCGAGGTGCATCTGAGTAATGGAGATGCCGCCAGCCGGGGCCTGGTGGAGATGCGTTGCATGATGGAGGCGCGGCTGGAAGGCCGGCAGCCGGTAGCGGTAACGGATCAGGCTA